>NZ_JBJZOH010000001.1:0-565873 GCF_047200595.1 Streptomyces sp. MS19 | reverse complement strand
CATCAGCACGCGGATGCCGTTCCGGTGGAACGCGTTCACCATGTCCTTGAACTCGCGGACGCGGTCCTCGGCGCCGGTGAAGCGCGAGTACTGCTCCTCCGGCACGTTGTAGTTCACCGGGTCGTAGCCCCAGTTGGGGACCGGCGTCCCGAAGTCGTAGGACGGCATGAGCTGGACGTGCGTGACGCCCAGCTCCTTCAGGTGGTCGATGCCGGTCGTCAGGCCCCCGTTCCGCGTGCCGGTCTCGGTGAGCCCGCCGAACGTGCCGCGCAGCTCCTCCCGCACGCCCGAGCTGGGGTCGATGGTGAAGTCGCGGACGCTCAGCTCGTACACCACCGCGTCCTCGGGGTTCTCCTGCGGCGGAGTGGCGGCCCAGCCGCCGGTGGGCTGGACGGCCGCCGCGTTCACCACGACGCCCTCGGTCGTCCCCGGCCGGACCATCTGGGCGTACGGGTCGCGCACGTCGCGGCCCGCCACCGTGAACTGGTACGGCTCGTCGTGCAGATCGCCCTCCACCACCGCCTCGTACACGTCGCTGTAGCCGTCCAGCTCCACGGGCGCGAGGGCGTGCGTGCCGCCGCCCACCTCCACCGCCACGTCGGCGCTGTCGGGGGACCAGATGCGGAACGTGGTGGCCTCCGGCGTGTGGATCGCGCCGAGCGAGTCGAGCGGCGTCGTCGGCAGGTCCACGGCGGGAACGGGAACGGGAACGGGAACGGGCGCGGCGGGCGGCGCGCCGGGCAGCAGCGCCGCGGCGGCGGCCGTGACGGCGAGCAGCGCCCGTACGGCCGCACGGCGCCGGCGGGGGGAGGGGGCGGCGGGAAGGCTGACGTCGCGCATGGCGGTCCCTTCGGATCGAGCCGTTACCCGATACGTGCCACGCCGCGCCGGGGCCTCAAGCGTCCCGACCGGGATTGACCGCGCGGGGGCGCGCCTGTGACCGGAAATGCACGGGACCGTGTCCTGGTCCGCCCGCCGGCCGCCGGACGCACCGGCGGCGGGAAAGGTTGTACGGAACGGGCTCCCGATCCGCACATCTTCCTGTAACTGTCCAGCCACACACGGAAGTTGTCGGCAAAAGACGTCCATGGCGGCCGCTCCCGCCGCTTCCGCGCGCCGGGCGCGGAAGTACAGTGAGGGCACGAGGTGCGGGCGCGGTGAACGCGGGTCCCGGGGTGGGGCGTGCCCGCGTCCGGTCCCGTTCTGTGTCCCGCGTCGGTGAGGGGTCCCCCTTGGACGTACGGCTGCTCGGTCCGGTCGAGGTGTTCGGCGACGACGGCTCCCCCGTGGCCCTGACCGCCCCCGCGCAACGCACCGTGCTCGCCGCGCTCGCGCTGCGGCCGGGCGCGCCCGTGAGCGTCGGCGAACTCGCCGCACGCCTCTGGGCGGAACGTCCCCCGCGCACCGCCGCGGCGGCCGTACGCGGCGCCGTCGCCCGCCTCAGGCGCGCCCTGCCCCCGGGCCGCGTCGTCACCGTCCCCGGCGGCTACGCCCTGCGCGCCGAGCCGCGCGAGACCGACATAGGCCGCCTCCGCGACGCCCTGGCACACGCCCGCGCCCTCGCCGCCGAGGACCCGGACCGCGCGGCGGCGGCCGTGGACCGCGCCCTCGGCCTGTGGCGCGGCACACCCCTGGGCGGCCTGCCCGACCGGGCCGCCCACGACCACGACCGCGCCACCCTGCACGGACTGCGCCTCGCCGCCGTCGAGCAGCGCGAGAAGGCACGGGCCGCCGGCCGCCGCAGAGCCACCGCCACCGCCGGATTCCCGCCCGGCATCGCCACCTTCGTCGCCCGCGCCGGGGAACTGGCGCGGGCGCGCCGCCTGCTGACCGAGGCACTCGACGCACCCGCCGTCTGCCTGGTCGACGGACCCGGCGGAGTCGGCAAGTCGACCTTCGCCGTCCGCGCCGCGCGCGAGGTCGCCGGACACTTCCCCGACGGCCTCGTCTACATCGACCTGCGCGGCGCCGACCCGCGCAACCCGCCGCTCGACGTCACCGAGGCACACCGCCTCCTCCTCGCCTCGCTCGGCGCGCCCGGCAAGGACATGCCGCAGGACCCGCGCGCGGCCGGGGCGTACTACCGCGAACGCCTCGCAGGCCGCCGCGTCCTCCTGCTGCTGGACAACGCCCTGGACGCCGCCCAGGTCGCGCCCCTCCTCCCCGCCGAGGCGGGCAGCGCCGCCGTCGTCACCAGCAGGACCACGCTCACCGGCCTCGGCGGCGGCCACCACGTCCACCTGGACACGCTGACCACGGCCGACGCCGTCACGTTCCTCCAGGCCGCCGCCGGAGTGCCCGCCGACCGGGGCGACGACGCCGAGTGGGCCGCGCTCGCCGCCCTCTGCGGCCACCTGCCGCTCGCCCTGCGCATCATCGCGGGCCGCATGTCCGCCCGCCCCGACTGGCGCGTCGCCGACTGGACGGCCCTGCTGCGCGACGAACGCCGCCGCACCGACGAACTGACCGCCGACGACGTGGACCTCCGCGCCAGCCTGATGGTCAGCATCGAGCAGCTCGCCTCGGGCCGCGAGCCGCAGGACCGCCGTGCCGCCGCCATCTTCCCGCTGCTGGGCGCCACCGCCATCCGCACGTTCTGCCCCGGCTCGGTCGCCGCGCTCACCGGCAGCACGGCGCGCGAGGCCAGGGAGGCGCTCGACCGCCTGACCGACGCGCGGATAGCGAGCAGCCCGCGCCCCGGCGCGTACACGCTGCACGACCTCGTGCGCTCCGCGTCCGTCTGGCAGGCCGCCGGGCTCCCCGCGGAACGCGCCCTCGCCGGACTCACCGGCCTGGCCCGCTGGTACCTCGGCTCGCTCCACCGCGTCAACACGCCGCTCGCCCTGTCCGACCGCTACCGGGCGCGCTACCGCGCCGGGGCGGGGCGGTTCCCGAGCGGGCAGCTCTTCACCGACGTGGACGAGTCGCTGCCCTGGGCCGACGCGGTGCTGGAGGATGTCCTGTCGCTGGCCGAGCAGCTGTCGGAGCCGGAGTACGACGAGGGGACGGCGCTGAGCGGGCGCCCGCTGTCGGACTTCGCGCTGGAGGCGGTGTCCGCACTGGAGACGTACTTCGGCATGCGGCTGAGCTGGCGGGCGCAGCGGCGGCTGTGCGAGGTGGTGCTGCGGGTGGCCGCGCGGCGCGGCGACACGTACGCGCGGGCCGTCGCGTACGGGCAGCTCGGCAAGGCCGCCGGGCAGCGCGGCGAGGGGCTGAAGGGCGCCGAGCTGCTGCGGCGCAGCATCGCGCTCTTCCAGGAGTGCGGCGAACGGGCCGACGCCATCGCGGTGATGACCAACCTGGTGCCCTGCCTGGGGTCGGCGGGCCGTCTCGACGAGGCCGTGGACGCGGCCGAACGCGCCCTGGCCGAGGCGCGGGCGGCCGGGCTGCCGGGACTGCGCCCGCAGGTGGTCAACAACCTCGCGCGCTGCCACCTGCACCTCGGGCACCACGCGGAGGCATACCGTTTATTGATGAACAACTACGGTTCGCTCACGCTGCCTTACGAAATGACCATCGCGGCGGGCGTGCTGGCCGAATACCACCTGGAGATGCGGGAATTCGAGGAAGCGGCCCGCTGGGCCGGACGGGCGTTGAGCCACGCGGCGGAGCAACCGTTCGATCCGTTCGTGGTCGCAACGCAACGCACATGGCTCGCCACCGCGTTGCGCGGTCTGGGACGGGAGGAGGCCGCCCGAGCACAGGAGATGCAGGCGCGGGCGATCCTGGAGAACCTCAACACGAGGGAGAACAGCCACCTTCGCGTCCGCATCGACGAGAAGTACGCGCGGGTCTAGGTCCCTTCCGATCCATTCCGACCTCCTGTTCCCGGTTTTCTTACCGAACTGATACACACCGGCCGCTGCGCGGACGCCGAAAGTGGTGAATCATGTCAGCAACATACGGCGGCGTATGTCTGGGTGGACCGCCGCCGGAAGCCGAGTGAGACTGTGAGGCACAGGCATGGAGTTCGAGACGATCAAGCTCGATCCGGATGACGCACGGGTGATCAAGGGCATCCTCCAGACCGCCTACCGCGACATGGGTACGGCGGCCCGCCAGATCGCCGGCATGGGCAGCATGGTCCACGAAGCCTACCGGGGCTCCGGCACCGGTCAGGCCGTGGAGAACTACGGGGACCTCGGCAAGTCCGGTGACGCGCTGAAGGCCATCCTGGAGCAGCTGGAAACCGACTTCGGCATCGTCATCACGGAGGCCGAGGAGACCGACCTCCAGTCCCAGGGCGTCGTGAACGGCGTCAACATCAACGCGATCTCCCCCGACGCCGGCGTCGTCGCCGGTATCTGACCCCGAGCACGCGTGCCGCGCCCCGACGCGGCCGCACATGCCCAAGAAAGGTGAAACCGTGATCGAGTACAAGACGTCGGGCTTCGACGGACTCGGCAACATGGCGAGGGCCCAGCGCGAGGAGTCGGAGCGCATCTGGGAGAGCGTCCGCAGCGGCATCCAGCATCTCGTGGACAACGGCTCGGTCGACCCGCAGGTCGGCCCGCTGCTGCAAGCCCGTGACGCCGAGTTCCGCCAGAAGGCCGGGCTCTTCGACGAGAGCGTCGTCGATCAGCAGAACGCCATGAACCGCGTCGCCAGCATCGGCCAGGAAGGCGGCGGCCGGATGCGACGCGCTGCCGCGGGCGGCGCCTGATACCCACGAGGGGAAGCGCTGACCATGGGTACGTTGAACATCGGCGGCTTCAACGGCGCCGAGGACGGCACGGGCAGACGCGATGGTCTCGCGTCCATGAAACAGAGCTTTGCCCAGATCGCGTCCGCCCGCGAGATGTTCGGTTCGGTGCCGAACGCCGAACGGGCGGCCGCGGCGCTGGAGACGGCGGCCCTCTCCATGCTCCGCGAGCTGGAGCGGGCCGGCGTCACCGTGGAGGACATCAAGACGAGCGCCGCCAACGCGGCGCGGATCGGCCTCGACACGGACGAGGCGTCGCGCCAGACCTTGTCCAAGGTCGATGTGCGCGATCTCAACGAATTCGACTGGAGCATGGAGGCGGCACACCCCTCCGTGCTGGAGGACCTGCCGCCGGTGCCGTACTACCCGCCGGGCGGCGAGTACTGGGGAGCGGGCTGACATGGCATCGCCTGATGCAGCGTTCAACGACGCGATCAACAAGATCCTGAGCGCCCGCTACATCCACATGCAGGCGGCCGCGGGTGCCTGGCGCGCCCTCGCGGCGGCGGCGGGCAGGGAGGGCGGTGCCCTCGCCGGCACCGCCGGCGACACCGCCGCCGAGGAGGGTGTCGGCCTGCTCGAACTCTCCGACCGCATCTCCGCGGCGAGCGGCTGGGCAGAGGGCGCGGGCCAGGCCGCGCAGCGGATCGCCGACCAGCTCCAGCAGGCGGCGGACCACTCCGCGCGCGCCGCGGAGAAGGCGCTCCAGCTCGACGACGAGTTCTTCGAGGTCGAGCAGAACCTTGAGGAACGCGTCCGTGTGATCGACGTCGGCATGGGGGTCATCCGCGCCGCCGAGGCCGCCGAGATACAGAAGACCCAGCTGAAGAACCAGGCGCTCACCGTTCTCGACAACCTCAGCGACGAGTTCGGCCGGGTCATCGGCGAGGAGCCGCCGCCCGCGCCCGAGGGCGGCGCGGGTGACGGGGTCGCGCCGACCGCCGGTGGTGGTGGCGGCGGTGGCGGTGGTGGCGTGATCGCCGGTGCCGCGGCGGCCGGTTTCGTCGGCGGAGCAGCCGGTGGCGGCCGGTCGGGGCGCGCGTCCGGCGGGGGCCGGGCGGGGTACGTCGCCCCGAACGGCTCGACGATCGGGCCGGGCGACTACCCCGGCTCCAGCGTCGTCGGTCCCGAGGGCGGTGACTTCGCGGGCTGGGTGCAGAGCCCCAGCACCGGCCACCTCGTCGATCCGGCGACCGGCCGGGAGTTCGACCCTTCCACCGGCCAGTGGATCGACCCGATCACCGGCAAGGGCTGGGGCGACGAGACCGACTACTCGGGCCGCTACGAAGGTCTGGGCAACGGTCCCGGCGCGGTCGCGGGCAGCGGGGGGATCATCCCCGGGCTCGTGGGCGCGGGCGCGCTGGTCCCCGTGGTCATCGGCAACGGCGGTGGCATCAGTGCCGGGTACGGGGGCCTGATGCCGCCGAGCATCGCCAACTCCGGTCCCGCCCGCCAGCAGATGACCCAGCAGGCCCTCCAGAACATGGGGCGGCAGGCGCGGGTCGCCAACTCGATCGCCATGCACCAGGCCGCCCAGGGCGGCCGCCCGTACACCCCGCCGCCCGGCGCGGCGGCGGCGGGCCGCTCGGGCACCCGTCCGGGGATGACCCGTCCCGGTATGGCGGGCGCCGGCCGGTTCCCCGGCGGCGGCGCCGTCGGAGCGGGCGGCGGCCGTGCCGGTGCCGTCGGCATGGGCGGTGCACGCGGCGGCATGATGCCGCCGGGAGCGGCGGCCCACGGTGGCGGCGGGCGCGGCGCCGGCGGACGCGGTGCCGGGCGCGGCGGAGGACTGGCGGGGCGGGCCACCGCCCTGCGCGAGTCCGCGGCGACGTGGCGCAGCGGTGTCCGTGACGCGACGGCGGGCAGCCGTCTGGCCGGGCGGCCCGGTGCCGCGGCGGCCCAGGCGGCGGCGCGGACCGGAGCGGCCGGTACGGCGGGCGCGTCGTCGGCGGCGGCCGGACGGGCCGGTGCCGCCGGAGCGGGCGCACGGGCCGGTGCCACGGCACCCCCCGCCGGAGCCCACACCAAGACGCAGCGCGACAGGGACGAGAAGTCCCGGAACGGCAAGCCCACCGAGCTGATCGAGGACCCCGCGGTCTGGGCCACGGACAAGACCGCCACCAAGGGTGTGCTCGGTGAATAGCAAGAGGAGACAGCAGTGAACGGCTTTGAATCGCTGGGCTATGACTCGGACGGCTTCCGCGAAGGCGGCCGGGGCAGCTTGGAGAGCGCCGACGCGGCGGAGAGCAGCCAGCGCTACCTCCGCCTGGCCGAGGTCAACCCGGCCAGCTACGCCGGGGCGACCGAGTTCCCCGCGGCGGTGCTCTCCGTGCGCGAGAAGCACATCCGCGGCACCGGCCAGGCGGCGGAGGGCCGGGAGAACATGGCCGAGTCCGACCACTACGTCGCCGACACGGGTGACGAGATGGAGATCGAGGCCCAGGCCACGGCCAGGGGCGTCTCCGTGAACGAGGTCTCCGTGGACTCGTCCGTCGCCAACGCCATCTGACGCGCCGCCCGGCGGGGGACCGCTGTCTCCCGCCGGGCGGTACGCCGTACGCGGCGCGCACCGCCCAGCGCCACAGTTCCGTGACCACCGGTGAACCCGGGGTTTCCGTTCTGCCAGGAAGGTCGCCGCGACCTTCCAGTTTCCTTCAGTCCGGGTTAACTTCCAGTCCGGAACCGCCACATCTGGCCCCCTCAAGATCATCCACGCACAGCACCGCGCGGACGACAGGGGCGACAGTGCCCCATGGGGGTGGCGGAGATGCCGGACTTCTCCTTCAGCAGCGACGAGGTCGAGGAAGTGGCGCAGAAGAAGCCGTGGACTCGGCAGCGGGAGTTCTCCGCCGAGATCAAGCCGGACGAGATGGCGGACACCGCCCTCGTGTACGCGCGCGCCGCCGGTGAGGCCGACGGCGCGGGCGACCTCGCCCGGCACGCCACCGAGGTCGCCGCCGACGCGGGCACGCTCGACGGCTCCTCCCTCGTGGACGCGGACGGCCGCATCGACGGGACGGCGCGCGGACTCCAGGGCAACGGCCGGGACATGGACCGCGTCGTCGGCTACGTCGTGCGCGCCATGAACGACGCCATCGGCGCCGAGGAGGAGGTCACGCAGCTGGTCCTCGGCGACGGCGGCCTGGAGGAGGCGCGCTCCCGCCACATCAGCGCGGCGATCCACGAATGGGAGGGCTGGGAGGCCGCCCTCCGCGCGGCCGTCGGAAAGCCGCTGACCGGGCTGGTGACGGACAACCGCGTCGGTACGCTCGACGTGACCCACGAGGGCACCACGCTCCACCTCGCCCCCGTCTCCAGGTCCGCCTTCCAGAACGTCTACGAGCTGCCCGGCAGCCTCGCCGCCGACATCAGGAAGCGGCACCTCGCCGACTGCGCCGACAGCGCCCGCGACACGGACGCCGGCATCCACGACGCCATCGGCGCCTACCGCAACCGGCTCGCCGACTACGGCCTCGAACTGGGCGACCTCGGCTACGACCTGTCCGACGGCCCCCTCGACCTGTTCACCAGCGAGAAGCAGGCACTCTGGGCCGCCGACCAGCTCTCCGGCGCACTGGGCCACGAGCCGCCCGACCCGGACGCCCTGCTGCGCTGGACCGAGACGCTCGACTCCATCGGCATCGGCGTCTACGACGACCCGCCGCACTCGACGCGCCCCCTGACCGAGGCCGAACGCGCCTACCTCGACGCGTTCTACAGCCGCCTCTCCGCCGACGACCTCGCCGCACTCGGCGCCCTCGCGGGCCAGAACGACGACGGCGACCACCCCACCCCCGGGCACTCCGCCGCCCAGCGCGTCGCCAACGGGCTGAACATGCTGCTCGACTGGCGCGTCGGCGGCCACAACCCCGCGACCGAGCCCGGCGCGATCCCCGAGGCGCTGCGCCCGTTCGTCCTGGACCACAAGGACAGCGTGCTGTTCGACCCGTCGTATCCCGTCGCGTTCGACGACGAGCTGCGGCGGTTCAACGCCTTCGGCGACCTCATGGGCGCCGCCACCGTCCCGCCGGGCGACGAGTTCGGCCGCACGCTCGCCCAGGCCGCGCTGGACGTCGGGCAGCGCACCGACGTGCAGTACGCGCTGGGCGCCACCGAGGGCGTGCACAACACGTTCAGCAGCGACCTGCTGCACAACGCGTCCCTGAACAGCGGCCTGTCCGCCGACCTGCTGAACGACGACACGTTCCGCCGCGGCCTCCTCGGTGTCACCTGGCAGGACAGCGACGGCGCGGCCGACCTCATCACCAGCGGCACCACCGTCCCGCCGGACCTCGACCACCACGACAACGCGGCGCGCGCCTACGTCGAGGCCGCCTACCACCTGTTCACCGACGCCCCCGACCACTCCGCCGACATCCTCGGCAAGGCGAACGGCCACCCGTCCGACCACACCGCCCTCCAGAGCGCCGTGTCCGACGCGGCGCTGCGCTACCTGGACCAGATCTCCAAGCCGGAGTCCGAGCACAGCGCCTTCGCCGCGGGCGACTTCCCCGGCGACGTCACCGACCCCGACCTGCTGGGCAACGACTACCGCTACTCGTTCGACCTGTCCCACGACGACAGCTCCGCCCTGTACGCGCTGCTCGCCGACATGGAGAAGCCGGTCAGGGACGAGTTCAGCACGGGCGTGGCCGCCTGGCAGGAGAAGACGGCGTACAACGCGTTCGTCAGGGACGGCGCCACGGGCCGGGGGCAGGACGACGCGTTCGCCGCGATCGGCCGCGTCGAGGGCGCCGTGCACCGCGCCGAACTCGACCAGGACATCAAGCCGGGGAGCAGCGCCCGCAACCAGTCCGCGCTGGTCGCGGGCATGGCGGCGGCCGGTACGATCATCAAGGACGCGGTCCCGTCGTTCCCCGGCAAGGTGGGCGTGGTCCTCGGCACGTACGGCCTGGCCACCGGGTTCCGCTACTCGCTGCCGCCCACCATGCCGTCGCTCGACTGGCAGGGGGAGAACGCCGCCTTCAGGAACGGTGACACCATTCCGAGGCGTCTCATCGCCGAGGCCGCCGTACAGGCCGACCACCACGGCCTCGGCGGCACCGCACTGACCGACCCGACCGACGACCACCTCAACGAGACGGACATGATCCGTTCGATCGAACGCATCGAGCACGAGTACGACTCCTACCGGGACGCGATGCAGAACGCCTACCGGGGCGAGGTCTACAGCCGCCGTACTCAATAGCTGCACCAGCAGGAGAGCCAGGACCGTATGACAGTCACGACGCCGACCACCGTCTTCCGGCGCCCCGCCCGCGCGCAGGGCCCGACGGTGCCGGAGCAGGACCTCGTCCTCAAGGCACCACCGGAACTGCCGCAGCCCGAGGACGGCAACATCTGGATGACCGCCCTGCCCGCGCTCAGCGGCCTCGGCTCCGTCCTCTACATGCTGACGATGGGGCGCGGCCCGATCGGCTACATCGTCGGCAGCATGTTCCTGGTCTCCTGCCTCGCCATGGTCATCGGCTCGGTCATACGCCAGCGCGGCTCCACGAAGACCCAGGCCCGCCAGGAACGCCGCGAGTACCTCAGGTACCTGGAGCGCACGCGCACCGACGTCCGCCGCACGGCCGCCGCGCAGCGCCAGGCGCTCCAGTGGAACTCGCCGCCCCCCGGCGCCCTGTGGTCCGTCGCCGCCAGCCGCCGCCTGTGGGAGCGCCGCTCGAACGACGCGGACTTCGGCGTCGTCCGCGTCGGCACGGGACCCCGCTACCTCGCCACCCCGCTGATCCCCGGCGACTCCGCGCCCGTCGAGGACCTCGACCCGCTGTGCGCCGTCGCGCTCAAGCGCTTCATCGAGGCGTACTCGATCGTCCCCGACCTGCCCGTGCAGGTCGCGCTGCGCCGCTTCGCCGCCATGTCCGTGACGAACGCGGGCGACGACCCGGACGGCGCGCGCGCCCTGTTCCGGGCCGTGCTCGCCCAGGCCGTCACGTTCCACTCGCCGCGCGACCTGCGGGTCGTCGTCTGCACCACCGACATCGAGGGCCCGCGCTGGGGCTGGCTCAAGTGGCTGCCGCACACGCACCACCCCGACGAGGTGGACCACGTAGGACCGGTCCGCATGATGCACGCCAGCCTCGCCGTCCTGGAGGACTGGCTCGGCGCCGAGCTGACCCGCCGCACGCGCTTCAACCGGCACGCCGAGCCCGACCCCGACCTGCCGCAGCTCCTCGTCGTCCTCGACGGCGGCCTGGTCACCGGCGGCGAGGCACTGCTCGACCCCAACGGCCTCCAGGGCGTGACCGTCCTGGACGTGGACGGCCGCGCCACCGCCCTCACCGAGGCGCACGGCGTCCACCTTGAGGTCGCCGCCGACGGCGCGCTGACCGTACGGGCCGCCGAGACGACCGACTCACTCGGCTCGGCCGACGCCCTGTCCGTCGCCGAGGCCGACGCGCTCGCCGGGCAGCTCGCGCACTTCCGCGCCGACGCCGCCGCGGCCGTCGGTGACAGCGAGGACCTGACCACCGCCGTCAACACCCTGCCCGCCCTGCTGAACATCCAGGACCCCGGCCACCTCGACCTCGAAGTCCTGTGGCGGCCGCGCCCCATGCGCGACCGCCTCCAGGTGCCCATCGGCGTCACCGCGGAGGGCAGCCTGCTCGACCTGGACATCAAGGAGTCCGCGCAGAACGGCATGGGCCCGCACGGCCTGCTCGTCGGCGCCACCGGCTCCGGCAAGTCCGAGCTGCTGCGCACCCTCGTCCTCGGTATGGCCGTCACCCACTCCAGCGACCAGCTCAACCTGGTACTGGTCGACTTCAAGGGCGGCGCGACGTTCGCCGGCATGTCGGAACTCCCGCACGTCGCCGCCGTCATCACCAACCTGGAGGACGACCTCACCCTCGTGGACCGCATGCGGGAGGCCCTGTCCGGCGAGATGAACCGCCGCCAGGAGGTCCTGCGCGACGCGGGCAACCTCGTCTCCGTCCGCGACTACGAGCGCGCCAGGCAGCGCGGCGCGAACCTCCCGCCGCTGCCCAGCCTCTTCATCGTCGTGGACGAGTTCTCCGAACTGCTCGCCCAGAAGCCGGACTTCGCCGACCTCTTCGTCCAGATAGGCCGCCTCGGCCGCTCCCTCGGCCTGCACCTGCTGCTCGCCTCGCAACGCCTGGACGAGGGCAAGCTGCGCGGCCTGGAGGCCCACCTCTCGTACCGCGTCGGCCTGCGGACGTTCTCCGAGTCGGAGAGCCGCACCGCCATCGGCGTCGTCGACGCCAACCACCTGCCGAGCGCCCCCGGCCACGGCTACCTGCGCACCGACACCACCACGCTCAAGCGCTTCCGCGCCGCCTACGTGTCCGGTCCCTACCGCACCGGCGAGGAGAACGGGAGCCTGTCGCTCGGCGGCACGATGAACGTCCGCCCGTTCTCCGCCCGCTACGTCCCCGTACCGGCCGAGCAGCTGCCGTCCGAGCCCGAACCCGAGCCGGAGCCGGACGACTTCGGCGACGGCGAGGAACTGGGCACCACCGTCCTCAGCGTCATGGTCGAGCAGATGACCGGCCAGGGCACGCAGGCCCACCAGGTCTGGCTGCCCCCGCTGGAGGAGCCGGAGACGCTCGACGCCCTCCACTCCGACCTGCGCGAACGCCCAGGACGCGGCTTCGGCGCCTCGCCCGCCATGCGGGAACTGACGCCGGTCATCGGCATCGTGGACAAGCCCTACCACCAGCGGCGCGACCCGCTGGAGCTGGACCTGACGGGCGCCGGCGGCCATGTCGCCGTCGTCGGCGGGCCGCACGGCGGCAAGTCCACCGTCGTCCGCAGCCTCATCGCCTCGCTGGCGCTGCGCCACACCCCGGTGGAAGTGCAGTTCTACTGCCTGGACTTCTCCGGCACGCTCTTCCCCTTCGCCAAGCTGCCGCACGTCGGCGGCGTCGCGAGCCGCCTGGACGCCGAGGTCGTCAACCGGACCGTCGCCGAGGTCCTGCACGTCATGGAGACCCGCGAGACGCGCTTCCGCGACCTCGGCATCGACTCCATGGCCGACTACCGCGCCGCCCGCGCCGCCGGACGCGTCACGGACGACCCGTTCGGCGACATCTTCCTCGTCGTGGACGGCTGGGCGGTGCTCCGGCAGAGCTACCCCGAGCTGGAGACGATCCTGATGAACGTGGCGGGCCGGATGCTCACCTACGGCATCCACCTCGTCATCACCGGCAACCGCTGGCTCGACATGCGGATGGGCATGCGCGACCTCGTCGGCACCAAGGTCGAGCTGCGCCTCGGCGACGCGCTCGACTCCGAGGTGGACCGCAAGGCGCAGCGCACCATCCCGGCCGGACGCCCAGGACGCGGCATCACCGCCGACAAGCTGCACTTCCTCTCCGCCGTGCCGCGCGTGGACGGCGTACGCTCCGCCGACGGGCTGTCCGACGGCGTCGCCGACCTCATCAAGCGCGTGGACAGCGCGTGGACCGGACCGCGCGCCCCCCGCGTCCGCCTGCTGCCCCTGTCGGTCACCCTCCCCGAACTGCCCGCCCCCACGGGCGTGCCCGGCCTCACCATCGGCATCGAGGGCAACCGCCTCGAACCCGTCGTCTTCACTCCGGGCGAGGAGGCCGGCCTCATCGCCATCGGCGACACCGAGAGCGGCAAGACGGCCCTGCTGCGCTCCATCGCGCACCAGATCACCGCCGCCTACCCGCCCGAGCGCGCAAAGATGATCATCCTCGACCCGCGTATGTCGATGCTCCGCGAGTTCGACGGCCCCAGCCTGCTCGGCTACGCGACCGAGCACAAACGGTCCATGGAGATCCTCGCCGGGCTCGCCGAGGGCCTGAAGAAGCGCGTGCCCACCAGCGACGTGACACCCGAGCAGCTCCGCGACCGCTCCTGGTGGAGCGGCCCCGAGATCTTCGTCCTCGTCGACGACTACGACCTCGTCGCCACATCGAGCGGCAACCCGCTGCGCTACCTCCTCGACTACCTGCCCCAGGCCCGCGGCATGGGCTTCCACATCTACCTCACCCGCCAGGCGGGCGGCGCCTCCCGGAGCCTGGGCGACCAGGTCATCAGCCGCATGAAGGAACTCAACACCCCCGCCGTCCTGATGAGCTTCCCCAAGGACGAGGTACCGCTGTGGGGCATCAAGCCCGCCCAGCGCAAGAAGGGCCGCGGCCTGCTGCTGCACCGCCGCCTCGGCAACGTGCCCGTCCAGCTCCTCCGCACCGACTCCCCCCTCAGCGCGGCCGAGCCCGCGTCCGCCGACCAGACCACCTCCAGGACCCACCCATGAGCGCCAGCACCACCTCGCAGCCCGCGGCGCCCAGCGGCGCCGACTTCGTCCGCATCGGACTCGCCGGGCCGCGCAGCCGCGCCGACCTCGCCGTCCCCGCCGCCGTGCCGCTGGCCCGGCTGATGCCCGCCCTCCTCGGCCACGCCGGGGAGGACCCCGGCACGGACGGCGGCGTCCGGCACGGCGGCTGGATCATGCGCCGCACCGACGGCACCCGCCTCGACCCCGCCGCCTCCCTGGCCGCCCAGGGCGTCGCCGAGGGCGAACTC
The DNA here is from genome assembly GCF_047200595.1 of Streptomyces sp. MS19. Lineage (NCBI taxonomy): Bacteria > Bacillati > Actinomycetota > Actinomycetes > Kitasatosporales > Streptomycetaceae > Streptomyces > Streptomyces sp. MS19. The sequence continues at coordinate 551,634 of NZ_JBJZOH010000001.1, read as the reverse complement.
CTCTTCCTCACCCACGGCACGGACGACGCGACCCCGCCGCTGTACGACGACGTCGTGGAGATCATCGGCGAGCACGGCGTACGCGGCTCCTGGGCCACCGCCGCCACCCGCGGCACCGCCGGGGCACTCGCGGCGGTCGGCCTCCTCGCCACCTGCGCCGCCCTCGCCGCCGCCCCCGGCCGCCTCCCCGGCTGGCTCGGCCTGGCCACCGCCCTGTTCTGCCTCGCCGTCGGCGCGCTGATGTCCCGCGCGTTCGCCGACCTCCGCGCGGGCACCTGGGCGGGCGTCCTCGCCGCGCCCCCCGCGATGCTCGGCGCCGTACGGCTCCTCGGCACGGACGAGGGCACCGTCGGCGGCTTCACCGCCGGCCACCTGCTGCTCGCCTGCGCCGTCCTGGCCGCCGTCGGCGCGGTCGGACCCGTGCTCGTCGGCGGCGGCGACGGCACGTTCGCCGCCCTCGTCGTCGCCGGGCCGCTCGCCGCCGTCGGCGCGCTCCAGTGCGCCGTCTGGGACGTCTCCGCCGTACGCGCCGCGTCCGTCGCCGCGCCCCTCGCGCTCGCGCTGACCACGCTGTGGCCCACCGTCGCGCTGCGCATCGCCCGCATCCCCGCGCCGCAGGTCGCCGCGACCGTCGAGGAGCTGGAGGCCCTGCCCAGCCAGCTCGAACACGACCGCCTCACCTCGCGCGTCGAACGGGCCAGGCAGCTCCTCACCGGCATGCTCGTCGGCAGCCACGTCGTCGCGGGCACCGGCACCCTCGTCCTCCTCGGCGGCGGCGACCGCTGGGCGCGGATACTGGCGGGCGTCCTGATCGTGCTGACGCTGCTGCGCTCCCGGCTGTTCAAGGAGAAGAGCCAGACCGCCGTGCCGCTGCTCACCGCGCTGGTCACCGCCGTCGGCGCGGCTGCCGTCCTCGTCACCGACAGGGCCGGCGAGAAGATGGCGCTGCTCGGCGTCATCTTCCCCCTGGCCCTGCTGATCGCCCTGGTCGCCGGCTCCGTCGGCCTCGCCGCCGGGCGCTACCGGCTCAACCCGCGCGTCTCGCGGGGCCTCGACATGCTGGAGACGACGATCCTGCTCGCCGTCGTCCCCCTCGTCCTCGCCGTCTGGGACGTCTACACCGCCCTGCTCGACCTGCGGGCGTGAGGAGCCAGCGCGTGCACCGTCCTCCCGTCTCCTCCCGTCACCCGGGCCGTCACCCCCGCCGCCGGTGCCGGCCGGCCTGGGCGCTCACCGTCCTGACCGCCGCCCTGTGCGCCGGGCAGTTCGCCGTGCCCGGCCTCGCGACGCCCGCGGCGGCCGCCGAGCCCTGCCGCAACCCCGTCACCGGCGACGAACTCCCCGACGGCCTCGGCCCGTACCCCCTCATCCAGCAGCTCGCCCTGCCCAACGCCTGGGACCTGTCCACCGGCACGGGCGTCACCGTCGGCATCGTCGACTCCGGCGTGGACGCGCGGCACCCCGACCTCGAAGGCGCCGTGCACCGGGGCAGCGAGTACACGACGGTGAACGAGGAGCGCGGCTTCGACCGCACCAGCCCGCAGCCCGAGCAGGACTGCGAGGGCCACGGCACCGCGCTCGCCGGACTGATAGCCGGCCGCCGCACCGAGGGCGACCGCATGACCGGCGTTGCCCCCGGCGCGACCGTCTACCCCGTGCGCATCGCGGACGGCGTGGACCAGGTGGACGTCACCCTCCTCGCCGCCGCCATCGACGACGCGGTGGACGCCGGAGCCGGCGTCCTCAACCTGTCCTTCGCCTTCCCCGTCGACCACGACGCCCTGCGCGAGGCCGTCGGACGGGCGGTGGCCGCCGACGTGGTGGTCGTCGCCGCGGCGGGCAACGAGGCCAACAACACCGTCGACGACGGCCGCATGTACCCGGCCGCCTACGACGGCGTGCTCGCCGTCGGCTCGGTCGACGCGGACGGCCAGCCCCTGGAGAACTCCAACCGCGGCTCGTGGATCGACCTCGCGGGCTACGGCGAGAACCTCACCCTCGTCGCCCCCGGCGGCTCCGGCTATCGCGCGGACTCCGGCAACAGCTACGCAGCCGCCGAGGTCTCCGGCGCCGCCGCCCTCGTCCGCTCCCTCCACCCCGCCCTGTCCGCCGCCGAGGTCGCCGAGCGCCTCCTCGGCTCGGCCACCCCGGTCGGCGGCGGGCGCAACGACAGGACGGGCGCGGGCATCGTGGACCCCTACCGCGCGCTCACCTGGCTGCCGGGCGAGGACGCCAGAGAAGCGGGAACGGGCGGGCGCGTCACCGCCGCCGACGTCCCCGAGGACGAGCCCCTGCTGTCCGACACCGCCGCCACCGCCCTCGCCTGGAGCGGCTGCCTGCTGCTCGCCGTCGTCCTCGGCCTGGCGAGCGCGCCCGCCGTCCGCCGCGCGGCGGGCCGCGGCTGGCGCGCCGGACCCGAGCCGGGCCGGCCGGACACCGGCGAACACACGGCGCCCCCGGCGGCCGGACCGCCGAGCGCGCCGCGCCCCCGCCTCGCCTGGCTCGACGGCAGCGACGTGCCGTCACCCGACGACCCCAAGACCACCGCCCCCCGGAACCGGACACGATAGATGGCCAGCACACGCGAGCAGGCGGAGGCGTACGCCTACGAGAACCGCCGCAGGACCACCAGCCTCATCCGGGGCGCCGACGAGGCCAGGAACGACCCGCGCCGCAGGCTCAACCGCGGCGTGGGCGGCGGCATCGCCATCGGCATCCTCATCATGGCCGGCTTCGGCATCGCCGGCTGGCTCGGCGGCGGCAAGGGCCCGGGGCTGCCCGACAGCGGGGCCGTCATCACCGGCGAGGGTGACCGGTACGTCGTCTCGGAAGGCGTCGTCCACCCTGCGCTCAACCTCGCCTCGGCGCTGCTCGTCGGCGGCGGACAGCTGACCGAGGTGCGCCAGGGCGTGCTCAACGACGCGCCGCGCGGCCTGCCGGTCGGCATCGACGGCGCCCCGGACGCGCTGCCGGGCGAGGGCGACCTCGTGACCGGCGACTGGACGCTGTGCGCCGTGCCCTCGGAGACGGGCGGCGAGCCGACCAGGACGGCGCTGTACATCTCCGCGCCCGGCGTCGCCCCGCCCGAGGGCGCGGAGAGCGCGACCGTGCTCGCCGAGTCCGAGGACGGGCGGCTGTGGCTGCTCACCGAGGGCCGCAGGTACGCCATCGCCGAGTCGCTCCTCGGCGCGCTCGACCTCCAGCGCGCCGAGGTCCAGCAGCTGCCCTCGGCGATCCTCGCGACCGTCCCCGAGGGGCCCGAGATCACGCTGCCCGAGGCGGGCGACGGCACCGGCGGCACCCCGGCGGCCGGAGCGCTGCCCTTCGAGGCGGCCGTCGGCGACCTCGCCCACACCGAGATGAGCGGGCCCAACCCGCAGTACTTCGCCGTCCGCCCGGACGGCCTGCTCAGCATCTCCGAGGTCGTCTACCGGCTGCTCAGCGTCGACGCCCCGGACGACCACGCGATCACCGGCGCGGACGCCGCCCGCGCGGCGTCGTCCCAGGACAGCCCGCCCGGCGACGAGTTCTGGCCGGAGCGGCTTCCCCGCGCCCAGGACCCGGGCCGCGACCAGCCCGTCTGCATCAGCACCCCGCCGGGCGGCCGGCCGGGCGACACGCCCTGGCAGGCGACCGTCCACCTGCCGGGCGCCATGCCGGAACCGGAGGGCATGAAACCCGTCGTCACCCTGGACGGCACCCGGCTCGGCCAGCTCGACCAGATCTGGGTCCCGGCTGGCAAGGGCGTCGTCGTACGGGCCACCGCGTCGGCGGGCTCGGGCGGCACGTACACGCTGGTGACCGACAGCGGCACGGCGTACCCGTTCTCCTCGCCCGACGCCGTGCAGCGGCTGCGGTACGTCCCGGCGGACGCGCCGTCGCTGCCGCAGAGCTTCGTGCGCCTGCTGCCGCGCGGCCCGGTGCTCGACCCCGAGGCGGCGGGCGTCGAGCAGCGGGACGTGGCGGTGCCCCGGGACGGCGGGGAAGCGGACGGCGGGGGTTCAGGCGACGAGAGCGGAGAGGGAGAGTGATGGCCCGAGGAGGCGGACGCCGCGGCGGTGCCGCGGCGCCCGGACAGACGTCCGGCACGCCGAGGACCCGGCGCCCGGTGCGGTTCACGCGCGGCCGGGTGGTCGCCCTGGAGGCGGGGGCCGGGAGCGTCGCGGCAGGCGTCGCGTTCCAGAGCACCTGGGGGTACGTCCTGGCGGGCGCCGGCGGCCTGCTGGCGGCGGGCGCGCTGCTGCGTGTCCGCGGCGACTGGGCCGACCAGCAGCTCGTCGACCAGCAGCGCCGCCGTGCCCTCGCCGCCGCGTCGCCGCCCGCGCGGCCCGCGGGCGAGGACGACCTCGGCGTCGTCCACACCCTGCTGCCCGCCCTGGACGTCACCGAGGTCGCCGACCGCAACGCGGCGGCGGGCGGCGGCGCGGCCGAGGGCGGCACCCGCGCCGCGCCCGGCCGCCCGCAGGGCCTCGGCGTCCTCGCCGACGGACGCGGCTACGCGGCCGTGGTCGCCTTCCCCGGCGGCGCGCTGCCCGCGCTGCCCGCCGGGGAGATCGCCCGCTGGCTGGACGAGGACCCGGCGCGCCCGGCGGCGGCCCAGCTCGTCGTCGAGCAGTTCGGCCTGCCGCCCTGGGACTTCCACTACCGCTACCAGCCGACCGTCGCCTACCGGCAGCTGCCCACCGGCGGCCGCCCCATCGCCGTACGGTCCTGGCTGGTGCTGCGCTACGAGCCGTTCGACGCCCCCGAGGCCGCCGAGCGGCGCGGCGGCGGCGCGGCAGGGGCGCGGGCCGCGCTCGCCGCCGCGACCGCCAGGCTGCGCGCCAGGCTCGCCCTGCTCGGCGCGCCCAGCAGCCCGCTGGACGGCGACGCGCTGCGCGCCCTGCTGCGGCAGATCGGCGACGCGTCGGGCGAGGGCCGCGCCATCCCCGGCAGCTGGGCGGGGAACGCCGCCACCCACTGCACCGTCACCGCCGAGATCCGCGGCCAGGCCGACTGGGGGCGGCTCGTCACCGGCCTCGCCGCCTGCACCGCCGACCGCGTCGTCACCGCCGCCACCCTCACCCGGGAGGACGGCGAGCTGCGCGTGCGGACCGCCGTGCGGATCGTCAGCACACTCGCGCAGCACGCGGCGGCCGAACGCGACCGGCTGCTCCAGCTCGGCGTCGTCGGGCCGCCCGCCACCGACCAGGCCGCCGGGCTGCTGGCGACGCTGCCGGTGGCGTACCCGTCGCGTTCGCTGGTCGAGGCCACCGGGCTGTTCGGCGCCGGACGCACCGCCGCACCCGCACCCGTCCCCGCCCCCGCCGCCGCGCCGCCGGCCGCCCGTACAGGAGGCGTGAGCGCCCGATGACATCCCCTCTGCCGACCCCCGACCTGACCACGCTGCCCGCCACCTCCTGGCAGGACCCGGCGCCCCCCGGGCCGCTGCTCCACCCGGCGCACGCGGGCGTGCACCTCGGCACCGACGTGTCGGGCCGCTCCGTCGCGCTGCCCGCGCCGGGACCGGCCGGCATCCGCGTCGCCGTGCTCGGGGAGTCGCTGTTCGGGCGGCTGTTCGCGCTGCGGCTGCTGGCCGTGGGCGCCCGCGTCACCGCCGCCACGCGCAGCCCCGACCAGTGGGCGGGCGTACGGCAGGCGGCGGGCGACCGGCTCGTCCTCACCGGCCAGACCGGCGCCTGGCCGCCGCAGCCGCCCGCGCCGCCGACGGTGGATGCGGGGCCGCAGGCGCTCGTGTGCGACCTGCGGCGCCCGCCGCACGTGGCGCTGGCCGCGGGGTCGTGGCGGACGGTGCTGCACGTGACGCGGACGCCGCCGCGCCGTTCCGCGTTCTGGACGGCGGCGGAGGCGGTGCTGGCGCTGGACGCGCAGTTCGCGCAGGGGGTCCAGCAGATCCTCGGCGAGCGGGCGGCTGAGGTGACAGCGGCGTTGACACCGGGGGAGATCGTGGTGTTCCACCGCGCGGGCGGCTGCGACGTGCTGCGGCCCGACATCTCCCCGGGCGAGACGGCGCTGCTGACCCCGGGCAGGCCGAACCGCGCCTGACCGGCGACGGACGGGGGTGTGCATGATGGGGGCATGGATCTGCGCATCTTCACCGAACCCCAGCAGGGCGCCTCGTACGACACCCTCCTGTCCGTCGCCAAGGCCACCGAGGACCTGGGCTTCGACGCCTTCTTCCGCTCCGACCACTACCTGCGCATGGGCGACGGGGACGGCCTGCCGGGGCCGACCGACGCCTGGCTGACCCTCGCCGGGCTCGCCAGGGAGACCAGCCGCATCCGGCTCGGCACCCTGATGACGGCGGCGACGTTCCGGCTGCCCGGTGTGCTCGCGATCCAGGTGGCGCAGGTGGACGCCATGTCCGGCGGCCGGGTCGAACTGGGCCTGGGCGCCGGCTGGTTCGCGGAGGAGCACGCGGCGTACGGCATCCCGTTCCCGAAGCGCAAGTTCCCCCGGCTTGAGGAGCAGCTGGCCATCGTCACCGGGCTGTGGGGCACCCCGGCCGGTGAGACGTTCTCCTACGAGGGCGAGCACTACCGGCTGACCGACTCGCCCGCGCTGCCCAAGCCTGTCCAGGAGCGGATTCCGGTGCTGCTCGGCGGCATGGGCAAGGAGACGACGCCGCGCCTCGCCGCGCGGTACGCCGACGAGTTCAACATCCCCTTCGGCTCGGTCGAGGACAGCGACGCGCAGTTCGGGCGCGTGCGCGCCGCCGCCGAGAAGGCCGGGCGCAAGGCGGACGACCTGGTGTACTCCAACGCGCTGGTCGCCTGCGTCGGCAGGGACGACGCCGAGGTGGCGCGCCGCGCCGCGGCGATCGGCCGCGACGTGGCCGAGCTGAAGGCCAACGGGCTGGCGGGCACGCCGGACGAGGTGGCCGAGCGCATCGGCGCGTTCGCGGCCATCGGCTCGTCGCGGATCTACCTCCAGATCCTCGACCTCGACGACCTGGACCACCTGGAGCTGATCGCCTCCCGGGTGGCGCCGCAGCTGGGATGAGCCCCGCGTTCCCCGCGCTGTCCCTGTCCGGCCGCGCCCTGGTGCTGGACGGCGGGCTGTCGGACCAGCTCGCCGCCCAGGGCCAGGACGTCTCGGGCGAACTGTGGACGGCGCGGCTGCTGCTGGACGCGCCGGACGCCCTCGTCGCGGCGCACGCGGCGTACCTGCGGGCGGGCGCCGAGGTGGTGACGACGGCCGGCTACCAGGCGTCGTTCGAGGGCTTCGCGCGGCGCGGGGCCGGACGGGCGGCGGCGGAGCGGCTGTTCGGGGACGGCGTGCGGCTCGCGCGGCGCGCCGTCGCGGAGTCGGGGCGGCGGGCGTGGGTGGCCGCGTCGGTGGGGCCCTACGGGGCGGTGCTCGCGGACGGGAGCGAGTACCGGGGGCGGTACGGGCTCTCGGTCGCGGAGCTGACGCGTTTCCACCGGCCGCGGGTCGAGGCGCTGGCCGCGGCGGGGCCGGACGTGCTGGCGCTGGAGACGGTGCCCGACGTGCGGGAGGCGGAGGCGCTGCTGCGTGCGGCCGAGGGGTGCGGCGTACCGGTGTGGCTGTCGTACACCGTCGCGGGCGGCAGGACGCGGGCCGGGCAGCCGTTGCGGGAGGCGTTCGCGCTGGCGGCGGGCGAGGACCAGGTGGCCGCGGTCGGTGTCAACTGCTGTGACCCGCGCGAGGTCCTGCCCGCGGTCGGGCTCGCCGTGGCGGTGACGGGCAAGCCCGCCGTCGCCTACCCCAACAGCGGGGAGGACTGGGACGGGACGGCCGGCCGCTGGCGCGGGCCGTCGCGGTTCGCGCCGGAGGCGGCCGTCGCGTGGCGGGCGGCGGGGGCGCGGCTGATCGGGGGCTGCTGCCGGGTCGGCCCCGGCGGGATCGCGGCGATGGCGGAGCAACTGGCGGGCGCGTGACGGGCGGGTGACGGGAGTTGACGGCCCGCCACCCTCTCCGTGCGGCGGGTCAGCCGGGGATGGCGCCGACCAGGCCGCCGTCCACGACGAGGTCCTGCCCGTTGACGTACGACGCGTCGGACGAGGCGAGGAACGCGACGGCCGCCGCCACCTCCTCGGGCCGCCCGAAGCGCCCGGCCAGGACACGGCCGGTCAGGGCCCCCGCGTCCTCGGGGCTCAGCGCCTCGACCGGGTACATGGGGGTGTCGATGTAGCCGGGGCTGACGGAGTTGACACGTATGCCGCGCGGACCGAGCGACGCCGCCAGGGTGCGGGCCAGGTTGTGGACCCCGGCCTTGGTCGCCGAGTAGACGGTGAGGGCGCTGTTGCCCCGGTGCTGGGTCCACGAGGCGTTGAGGACGACCGAGCCGCCGTCCACGAGCAGCGGCAGCGCCTTCTGCACCGTGAAGAACACGCCCTTGAGGTTGACGTCGAGCGCCTGGTCGTAGTCCTTCTCCGTGATCTCGGCGAACGGCTTGAGCAGCAGGGTCCCGGCGTTCACGAAGAGACTGTCGAGCAGGCCGTGGCGTTCCCGCACGGTCTCCATCAGCGCGTCCACGGCGGCGAGGTCGGCGGTGTCGGCCACCACGCCCGAGGCGGCCTCGCCGAGCGCGGCGACGGCGGCGTCCACCCGCTCGGCGGTCCTGCCGGTGACGACGACCCGGCCGCCCTCGGCGATCAGCCGCCGCGCGGTGGCGAGGCCCATGCCGCTGGTGCCGCCGGTGATCAGGACGGTCCTGCCGGTGAAGCGGTTCATGCGGATTCCCCTTCGGGGTGGGCGGTGAGCAGTGCGGTGAGCCGGTCGGCGAGCACGGGCAGCCAGTCGGACCGCGCGTTGCCGAGGAGGTGGTCCCCGTGCGGGACGAGCAGGTACTCGCCCCGCGGTGCCAGGCGGGCCAGCGGCTCCCCGTTCACCGCGCCGGGGATGACATCCTGCCCACCGTCCACGACGAGAACCGGCGCGGTGATGCGCGGCACCAGTGCCGACAGATCGACCCGCCGTGCGAACTCCCGCGCCGCGTCCTCCCCTTGGGCCCGGCGCGCGAGGATGTCCCGGACGGGCCCCGGCAGCGCGTCCCAGCCGAGGCGGAACGGGCCGCTGACCGTGGCGACGGCCGCCACACGCGGTTCGTACGCCGCGCTCCCGGCCGCGTACCAGCCGCCCAGGCTCATGCCGACGAGCCCCACGCGCGGGACGCCGAGCGCGTCCACGACCCGCCCGATCACCCGGTGATAGTCCGCCCGTACGGCCGTCGTGGCGGCGAGCGCGCCCTGCCCCGGGCCGTCCATGGCGTACACCGCGACGCCCCTGGCCAGCAGCGCGTCCACCAGGTCCTGGAACTCCTCCTTCGCCGAGTCGAGGCCGGGCACGACGACCACGGTGGCGGGCGCGTCGGCGGGGCCGCGCAGCCAGCCGGTGAACTCCTCGCCCGCGATGCGGCGGGCGCCGGGGTCGAGCAGGGGCAGCGCGCGGGCCAGGGCGTCGTCCGCGTCGGCGGCGGCGCGTGCCTGCTCCGGGTGCGGGGCGAGGGTGGCGACGTGGAACCACCGTGCCGCCGTCCGCCAGTGCTCACCGGCGGACAGGGGGGATGCGGCCTGTGCGGCGCGTGCGGCGTGCTCACGGGCGGCGCGGGTGAACGCCGGGCACCAGTCGTCCACGGAACGGAGGCCGGAGGTGACGCGCCGGTACTCGTGCGGGTCGAGTCCCGCGCCGGTGGCGCGCGTCCACTGCGCTTCGGCGAACGCTTCGGCGAACGCGGCGGCGGCCGCGGCGGCGGAGGCGGGGGCGTTCACGTGGCGGCTCCGATGGTGAGGACGGCTTTGCCGCGTATGCGGCGCTCGCGCAGGTCGGCCAGCGTCGCGGCGGTCTCGGCCCAGTCGGCGACGCGGCCGATCTCCGGATGGAGCCGCCCGTTGTCCATCAGCCGCACCAGCGCGGCCAGGTCCGGTCCGTACGGGGCGCCCGCGTAGTGGAAGTGCCGGATGGTGGCGCCCTCGGGGCCGCCGAGCAGGTCGAAGAAGTCCAGGGTGGCCGGCGTACGGCTCGCCTGGCCGAACCAGATCAGTGTGCCGCCCGGCACCAGCCGTGACAGCGCGGCGGGCAGCGCCGCGCCGCCCGTCGACTCCAGCACCATGTCGAACGGGCCCCGCGCGTCCGCCGCTCCGCGCACCGCAGCCGCGGCGCCCAGTTCCAGCAGCCGGGCGGCGCGCCCGGGGGTGGCCGTCACGACGGTGGTCTCCGCGCCCGCGGCGGCCGCCAGTTCGGTCAGGTAGTGGCCGACGCCGCCCGAGGCGCCGGTGAGCAGCACGCGGGCCGCCACCAGGTTCCCGGCCGCGCGGAGCAGGCGCAGGGCCGTGATCCCGGCGAGGGGGAGGGCGGCGGCCCGTACGGAGTCGATGCCGTCGGGGAGGGCGGCGAGGGAGTGGGTGGGGACGGCGGCGTACTCGGCCCAGCCGCCGTGCGGGGGGTGGCCGACCACGCGCGTACCGGCGCGCGGGCCCGAGCCGTCGGCGGCGGGCTGGACGACCAGGCCCGCGATGTCCTTGCCGGGGCGTGCGCCGGGGGCCGGCCGTTCGAGCAGGAAGGTCTCACCGCGGTTGGGCGCGAACGCCTCGACGCGGACCAGCGCCTCGTCGGGCGCGGGGACGGGCTGGGCGGCTTCGGTGAACGCCACCGGCCGCCGCGGATCGCCCGTGGGGATCAGTTGTCGCATGCCGCCGATCGAACAGCGGCCACGGCCCGGGGGGCCAACAACGGGCGGGAGCGGCCGACACCTTCCGGTTGTCGCCTATGGTGAGGGGCGTGCGCGGCGACCTGGACCAAGACCTGGACCTGGACCTCGGACAGGTGCGCGCGTTCGTGCTGGCGGCCGACGCGCTGCACTTCGGGCGCGCGGCGGAAGCGCTGTCGATCTCGCAGCAGGCGCTGTCCAAGCGCGTGGCCAGGCTCGAATCGCTGCTGGGCGCGGAACTGTTCGTACGCGACGGCCGGGGGGTGCGGCTGAGCGAGGCGGGGCAGCGGTTCCTCGGGCCCGCCAGGCGCGCGCTCACCGCGGGGGAGGCCGCGGTGGTGGCGGTCACGGGGGAGCGGCGGCCCCTGCGGATCGACGTCTGGGGGCATCTGTACGCGCCGATGCGGACGATGGCCCGGATCGCCGAGCGTGCCGCGGAGGGGGCGGCGGACAGGGCCGGGGAGCCGCCGTTCGCGCTGGGGCACGGGCGCGACCTGCCGTCGGTGACGGCCGCGCTGCTGCACGGCGAGATCGACGCCGCGTTCGGCCGGGTCCACCCGCCGCTGCCCGCCGGACTCGCGCACCGGCTGGTGCGGCTGGAGCCGGTGGACGCCGTCCTGGGCGCGGGGCATCCGCTCGCGGACGAGCCCGCGCTCCGTCCCGGGCAGCTGCGGGGCGGCGTGCTGTGGGTGCCGGGGGCGCTCGACCGGCTGGACTTCCTGCACCGCTTCGCCGCGCACTTCGGCATCGCCGGGCGCGCCGAGGGCGCCAACCTGGGGCTCGACCACTTCCTCGCGGAACTGGTGGCGGACCCGCGCCGCTTCTCGCTGATGCCCGCCGACGTGCCGCTGCCCGCGGTCCCCGGGCTCAGGTCCGTGCCGCTGGTGGAGCCGACGCCGCTGTACGCCTGGTCGCTGCTGTGGGCCGGCGAGAACGGGCATCCGGGGCTGCGGCGGCTCGCCGCGGCCTGTGCGGCGGAGGCGCGGTCGAGCCGGTGGCTGGAGTACGACCCGGCGCGCGACTGGCTGCCGGAGCCGCATCCCCCGGCGGGTACGGCGGCGGGGACGGCCGCGGGGACGGTCTCGGGGACGACGCCGGTCGTCGGGGAAGGCGACTTTGGATGACCGCCGCCGCCGGGGACGACGACTTTGGATGACTGTCGCCGGGTGCCGGGCCGCCCGTACGGTCGTGGTGGCCGGGTGGACCGGCACCGCGGGCGGCGGAGCGCCCGCGGCGGGAGGGACGCGCCGGGAGGAACGGGATCATGGCTGGGGAGCGGCAGAGGACGGCGACGGAGCTGGGGATGCCCCGGGCCGACCAGGCGGTGCTGCTGTGCGGCGGTCCGGTGCTGGGGGCGCTGGCCGGATTCTTCCTGCCGCCGGTCGCCGACTGGGTCGCCGGCCTGCGCTGGGCGCCGATGCAGGGACCGTTCGAACTGATCGCCTCGTGGGACGCGGGCTGGGTCGCGCTCGTCCTCGGCGTCCTGGGGCTGGCCGCCGGGCTGCTGCTCGCGTTCGCCGCCATCGAGAGCACCCTGCGGGTGACCGTCACCGACGCGGCACTGACGGTGCGGAAGGACGAGGCCGTCCGCGAGATACGGCGGCACGACGTCGAGACCGTGTTCCTGGACGGCAAGCGGCTGGTGGTGCTCGACCGCGAGTCCCGGCACCTGCTGCGCGACACCTCGGAGATGCCGGCCGGCGCGATCGAGCGCGCGTTCACGGCCCACGGCTACCCGTGGTGTGCCGCCGACCCGTACGCCGGTCTCTACCGCCGCTGGGTCCCCGAGACACCGGACCTCCCCGGCGCGGTCAACGCGCTGCTGAAGGCGCGGGAGGCCGCCCTGAGCAAGAAGGCGCACGACGACACGGCCGAACTGCGCGCCGAGGTCGAGAAGTCCGGCTTCGCCGTGCGGGACGAGGGCAGCCGCCAGTACTGGCGACCGCTGGTGCGGTCATGACCCGCACTCACCGGCAGAACCGGATCACCGACCTCGTCGCCCTCGTCCTGTCGCTGCTCGCCGGCCTGCTGTTCGCCGCCGACGCGGTGGACAGCGGACGCGAGGGGCACCCGGCGGCCTTCGCCGCCGCGCTGGCGGCGTCCGCCGCAGGCTGCGCGGCACTGTGGTGGCGCCGCGAACACCCGGTGGGCGTCGCCCTGTTCATCCTCCCGATCGCCGCGCTCGCGGAGTACGTCGGCGCGGCCTCGGTCGTCGCACTCTTCACCGTCGCCGTGCACCGTCCCTGGCGCACCACCCTGCTGATGTCCGCCGCCTACCTGGCGAGCGGCGTGCCGTACGCGGTGCTCTGGCCCGACCCCGACGTGGCGGCGGCCGGGGCGGGCGTCCTGGGGCAGATCGTGTTCAACCTGGTGTTCGGCGTCGTCCTCATGTCGCCCTTCGTCGCCTGGGGCATGGTGATCCGCGCCCGGCGGGAGGTGGTGGCCTCGCTGCGGGACCGCGCCGAGCGCGCGGAGGCGGAGGCCGCGCTGCGCGCCGAGCAGATCCGCAGCCGCGAGCGCGAGCACATCGCCCGCGAGATGCACGACGTCCTGGCCCACCGGATCACCCTGCTCAGCCTGCACGCGGGCGCGCTGGAGGTCCGGCCCGACATGGCGGCCGACCAGATCGCCGCGACGGCGGGCACCATCCGCTCCAGCGCCCACCAGGCACTGGAGGACCTGCGGGAGATCCTGGGGGTGCTGCGCCCCGGCGGGGAGAGTTCGACGCGGCCCCAGCCCGGCATCGGGGACATAGCCGGGCTCGCCGCCGAGGCGGCCGGGGCGGGGGCCGCCGTCGAGCTGGACGACCGGCTGGCCGACCCGGGAGACGCGCCGTCCTCCACCAGCCGCACGGCCTTCCGCGTCGTCCAGGAGGGCCTGACCAACGCCCGCAAGCACGCGCCCGGCCGGTGCGCCCGCGTCCTGCTCGACCTCCCCGAGGACGGCGAGCTGCTGGTGCGGGTCACCAACCCGCTGGGCGACCCGGGGGCCGCGCCCGCCGCGCCCGGCGCACGTTCGGGACTCGTCGGCCTGACCGAGCGGGTCCAGCTCACCGGCGGCCGTATCGACTACGGCGCACGCCGCCGCCGGGACGGCGGGATCGAGTTCCGACTGGAGGCGCGTCTGCCGTGGCCGAGCTGATCCGGGTGGTCGTCGCCGACGACGACGCCCTCGTCCGCACCGGGCTCTCGCTCATCCTGGGCGCCGACCCGGGGATCGAGGTCGTGGCCGAGGCGGCGGACGGCGTCGCCGCCGTCGAGGCGGCCAGGCTCCACAAGCCCGACGTCGTGCTGATGGACATCCGCATGCCCAGGATGGACGGCCTCGCCGCCACCGAGGCCCTGCGCGCCGACGGCACGGGCCCCGTCGTCGTGGTGCTCACCACCTTCAACACCGACGAGTACGTCCTGCGGGCCCTGCGCGCCGGGGCAAGCGGCTTCCTGCTGAAGGACGTGCCGCCCACCGAGTTCCTGCGGGCCGTCCGCGTCGCGGCGAGCGGCGAGTCGATGCTCTCGCCCGCCGTCACGACACGGCTGATCGACCACGTCCTGCGGGACGGCCGCGACAGTGGCGGCGATGGGGGCCGGGGTGACAGCGGTCGGGGCCACGGCCTCGGCGACCGGGACGGCAAGCAGGCGGAACGGGCGCGCCGCGCCGCGCGCGCACGCGAGGCGCTCGCCGTCCTCAGCGTCCGGGAGCGTGAGGTGGCCCTGGCGGTCGGCGGCGGCCGGTCCAACGCGGAGATCGGCGCCGAGCTGTTCATGAGCGTCGGCACGGTGAAGACCTATGTGTCGCGCATCCTCGGCAAACTCGGCTGCGACAACCGCGTGCAGGTCGCCATCCTCGTCCACGAGGCCGACGGGTGACGCGCCCGGCGGCGGTCAGTGGTGGTAGCGGTGCACGACCGCGTGGCCCCGGCCGCGCGCGATCATCCACCGGTTCACCGGCGTGGTCACCAGGAAGGCGAGGGCCAGCGCCAGGGCCAGCGACGCCCAGAACAGGCCGTCCGACAGCTCCGCGTCCATGGCGCCCGGCATCACGAGCAGCGTGCCGTTGTCCACCAGTTCCATGACGGCGATCGACAGCGTGTCCGCCGTCAGGGCCACGCCGGCCGCCGCGCCCAGGGCGACCCCCGCGCGGACGACCGCTTGGAGGGTGAGGGCATAGCCGAAGACGAAGGCGAGCGTGACGGACAGCAGCACGGTGGGCAGGACACCCCACCCCAGCGCCGTGCCGACGACCAGGCCGAGCACCTCGCCGATCGCGCAGCCCGTCAGGCAGTGCAGGGTCGCCCGGACCGCCATGCCCCAGCCCGCGGACGCCTGCCCGCCGTGCGGCCGGTCGTGCCGTTCGCCGTGCTGTCCGCCGTCCTGTCCTTCGTGCCGCATGCGGTGCCCCCGGTCTCCCTGGTCGCACGGGCCGCGCGTGCGACCCTCCCCGCGACATTACCCCTAGGGGGTATCCGCCGAGGGGGGGTGTCCGCGCGTGTCGGCTCAGGGCGCGAGGGTGGCGACCATCACGGCCTTGATGGTGTGCAGCCGGTTCTCCGCCTGGTCGAACACGGCCGACTGCGCCGACTCGAACACCTCGTCGGTCACCTCCAGGTACGTGAGGCCGTGCCGCTCGTGCACCTGCCGCCCCACCTCGGTGCCGAGGTCGTGGAAGGCGGGCAGGCAGTGCAGGAACCGCACGTCCGGGTTCCCCGTGGCCCGCAGTACCTCCATCGTGACGGCGTAGGGCCGCAGCAGCGCGATCCGCTCGTCCCACATCGAGGCCGGCTCGCCCAGCGAGACCCACACGTCCGTGGCGACGAAATCCACGCCGCGCACGCCCTCGGCGACATCCTCGGTCAGCGTGATCCGCGCCCCGGTCGTCCCGGCGAGGCGGCGCGCCTCGCCCTGCACCGCCTCGTCCGGCCACAGCGCCCGGGGCGCGACGATCCGCACGTCCATCCCGAGGAGCGCGCCGGTGACGAGGTAGGAGTTGCCCATGTTGTTGCGCGCGTCGCCCAGGTAGGCGAAGGACAGCTCGCCCACGGGCCGGTCGGAGTGCTCGGTCATCGTCAGGACGTCGGCCAGCATCTGCGTCGGGTGCCAGTCGTCGGTCAGCCCGTTGTAGACCGGCACGCCCGCGTACGCCGCCAGTTCCTCGACGGTGCTCTGCGCCGCCCCGCGGAACTCGATCGCGTCGAACATCCTGCCCAGCACGCGGGCGGTGTCGCGGGGCGACTCCTTGCGCCCCAGGTGCGTCCCCGCCGGGTCCAGGTAGGTGGTGGACGCGCCCTGGTCGGCCGCCGCGACCTCGAACGCACAGCGGGTGCGCGTCGAGTTCTTCTCGAAGATCAGCGCGATGTTCCTGCCGGTGAGGCGGCGCTCTTCGGTGCCCGCCCGCTTGGCGGCCTTCAGCTCGCCCGCGAGGGAGACGAGGGACAGGAACTCCTCGGCCGAGAAGTCCAGCTCCTTGAGGAGGTGGCGGCCCGTGAGGTTCAGCGCCATGACGGCTCCATACGTCGAACAGTGGGAATGGTGGGAACAGCGGGAAATGACTGGAACTATATACGTAAAGCTACATGGTTATGCGGGGTCGCGTTCCACCGGGCAGCTCATGCAGCGCGGACCGCCCCGGCCCCGCCCCAGCTCGCTCCCCGGGATCTCCAGCACCTCGAAGCCCTGCGCCCGCAGATGCTCGTTCGCCGTCACCGTCCGCTCGTACGCGATCACCACGCCCGGCTCGACGGCCAGCACGTTGCACCCGTCGTCCCACTGCTCCCGCTCGGCGGCGTGCACGTCCTGCCGCGGGGTCACCACCCGGATCGCCGGGAGGCCGAGCGCGGCGGCGATCGCGCGGTGCATGTGCCCCGGCGGATGGTCGGTGACGCGCAACCCGGGGCCGCCGCCCTCCGGCTCCCCCGGCTCGATGGTGTACGAGCGCAGCATCCCCAGGCCCGCGTACTGGGTGAACGTCTCGCCGTCCACCATCGTCAGCACCGTGTCCAGGTGCATGAACGCCCGCCGCTTCGGCAGGTCGAGCGCCACGATCCGGCGCGCCGACCCGGCCGCGAACAGCCGCCGCGCCAGCAGCTCCACCGCCTGCGGCGTCGTCCGCTCGCTCATCCCCACGAGCACCGCGCCCTCGCCGATCACCAGCACGTCCCCGCCCTCGATGGTGGACGGCTGCGCGCCCTGCCCCTCCGCCCAGTAGCGGAACCCGCCCCCGGCGCCCGCCGCGCGGGAGAACAGCGGGTGGTGCCCGTACACCGCCTCGAAGTGGACGCTCTCGCGCTGCCGCGCCGGCCACCGCATCGCGTTGATCGCCACCCCGTCGTACACCCACGCCGACGCGTCGCGGGTGAAAAGGTGGTTGGGCAGCGGGTTGAGCAGGAACTCGTCCATGCCCATCACATGGAAGCGCACCGACACCGGCTCGGCGTGCCCCTCCAGGAACTCGCGCTTCGTCATCCCGCCGATCAGCGCTTCGGCCAGCTCGGCGGTCGGCAGCGCGTCGAACGCCGCCCGCAGCCGGCCGGTCGCCAGCGGCCCGTACTCGCGCTCGTCGAAGACGCGGTCGAGCACCAGCGCCCGCGCCTGAGGCACGGCGAGGGTCTCCACCAGCAGGTCCTGGAAGAGCAGCACCTCCACGCCACGCTCCCGCAGCAGCGCGGCGAAGACGTCGTGCTCTTCCTGGGCCCGCCGCACCCACAGCAGGTCGTCGAAGAGCAGTTCGTCCTTGTTGCTCGGCGTGAGGCGCTTGAGTTCGAGTCCCGGCCGGTGGAGGATCACCCGGCGCAGCCGTCCGGTCTCCGAGGCGACATGGAAGGTCATGCCCCCATTGCACCACCGTGCGCGGGCGGCGGCCGGAAAAAACGTTCGCATCCGCGTTGTCGCGCTCATGATCTCGGGGCAGGATGCCTTGCGTGACAAAGACGCACGAGCAGACCGGCGCCGAAATACCGAGGGCGCGCTGGCGGTTGATAGGTCCCGGTCTTGTGGTCGCGGCCACGGGTGTCGGCGCGGGCGACCTGGTGGCGACGGCCGTGGCGGGCGAACGCTTCGGCTACACCCTGGTCTGGGCGGCGGTCCTCGGCTGCCTGATCAAGATCTCGCTCGCCGAGGCGACCGGCCGCTGGCACCTGGCCACCGGCAGGACGATCTTCGACGGCTGGCGGACGCTCGGCCGCTGGACCGTCGTCTACTTCGGGATCTACATCGTGGTCTGGGGGTTCGTGTACGGCGCGACCGCCATGTCCGCGAGCGGGCTCCCCCTGGCCGCGCTCTTCCCCGAGGGGCCCTCGCTGCGCACCTGGGGCATCCTGACCGGCCTGCTCGGCCTGGTCTGCGTGTGGTTCAACCGCTACGCCGTCGTCGAGAAGCTGATGATGGTCTTCGTCGGTGCCATGTTCGTGGTCGTCGTCGGCATCGCCGTCCGTGTCTCGCCCGACCTGCCCGCGCTCGGCGCCGGGCTGTGGCCGACGCTGCCGGACGGCTCGACGCTGTACACCCTCAGCCTCGTCGGCGGCGTCGGCGGCACGATCACCCTCGCCGCGTACGGCTACTGGGTCACCGCCAAGGGCTGGACCGGCCCCCGCTGGATACCGATGATGCGGCTGGACAACCGCGTCGCGTACGCCACGACCGGGCTGTTCGTCGTGGCGATGCTGGTGATCGGCGCCGAACTGCTGCACGCGGCCGACATCGCGCTGGCCGGCGGCGACCGGGGGCTCCTCGACGTCGGCGACGTGCTGGAGGCGCGCTTCGGCGCGGCCACCGCGAAGCTGTTCCTGATCGGCTTCTTCGCCGCCTCGTTCAGCTCGGTCATCGGCGTCTGGCACGGGGTCAGCCTGCTGTTCACCGACTTCGTCGCCCGGCTGTGGCCCCGCGCGCTCCCGGCGGAGGCGGCGGGCGCGGAGGGCGCGGAGGGCGGTGCCGACCCGGGGCGTGAACGGGCGCGGGAGCGGTCGTGGCCGTTCCGCGCGTACCTGCTGTGGCTGACGTTCCCGCCGATGGGGCTGCTGTGGCTCGACCAGCCGATCGGGCTGATCGTCACGTACGGCGTGCTGGGCGCGTTCTTCATGCCCTTCCTCGCCCTCACGCTGCTGTGGATGCTGAACACCGACCGGGTCGCGGGGGAGTGGCGGAACGGGCCGGTGAGCAACGTGATGCTGGCCGGGTCCGGCGTGCTGTTCGTCGTGCTGTGCGTGCAGCAGATCCGCGACCTGCCCTGGTGACGCGGATCAGCGGCCGTCGTGCCGGTCGTGCCGGTCGTCCCGGTCGCGCCCGTCGCGTTCGTCCCACCACGGGTCGTCGGGGCCGCGCCGGTTCGCCGTGATCGCCGCGAGCGGCGGGATGGCGGCCGCCACCACGCACATCGCGATCGCCAGCGGCACCGACCACAGCCGCACCACCGCGCCCGCGCCGACGAACAGCACCAGGCAGACCGCCATCAGCGCGAAGTACCGCCGCCGCCTCCGCTCGTACATCGCCCCAGGCTAGTGCTGTGACCGGGCCGCCGCGCCGCGCCGCGCGGCGCGGCGCCCCGGGCCAGGATGGGCGCATGACCTGGACGACCACCGGCGGCCTCGGCACGTTGCTGCGCCACGCGCACACCTTCCTCCACTCTTCGGCGGCCTCCCGCCCCGGTTCGGCTGGTGGCGCGACGGCGGCGGGCGGGTCGGTGCGCCTGCGCCCGGCCTGATGCCCCTTCCCGGACACCGGCGGCGCGGAACGTACAGCGGGGCGGAACGTACAGCGGGCGGGGCCGGACGGCGGCCCCGCCCCGCGGATGTGTGTCATCCCGGCGAGCCGCCGGGAGGTCCCCGTCAGGAGACGAACGGCGCGGCCGCCAGGTACGGCAGGCTGCCCGCGAGCAGCCCCGCGAACACGACGGTGGCCGTCATGGTCGCCGCGCCGTCCGACGCGCGCGCCACCAGCCCCGTCAGCACCAGGCCCACGATCCCCGCCAGCAGCTCGTAGATCACCAGCAGCGGGGAGAGCAGCACGGCGGCGGCGAAGACGGCCGCGAACAGCACCCGGGTACGCCGCGTCGTCCGCCGGTCGAGCCTGTGATCCATCCTGTTGTCGATCGCGTGGTCCATGATCGAGCTCCTCACCGTCGCCGGGTGGTCAGCCGGTCACTGGTCACCTCCCCCGTAACCCGATCTCTCATGCGACCTGCGGTGAATGTGCGTTAACGGGACGGACGGTGACCGGTTTCCGTTGGACTTGGATGACTTCTGTTCAGAATGCCTATGCGATGCGCCAGTTGTCCGACCAATCGCGATCCCGGTGCCCTCTGGCGCGGGTCCGGGAGAACCGGGATTATGGGCCAGTCCGACGAACGCTCCGCCTGTCCTGCCTGATCCCCCACCGCGCCCGGCACAGGACGAAGCTCCCCACCGTCACCATCCCCGCGCCACCCCCTCGTCCCGTGCCTCCGCGTGGCCTGTGTCATGTCATGTGCAGGTCAAGTTGGAGCGTCCTGCCACGAAAGGGAGTACGCGATGGCCTGCTCGACCACCTCGCTCTGGGCCGGTGAGACCACCTGGTTCTGCTGCGGCGCCGCCTGGGGCCCCTGCGCCAGCGCGGGCGGCGGCGCCTGCGGCAACTGCCGCTCCGCCGCGAACCACGGTGCCTGGCCCAACGCCAGCCAGGCCTGCTGGGACATCACCCGCCCCGACCTCTGCGGCGAGGGCGGCATGCCCCGCCGCGGCTGCGGCTCCGTGATGAACGTCCGCCACCAGTGTTCCGGCGCGACGGTCTGCATCACCATCACCGACTGCGGCCCCCGCACCCGCAGCTTCTGCGGCGAACAGGCGTGCTGCGGCGGCAGCTGCCGCGTCAACCGGGTCCTGGACCTGACGCCCGCCGCCTTCTCCGCCATCGGCAGCCTCAGCTCAGGCGTCCTCCCGGTCCTCATCACCGAGTGACCCCACCCCCGCACGCACCGCACCCCTGCACGCACCGCACCCCTGTGCCCGCAGAACCCCTGTGACCCGAAGAAGTGAGTGAGAGGACACCCCACCCATGACCGTGACCCGCTCATCGCGCGTCGACCGACGCGGCTTCCTCACCTCGGCCGCCGTCGGCGGCGCCACCATCGTCGGCGCCTCCGCGCTCGGCGCCACGGACGCGGAGGCCGCCTTCGCCGCGTCCACTCCCTCCCTCGACCCGGCCGTCACCACGACGACCTTCGCCGAAGGGCGCGTCGGCGCCATCCGCGGCAGCATGCTGCACGTCGCCGGCTCGTACGGCGAGACGCACCACATCCAGATCACCAACGCCACCAGCGTCTGGAAGGTCCGCGCCGTCACACTCGACGACGTCCGCGTCGGCGACGGCCTCTACGCGCGTGGCGTCACCATGCCGGACGGCACCCTCGCCGCCGACGCCGTGTGGGTCAACATCGTGAACATCTACACCACCATCCGCGGCATCCAGAAGCAGCGGCTCCACCTCGCCCACGGCAACGACGAACTCGTGGGCCACACCCTCCCCGAGACCGCCGCCTCCTACGCGGGCAGCGCCCTCACCACCGATCTGTCGCGGCTGCGCATCGGCCAGCCCGCGCAGATCCTCGGCGCCTGGCGGCCCGCGGACGGCGGCATCGACGTCGTCCGCGTCACGGTCGGCCACTGACGGGGTGGGCGCCATGCCGACGACCACCCTCGCCGCGAGCGTCCTCCCGCTCGCCCTCGCCGCCCTGCTCGCCGCGACCGGCGCCGGAAAGCTCGCCCGGCGCTCGCTCCGCGCGCAGGCGGCCCGTACGGCCCTGCCCCGCCTGGCCGGCGGTCCCGACCGCGCGGTCCTCGTCCTGCGCGCCACGGGCGCCGCCGAACTGCTGCTCGCCGCCGGGCTCGCCGCCGTGCCGGGACACCCCCTGCCGGGCGTCGGCACGGCGCTGCTCGGCGCCGGATTCCTCGCCTACCTCGCGGTCTCCCGCTGGATCGCGCCCGAGGCGTCCTGCGGCTGCACCGCCCGGTACGAGACGCCCATCGGCTGGGCCTCCTTCGCCCGCGCGGCCGCCGTCGCGGCGGGCGGGGTCCTGGCGGCCGTGTCCGCGACGCCCTGGTGGTCGGCCGTACGGGCGCGGCCCGCCGCCGCGGCCCTGGTCCTCGCGGGCGCGGCGGCGCTGCTCGCGTTCCTCTCGGCCGCACCCGGGCGGACCTGGCAACTGCCCCTGCGCCGCCTCCGGGTGCGCCTGTTCGGCAACCCGCTCACCGGCGGCGCGGGGACCGTCCCGGTCGCCGCCACGGTGGAACTGCTCGAACGGTCCCTCGCCTGGGAGACGGCCGCCCCGCTCGTCCGCTCCGGCCTGGTCGAGCACTGGGACGACGACGGGTGGCGCATCCTGCGCTACACCGGTGCGCGGCACGACCCCGCGTGCGCCTGCGACCGCCCGGTCTCCGTCCTGTTCGCGCTCCCGGCGGACGCCGACCTGGACCGGCCGCACGGCACGGCGGTCCGCGTCAGTGTCATCGACGAGCGGACGGCCGAGGTGCTGACGCCGGATCTGCTCGCCCGCTGAACCACGGCGGCGGGCCGGTGCCGCGACCGCGCCGCCGGCCCGCCGCATTAGCCTTGTCGGGGACACGCGGACGCCTCGGCGCCCCCTCGCGGGCGCGAAGGGAGACCGGACGTACCGGTGGGGGACGTGAGGGACGAGGACGGGCTCGACGAACTGCTGCGCGGCCTCAGGGGCGGTGCCGCGCTGCGCCCGGGGCCCGACGTCGGCCATGTCGTCGCCTGGCTGGGACGGCGGACCGGCGCCGAGGTCGCGCTGATCTGCGAACGCGGCACGGTGGAGGCCGCCACGCCCGGCTTCCCCGGCGGGGCGCCGGACGGGTTCAGGCCGCTGCTCCGCCGCCTGACGCGCGGCGAGATGGCCGCCGCCGTCACCGAGTTCGACGGCGCCCGGATATCGCTCGAAGCGCTCGGCCCCCACCGCCCCCGGCCGGTGCTCGCCGTGCTGCACACGGGCGCGCTGCCGCCCGCCGCCCGTTCGCTGGCGTCCCGCACGGGCAGCGTCCTCGCCCTGCTGCGCGGCGCGGCGCGGGCCGAGGAGACCGCCCGCGCCTACCGGCGCAAGGCCGGCCAGGTCCGGGTGGCGGTCCTGATGACGCTGCTGTCGGGCAAGCCGCTGCTGGCCCGCCGGATCACGACCGGCGCCGTCCCGGCCCTGCTGGACTGCGATCGCCTGCGCGTCCACCTGCTGCGCTGCCCGCCGGGCGACCGCGAACCGCTGGTGAGCGAGTACGAGGACGCCGTCGGCTACCACGGGCAGGGCCTCATGATCCCCTGCCCGGTGTACGACGACCATCTGATCTGCCTGGTCCCCGAGCCTCCGGACGACGCCGACGCCGACGCGGACACCCCGCCGGACGCGGGACACACCCCGTCCCTCGGTCCCGTGCTGCGCCGGCTCGTCGCCGAGAACCCCCGCTACGCGCTGGGCATCAGCGCCCCGCACCCGCAGTCCGCCACGGCGGTGGCGTACGAACAGGCCCGCCACGCCCTGGCCATGGCACGCCCGGCCCGCGACCGCACGGCCGAGTACCTCGGCCCGTCCGCGCTGGAGAGCCTGCTGCCCGACGTCCCCGCACGGGCCTGGGCCCACGCCTTCCTCCGGCCTCTCACCGAGGTGCCCGACACCCACCTCGACGTCGTCCGCCTCGCCCTCACCGTCCCCCGTGTGGGCGTCGCCAGGCTGCTCGGCATCAGCCGCAACACCGTGACGGCCAGGCTCCGCACAGCCGGGGAACTGCTGAAGACCGACCTCGGCGACCTCCGGTCCCGCGCCGAGCTGGCCCTCGCGCTGGCCCTGACCCCGACCGCCGACGTCCTGCGCGCCCCGGGGCGCCCGGCCCCCGCGCTCTCCGACCTCCTGGCCACCCCGCCCGCCGTCGCCTGGGCCGGCGCCCTGCTGGCGCCCCTGCACCCGCCGCGGCGGCCGGAACTGCTGCGCACCGCGCGGGCCTGGACGGAGGAGAACGGCGACGCCCAGCGGGCCGCGGCACGCCTCGGCAGCAGCCGGAACACCGTCAGGGCCAGGCTGCGCACGGCGGAACAGCTGCTCGGCCGCGACTTCCTCAGCACCGGCTCCGGCGTCCACGACCTGGTCCTCGCGTTCCGGATCGCCCCCGCCTGACCCCGCCCGGCCCTCGCCCGACCCCCGTCTGGGCACCGTGCACTGCCGGGGCGGCGGATTGGGCGCCGTGCACCGTGGCCGGGCGCCGCCGCCCGCCCGTAGCGTGGGCGGGGCAGGGGCGGTGACGCCGCCGGTCGTCCGCACCACGGCCGACGGCGGACGGCAACACCAGGGGGGTCCGCCCGTGCACCCGTGCCCTCCGCCCGCCTCCGGGCGCGGCGGAGGGTGGCAGCGGCCGAACGGGCCCGTCCGCGGCAAGCGGCACGGGGGAAGCGGAGCCCGCTTTCGGCCGCGCGACACGGTCCGGCACCGGCCGGGCCGGGCGGTCCGCGGTGCCCTGCACGGCACCGCGGCTCCCGGCCAGGCCGGTCGCCGGGCCAGGTGCGCTCAGTCAGCGCTCGAAGCGGCTCGGCAGCGGGAAGTACGCCGCCAGGAAGCCACGCAGGCGCGCGGCCGCGTTCTCCTTCTCCTCCTCCGGCGTCTGCACGTCGTTGAGGCAGAAGAAGTCGTACTTACGGGTCCCGGCGATCTCGGCGAGGACCTCGGCGGACTCGGGCCTGCCGATGTCGGCGTAGCGCATCGTGTACCTGCCGGGCACGGCGCGGCCGGTGAGGTACGCGTGGTGGTGGTGCAGCGTCGCCGTCATCGAGACGTCCGTCAGCGACCGGAAGCGGCTCGCGGCGGTCCTGGCGACCTCCTCGGGGAAGAGCGCCTCCAACTCCTCCAGCACCGCCCGGATCTGCGGCTGCGGCGCGTGCTTGAACTTGTTGACGACCAGCCGCCCGTGCTCCCGCAGCAGCAGGCGCGCGGCGTTCTTGCCGGACGAGTTGGGCGCGGGCTCGTCCGGGTGGGGCTCGCCCAGGCCGATCTGGAACGGCGCCGTCGGCAGCTTGGCTATGCCGTTGCCGTGGAAGAAGTACCCGGCGTCGACCGGCCGTCCGACGAAGAAGTCGTCGTTGAGGTAGAGGTAGCGCTCGGACAGGCCGGGGACGCGGTGCAGCTGGCTCTCGATGGCGTGGGAGTTGAAGACGGGCAGGACCGACGGGTCGGCGAAGATCTCCTTGTGGTCCACGATCCGGATGCCGGGCGCCGAGGTGTCCAGCCAGTCCGGCGTCTGCCCGTCGGTGACGATGTGGATCGTCCGCACGAACGGGGCGTACATCTCCAGGGACCGCAGCGAGTACCGCAGTTCGTCGTGGCTCTCGTACCGCGACGCGCCCAGCTCGCGCGCGTTGATACGGGGCGCCCCGGCCCGCGCGCGGTAGGCGTCGCGCTTCGCGGCCAGCTCGGGGTCGGCGCCGTCCACCCATGTGTAGACGACGTCCACGGGGAAGTCGACCGTGTCGGCGAGCGGGTGGGAGAAGCCCTCCCAGGTGGGGTGGGCGCGGCCCGCGACGGTGCGGGTCGCCGGGACGAGGGCCTCGGGCGGCAGGGTGTCGGTCACGGCGTTGTAGCGCGGCGCGACCAGCGATTCGGCGACCACCGGGGCCGGGGCGAGGCTGCGCAGCGTGCCGCGCCGCTCGACCAGCTTCGCGTCCTCCAGGAACCGCTTCCCGTCGCGCCAGAACTCGACCTCGCAGGCGTGGTCGAAGTCGGCGAGCACCTCCCCGGCGGGGCCGAGGAGGAGTTCACCGAAACGCATCGTGTCCTGCCGCTTCAGCGCGGCGGGGAGGGAGCCGTCGGCGTAGAGCACGGCGTCCGCCGGCAGCGTCTCGGCGTTCGCCCGCATGGCGTACAGCGCGCTGCCGCCGTAGGTGCGGCGCAGGACGGACAGCAGCCGCTTGCGGTCCGCGTGACGCACGCCGACGACGTGGCGCGTTCGGGAGCGGCCCGGCACCAGGAAGTACGGGATGTCCGCGCTCTCCAGCGCGTCGCAGACCAGCCCCAGGTTGTGCGCGGCGGCTTCGGCCGAGTTGAAACTGGTCACGGTCCTGCCGTAGAAGACCGTCCCGCCGGCCTCCACCGCGCGGAGCGCGGGGTCCGACGCCAGCAGCTCGCGGCGCCTGGCCTCCACGCGTTCGCGGCGCTTGCGCTCGGTCTCCTCGGCCTGGGCCGCCTCCCGCCGCTCCGCGCGCGCCTGCCGGACGCCGTCGGGCAGCAGCCGCGCTCCGAGTGCTCTGATACGTGGCTGCATGGCGGAAACGGCCCTTCCTGTGACGGCATCTGCACGGCCGGGCCGCGCGGGCGCGCACCGGCTCCGTCAAGTAGACACCTCCGGGTGAACGGGTGAAGTACATGTGTCCCAGTCGTGACCTTCACGCGGCGGCCTCCGCCGTGACGGCGGGGGGTCGTGGGCGCCGCGCGCCACTCTCGAAGACTTATCTGCCATTCGACCTGCCGTGTCGGTCGGATTGTCTTCCCGTAGGCTCACACTTCCCGTCGAACTAGCGAACTTGTCCCGGGAAATCCCGTGCTGTGGCTGTGAGAAGGGTTGACTAAGGAAATCCATTGGATTTACATGACGGGCACCACACCCCCCACCACCCCCGAGAAGAGGGTGCCCCATGCCCCCCGGCCACACGTCCCCCCGCCTCACCCCCGCCCGCATCGGACTGGCGCTGCTCCTGGTCCTCGGCGCGGTCGTCTCCCTGCCCCGGGCCCACGCCGAACCCGCCCCACGGGCGGGCGGCCACCACATCACCGGCCAGGTCTACGCCGGTTACCAGGGCTGGTTCTCCGCCGAGGGCGACGGCTCCCCGGTCGACCAGTGGCGCCACTGGAACGGGAGCACGCCCTCCCCCGGCAACCAGACCTTCGAGATGTGGCCCGACATGTCGGCCTACCCCGAGTCCGCGCACTTCCCGACCGGCTACGCCGGACTCGGCAACGGTGACCCCGCCACCCTGTTCTCCTCCTACCCCGCCGAGGTCACCGACCAGCACTTCGCCTGGATGGCCGAGTACGGCATCGACGGCGCCGCGCTCCAGCGCTTCGGGCAGGACATGACCGTCCCGCAGCGCAAGCAGCAGCGCGACGCCATCACCGACCGCGCCAGGGACGCGGCCGAGCGCCACGACGTCGGGTTCTACGTCGAGTACGACATCAGCGGCCTCACCGACGCCAACCTCGAACAGACGCTCAGGACCGACTGGACCGAGACCGTCACCGGTACCCTCGGCCTGACCGACTCCCCGTCGTACGCGTACGAGGACGGCCGCCCCGTCGTCGGCATCTTCGGCTTCGGCTTCACCAACCGGCCGGGCGACGCGGCCACCGCGCAGCGGGTCGTCGAGTGGTTCCAGGACCAGGGCGCCTACGTCATCGGCGCCGTGCCCTGGGGCTGGCGCACCGAGACGTCGACCAAGCCCGGGTTCAGCGGCGTCTACCACGCCTTCGACATGCTCTCGCCCTGGTTCGTCGGCAACCGCTCCGACCTGCTGCCCGTCATGCGCGCCGACCGCGACGACCTCGCCTCACGCGGCCAGGCGTACCTCCCCGTGGTCTACCCGGGCTTCTCCTGGGCCAACTGGAACGGCGGCGAGCGCAACCAGATCCCGCGCGACACCGGCCGGTTCCTCTGGCAGCAGGCGCTCGACGTGCGCGAACTCGGCATCCCCCAGGCGTTCATCGCCATGTTCGACGAGTACGACGAGGCCACCAGCATCGCCCCGGCCGCCTCCGACTCCTCGATGATCCCGACCGACCAGTACTTCCAGACCACCAGCGCGGACGGCGTGTTCACCTCGCCGGACTTCTACCTGCGCCTCGCCGCGCGGGCGAGCCGCGTCATCACGGGCGACGCGCCGCCGACGCCCGAGATCCCCGTCCCGCTCAGCGAGGGCCCGGTCTTCCTGCGCACCGGGCTCGAACGCGGGATCGACGCCCAGCCCACCTGGACCGACACGCCAGGCCCCGGCGGCACCGCGAACGTCACCGGACCCGAGGGCGACGGCGGCCCCACCCTCCGCGTCGCCACCGGCGACGGCGCAGCCGGCGGCGCCTCCGCGCTGCGGGTGCGCGGCCTCGCCTCCGGGACGGGCCACTCGTACGCGTACCTCCAGGCGTTCGACGTCAGCGTCCCCGTCTCGGACGCGACCCGCCTGTCCTACGACTTCCGGCCGGAGAACGAGGGCGGCAGGCACGTCTCCGTGGACCTCGTCCTCAGCGACGGGCGCACCCTGCGCGACAGCGCGGCGACCACCCAGGACGGCGTGGACATGCACCCGGCGGCGCCCAAGGGCGCGGTCGGCGACTGGACCACCGTCACCAGCGCGTTCGGCCCCGACCTCGCGGGCGCGACGATCGAGACGGTGCTGATCGGCTACGACCGCACCGGCGCCGCGGGCCCCTTCGACGCGCGGATCGACAACCTGGTGATCACCGACGGGTGAGCGGGAACGCACGAGCCCGCCGGCCCCTTCCGGGACCGGCGGGCTCGTCACCCGTTCCGGATCAGGTGAAGTTCACGTCGCTGCAAATGAAGTACGTCTGGTCCAGGTGCGAGGCCTGCCAGATCGTGTACACGATGTGGTGGCCGCTGCGTCCCGGCGCGCTGACGTCGAACTCGATGTCGGCCGCGGGGGCGTAGCTGCCGGTCGTCTCGACCAGCTCCAGGTCGTCCCAGCCGAGCGGCTCGGTCGCCGGGTCGTAGCCCTGCTCGGTCACGTAGACCTCGAAGAAGTCGGCGCCGTGGCGGGCCGTGTCGTACAGGTGGACGCTGAAGTCGCTGCCGACGTCGGTGGTGGTCCAGGCGCCCGGGTTGTCGAGCGAGCTGGCCAGGCCGCCCTGCGCGTCACCGGCGCTGCACAGGTTGCCGTCGGAGATGCGGCTCTGCCAGTTGCCCGCCAGGTTCTCCTGGAAGAGGCTCATCCAGTTCCACATGGTGTTCGGGTTCGCCTGCCAGGCCTGCCAGCACATGGGGTCCTGCTGCTGCATGGCCGGGTTCATGTGGTCGCTGCCCCACCGCTCCCAGCAGCCGTAGGCACGCCCGGCGGGCTCGACGATCGAGCCGTGCGCGTTGGCCGGGGTGGTCCACGGGCTGAGGAACAGGGCGACGAGACCGACGATCGCGGTCAGCGCGGGTGTGAGCAGCCGCAGGGTCCAGCGGCGTGTGGGGGTGTCTGCGTACATGCGTGCGTTCTCCGTCTTCCGGAAGTGGTGGGGGACAGGACTGTTCCGGCTATGGGAGCGCTCCCAAGGATTACCGGGACGATACCGCCGGACACACGCCCGCAACACCCCCTGCGCACCCCGATTCCGCCTGCCGCCCCGCCGCCACGGCGTGAAACCGCCCCCATCCGGCGCGGACCGACAGGCCGGCTCCCGCGCGTCCCCCGAGCTCCGGCCGAATCCGGCCCTCCGGCGGTTCGTCCGGGTGGCCGGTCGCCGTGGTGCCGCGCTCTGGGGGTGCCGGTTCCCGCGGGGTGGGCGGGGCGTGGGTGTGGTGCCGCTGGTCCCGTTCAGCGCCTCCCCGGCACACGGTGGAATACGCGCGCTATCCGGTCGCCGGGAGGATCAATTTCCCATTCCCTGTCGGAGTTCTCAAAGGAAACGAGTCTTTCTGGGATTCGTGGTGACATCCCCCGTGATGATCCCACTAGGATGCGATTAACTCGTGCGGGGTCAAATCCGGTGGTTCTCCGCTATGCGGCGGATGGCTGGGGATAACCGAGGTGCGTGGCGTGTCCCTGGCCGGTTCCCGCGGCCTGGCCGACACCGGTGCGTGAACGCCCGGCGGAATCCCGGGAATTCGCCGCGAGGGCTTCTCCGGTGCGTTCCCGGCCCGCTGGTCGCGGCGCGGGAGGCCCGTGGCAGGTTCGTCCCGCGGAGACCGGGCTCCCCTGGTGGCGGGGCCGTCACCTCCTCATCCGACGAGAGCGCTGTTCCGGGAGGCACTGTGGCCACACCGACCGATCCCTGCATCTCACTCCACTTTTTCTTCGGCGATCCGCTGGTCCCGCGAATCAGGACGCGGCTGTTCGCCTGCCGGCCGACCGCGTGTGAGTGGCAGCGGATGGAATGCCGCTGCTCCGTCTGCCCGGGAGGCGAGTGCCAGGCCCATCCGCTGAACCGGGCGGATTCCCGGTTCTGGGCAGGCGATTTCGTGGTACGTGACGAGGTGCCGCCGGGCGAAATCATGCCGCATGTGACGGGTCATCTGGAGTCGGGAGCGCGTACGGAAAGCGTGCCCGTCGTGGTGCGGGAGTCGCCCTGCGGTATTCCGGGTCCGGCCGGTCCTCCCGGCCCTCCGGGGCCGCCCGGGGCGCGCGGCCCGCAGGGCCCGCCCGGGGCTGAGGGCGCGGACGGGCCGCCGGAACCCCAGGGAGTCGCCGGCCCTCAGGGGCCGGAAGGGCAGCGCGGCCCGCAGGGCGAGCCGGGCGGCGCCCCCAGCCGCGAGGAACGGCGCAGGCTCGTCCTCGACATCCTCGCCGAGTTCGGCTTCTGCCCGCGCCAGTGACGCCGCCGCGCGGGAACCACGGAGACGTCCGCGCCGGGCGTCTCCGTGGTTCCGTCCTCGCAGCCGCCGACGCACTGCCCCACCTCTGACCGGCTCAACACCCAGCGGGTGACTGCCGGATGATCCGTCCGCGACGCGTGCGCGGCATCGGCACCTCGGTGGCCCCGGGCTTCAGCGGGGCGGCCCGCGAGACGGGCGCCGACTCCACGATGCCGGCCGCGCCGTCCAGCGAGAACGCACCACCGAGGGCCGAAGGCCCCGGCGTTCCCGGCTCGGACGGGCCGGTGTCCACCGTTGCCCCCCGGGCGCTCCGCGCAGTGACGGTCAGGTCCACGCCGTCGCAGATGCCTGACCTCGGGCGACGCTCGGTGCAGTCCTGGGGCCGGTGGACTCCGCTCCCCGTCGGTGGCGCGCGCCGGCTGGGAGGCGCCGGCCGGGTCGAGCCGCGCCGGGCCCCGGCGGCATCCCGGCGCGACAGCTTGGAGGCATGGCCGCCCAGTCGGGGACATTCCTGAACCGGCGGTCGCGTCATGGTGACCGCGATGCGGCCGCTGTCCAGGCTCGGGTGACTCTCCGTCGCCTTCGTGCGTGGTCCACGCCACTTGTCCGAGCGTGCGGCTTGACAGGCGAGGGGATGAAGATCCTTAATGAAAACGGTTATCAGATCAATGGGTCTGATTGAGGCATGCCCGGAGGAGGAACATGAACGGGTCCCCGAGGCTCGACGAGGTGGCCGCGGCGCTGGCTGACGTGTTGGACGTGCCGGTGGCGGAGATCGCGGTGGACACGCCACTCACCGAGCTGGGGCTCGAGTCGTTCACGGCCGTCCGGCTGCGCCGGCGCATCCGCGAGGACCTCGGGCTCGACCTTCCCCTCACGGCGTTCCTCGGCACGGCGACCGTGCGCTCCCTCGTGGCGGGTGGAGACGACTCGTTCCCGCTGACGCCGATTCAGTCGGCCTACTGGGTGGGGCGCGACGCCGCGTTCCCGCTCGGGGGTGTCGCCACGTTCTTCTACCGGGAGTACGACCGCGAGCCGGGCCCCGGGGGGCCCGGGGCCGATCTGGCGCGGCTGACCACCGCCTGGAACCAACTGGTCGCCCGTCACCCGATGTTGCGCATGGTGGTCGGACCCGACGCGCGGCAGCGCGTGCTCGCCACCGTGCCCGAGTACCGGATCGACGTCACCGACCTCCGCGACGCCGACGCGGAGTCGGCCGAACGGACCGCCGCGCGGTTGCGGGAGGAGTGGTCGCACCAGGTGCGCCCCGCGGACCGGTGGCCGCTGTTCGACGTCAGGGCCGTTCTCCTGCCGGACGGCAGGACGCGCCTGTGCATGGGCATCGACGTGCTCGCGCTCGACCTCTCCGGCTGGTTCCAGGTGCTGGCCGAGTGGGGCGTTCTGGTGGCCGACCCCGATGCCCGACTCCCGGTACAGCACACGACGTTCGCCGACTACGTACGAGGAAGGGGACACGATCCGGCCGAGCGGCGGCGCCGCGAGGCCGACCTCGCGTACTGGGCCGAGCGGGCGCCGGACCTTCCGCCAGGACCGGCGCTGCCGTTGACCGCGGACGTCGCGGAACTGCGCGGTCACCGCTTCACTCGCGTACGGACGCACCTGACGGCGGACGAGTGGTCCGCGCTGCGTGACCGCGCGGCGCGCCACGGCCTCAGCCCCACCGGCATGCTGCTCGCCGCCTTCGGGCTCACGCTGACCCGCTGGGGCGCCACCGAGCCCTTCAGCCTGAACACCACCCTGTTCGACCGGCCGGACGTACCGGAACTCAAGCACGTGGTCGGTGACTTCACCTCCACGCTGCTGGTCGGGATGCCCGAGCTCGACCCGCTGCGCTGGGAGGGCTTCGCCGCCTACGCGAGCCAGGTGAACGAGCGGTTCTGGACGGACATGGAGCACCGGGCGGTCTCCGGCATGGAGGCGCCGCCGGCGACCGGGCAGCCACCAGGCGTGCCGAGGCACCCCGTCGTCTTCACCAGCGGCCTCGGCCTCACGGACAGTGATGCCGATCCGGCCGACTGGCTCGGCACGGAGGTCTTCGGCATATCCCAGACCCCGCAGATCCTCCTGGACCACATCGTCTACGCCGAGGGCGGCGCGCTGGTCCTGTGCTGGGACTCGGTGGACGGCGCCTACCCGGCCGGCTTCGTCTCCGGGATGCTCGACGCCCACGCCCGCCTGCTGCGCCGGCTGGCGCGGGAGGACGAGGCGTGGCGCGATCCCGAGCTCGGCTGGGACCCCTCCTTCCTGCCGGCCGAGACGCTCGACGCGACGCCCTTCGGTGACGCGGGACCGCTGCTCGGCGACCCGGCGCGCGCCGCGGCTGAGGCACGTCCCGATGCCCCGGCGCTGCTCGACTCCGCCGGCCGGGTCAGCCACAAGGAACTCGCGGCCCGCGCCGAGCGCACGGCGGCGGTGCTCGCCGCCGCCGGAGTCGGCACAGGCGACCTGGTGGCGGTGGCGACCGAGAAAGGCCCCGCGCAGGTCGCCGCCATCCTCGGCGTGACCGCGAGCGGCGCAGGCTACGTGCCGGTCGAGCCGTCCTGGCCGGCCAACCGCGTGGCGTCCGTCTGCGCCCAGGCCGGTGTCCGGCACGCCCTGGCAGGCGACGGCACCGCCGTGACCTGGCCGGACGGCGTGACCGCGCACCCGCTGCGGCCGGACGGGACGCCCGCCGCCGACAGCGCGCCCGAGAACGCGGGGGAGCGATGTCGCCCCGAGCCGGACGAGCTGGCCTATGTCGTCTTCACCTCGGGATCGACCGGTCGGCCCAAGGGCGTTGCCATCGAGCACCGCGCCGCCCGTACCACCGTGGACGACCTCGTCGACCGCTTCCCGATCGGCCCCGACGACCGCGTGCTCGCCCTGTCGGCGTTCAGCTTCGACCTGTCGGTCTACGACATCTTCGCGGTGCTCGGCGTCGGCGGGGCGCTCGTGCTGCCCGAGGTGGAACGGCAGCGCGACCCGGCGCACTGGCTCGACCTGATGGCCCGTCACCGGGTGACCGTCTGGAACACCGCGCCCGCCCTGATGGAGATGCTGGTCGAGTACGCCGAGGTGGACCTGGAGCAGGCGCGGGCCGCCCTCGCCCCGCTCCGCCTGGTGCTGCTCTCCGCCGACTGGATACCCGTCACCCTGCCCGAGCGCGTCCGCGCGCTGGCGCCGGACGCCCGGATCGTCAGCCTGGGTGGCGCCACCGAGGGGTCCATCTGGTCCATCTGCCACCCCATCGACCGGGTGGAGCCGACATGGCGCAGCATCCCCTACGGCCGGGCGTTGCGCGACCAGTCGTTCCGCATCCTCGACGCGGACGGCCGACCGCGCCCGGTCGGCGCACCGGGCGAACTCCACATAGGCGGCCGGGGACTGGCCCGTGAGTACGTCGGTGACCCGGAGCAGACCCGCGAGCGCTTCGTCATCCACCCCCGGCTCGGCGTACGGCTCTACCGTACGGGCGATCTCGGCCGCTGGCGCCCCGACGGCACCATCGAGTTCCTCGGCCGCCTCGACCGCCAGGTGAAGATCAGGGGCCACCGCATCGAACTCGGTGAGGTCGAGTCGGTTCTCGACCGGCTGCCCGGGGTGCGGAAGTCCGTCGCGCTGTCCGTGCCGGGGCCCGACGACCGGCCGCGTCTGGTGGCCTATGTGGTGCGCCACGAGGGCGCCCGTGTGACGGATGAGGAGATCAGGCGCCGGCTGGGGGAGAACGTGCCCGCCTACATGGTGCCGAGCCGACTGGTGGACATGGACGAGTTCCCGGTCACCGACAACGGCAAGATCGACTACCGCGCCCTGCCGAACCCATACCGGCGACGCGCGGACCGGCCGGGCGCCGTGCCGGCGACCGTGCCGCCGGTGCCGGTGCCGGCGGCTGTGGTGGCCAAGGAGCGCGCGGAGGCGGGTGCCGGCCCTCTGGACCGTGCGCTGCGCGCGGTCGGCGAGCGTGGCCTCGGCCTGACCCTCACGCTCTCCGCCGGTTCGCTGCCGCCTGCGGATGCCCTGATCGCGGCGGGGGAGTGCAGCCGGCTGCTGCGGTCGGCGGCCACCGCGGCCGGACTCAGCGCGGCCGAACGGCTGACCGGGCGCGGACTGATCGAGCTCGCGCTCGGTGAGCGGGCCGCCTCCGCCGGGGCCGCCGTGCCGAGCCAGGACAGCGCGCCGGACAGGGGGCCGGCCCCCGCCGCCGGACGCGGCACGTCCGGCACGCCCGACGTGCGCGTGTCGCCCGAGCAGGAGATACAGCCGGAGGTCGAGGCGGCGGTCCGGCGGGTGTTCGGCGAACTGCTGAAGTCGGCCCCGACCGAACTGGCAGGCGACACACCGTTCTTCCAGCTGGGCGCGACCTCGCTCACCCTCGTCCAGGCACAGCGTCGGCTCGGCGCGGAACTCGATCCGGCGCTCAGCGTCGTCGATCTCCTCTCGCACCCGACGGTGCGTGGCCTCGCGGCGGTGATCTCCGCGCGAACGGCCGGGCCCCCGTCGTCACCACCGCCGGCCGCCACGCCGCCCGCACCGCCTGTCGCCGGCCGGCGGGCCGCCAGGGCGCGAGCCGCGGAGCTCGCCCGATGATCGCCGTCACCGGCCTCGCCTGCCGGTTCCCCGGCGCCCCCGACGCGGCGGCCTTCTGGGAGCTGCTGACGACGGGGCGCGAGGGCCTGACCCGCTTCACCGAGGCCGAGCTGGCGGCACGCGGGGTGCCGCGCCGGCTGCGGGAACACCCCGACCACGTGCCGGTCGGCGGGCTGATCGAGGGACAGGACCAGTTCGACCCGGTCCCCTTCGGCCTCACCGACGCCGAGGCCGCGCTGCTCGACCCGCAGCAGCGGCTGTTCCTTGAGGTGGCCTGGCAGGCGCTCGAACAGGCCGGCCACGGCGGTGGTGTCGGGGCCGGCTCGGTCGGCGTCTTCGCCGGTGCCGCCCACAGCGCCTACCTGACCAGCAACCTCGCCGGCCGCTGGAGCCCGACCGGCGGCGGCGCCGACCCGGTCGGCAGCCTCCAGACCGCCATCGCCACGCACGCCGACTACCTGCCGCTCCAGGTCGCCTACCGGCTCGACCTGACAGGACCGGCCATCGCGCTCAACACCACCTGCTCGACCTCGCTCGTCGCCGTGCACGCCGCGGCGCAGTCCCTGCTCGCCGAGGAGTGCGACACGGCCATCGCGGGCGGCGTCTCGCTGATCGTGCCGCAGGGGCACGGCTACCTGCGCGTGGCCGACGGCATCTACTCGGCGGACGGCAGCGTGCGCCCGTTCTCGGCCACCGGCTCCGGCATCGTCTACACGCAGGGTGTGGGCGCCGTGGTGCTGCGTCGGCTCGACGAGGCGCTGGCGGACGGCGATCCGGTGCTCGCCGTGCTGCACGGTTCCGCCGTCAACAACGACGGGGCCGACAAGGCCGGGTTCACCGCGCCCTCGCTCCGCGGCCAGGCACGGGTGATCGCCGAGGCCCAGGCGGTGGCCGGGGTGACGCCCGACCGCGTCGGATACGTGGAGGCACACGGCACCGCCACCCGGCTCGGCGATCCGGTGGAAATCGCCGCGCTGCGGCGGGTCTTCGGGGAGAAGGGACCCGCCTGGTGCGGTCTCGGTTCCGTCAAGAGCAACATCGGCCACGCCAACACCGCCGCCGGCATCGCCTCGTTCATCAAGACCACGCTCGCCCTGCGGCACGGGGTCCAGCCCGCCTCGCTGCACGCCGAGCCGCTCAACGAACTGCTGGGGCTCGACGGCTCGCCGTTCGAGGTGGTGACCGACAGCCGCCCGTGGCGTGGACCCGAGCTGGCCGGTGTCAGCGCGTTCGGCATCGGCGGCACCAACTGCCATGTGGTGCTCGGCCCCGCACCGGAGCGGCCGGCGCCCGAGCCCGCGCCGCGACGCCCCGCGATCCTCGCCGTCTCGGCCCATGACGCGGCCGCGGCCGAGGACACCGCCGCCCGGCTCGGCACGGTCGCCGACTCCTTCGAGACCGAGGACCTCGCCCACACGCTGCGTGCCGGGCGGCCCGCACTGCCCTACCGCGTCGCCGTCGCCGCCAGCCCCGGCCACGCCGGGGCGGCGCTCGCGGGACGGCGCGCGGTGCGTGCCCACGGCGAGCCGCCCCGCGTGGTGTTCGCCTTCCCCGGCGCAGGCAGCCAGTACCCCGGCATGGGTGCCGGCCTCTACGGCGCGGAACCCGTCTTCCGGGAAACCGTGGACGAGTGCGCCGAACTGCTGCGGCCGCTGCTCGGCGCGGATGTGCGCGCGGCGATCCGGGGCGAGGGCGCGCCGCCGGTCGAGGACCCCGGCTATGGGCTGCCCGCCCTGTTCGCGGCGTCGCTCGGCATGGCGCGGCTGCTGGAGTCCTGGGGCGTGCGGCCCGACGTGGTGCTCGGACACAGCCTGGGCGAGTACACCGCGGCGGTGGTGGCGGGCGGTCTCACCCTGCCGGCGGCGGCCCGCCTGGTGGCTGTCCGCTGCACCGAGGCGGCACGCGCCGCCAGGGGCGGGGCCATGCTCGCCGTCCCGCTGGGCGAGGCCGAGACCCGTCGGCTCCTCGCCGCGCACCCCGAGGTGGACCTCGCAGCGGTCAACGCGCCGGACGCCTGCGTGGTGTCCGGGCCACGTGCCGCCGTGGACGCCGTGGCCGGCGCGCTCGCCGGCCGATCGGTGCGCCCCACGGAACTGCGGGTGGACGCGGCGCTGCACTCGCGCCTGGTCGAACCCGCGCTGCCCGCCGTCCGGGCGGCCGCCGCCGGCCTGCGGGCCCGCCCGCTCGCCGTACCCCTGGTCACCACCGTCACGGGCGACCACGCAGGGGCCGAACTCGGCACGGCCGGGCACTGGGTCAGGCAACTGCGTGACCCCGTACGCTACTCGGACGCCCTGCGCACCGCGCTGCCGCCGGAGCGGCCGGCGCTGCTGGTGCAGGTCGGGCCCGGCGCCGCGCTGGCCTCGCTCGCCCGCCGCACCGCGCCGCCCGCACTCCGCGCCACGCTGACCACCTGCGTCGAGGACGAGCCCGACACCGCCACGACGGTCCGCGAGGCCGTCGCTCAACTGTGGGCGCACGGCGTCGACATCGACCTCTCGCTGGGCGACACCACGCCGAGGCGGCGCATCGCCGCGCCCGGATACGCCTTCCAGCGGCGGCAGTTGTGGATCGATCCCCCGGCCGCCGGCACCGACCTGCCGGGCGAGCCTGAGTCGGACAGCGACGAGCCGCTGCACCTGCCGCGCTGGCGGCAGCTCCCCCCGGCCGACGCCGCCGGTTCCCCGGCGTGGCGCTGGCTGGTCACCGGCGCCGAAGACTACCCGCTGGCCGACGCGGTACGCCGGGAGCTGGCGGCGCGCGGCGCGGAGTGCGTGGCCGCGGCCGAGCCTGGCGACGCGCTCGACGGCGTCGTCCTGCTCGCCACCGACCGGACCGGAGACCTGGCCGCCGCGGCTCTGCGCCACGGCGAGCTGGCCGCCGCGCTGGCCCGACTGGCCACGCCGCCCCGGCTGTTGCTCCAGGTCACCGAGGGCGCCGTCCGAGTGGAAGGGGACGACCGCCCCGACCCCGTGGCGGGCGCGGTGCGTACGCTGCCCCGCGTCCTCGGCCAGGAGCTCCGTGGCCTCGCCTGGCGCACCCTCGACCTGCCCGCGGGCAAGGCGGACAACGCCGCCGAGGCGGCGCGGTCCGTGTTGGCCGAGCTGGGCGAACTGACCGGCCCCGACGCGGCCCCGGGTCTTGAGGTCGCGGTGCGGGGCGGCGTCCGCTGGGCCCGCGACATGGTGCCCTGGCGGCCGGCCAGGAGCGAGGAGGCGCCGTCCGCGAGGGGCGCGGTGCTGATCACCGGCGGCCTCGGCGACGTCGGCCTTGCCATCGCCGGCCACCTCGGCCGGACCGGCCGGCGCGTCGTGCTGACCTCGCGCACCGGCGGGCGGACCGAGGACGTCAGGCGGCTCGCCACGGCGGGCCGGAACGTCGAGGTCCGGACGCTGGACGCGGCGGACGCCGCCGGCACGGCGGCGCTGGTGCGTGAACTCGCCGCCGCCGAAGGCGGCCTCGGCCTCGTGGTGCACGCGGCCGGTGCGGTCGCCACGGTCGGCGCCACCACCCTCCGCGAGACCACGGAGGAGCAGGTGCGCGCCCATGTCGCGGCCAAGGCCGACGGCGCCCTGGCGCTGCGCGCCGCCGTCGATGCGCTGCCCGTCGGACTCCGGCCGGACACCGTCGTGTTGATGTCCTCCGCGACCACCCTGGTGGGGGGGATAGGCATGGGCGCCTACGCCGCCGCCAACGGCTTCCTCGACTCCCTCGCCGACGCGGCCGAGCCCGGTCCGACCCGCTGGATCAGCGCGGTCTGGGACGGCTGGCGGGTGGGGCCGGCAGGCGGCGAGCGCACCGTCGCGCTCGCCGGCGCCCTGGACACCGGAACGGGTCTCGCCGCGCTCGACCGGCTGCTGACCGGCCCGACGCCGCCCGTGGTGGCCGTCGCCACCACCTCGCTCGCCGACCGGATGGCCCGCGCGGCGGCCTCCGCCGGCCGGCCATCGGCCGGGTCGGGCGGGTCCGACATCGGTGAGCCGACCGCGCGGTGGCTCGCCGACCTGTGGGCCGAGCTGTTCGGCGCCCAGGTGACCTCGGCCGACGCCGACTTCTTCGCGCTCGGCGGACACTCGCTGCTGGCCACCCGCATGCTGGCCGCCGTACGCGAACACTTCGGCACGGACCTGCGGCTGCGCGACCTGCTCGACGCCCCGACCATCGGGGCA
This sequence comes from Streptomyces sp. MS19, assembly GCF_047200595.1. NCBI lineage: Bacteria > Bacillati > Actinomycetota > Actinomycetes > Kitasatosporales > Streptomycetaceae > Streptomyces > Streptomyces sp. MS19. The sequence continues at coordinate 512,669 of NZ_JBJZOH010000001.1, read as the reverse complement.
CTCGCCGCCCGCGTCGACGCCGCCGGTCCGCGAACGCCCGCCCTGCTTCCCGCCGGTCTCCCGCGACCGGACGCGTCCGACGGCACGTTCCCGCTCACCCGCGTGCAACACGCCTACTGGGTCGGGCGCGACGGGGGCTACGAGTGGGGGGACGTGCCCTGCCACTTCTACCTGGAGTACGACTGCCGGCAGTTGGACATCGGCCGTTACGAGCGGGCCTGGAACCTGGTACTCGCCCGCCACCCCATGCTGCGGGCCGTCGTCACCCCGGCCGGCCGGCTCCGGGTCCTCGACGACGTGCCGTCCTACCGCATCCGTGTCCACGACCTGACGGCACTGCCGGAGGAGCGCAGGAGCCAGCGCCTGGCCCGGCTCCGCGAGCGGATCAGCCGGGAACCAGGCCCCGCCGACCGCTGGCCCCTGGCCCAGATCCAGGCAGCCCTGCTGCCCGGCGGCCGGGTCCGGCTGTTCATCGGCGTGGACGTGCTGGTGTGCGACGCGGCCAGCTGGTGGATCATCGATCGCGAACTCCGCGGCTTCTACGCCGCGCCCGACAATCAACTGCCGCCGCTGAAAGCGGATTTCGCCACCTGCGTCGCGGCCGTCGAGGAGCGGCGCCGTGGCCCGGCCGGCCAGCGGGCCGCCGCCTATTGGCGGGAGCGGCTCGACACCCTGCCAGGTCCGCCCCCGCTGCCGGTGGCCGAGCCGGCCGGGCCCGCGCGCTTCGTCCGCCGCGCCGCCCGGCTCGAAGCCGAGACATGGGCGGCGCTCAGGGCCGAGGCGACCCGGCACCGCGTCACCCCCACCGCCGTGCTGCTCGCCGCCTACGCGGAAACGCTGGCCGCCTGGTCGGGCGGCGACCGGTTCTCGCTGGTCCTGACCCTGTTCGACCGGCCCGACATCCACCCCGACGTGGCGGGCGTGGTCGGCGACTTCACCTCGCTGGTCCCACACGTCGTGGAGCGGGCGCGGGCAGGCTCGTTCGTGGAACGGGCCAGGGCCGCGCAGGCGACCCTCTTCGCCGATCTCGACCACCGCGAGTTCTCGGCGCTCGAAGTGCTGGCGGAGAAGTCGACCCGCGTGGGCCGACGGGTGTCCGTGCCCGTCGTGTTCACCAGCGCCCTCGGGCTGCCCGACGTCATCGGTGCCGACCACGACCCCGAGTGGGCCGGCGAGCAGGTCGCGGCGCTCAGCCAGACGCCGCAGACCTGGCTGGACCACCAGGCCCTGGAGCAGGGCGGCAGGCTGCTGCTCCAGTGGGACTCGCTGGAGCCGGTGCTGCCGCCCGAGGAGGTGGACCGCGCCTTCGCCGACTACGTACGCCGGGTGGAACGGCTGGCGACCGACCCGGCCGCCTGGGAGCCCGAGGCCGTGCCCGCCGACACTCCCGGCACCGCCGATGTCGCCGACGAGGACATCGCGGTGCCCGTCCGGCCCGGCCACAACGGAGGGCCCACCCTCTTCCTCATGCATCCGTCGGGCGGCGACATCGTCTGCTACGCCGAGCTGGCCAGGCTGCTCGACCCCCGCGTCGAGGTCGTCGCACTCACCGATCCCGAACTCGCCGGCGGCACCGGCGCCGAGGACATCGACGGCATGGTCCGCCGCTTCCTTGCCGTGGTGCGCCGCCGCCAGCCGCACGGCCCCTACCTGCTCGGCGGCTGGTCCATGGGCGGCGACCTCGCCCACGAGATGGCCCGCCTGCTCCACCAGGAGGGCGAGACCACCGCACTGCTGGCGCTGCTCGATTCCAACGACCCGGTCCACATCACCCCCATCGACCGGCCGGACGCGAACGAGACGGAACTCGAGGTGGCGTGGCGCTTCCTCGGAGCGCTCGAGGCGTTCACCGGCGCCGCCCTCGGCGGCGGCCGGGACCGGGCCGCCTCCGAGACCATCACGGCCGTCCGCGGCCTGCCGGACGCGGCACGCTGGCGGGAGATCGACGAACGCCTCCGCGCCGCCGGGCTGTTGGGGCGCCGCGACAGCGCCAGGCGGCGGGTCGCGGTCTTCGCCAGACACCTGCGCGCCCTCGCCGGCCACCGGCCCACGCGGCTCGAAGCGCCCGACACCAGGACGCTGCTGATCCGGGCCGACCAGCCCGCGCCGCGCAACGCCGGCATCGGCATGGGAGTGGACGACACCCCGCCCGGCGCCACCGACCTCGGCTGGGGCCGCCACCTGGCGGGACCGCTCGACGTGGTGGGCGTCCCGGCGCACCACTACTCCCTGCTACGGCCACCGGCCCTGCCGCGTGTCGCCGAAGCACTCAACGACGCCCTGCGCCGGGCGATCGGCCCCGTCTGAGGCCGACTCCGCCGCATCTCAGCTCACCATCTCGCGAAGGACCACCATGCACCGACGACGCTTCCTGTTCGCCGCGGCCACCACGCTCGTGGCCGCCGGCTGCGCCAGAGACACCACCGGGGACGACTCGGGCGCGAACGACCGCGCCACGGACACTCTCCGCTACGCCGCCGTCGGCGCCCCGGCGACCGCCAGCCACGACCCGCACGGCGGCCTCGGCAACGAGTCAGACGCGCTGCGCTTCGCGCTGCTCTACGACGTGCTCACCGTGCCAGGCGCCGACGGCACCACCCAGCCCCGGCTCGCCACCGCCTGGGAGCCCGACGCCGACCTCACCCGCTGGCGGATCACGCTCAGGACCGACGCCGCCTTCACCGACGGCAGCCCCGTCCGGGCCGCCGACGTGCTGTACTCGCTGCGCCGGATGGGCGAGAAGGCCGCCGAGAACTACGGCCGGATGGGCATGTTCGACCTTGACGCCGCCACCGTCATCGACGAGCACACCGTCGAACTCGTCACCCACCGCCCCTACGCCGAGGTCGGCCGCGCCCTGGAGTCGGCCACCTTCATCGTCCCCGAGGGCAGCACCGACTTCAGCCGGCCCGTCGTCGGATCAGGACCCTTCCTGCTGGCGGACGGCGACGCGGGCAACGCCGCCATGGAACGCAACGACGCCTGGTGGGGCCCGCGCCCGCCGCTGCGCCGCATCGAGATCCGGGCCGTCGCCGACCCGCAGGCGCGGGCCGACGCGGTCGCCGCCGACCAGGCCGACGTGGCCGGCAGTGTCAGCCCCGCCGCCGCCACCCAGGCCGAGAGCGGCGGGCTCGTCGTGGTCCGCCGCCCGGCGGTGACCCTCTACCCGCTGGTCATGCGCCTCGACCGGGCGCCGTTCGACGATCCGCGCGTCCCGCAGGCCGTCAAGCTCGCCGTGGACCGCCAGCAGCTGCTCGACACCGTCTTCCTCGGCCAGGGCCGCCTGGGCAACGACCTGCTCTCGCCCGCCGACCCCACCACGCCCGACGTGCCCCAGCGCGAACGTGACCTGGACGAGGCACGCCGGCTGCTGCGCGCCGCCGGGCACGCCGACGGCCTCGACATCACGCTGCGCACCACCACCGCCTACCCCGGCATGGACACCGCCGCCACCCTGCTCGCCGACCAGCTGGCGGCCGTGGACATCCGCGTCCAGGTCGCCGTCGAGCCGCCGGAGACCTTCTGGACCGAGGTGTACGCCCAGGCCGACTGCTACGTCAGCTACCTCGGCGGCATCCCGTTCCTCGACGTCGTCCGGGTCGCGCTGCGCTCCGACTCTCCCACCAACGAGACCGCCTGGCAGCGGCCCGACTGGGAAGGCGACCTCGACCAGGCGCTCGCCACCGCCGACGACTCCAGCCGCGCCACCGCGCTCGGCGCACTCCAGGAAACGCTGCGCGACGAGGGCGGCTACCTGGTCTGGGGCGTCGGAGACGGACTCGACCTCGCGGGCCCCGGCGTGGCGGGCCTGCCCACCGGCCCCGGCTTCCAGCGGCTCTTCATCGACCAGGCACGATTCGACGGCTGAATGTTCCCGCTTCTCATCCGCCACACGACGCGCGCCACGCTGCTGCTGCTCGGGGTCTCCCTGCTGGTGTTCGCCGCCACCACGCTGCTGCCGGGCGACGCGGCGCAGACCAGGACGGGGGGCCGCGCGAGCGACGAGCAACTGGCCGAGCTGCGCCGTGCGCTCGGCCTCGACGAGCCGCTCTGGACGCGCTATGCCCGGTGGCTGGGCGGGCTGTTGCGTGGCGACGCGGGCCATTCCCTGGTCAGCGGGCGCCCGGTGGCCGAGCTGATCGGCGAACGGCTGCCGGCCACCCTGGTGTTGACCGGCTGCGCCCTGGCGCTCGCCGTCCCGCTGGCGCTCACGGTCGCCTGGTGGGCCGGTGGGGCACCCTGGGCGGCGGGCGTGGTCACCGCGGTGGCCGCCGTGCCGCAGGTGGTGGTGGCCGGCGTGCTGGTCGCCCTGTTCTCCGGGCTGCTCGGCTGGCTGCCCCAGGTCTCGCTCCTGCCCGTCGGCCGGCCGGCCTGGGCACAGCCCGAGCTGCTGGTGCTGCCGGCCCTCTCACTGGCCCTGCCGGCGGCCGCCTTCGCCGCCGCGCTGCTCGCCGGGGCCGTCGCCGACGCCCGCAGGCTGCCGCACGTCGAGGACGCGGAGCTGCGCGGCGTGCCGCGGTGGCGGGTGGCCGTCCGCCACGTGCTGCCCCTCGTGTTCGCGCCGGCGCTCCGCATCCTGGCGGTCGTCGGCGGCGGACTGCTCTCGGCCACCACGGTGGTGGAGACCGTCTTCGGCTACCGGGGCCTCGGCGAGCTGCTGGTCGGCTCGGTGGCCGGCCGGGACGTGCCCGCGGTGCAGGCCGTGGCGCTGCTGGGTGCCGGGGTCGTGCTGGCCGGGCTGCTGCTGGCCGACGTGGCCGCGGGACTCGCCGACCGGGGAAGGCGGGACGCGACCGCATGAGCCCTGCCGTCCTGCGCGGCTGTCTGGCGCTCGCCGTGCCCGCCGCCGTGCTGCTCGGCGCGCTCGCCGCGCCTCACGACCCGACCGCGATGGTCGCCACGCCCTACGCCCCGGCCGCCCCGGGCCTGTCGCTCGGCGCGGACGCCCTCGGCCGCGACGTGCTGTCCCGCCTGCTGGCCGGCGGGCGCGAGCTGACGCTCGTCGCGCTGCTCGCCGCCGCGTTCGCCACCTTGCTCGGTGTCGCCGCCGGTCTTCTCGCCGGCTGGGCGGCACGCCGGTCCGGGTGGCTGCTGACCGGGGTGGCGGACGCGCTGCTCGCCACCCCGCCGCTGCTCGTCGCGCTGGTGCTCGCCGTCTCCCTGCCGGGCGACGCCGCCGTCGTGGCCGCCACGGTGTGCGGCGGCGCGCCGCTGACCCTGCGGGTGGTCGGGGACGCCACCCGCGGCGCCCTCGACGCCGGCTATGTGGAGGCGGCCAGGGGCCGGGGCGAGCGCGCGCCGGCGCTGCTGTCCCGCGAGGTGCTCCCCGCGCTCGCCGGTCTGGTCGCCGCGGACGCCGGGGCCCGCTTCGTCACGGCTCTCCAACTGGCGACGGCCCTGGGCCTGCTGGGCTTCGGGGCCCAGCCGCCGGACCCGGACTGGGCGCTGATGATCCGCGAGAACCTGCCAGGGGCGGGGCTCAACCCGGCCGGGCTGATCGCCCCTGCGCTGGCGCTGGCCTTCGTGGCGCTGGCGGTGGCCGTGCTGGCCGGCGGTACTTCGGCCCGTGCGCGCACCGGGCCGACGACGGCGGGGCGCCGCGCGTGGCGGCGGCCGCTGGGGGCGGCGCGTCGCCGCCCGCGTCCGGGTGGGCGCGCCGTCGGCGCGCCGACCACGGGTGCTCCGACCGGTGCGGCGCCCCTGCCGTCGCCGGCCGAGACACCGCGCGAGACCGCGGACGGCGAGCGGCCCGACGGCGCCCTGCTGAGCGTCGAAGGTCTCACGGTGACGGACCGGCGGGGACGGCGCCTGCTCGACGGGGTGTCGCTGTGCGCCGGGCCCGGCGAGGTGGTGGCCGTGGTCGGCCCGTCAGGCTGCGGCAAGTCCACGCTGCTGCGCGCCGTCCTCGACGCCCTGCCCGACGGACTGCGCCGCACCGCCGGAACGGTGCGCTGGCACGGCGGGACCGTGCCACCCGGCCGCCCCGCCCGCCGCTGGCGCCACCGCACCGTGGGCGTCGTCGGCCAGCAGCCGGCGGCGGCGCTGCACCCGCTGCGCCGGGTGCCCGCGGTGATCGCGGACGGGCGCCGGCCGGGCGACATGGCGGTACGCGGCGCGCTGACGCGGCTCGGCCTCGACCCGGCCGCGCTGTGGCGCCGGTACCCGGGACAGCTCTCCGGCGGACAGGCGCAACGGGTCGCGCTGGCACGGGCGCTGATGGGCGACCCGCCGCTGCTGGTGCTCGACGAGCCGACCACGGGACTCGACCCCGACGCGCTCGACCTGGTGGTCGCGGCCGTCGAGGCCAGGCGCGGCGACGCCCGTTCGGTGACGATCGTGGTCTCCCACGACGCGGAGTTCGTCCACCGGATCGGCGACCGCGTCGTCCACCTGGGCACAGCGGCACCGGCCGGGCGGTCAATCCGGCCCGGCCCCGGCGCCCCCTCGGCCCCGGCGGCGCAACCGGCGGTGCCCGCCGGGACGGTCGGGGAAGCGAAAGCCGCGGTCCTGTCCGCGGACGGCCTCCGCCTCGTCTCGCCGACCGGGCAACTCCTGCTGGACAACGGCACCTTCGAGATACGCGCGGGGGAACTGGTCGCCATCACCGGCCCGTCGGGCTGCGGCAAGTCGACCCTGCTGCGCGCCCTCGCCGGGCTCCGGCCGCCGGCGGCCGGACAGCTGCGGTCCCATGGCGAGCCGCTGTCCTGGAGCGTCGAGGACCGCCGGCCCGCCCGCGTCAGCGCGGTGCAACTGGTCGCGCAGGACCCCGCCACCGCCCTGAATCCCGCCCACCGCGTCGGGACGTCCATCGCGCGGCCTGGCCGGCTGCTGCGCGGGCTGTCCCCGTCCGCGGCCCAGGACCTGGCCGCCGGACTCCTGACGGCGGTCGGTCTCGACAGCGGCGTCGCCCGCAGCCGGCCCACCCAGCTCTCCGGCGGGCAACGTCAACGCGCCGCCGTCGCCCGCGCCCTGGCCGCAGGACCAGGGGTGCTCGCGGCCGACGAGATCACCTCGGCTCTCGACCCCGACGCCGCGCATGGCGTCCTCGACCTGCTCGGGGCGCTGTGCGCCGACGGACTAGCGGTCCTGCTCGTCACCCACGACCAGGACATCGCCCAACGCGCGGACCGCGTCCTGCGGTTCGACCGGAACGCGCTCATCCCCGGCGGCCAGTACAGAACGGAGCACCACCATGCAGGCTGACCTGGACGACGGACTGCGGCACGCCGCCGATGTCCTGCGCCGCCACCCGTGGGTGGGAACGGCCGACGTCGGCGACGGCACGGTCCGGATCTCCCCCGCACCCGAGGCCCTGGCGGTGCGCCCCCGGCCGGGGGCGCTGCTCGCCGAACACCTGACGCAGTGGGCCGAGGTCTACGACGCCACCTACGCCGAGGCGGCCGGGCGGCACTCCACCGAACTCGACCTCTCGGGCTGGCGCGCCTCCGACACCGGCCGGCCGCTGCCCGTGGCGCACATGCGCGAGTGGGTGCGGCAGACCGCCGACCTGGTGCTGCGCACCGACCCCGACTGGGTGCTCGAACTCGGCTGCGGCACCGGTCTGCTGATGCACCGCATGCGGCCCCGGCTGCGTGGCTACCTCGGCACCGACGTGTCCGCCGAGTCCGTCGGCACGCTGACGGCCACCGCCCCGCGGGGGACGGCGTTCGTGCAGGCCGCCGCCCACGAGGCGCACGGCCCGGTGGTCCAACGCGCCCTGGCCGAGGCCGGGTTCCCCGGAGGCCGCCCGGACTGCGTGGTGCTCAACTCCGTCACCCAGTGCTTCCCCGGAGTCGCCTATCTGCGCGCCGTGGTGCACGACGCCATCACGCTTGTCGCCCCGGGCGGCACCGTCGTCGTCGGCGACATCAGGCACTCCGGGCTGCTCACCGCACACTGGCGCTGGGTCGAGTCGTCCGCCAACCCTGGGCTCCCACCGGCGGAGGTGGACCGCAGGGCGGCCGAGCGGGCCGCACACGACGAGGAACTGCTCTTCGACCCGCCGCTGCTCGCCCGGATCGCCGCGGAGTCCGGCCGCGAGGTGCGGCTCACCTTCCACCCCAAGACACTCGACGCCGACACCGAGCTGACGCGTTACCGCTTCGACGCCGTACTGCGCGTGGACGCCGCGGGCACCGCGGAACCGCCGTCCACCGGCGAACTGGACTGGGCGGAGGTGCCGGCACACGACCGCCTCACCGGCCTGCGCGAGCTGGCCGGGCGCCGGGCGCTGCGCGTCACCGGCATCCCCAACCGGCTGCTCGCCCCCGGCACCGGCGTCAGCGCCGCCGAACTGCGACGCGCCCTGGCCGGCCTGGACGCAGCCGTACTCCTCGACCCCCGGCGACCGGAACTCCTCCAGGTGGTCTCACCGGCGGGCGCCGCACCCCGCCCCGCCGCCGCGCTCGCCGGCCCAGGAACGGCGCACGAGCCGCTGCGCCGCTTCGTCCGCCGCCGGCTCGCCGAGGCGGCCCGCCGCGAACTGCGCCGCGCCGGCCTGGCGCCGGTGCCGATCGACGTCACGCCGACCGCGCCGGGAGACCTCGATGAGCACTGATCACGAGTGGGCCGGCCTGGCCGGCCTCATGGCGATCACGGGAACGGATACCGACGTGCTCCCCGGCCACCTGCGGCGGCTCGACGAGGCGGCGCTCCTCGCCATGGCCCGCGCCCTGGGCCGTGAGGGGCTCTTCAGGCCGGGCGTCGCCCACCGCTGGGACCAGATCGCCGACCGGCTCGGCGTCGCGCCCCGCCACCGGTGGATTCTGCGCCGCTGGCTCGCCGTACTGGCCGAGGAAGGCATGCTCCACCGCGACGCGGCCACCGGGAACGTGCGCGACCTGCGCACCGTGCGACGCGCCGAGGTGGCCGCGACGGCGCCGGCCGTGCACGCCGCCTGCCGCGGCCTCGGCTACCCCGGGGCGATCGCCGACTTCTTCCTCACCGCGGCCGACCAACTCCCCAGGCTCCTGCGCGACGAGGTGACCGTCCAGAGCCTGCTGTTCCGCGACGACGACACGTCAGCGGCCGAGGGCGCCTACCGCGACAACACCATCAACCGCTACCTCAACGCCGCCGCCGCTGAACTGCTGCGCCGGACGCCCGCGCCCGCCGCACGCCCCGTGCGGGTGCTCGAACTCGGCGCCGGGATCGGCGGCACCACCACCACGCTGCTCGCCGCCCTCGCCGACCGCCCCGTGGACTACCTGTTCACCGACGTCTCCCGGTACTTCCTCGACGCGGCCAGGCAGCGCTTCGGCGACAGGCTGCGCTACGCCCTCCTCGACATCAACGCCGAACTCGCCGAGCCACGGGTCCCGCCCGGCGCCGCCGATGTCGTGGTGGCGGCCAACGTGCTGCACAACGCGCTGCACATCGGCGCGGCCCTCACCCGGGTGCGCCGGCTGCTGGCGCCCGGCGGGCTGCTGCTGGTGATCGAGTCCTGCCGCGAGCACTACCAGGCCATGACCTCCATGCAGTTCCTGATGTCGCCGCCGGACGGCGCCCCGCGCCCCGGCACCAGCGACATCCGGGCCGGCACCGACCGGATCTTCCTCACCGCGGAGGAGTGGCGCGCCGTGCTGGCCGAGGACGGATACCGGCCGCTGTTCGACCTGCCGGACCCCGATCATCCCCTGACCGCGCTCGGCCAGCGACTCTTCGTCGCGCGGGCCCCCGGCGCCAGGCCGTCGTCCACAACCCTCGCGTAGACACAGGAGTGACAACCATGCCTTCAGGACCCCGGACCGCCGTGCGAGAGCGCGACCTCCACGCCGCGCTCGCCGGCATCTGGTCCGAACTGCTGGCCCTGCCGCCGGACGAGGTGCCGGAGGACCGGGCCTTCCTCAGCCTCGGCGGTGACTCGGTACTCGCGGTGCGCATGTCCGCCATGGTGCGTCGGAGCCTCGGTGTCGTGCTGGCGCTCTCCGACGTCCGGGTGGAGATCACGCTCGCCGAGCTGACGGACCTGGTAGCGCGCCGCCGCGCCGGTTCCGCCGACGGCCGGGCGCTGCCGGTCGAGGTGACCACCAGGAAGGACCCGCACGCCCCGTTCCCGCTCCTGCCGCTCCAGCAGGGCTACTTCGTCGGCCAGCAGGACGGCTGGGAGCTGTCCTACTCCTCCGCGCACCACTATGTGGACATCGGACTGAGCGAGGTCGACGGGGACGAGGCCCCCGAGGCGCTCCAGGACGCGCTCGCCCGCCTGGTGCGGCGGCAGCCGACCCTGCGCGCCCGGGTGCTGCCTGACGGGTCGCAGCACATCCTGCCGGCCGACGCGCCTGGCGCCGTGCCCGAGCTGACGGTGACCGACCTCCGCGACGCCGGACCCGAGGAGGCCGACGCGGCCGTCGCCGCGATCCGCGCCGAGATGTCCACCAGCGGCCCCGACCCCGCCAAGGGGCCGGGAATCGCGATGCGGCTGACCCTGCTGCCCGGCGACCGCGCACGGCTGCACACGGCCGTGAGCCTGCTGATCATCGACGGCTGGTCCTCCAACGTCCTGTACCGGGACCTGTTCGCGCTGGTCTCCGACTGGAACGCGATGCTGCCGCCGCTGGAGATCGACTACGGCGACTATGTGACCTCGGTGGCAGGACTGCCCGACACCGACGCCTGGGAGGCCGACCGCGACTGGTGGTGGGACCGGCTCGACGAGCTGCCGCAGCCGCCTGCCCTGCCCCTTGTCGCCGACCCGAGGCAGGCGCGGCCCGAGCTGATGGGCAGCCGCCAGCACCGGGTGGACGCGGCCACCTGGGCGGCTTTCCGCGAACAGTGCGCGGCGCACGAGGTCACCCCGTCCGCCGCGATGTTCACGGCCTACGCCGTCGTGCTGGCCCGGCGGGCAGGACACCGCCGGATGCTGCTCAACTCGCTCCAGCTCAACCGGCTGCCGCTCCACCCCGACGTGCACCGGATCGTCGGCGCCTTCGCCTCAACCACACTGATCCCGGTGGAGCTGGCGGAGGGCGCCGCCTTCGCCGAGCTGGCCGCCGACAGCCAGCGGCGGTTCGGGGAGTCCGCCGCCCACAACCTGGTCAGTGGCGTCGAGGTGTCCCGGGAGCTCGGCCGCCGTCGCGGCACCCATCGCCCGGTCGCCCCCGTGGTCTTCCAGAGCACGCTGGGGATGGACGCGGCCATGGGGGACCGGCTGCCGGAGACGGCGGGGCCGCTCGGCCGCATCGACATGGCCGACCACCAGCAGCAGCTGCGTACCCCGCAGGTCGCGCTCGAAGTGCGGATGTTCGAGCTGCGGGACGAGATGTTCCTGGTGTTCTCGCTGGTGGACGAGGTGTTCGACGCCGCGCTCGTGGACGGGATGTTCACCGAACTGACGGGCCTCGTGGGGAAGCTGGCCACGCCGGCGGGCTGGTCCGACGTGGTCGGGCTGCCGGCGCCGGCCGATCCGCCGGCCGGCGCCGAGGAGCCACGGCTCGGCGCCTACGAGCGTGAGGCGTCCGGTGAGGAGCCGGGGCCGCCGCGGCCGGGCGCCGAGCGGGCCGTCGCGGCGGTCTGGGAGGACGTGCTCGCGGTGGCCGGGGTGGACAGGGCGGCCGACTTCTTCGCCCTCGGCGGCGACTCGCTGCTCGCCGTGCGGGTGCTCGGCCGGCTCGCCCGTGAGGCCGGGATCACCGTGACCGTCCGGGACTTCCTCGAAGCGCCGACGGTCGCCGGGCTCGCCAGGCTGGCGGCGCCCGCCGGGTGACCCGGCCCAGCTCCCGGGTGGCGGGTCGGCGGACCCGCCACCCGGCTCTGTCAGCCGGCCGTCAGACCCGCCCGGAACAGACCCTGCTCCAGCCAGACCGCGGCCCGCACCCCGTCCGCCGCGGCCTGGCTCACCAGCGTCAACGCGTCGGGCAACGCCGCCAGCCTGGCCATGTCGCCGGCCGCCGACACCCCCGGCACCGTGGTGGCCTGGAACTCGTCCACCCGTACGCAGCCGTCCGGCAGCACCTCGCAGCCCAGGTCGGCCGCGAACGAGGCACGCTGCCGAACCGGCGCCCGGTGGAAGACCGACTGCCGCTCCACCACCGAACCGTCCGCCAACCGCAGCCGCAGCGCGCCGGGTCCGCCTGTCACCTCCGCCACCCCCTCGGTACGCACCACCACGCCGCGCGCCGCGAGCCGGCCGAGGACCTCGTCCGGCAGCTCGTGCGGGCCGTCCGTCAGCACCACCACGTCGTCGCTGTAGCGGTCCGCCAGGTACAGGCCGAGCATGACCTGGGGCACGTCCCGGCCGATCACGGCGAGCGTGTGGCCGCCGGCCTCCCAGCCGTGACAGAACGGGCAGTGGTAGACGCCGCGTCCGAATCGCTCGGCGAGGCCGGGGATGGCGAACGGCTCGTCCACCAGCCCGGTGGCCAGCAGCAACCGCCGCGCCCGCTCCTCGCGGCCGTCCGCGAACCGCACGGTGAAGTCGTCGAGTTCGCCCTTGACCGAGCTCACCTCCCCGCTCCGCAGCTCGACGCCGGGGTAGGCGGCGAGTTCCTCACGGCCCAGCGCGAGCAACTCCTTCGGCGGGAAGCCGTCCCGGCTCAGGTACATGTGCATCTGGTCGGCCGGTGCGTTGCGTACCTGGCCTCCGTCCGCCACCAGCACGCGCCGCCGCTGACGCCCCAGGACCAATGCCCCGCTCAGCCCAGCCGGACCGCCACCGATCACGATCACCTCGAACACCGGGGAAACTCCCTCCCGTAGCAACAGATCTACTGGAAACGATTATCATTAGAATAGGATGTTGAGGGAAGGAACGATGAGAGATCCGCTGATCGCCGTGCTCGGCGGCTACGGCGCGGTCGGCGCCACCGCCGTCCGCCGGCTCGCCGCGCTCGGCCACCGTCGGCTGCGCGTCGGCGGCCGGAGCCGGGACCGGGCCGCCGCACTCTGCGCCGAACTGCCCGGCGCCCAGCCCTTTGCCGTGGACGCCGAAGACCCGCTCGCCCTCGGCGAGTTCTGCGCGGGTACACAGCTCGTGGTCAACTGCGCCGGGCCCTCCTACCGGCTCCTCGACACCGTCGCCCGCGCCGCCCGCGCGGCCGGCGCCTCCTATGTGGACGCCGCCGGAGACCTCCCGGCCCACCGGGCGCTGCTCGCCCGCGAGGACGCCGGCTTCGGCGGCCGTACCGCCCTGTTCTCCGCCGGGATCATGCCCGGCCTCACCGGGCTGCTGCCCCGGCTGATCGCAGGCGCGGGCGACCGACTCGACAGCTACGCGGGCGGCGCGGTCCGCATCACCCCGGCCTCCGCCCTCGACATCCTGCTCGCCCAGGGCCCCGACTTCGGCGAGCCGATGGCCTCCTGGCGCCACGGACAGGCCGTCCCCCGGTCCCTCGCGCCACGACGCGGCGTCCAGCCGGCCGGCTTCCCCGAACCCGTCGACGCCATGCCCTACCTGACCACCGAGTGCGCCCGCCTCGCCGCCGACCTCGGCCTCGCCGAACTGCGCGCCCACGCCGCCTACCCCTCCGAGGCCATTCCCACCGCCCTCGCGATGGCCTGGGCCGACGACCCCCGGTACCTGCCAGAACACGCCGCCGCGCTGACCGCCGCGGCCAACGCCGACCTACGTGACCGCACCCCCTACTACGTCCTGGCGTTCCAGACCCGCACCGCCCACGGAGTCGTCCGCTCGCTCACCCTGCGCATCGGCGACCCCTACCACGTCAGCGGCCTCATGGCGGCCCTCGCCGCTCACGCCGTTCTCGCAGGCCGGACACCCCCCGGCGCCCACTTCACCGCCGACGTCCTCGACCCCGGGCACGTCATGGAGGCGTTGCGCGGCGATCCGCTCGTCCACTTCCTCGACCTCTCCTCGTCCAGGGCAGGAACCCCATGACCGACGCCGACGCCTACGCCGCCTCCGCCGAGTACATCGACCTCCTGATCACCCCGTTCTGGGATGTCGCGGGCCCCGTCCTCGCCGAAGCCATCCGGGACATCGACGCCGCGACGGGCCCCGTCCTCGACATCGGCGCCGGCAGCGGCCGGGGCACGCTGCTGCTCGGTGAGACCCTGCCGGAGTCGGAGATCATCGCCGTCGAACCGTCCCCCGGTCTGCGGGCGGCCCTGCTCGCCAGGCTCGCCGGCCACGACGCGCTGCGCCCCCGGGTCACCGTCCTGCCGGAACCCCTGCCGGCGGCCGAACTGCCGGACCGGCTCGGCCTCGTGATCGCCCTCAACGTCATCGGCCACTTCCCCCCGGCCGAACGCCGGGCCGTCTGGCATCTGCTGGCCACCCGCCTCGCTCCCGGCGGCCGTGCCCTGCTCAACCTCCAACCGCCCACCGAACCCATCGCCATCCCCGACACCTTGGCCGCCACGGCTCACGTGGGACGCCGCCGGTACGAGGGATGGGCCCGCGCGGAGCCCGCGGGCGACACCACCCTGCTCTGGCACATGACCTACCGCACCCACCATGACGGCCGGCAGGTGGCCGAGCAGACGGTGAGCTACCCCTGGCATCTCCTCGACGGGACGACGTTGCGAGCGGAGTCGGAAGCCGCGGGGCTCTGTGCGCGGCCACTCGGCCCCCCGGACCTCGGCCTGTACACCCTCACCCCTTCCACGGCCCCGCGCGCCTGAGGGGGCCCGGAGCGAGCATGCCGGCCGGACATCCCCCGCGAGGCCGGTGTTCTCCGCGAGGGGCGGGCCGTGTGGCGTCCGTCCCCGGATGTCCGGGCCGGCCGACGGGGGAGCGCGTCCGGCATTCCCCGGTTCCGGGGGCACGGCCGGCCTTCGATCCGGGCGGGGACGATGGCGTGACCCATGCATGCGTCGCTCCCGCCAGGCGCGGCGGCGAGCCGGGGGCGGGCCGCGCCGCTGCGCGCCGTCGCCGGCCGGTGCCGGGTGTGCGCGTACCACGTGATCGCGGAGTGCTTACGTGTCCCGGCCGGAAGCTCCGCGGAAGCCACCGCACCCACCCTCGCGCCTCATCCGTGAAGGCCAGTCGGGGTGCGGTGGCTTCGCCGCCTCAGATGTTGCGGAACGTTTCGATCTGGGCGCCCACGGAGTTGAGGCGTTCGGCCAGGTCTTCGTAGCCGCGGTTGATCACGTAGACGTTGCGGAGCACCGAGGTGCCCTCCGCCGCCATCATCGCCAGCAGGACGACCACTGCCGGGCGGAGTGCGGGTGGGCACATCATCTCCGCCGCCCGCCAGCGTGTCGGGCCCTCGACCAGGACGCGGTGCGGGTCGAGGAGTTGGAGGCGGCCGCCGAGGCGGTTCAGGTCGGTGAGGTAGATCGCCCGGTTGTCGTAGACCCAGTCGTGGATCAGCGTCGAGCCGTGCGCCGTCGCCGCGATGGCCGCGAAGAACGGGGCGTTGTCGATGTTGAGGCCGGGGAACGGCATCGGGTGGATCTTGTCGATCGGCGCCTCCAGTTTGGAGGGCCGCACGGTCAGGTCCGCGAGCCGCGTCCGCCCGTTGTCGGCGCGGTACTCGCGGCCGAGGTCGTGGTCGAGGCCCATGCCCTCCAGGACCGCCAGCTCGATCTCCAGGAACTCCAGCGGCACCCGGCGGATCGTCAGCTCGGACTCGGTGACGACGGCCGCCGCGATGAGGCTCATCGCCTCCACCGGGTCCTCGGAGGGCGAGTAGTCCACGTCCCGGTTGATGTCGGGCACGCCGTGGACGGTCAGGGTCGTGGTGCCCACGCCCTCGATCCGCACGCCGAGCTGCTCCAGGAAGAAACAGAGGTCCTGGACCATGTAGTTGGACGAGGCGTTGCGGATCGTGGTGATGCCGTCGTGCCGGGCGGCGGCGAGCAGCGCGTTCTCGGTCACGGTGTCGCCGCGCTCGGTCAGGACGATCGGCCGGTCAGGGGAGACGCCCCGGGTGACCTGGGCGTGGTACATGCCCTCGGTGGCGGTGACTTCGAGGCCGAAGCGCCGCAGCGCCATCATGTGCGGCTCGACGGTGCGGGTGCCGAGGTCGCAGCCGCCCGCGTAGGGGATGCGGAAGTAGTCCATGCGGTGCAGGAGCGGGCCCAGGAACATGATGATGCTCCGGGTGCGCAGGGCCGCTTCCTTGTCGATGGCGCCGAGGTCCAGCTCGGCGGGGGGCACGATCTCCAGGTCCCTGCCGTCGTTGATCCAGCGGCTGCGTACGCCGATCGAGCCGAGGACCTCCAGGATGCGGAAGACCTCTTCGATGCGGGCGACCCTGCGCAGCACGGTGCGCCCGGAGTTGAGCAGGCAGGCGCAGAGCAGGGCGACGCAGGCGTTCTTGCTCGTCTTGACGTCGATGCTGCCGTGCAGCCGCCGGCCGCCGACCACCCTGAGATGCATCGGACCGGCGTAACCCAGCGACACGATCTCGCTGTCGAGGGCCTCGCCGATACGTGCGATCATCTCAAGGCTGATGTTCTGATTCCCCCGCTCGATGCGATTGACCGCGCTCTGGCTGGTGCCGAGCGCCTCGGCGAGCTGGACCTGCGTCCAGCCACGATGCTGACGTGCGTCCCGAATGAGCTGTCCGATCCGGGCGAGGTAGTCGTCGATCATATGACTGAGCCTATCTCACATATGAGATGACGCTTGTTGGGCTCCCCCGTTCGGGTGACGACACGCCGTTCGAGGGTATGGTTGGATTGTTCTAGCGATACGCGAACAACTGGCCGAAGGCCCGGTGGGCACCGGCCAGGGACGCCGACGAAGGGGGATGTGAGATGCCGAGGAGCGAGGCCCGACGGGGGAGCGGGGCAAGCGGAGGGAAGCCGGACATGGGAGGGGCGCGGACCGCGCGGCGCGCCGCGCTGGTGGCCGTGCCGTTCGCCGCCGCGCTCGCGGCCTTCACCGCCTGCTTCCTCGCCTGGTACGACCAGTTGCCCGACCGGCTCGCCACCCACTTCACCGGCAGCGGCGGGGCGGACGACTTCCAGAGCCGCGCGGCGGCGCTGTGGACGGGGACCGGCGTCCTGCTGGGCGTGGGCGTCCTGCTCGTCGTGACGGTCGTGCTGGCGCGCAGGAGCGGACCGCCGGCGCAGCGCTGGATGACGGCGATCGGCGCGGGCACGGCGACGGTGATCGGCCCGCCGCTGGTCGGCCTGGTGGTCGTCAACCGCGACGCCGCCGATCCCGCCGACGCCTCCATGCCGCTGTGGCTGATGGCCGTCGCCTTCGCCGCCGCCCTGGCCGTGGGCGCCCTGGCCTGGCTGCTCGCGGGCCGCGACCCGGAGCCGGGGGAGGGTGCCGCCGCCGCTGCGACGCCCCCGCTGCGCCTCGCCCCGAGGGAGTCCGCCGTCTGGAGCCGCCGGGCCGGGTCACGCGTCCTGCTGGGCACCGGCGTCGTCACCGGAACGGCGGGTCTCGTGGCGCTGATATTCGGAGAGTGGCCCGCCGGGCTGGTCCTGCTGAGCGTGGCCCTGTTCACGGGGCTGCTCGGCAGCGTCCGGGTCACAGTGGACCGGCGTGGCGTCGCGGTGGCCTCGCCGCTGCTGCCCCGCCCCCGTCTGCGGTTCCCCCTGGACCGCATCACCAACGCCGGGACGCGCGACGTGAGCCCGCTGGCCGACTTCGGCGGCTGGGGCTACCGCATACGGCCGGGCGCGTCGGGCGTCGTGCTGCGCTCGGGGAAGGCGCTGAGCCTGCGGCTGCGGAACGGGCGGGAGTTCGTCGTCACCGTGGACGACTCCGTCACCGCCGCCGCGCTGCTCAACGGGCTGCTGGAACAGCGGCGGGCGGACGGCTGACGTGCTCTTCCGGATAAGCCCCGAGTCGCCCGTGCCGCTGGGCGAGCAGATAGCCGCCTGCGTGCGCGGCGCGGTGGCGGACGGCGCGGCCGTGCCGGGGGAGCGGCTGCCGCCCGCCCGCGAGCTGGCCTCCTCGCTCGGGGTCAACATGCACACGGTCCTGCGCGGTTACCAGCGGCTGCGGGACGAGGGATTGATAGAGCTGCGCCGGGGCCGGGGCGCCGCGGTCACCTCGGACGCCACCGCCCGCTCGCGGGCGGCGCTGCTGACCTCGGTCCACGCCCTCGTCGCCGAGGCGCGGAAACTCGGCGTGGGCGACGAGGAGTTGGTGACACTGCTGCGGGCCGCGCTAGCGGGCCCCGCCCCGGCCTGACCGGAACGCCAGGTC
Organism: Streptomyces sp. MS19; assembly: GCF_047200595.1. Taxonomy (NCBI): domain Bacteria; kingdom Bacillati; phylum Actinomycetota; class Actinomycetes; order Kitasatosporales; family Streptomycetaceae; genus Streptomyces; species Streptomyces sp. MS19. Next base: position 494,596 of record NZ_JBJZOH010000001.1, on the reverse strand, counting down.
CCGCCCCGGCGCCGCCCCGGGGTGGTGAGTCTGCCGTCCGCCGTCCACGGTCCCGGGGAAGACCGGGCGGTGCGGGACCTTTCCCCCAGTGGGTCAGCGTGCGGTCGCCGGGCGTGCTGACTCGGGCCTGTGCCGGGCGGCGGGTCGGTGGTCGGACGATGTGGAATCGGCACCCGGCCCCGGCCTGCGACGCCTCCTCGACCGGGGCGGCGCGCCCGGGGCGGCGCGCCCGCCCCCGGCCGTTCGGTTCAGGCGGTGCCGGGGGAGACCCGTGTCCAGAGCTGCCGCAGATGCGCGTCGAGGACGTCCCGCGCCTGCGCGGCCGTGAGGTGGCCGACGAGCACGTGTGCGGTGAGCCCGTCCGCCAGGGCGAGGAGGGCGTGCGCCTCCCGCTCCGCGTCGGCCCCCGTGCCCGCTTCCGCGAGCAGCCGGGTGAACGAGCCCTGGAGCGCCGCGTAGTTCTCCCGCAGCGTCGCGGCGAGCGGTTCGCTCACCGCAGCCTGCGCCACGAAGGCGAGCCACACCCGCGCCTCCGCCCGGTGCTCCTCCTCCAGCAGCGCGATCTCGACCGCCGCGTGCCCCACGGCGGTCGCGGCCGACTGGGCCGGGCTCCGCGCGAGGCGCGCCCGCGCGCGTTCCCCGATCCGCTCGCCGATCAGGCCGAGCGTGAAGACGAGCATCTCCTCCTTGGTCCCGAAGCACCGCTGCACGGCGCCCATCGACACCCCCGCCCGGTCCGCGACGTCCCGCAGGGTCACGCCTTCGAGCCCCCGCTCGTCCGCGAGGCGGCAGACGGCCCCGGCGACGACGCGCCGCCGCTCCGCGTGATCCACCTGTCTGGGCACGCCCGTTCGCCTCCTCGACGCGTCGGCGGCCCGTCCGGCCGCGCGCCCCCACTTTATTCGATGCGCCCGTATCGGTTCCGCGCTAGGGTTCCGACGCGGTATCCGATGCGAGCGCATCGGAACGGGTCCGCGAAACAGGAAGGGAACGCCCCATGCACGACGCGCTGTGGAGGATGACCGCCGCCGAACAGGCCGCGGCGGTGCGGCGCGGGGACGTCTCGGCCGCCGCCCTGGTGGACAGCCACCTGGAACGCGTCGCCGACGTCAACCCGCGCGTGAACGCCGTCACGCAGCAGCAGGCCGACCGGGCGCGCGGGGCGGCCGCGGAGACGGACCGCCGCAGAGCCGCGGGCGAGCCCCTCGGGCCGCTCGCGGGCGTGCCGTTCACCGTGAAGGAGAGCACCCCCGTCGAAGGGCTGCCGACGACGTTCGGCGTCCCGCGCTTCCGGGACATGGTCGCCGAGCGCGACGCGCTCCCCGTCGCCCGGCTGCGGGCGGCGGGCGCCGTGCCGCTCGGCCACAGCAACATGCCCACCCTCGTCCTCGCCGGCATGCACACGCGCAGCGAACTCTTCGGCGACACCGTCAACCCCTGGGACCCCGGCAGGACCCCCGGCGGCTCCAGCGGCGGTGACGCGGTGGCCGTCGCGACGGGTATGGCCGCCCTCGGACTCGGGAACGACTCCGGCGGATCGGTGCGCGTCCCCGCCCAGTTCTGCGGCGTCACCGCGCTCAAGCCGACCACCGGCCGCTTCCCCGCCGACCTCCGCGTCATCGGGCCGGACGACCCGGGCCCGGCGACCCAGGCCCTCGTCACGGACGGACCGCTCGCCCGCACCGTCGCCGACCTGCGGCTGGCCTACGAGGCGCTGGCCGGGACCGACCCGCGCGACCCGCGCGCCGTGCCCGTGCCGCTGTACGGCGAGCCGCTGCCGGGGCCGCCCACGGTCGCCGTCGTGGCCGACCCGGGCGGGCACGGCGTCCATCCGGCGGTGCGCGCGGCCGTCGCCACCGCGGCGGACGCCCTGCGTGACGCGGGCTACGACGTCCGGGAGGTGGACGACGTGCCCCGTCTTGACGAGGCGCTCGACGTCTACGGCCGCGTCACCCTCACCGAGTTCGCGCCCACCTGGCCGGTCGTCCGCACCCTGCTCGGCGAGGGCGGGGACCGGTACATCGCCATGGCCATGGAACGCGCACACCCCGCCGACGCGGCCGAACTGGTCCGGCTGACGGGCACCTGGCTCGGCATCCGGCGCTCCTGGGCCGAGTTCCTGTACGCCCATCCCCTCCTGCTCGGACCGGTGTTCACCGAGCCGCCGGTCGAGCCGGGCGTCGAGTCGCGCGACGCGGCGGGCCGCGACAGGGTCGCCACCGCCATGCGCCTGTGCACGGCGACCAGCTTCGCGGGCGTCCCCGCCGTGGCGGTGCCGACCGGCGTGGCGGACGGCCTGCCGCACGGGGTGCAGCTCGTCGGCCGCGCCTTCCGCGAGGACCTGTGCCTGGCAGCCGCCCAGGCCGTCGAGGACCGGCTGGGAACGTTCACGCCTCTCGACCCGCGTGGCGTCGCACAACGCTGAGCAATCCATTGGCCCTCGCCGCCGGCCGACCGGCAGGGTGGGCGGCATGACGTTCTCCCTCATCGGTCACGACCCCGCCGGCGGGCTGACGGGCGTCGCCGTGGCCAGCTGCGTCCTGGCCATCGGTGCCCGCGCGCCGGTCGCCAGGAGCGGCGTCGGCGTCGCCGTGGGCCAGGCCGCGTCCGACTTCCGGCACCCGCGCGCGGCGCTCGACCTCCTGGAACGGGGCGCCTCCCCCGACGAGGCGGTCGCCGCGCTGCGGGCGCTCCCGGACGCCGCCGTGCGGCAGCTCGCCGTCGTGGACACGACCGGCCGCACCGCCGCCTGGACAGGCGGGGAGTGCGCGGACAGCGCCGCGGACATGGCCGTCGAACACGCCACGGCCCAGGGCAACACCCTGGCCGGTCCCGACATCGTCCCCGCCCTCGTGCGCGGCTGGCGCGCCGCCGCCGGACTGCCCCTGCCCGAACGGCTGCTCGCCGCCCTCCGCGCGGGCGACGAGGCGGGTGGCGACCGGCGCGGCAGGCAGTCGGCCGCGCTGCTGGTCGTCGGCGACGACGAGCCCGTGGACCTGCGGGTGGACGACTCGCGCGCGCCTCTCGCCGACCTCGCCCGCCTCCTCGACGTGGACCGCGCCCACCGCCACCTGCGCGATGCCGTCCTGCTGCACCGCGCCGCCTCCACGGCCGACTCCCGCGAGCGCGCCGCCGGTCTGATGGTGCGCGCCGCGGCCCTGGCGCCGGACGATCCGCTCCTCGCCGAGTGGGGCCCGCGGATCGTCGGCACCACCGGCGCGCTGCCCGCGCCCGACCGCGCACGCGCCGCCGCCCTGGCGGAACGCGTCGCCTGGATCGCGGCCCTCCCGGCCGGCTGAAGCCGTACGGTCACCCGGCCGTCGGCGCCGCCAGCCGCTCCGGCGCCTCCGCGCCCGTCCCCCCGGCCACCGCGACCTGCCGCCGCCGCCCGCCCCGCAGCCCGAACGCCGTGACGACCGCCGCCACCAGCGCCGCCACGAGCGGCACGAGCAGCGCCGCCCGGTACCCGTCGAGCAGCGCGCCGGGTGAGGCCGACGCCGTCGCCGCGACGTTCACCGCCGTCGCCGCCGACAGCCCGAGGGCCGCGCCGAACTGGAAGGACGTGTAGAGCAGTCCGCCCGCGAGGCCCTGCTCCTCCTCCGCGATGCCCTCGGTCCCGACGATGGTCAGCGGCCCGTAGGCCAGCGCGAACGCCAGCCCGACGAGCAGCAGGCTCGGGAACATGGCCGCGTACGTCCAGTCCGCCTCGACCCGCAGGAACAGCCCGTACGCGAGCGCCGCCGTCAGCAGCCCGCCGAAGATGACGCGCGCGTTCCCGAAGCGGGCGACGAGCCGGGGCGTCAGGGTCGGCGACAGCACCGCGTCCAGGCCCGCCACCAGCAGCGCGAGGCTCGTCTCGACCGTGGACCAGCCGCGCAGTTCCTGGAGGTAGAGCACCACGATGAACTGGAAGGCGAAGAACCCGGCCGCGAAGAGGAGCGCGCCGATGTTCGCCCGCACCAGGGCGGCGTTGCGGAAGATCCCGAGCCGCACCAGCGGGTCGGCCGTCCGCCGCTCGACGGCGACGAAGGCGCCGAGCGCCAGCAGCCCCGCGCCGAGCGTCCCCACCGTCCACGCGGCGGTGGTGTGGGACGCGCGCTCGACACCGAGCACGATCAGGATCAGCCCCGCCGTGACGGCCAGCGCGCCCCCGGCGTCCACCCGCCGCGCCGTACGGGGCTCGGCCGCCTGCGGCTTCGGCACCCACACCAGGGCCGCGACGAGCAGGACCAGCGACAGGATCACCGGCGCGAAGAACACCCAGCGCCAGCCCACCGACGCGAGCAGGCCACCGGCGACCAGGCCGACCGTGAAGCCGCCCGCCCCGGTGCCCGAGTAGATCAGCAGGGCCTTGTCGCGCTCCGGGCCCTCCTCGTACGTCGTGGTGACGATCGACAGACCGGCCGGGGTCATGAACGCGGCGGCGACGCCGGTGACGAAGCGGGCCGTGATCAGCGTCCAGCCCTCGGTGGCGAATCCGCCGAGGCCGGAGAAGAGCAGGAAGACGGTCAGCCAGAACAGGAACATCCGCCGCCGGCCGAACAGGTCGGCGGCCCGCCCGCCGAGCAGCATGAAGCCGCCGTAGCCGAGCACGTAGGCGCTCATCACCCATTGCAGCTCGCCCGTGGCGAGCCCGAGATCGGCCCGGATGGCGGGGAGCGCCACGTTGAGCATCGCCACGTCGATGCCCTCCAGGAAGATGGCGCCCGACAGGACGAGAAGCACGCCCCATTTACGGGTGTTCAGCGCGCTCATGTGCACTCCTCGAAGTGATGGAGAGGGAAAAGGGGTGTATCGGGATGAAAGGTGCGCTGGAGAGGCGCGGGAAACACGGTGCGGAGGAACGGGACGGTGTGCGCGGGAGCCCTTGCCGGCCGGAGGACCGGGGGTGCCGCGCTCTCCCAGCCTCCGCCGTCACGCGCGCGGGAACAACGCCGATCCGCTCGACGTTCGTTCAGCTGTCCTTGACGAACCGCCCCGACCCGGAGGGTCCGTATGGAGCGCGACGAGCTGGAGTGCTTCCTCATCCTGGCCGAAGAGCTGCACTTCACCCGCACCGCGGACCGTATGCGCCTGTCCAAGGCGCGCGTCAGCCAGCTCGTGCAGCGCCTCGAACGCCGCGTCGGCGCGCCGCTGTTCACGCGGACCAGCCGCCGGGTCGCGCTCACCGCGCTGGGCCGCAGGCTGCGGGACGACCTGGCCCCGCACCACCGGGGCATCGAGGACGCCGTGGCCCGCGCCAGGGCGGCGGCGAACGGCGTGGACGGCGTGCTGCTCGCGGGCTTCACGACGCCGATGGCCGGTGAGGTGGTGATGCGGGTGGCGGAGGCGCTGCGCGCGGACCACCGCGGACTGTCCATCGAGGTCTGCGAGGTGTCGCTCTCCGACCCGTACGGGCAGTTGCGGAAGGGCGAGTTCGACGTCCAGCTGGCGGACTTCCCCGTCCGGCAGCCGGACCTCGCGCACGGGCCCACGCTGTTCACGGAGGAGCAGACGGTCGCCGTCGCGTCCCGTCACCCCCTGTCGGCGCGGGACTCGGTGTCGGTCGCGGACCTCGCGCGCGTCCCGCTGCTCGACGTCTGGCCGGCCCGCCACCTGGCGGACGGCGCGTCCCGCGGACCGGTCGCCACCACGCTCCAGGAGGCGCTGATCATGGTCGCGGCGGGCCAGGGCGCGCTGCCCACCGGCGCGCGCACCGCCCTGTACCACGCGCGCCCCGGCGTCACCTGGCTGCCGGTGCGCGACGCGCCGCCCGTGCGATACGGACTGGTCTGGCGGCTGGGGGACGACACGGGCGCGGTCCGGCTGTTCGCCGGGCGGGCGGGCGCCGTCGCGCGCGACCTGGAGGCGGTTGGGGCAGGCCCCGCCGTGTGAGGCCCGCCCCCGGCGTCAGCCGAGCGTCCGGTAGAAGAAGGAACAGTCCTTCAGCGCCCCGGCCGGGTCCGCCGCGTACGCGGGGACGACGCCGTAACGGATCCACCCCGCGCTCAGGTAGAGGCGCTCGGCCGGGCTGCCCGTCTCGGTGTCGAGCAGGAGCAGCCCGAATCCCTCGTCCGCCGCCGCCTGTTCGGCGCGTGCCAGCAGGGCGCGCGCGAGCCCTCGGCCGCGCGCGTCCGGGTGCACCATCAGTTTGACGATCTCCGCCCGGTGCCGCCCGTTCGGTTTCGGGTTGCGCGCGAGACTGACCGTCCCGACGATCCGTCCGTCCTCCTCGGCCGTCCAGATGGTGAGACCGCCGTCCACCACCGCGGCGCCCTGCTCGGTCCACCACGCCTCCGCCGCGGCACGACCGAAAGGTGCCACGAAGCCGAGCGACGCGCCGTCCGCCACCACGTCGGCGAAGAGGTCCGCGAGGCCAGGCACCGCCGCCGCGAAGTCCCGGGCCGCCGGCCGGACGATCCGCGCCGTCACGGCAGCACCACCAGCAGCGCGTACCGTACGGCCTCCCGGCCCGCGCAGCGGAACCGCGACCGCCCCCACACGCGGAACCGCAGGCAGTCGCCCGTCCCCACCTCGTAGGTCTCCTCCCGCTCCCCGCCGCCCACCGAGACGGTGAGCGCGCCCTCCAGCACCCAGAGGTGCTGTTCGAGCCCGGCGACGGACGGCCCGTCGTACGCGAGGTCCGCGCCAGGCGGCAGCGTCCCCTCCACGACCTCGCCGCGCAGCCCCGGGTGCGGCGGCGACACCGACCGCCGCACGAATCCGGACGCCTCGTCCCGCCATATGGACTGCCGCGCCGCCGGCACCAGGTGCGCGGGCCGTTCCTCCACCTCGGCCAGCAGCCGCGACATGGTGTGCCCGTACGCGGCGCACAGCTTGTTGAGCACGCCGGCCGTCGGGCTCATCTCGCCCCGCTCCAGCCGGGACAGCGTGGAGCGGCTGACCCCCGTCCGCCCCACCAGCTCGTCGAGCGACCAGCCGCGACCGGTCCGCAACTCCCCGAGGCGCCGCGCGAGCCGCGCCTCCATCTCCTCGGCGTCTCCCGCTTTCTCTCTCATAGCCGGGAGAATATCCCATATCCGGGAAGACGCAGGTGGGGCAGTCGCCCCGCCGCCCCTCCAGCTGCGCCCCGGCCGCCGGGGATAGGCTCGGCCGGTCTTTCAGACCCTCTGTTCTTCTTTCCTGACCCCCTACCCGAGGTGACGCGTGACCGCCGCCCTCCTGCGCCGCCGCCGCGCCCGGCGCTGACCCGCACGGACGCGCACGCGCCGCCGCCGGAGGTGTGGGGTGGCGTGCCGAGGGCAGGCGATGTACTAGTCTTATCTTGACATCGAGATATCTGGAGACGGCAACGGCCGCCGCCCCGCCCGTACGGGGGCTTGGTTAGGGTCACCTTAGCGAGCCACCGCATGGTGCGAACGGCAGGATTGCCGTGTAACGCGCGAATCCATGTGGTGAAGGAGACAGTCGTGTCGGCCAACAGCTTCGACGCACGCGACACCCTGCGGGTGGGCGACGAGTCGTACGAGATCTACCGGCTGGACAAGGTGCCGGGCTCGGGCCGCCTGCCGTACAGCCTGAAGGTTCTGCTGGAGAACCTCCTGCGCACCGAGGACGGGGCCAACATCACCGCGGATCACATCCGCGCCCTCGGCGACTGGGACGCGAGCGCGCTGCCCAGCCAGGAGATCCAGTTCACGCCCGCCCGCGTGATCATGCAGGACTTCACCGGCGTGCCCTGCGTCGTGGACCTCGCCACCATGCGCGAGGCCGTCCGCGAGCTGGGCGGCGACCCGTCGCGCGTCAACCCGCTGGCGCCCGCCGAGCTGGTCATCGACCACTCCGTCATCGCCGACCGCTTCGGCACCGCCGACGCGTTCCAGCAGAACGTGGAGCTGGAGTACGGCCGCAACCGCGAGCGCTACCAGTTCCTGCGCTGGGGGCAGACGGCGTTCGACGAGTTCAAGGTCGTCCCGCCCGGCACCGGCATCGTCCACCAGGTGAACATCGAGCACCTGGCCCGCACCGTCATGGTCAGGAACGGCCAGGCGTACCCCGACACCCTCGTCGGCACCGACTCGCACACCACGATGGTCAACGGCCTCGGCGTCCTCGGCTGGGGCGTCGGCGGCATCGAGGCGGAGGCGGCCATGCTCGGCCAGCCCGTCTCCATGCTGATCCCGCGCGTCGTCGGCTTCAAGCTGACCGGCGAGCTGCCCACCGGCACCACCGCCACCGACCTCGTGCTCACCATCACCGAGATGCTGCGCAAGCACGGCGTGGTCGGCAAGTTCGTCGAGTTCTACGGCGACGGCGTCGCCGCCGTGCCGCTCGCGAACCGCGCCACCATCGGCAACATGTCGCCGGAGTTCGGCTCCACCGCCGCGATCTTCCCGATCGACGCCGAGACCATCAGCTACCTGCGGCTGACCGGCCGCGACGCGCAGCAGCTCGCGCTCGTCGAGGCGTACACCAAGGAGCAGGGGCTGTGGCACGACCCGGCCGCCGAGCCGGAGTTCTCCGAGTACCTGGAGCTGGACCTGGCCGACGTCGTGCCGTCGATCGCCGGCCCGAAGCGCCCGCAGGACCGCATCGCGCTGACCGACGCCAAGCGCAAGTTCGGCGAGGACGTCCGCGCGTACCTGCCGAGCAGCGACGTGGACGAGGCGGGCAAAGAGTCCTTCCCCGCCTCCGACGCCCCGGCCGTCTCGAACGGTGTGACGAGCCGCCAGGTCACCGTCACGGCCCCCGACGGCAGCACGTACGAGATCGACCACGGCGCGGTCACCGTCGCCGCGATCACCTCCTGCACCAACACGTCGAACCCGTCGGTCATGGTCGGCGCCGCCCTGCTGGCCAAGAAGGCGGTCGAGCGCGGCCTCACCCGCAAGCCGTGGGTCAAGACCACCCTGGCGCCCGGCTCCAAGGTCGTCATGGACTACTACGACCGCGCGGGCCTGACCCCGTACCTCGACAAGCTCGGCTTCAACCTGGTCGGTTACGGCTGCACCACCTGCATCGGCAACTCCGGGCCCCTCCCGGACGAGGTGTCGGCCGCGGTGAACGAGAACGACCTCGCCGTCGTCTCCGTCCTCTCCGGCAACCGCAACTTCGAGGGCCGCATCAACCCCGACGTCAAGATGAACTACCTGGCGTCCCCGCCCCTCGTCGTCGCCTACGCCATCGCCGGGTCCATGACCGTGGACATCACCAGCGAGCCGCTGGGCACCGACACCGACGGCGAGCCGGTCTACCTGAAGGACATCTGGCCGACCGAGCGGGAGATCGAGGAGGTCGTCGCCTCCGCCATCGGCCAGGAGATGTTCGGCCAGAGCTACTCCGACGTCTTCGCGGGCGACGCCCAGTGGAACGCACTGCCCATCCCGACCGGCGACACCTTCGAGTGGGACGCCGAGTCCACCTACGTCCGCAAGCCCCCGTACTTCGAGGGCATGGGGACCGACCCGGAGCCCGTCACCGACATCTCCGGCGCCCGCGTCCTGGCCAAGCTGGGCGACTCGGTCACCACCGACCACATCTCGCCCGCCGGCGCCATCAAGGCCGACACCCCGGCCGGCAGGTACCTCACCGAGCACGGTGTCGAGCGGCGCGACTTCAACTCCTACGGCTCCCGCCGCGGCAACCACGAGGTCATGATCCGCGGTACCTTCGCCAACATCCGGCTGCGCAACCAGATCGCCCCCGGCACCGAGGGCGGCTACACCCGCGACTTCACGCGGGACGGCGAGGTCGCGTTCATCTACGACGCGTCGCGCAACTACCAGGAGGCGGGCGTCCCGCTGGTCGTCCTGGCGGGCAAGGAGTACGGCTCCGGCTCGTCCCGTGACTGGGCGGCCAAGGGCACCGCGCTGCTGGGCGTGCGCGCGGTCGTCGCCGAGTCGTACGAGCGCATCCACCGGTCGAACCTGATCGGCATGGGCGTCCTGCCGCTCCAGTTCCCGGCCGGCGAGACGGCGGACTCCCTCGGTCTGACCGGCGAGGAGACGTTCGCCATCGCGGGCATCACCGCGCTGAACGACGGCGGCGTCCCGGAGACGGTGCGCGTGTCCACCGACACCGGCGTCGAATTCGACGCCGTGGTGCGCATCGACACTCCTGGGGAAGCTGATTACTACCGCAATGGCGGCATCATGCACTACGTGCTGCGCCAACTTGCCCGTTCTTGACCTGGCATGAAGGAGCGCCCTGCCCCCGCATCTCGTGCGGGGGCAGGGCGCTCGCGTTCGACGGTGCGGGAGATGCCGCCTGTGACCATGATCGCGTGCGATCTGTTCCCGGAGCGGAGCTGCGCGTCCTGTGACGACGCAGACCTCCGGCGTCCCGCATCCAGAGGTCGAGCCTGGCGCATGCACTCCGCGGTTTCCACTGGATTTCCGAATACGTTCCGAATACCATGGTTCCATGGCCATCGCATCAGACCTCCCTGTGGCGACTCGGCGCTCCTCGGACCTGAGCAGGCATTCCGCCGAGGTCTTCGCCGAGGCCGAGGACCACCCCGTGACAGTGACCCGGCGCGACGGCGAGGCTCTGGTCCTGATGTCGCAGCGCGAGGCCGAGGGCCGTGCCCGCCTGCTGCGCTTCGCCGCGCAGCTCATCACCGTCACCCTCGACGACCGCGGCTCGCTCGCCGAGCGGATGTCCAGGGTGTTCCCTTGGATGCTCGCGCTGTCGCCGGCCGACCGGGGGTCCTGCGCGCAGGACCTCGTCGATGCGGCGCGCGCGTCGTTCTCCACCGACCAGCCGCACCTCGCGATCGCAGAGCTGACCTCCTGGAAGGAGACGGCCACCGCCGTCGCGGCCGGGCTCGGCAACGGCAGCGCCGGTCTGGAGTGGTTCGACGACGATGAGACCGTGGAGCGTCCGTAGCCGTGGCAGCCGCCAGGAAGGGCGAGCTGGTTCCTCGCCCTCCGAAGAAGATCGAGTACGAGCTCCGCTGCGCCACAGCCGACGCGCAGAAGGGGTGGCGCGACCTCGTGGCGACGATCCGCAACCCCATGACGGAGACCTGGGACTTCCTCACGCGGACACCACTGTCCACCACGCCGACGAACTATCGGCTCAAGGGTGAGCTCGGCGTCATCGAGCGTGGCGGCGCGACCCATGATCGGTGGCAGCACAAACCGACTGCGAAGGGCACCGCGCGCATCTGGTTCTACGTCCACGAGCGCACGGTCTTCCTGGAGCAGGTGCACACGAGTCACCCGAACGAGACGAAGTAGGCGCGCTTCGCAGCGCCTCACCCCATGGTCGGTGAGCGCGCGTCCTATGAGGATCATCGCTGTGTGGTTGCCGCGACCGTGGACCTTGATGTCACTCGTGGGCGGCGCGGCCATCGTGTTCGCAAGGCACTCTGATGGTCGGCGTGCTCGACGCTCGCGGTCGTGCGTGCCGAGCGTCGAACTGACCGTGGTGCATCGCTGCTGTTCTCGGCCGTGTCGCCCCTCACGCCGACAACGATCGCCGACGGAGCACGTTGACTCGCCGTGTCGCGCGTGTCGCGCGTGTCGAGCTGCTGCGTCGGCGGTAGGAAAACCTGGCCAGGTCTGCCCTCCACCCCCGGAAACCATGGGCATTGCGGCGATTTTATGCGGGGATCAGTGCCAGAACGCCCTCGTCCTCGAAATCCTGTGGAACGACCGGGTAGTGGAAGCATGTCGCGGTATGTGCTCCGTTCCCTGATCCGCAAGTGACGGAAGTGACGCGATAACGCGCTTTCGGCAAAAGCGCGTTCACGTCCCAAACGCACGGGCCGCCCGCATTTGACGATGCGGGCGGCCCTTCGCGTGTGTCCCGGAGATCTCAACTCGGGAAAGTCTCCCGCCGTCGGGCGTCGGCGATCTTCCCCGCCCGCGGCGAGTGGACTATACCTGTCGGGAATCCGGGCGGGCCTCACCCGCGCGGCCCCACGAAGGCGAGGACTCGAACATGAATTCAGGTCCGTACCTCCCGCGCAGGACCCTCATCAGGAGATCCGCGGCCGCGGGTCTGTTCACGATTCCGGCGGTCGGCGCCCTCTCCGCCTGCGCGAGCGGCGGCGGGGACGACGGGAACGGAGAGAACGCGGAACGCGGCGAGACCTCCGAGACGAACCCCTTCGGCGTCACCGACGCGGAACTCGAAGTCATGATCTTCGACGGCGGTTTCGGCGACCAGTACGCCCTCGACGCCGAGGCCATCTACAGCGCCTCCTACGGCGAGGTCGCGCACGACAAGACGCAGGAGATCCAGACCCGCCTCCAGCCCCGCCTGGTCCAGGGCGACCCGCCGGACGTCATCAACAACTCGGGCGCCGAGGCCCTGGACATCGCCGCCCTGATCCGCAACGAGCAGGCGCACGACCTGACCGAGCTGCTCGACGCCCCCTCCCTCGACGACCCGTCCGTCACGGTCCGCGACTCGCTGATGCCCGGCACCATCGAGGTGGGCCAGTTCGGCGGCGAGCAGATGTACCAGCTCAACTACGCCTTCACCGTCTACGGACAGTGGTACTCCCGCACGGCGCTCGCCCGCATCGGCGCCGAGTACCCGCAGACCTGGGACGAGATGCTCGCCGTCTGCGAGGCCGCGAAGCGCGAGGGCATGGCGGGCTGGACGTACGCCGGCGTCTATCCGTACTACTTCAACTTCACGCTCTACCCCTTCATCGGCAAGATCGGCGGCCCCGAGGTCCTCCAGGCGATCGACAACCTGGAGCCCAACGCCTGGCGCCACGACGCCGTACGCGCCGCCTTCGAGGCGTACCACGAGCTGACCGCGCGCGGCTACGTCCTCCAGGGCAGCCCCGGGATGACCCACGAGGAGTCCCAGGACGAGTGGAACCAGTACCGCGCCCTGTTCATCCCCAACGGCTCCTGGGTCGAGAACGAGTCGGCCGCCAACACCCCGCCCGACTTCGACATGGCCGTCGGCCCGCCCACCGGCCTCGACACGTCGGACGCGATGCCGTTCGGCACGCTGTGGGCGTCCGGCAGCGAGCCGTTCTTCGTCCCGGCGCAGGGCGACAACGTCGCGGGCGGCCTGGAGTTCCTGCGGATCATGCTCGGCCGCGAGTCGGCGCGGAACTTCACCGAGCTGGTCTCGTCGCTGTCCTGCGTGCGCGGCGCGGCGGACGGCCTCGAACTGCCCCCGGGCCTCACCAGCGCGGCGGAGGTCCTCGCCGCTGCGGGCGACAACCTGCTGATCCCCCGTATGCCCGGCTGGTACCGGCAGCTCAACAACGAGGAGATCGGCGGCGCCATCGCCGAGATGATGGCCGGGGAGATCGAGCCGGACGAGGCGATCAACCGCTGCCAGCGCGCCGCGGACGCCACCGCCCAGGACGACTCCATCACCAAGTTCACACGCTGAGGGGCGGCATGGAAGGCGCAACGAGCACGGAGCGGGCGGCGGCGGGCACGGTCCCGCCGCAGGGGGGCCCGCCGCCCGCGCGCACCAGGGCACCCGACCGGCTCTCCGCGGCCGACCGGCTGCTGTTCGCGGCGGCGTTCCTCACGCCGCCGCGCTGGACCCCGCGCCGCGTGCGGTACGACCGCCGCTACCGGCGCCTTGAGCAGTACCGCTTCGTCGCGTGGTTCCTCTCCCTCCCGCTGCTGGTCTACCTGGTCCTCGTCGTCTCGCCCTTCGTCCAGGCGTTCTTCTACTCGATGACGGACTGGACCGGATTCAGCAGCGATTACACCTTCACCGGCTTCGAGAACTACGAACGGCTGTGGAACGACCAGTCTTTCTGGGACGCGACGCGCAACAGCCTGCTGCTCCTCGTCGCCGCGCCCCTGATCACGCTCGCGCTCGGCCTGTTCTTCGCCTTCATGCTGAGCGCGGGCGGACGCAGACGCCGCGACCAGGCGATTTCCGGGGTGGCCGGCTCCGGCTTCTACAAGATCGTCTATTTCTTCCCGCAGGTGCTCTCACTGGCGATCATCGCGGTGATCTGGACGCGCATCTACAGCCCCCGCAGCGGAATTCTGAACGAGGGTCTGGGCGTCGTCGGCCTCGATTCCTGGCGGCGCGAGGACTGGCTCGGCGGCGACGTCGCGCGCTGGTGCGTCCTCGCGGTCCTGTGCTGGTCGTTCGTCGGTTTCTACGTCGTGCTGTTCTCCGCCGCGATGAGCGCGATCCCGGGGGAGATCTACGAGGCGGCGCTGCTCGACGGCGCCGGGCGCTCGGTCACGTTCTTCCGCATCACCTTCCCGCTGACCTGGGAGACGGTCAGGACCGGCTGGATCTACATGGGCATCCAGGCCCTCGACGCCTTCGCCCTCGTCAACGTGATGGTGCCGGAGCACGGCATGGACGTCCTTCCCAGCTACCTCTACGAGAAGGCGTTCCGCGACGGCCAGGCCGGGTACGCCACGGCGATCGGCGTCGCCCTCTTCCTCATCACCCTCGTCTTCGCGGTCCTCATGATGCGCGTGGGCCGGCGGGACCGCATCGAGTTCTGAGGAGAACCCAAGCGATGAGCAACACGCGCTCCGGCGAGGGCGCCGAGGTGCGCGCCGGTACGGGCGGCGGCGTGCTGAACGTCTTCGCCCACTCGTTCCTCGTCCTGTGGGCCGTGCTGGCGGCGGGACCGGTGCTCTGGGTCGTCATCTCCAGCTTCCGGCCGCACAGCGACCTGGTCTCCGACCCCTTCGGCCTGCCGACCGACCTCGCCTGGGAGAACTTCTCGAACGCCTGGTCGTCCGCCGACATCGGCCGCTACGCGCTCAACTCGGCGGTCATCCTGTGCGGTTCGCTGACCGGCACGATGCTGCTCGGCGCGATGGCGGCGTACGTGGTGGCCCGGTTCACCTTCCCCGGCAACCGGGCGGTGCACCTGCTGTTCACCGGCGGGATGATGTTCCCGGTCTTCCTGGCGATCGTGCCGCTGTTCTTCGTCCTCAACAACTTCGGCCTCCTGAACACCCGGCAGGGCCTGATCCTCGTCTACATCGCCTACTCCCTCCCGTTCACCGTCTTCTTCCTCGTCTCCTTCTTCCGCACGCTGCCCGGCGCCGTGCAGGAGGCGGCGACACTGGACGGCGCCTCGCACACCCGGACGTTCTTCCAGATCATGATGCCGATGGCCCGCCCGGGGCTGATCAGCGTCGGGATCTTCAACTTCCTCGGCCAGTGGAACCAGTTCGTCCTGCCCCGGGTCCTCAACGTGGGCGATCCCGACGACGCCGTGCTGCCGCAGGGCCTGGCCGCCCTCATGGTGCAGCAGGGGTACGAGGGGGACTGGGGCGCGCTGTACGCGGGCGTGACGCTGGCGATGCTGCCGGTGCTGGCCGTGTACGTCGCCTTCCAGCGGCAGGTGCAGACCGGCCTGACGGCGGGCGCGGTGCGGTGACGCGGGGCGGGCGCGGCAGGGAGAACGGTGTCCCTCCTGTTCCCCCACGGGCGGCCCCGAGTTCATATAGTGGGCGCGGCGCCGTCTCCCGCCACCCACGCTCGGGGCGGCCGGTGGGTCCACAGCCGTGCCCGCCAGGCAATCGGAAGTGGAGTGAGCCGTGGAGACTCCTGGGTCGCAGTCGTCGCTGCACCGGGCCAACCTGGAACGTGTCGTACGCGCCGTCCGGGCCGCCGGTTCGCTGACCCAGGCGGACATCGCGAGGACCACCGGGCTGTCGGCCGCGACCGTCTCGAACATCGTTCGGGAGTTGAAGGAGCTGGGCACGGTTGACGTCAGGACGACCTCGGCCAGCGGCCGGCGCGCCCGCAGCGTCTCGCTCTCCACGGACGCCGGGATCGTCGTGGGCGTGGACTTCGGCCACTCGCACCTGCGCGTCGCGGTCGGGAACCTGGCGCACCAGGTGCTCGCCGAGGAGGCCGAGCCGTTCGACGTGGACGCCTCGGCGGACGAGGGGTTCGACCGCGCCGAGAAGCTCGTCGGCCGCCTGCTGACGATGGCCGGGGTGGACCGCCGCAAGATCATCGGGATCGGCCTCGGCGTGCCGGGCCCGATCGACCTGGAGACGGGCGCGCTCGGCTCGACCGCGATCCTGCCGGGCTGGCGCGGGATCAGCCCGCGCGAGGAACTGGAGGCGCGCACCGGCGTCCCCGTGCACGTGGACAACGACGCCAACCTCGGCGCGCTCGGCGAACTGGTCTGGGGCAGCGGGCGCGGCTCACGCGACCTGGCGTACATCAAGGTCGCCAGCGGCGTCGGCGCCGGGCTCGTGATCAACGGGCAGATCTACCGCGGCCCCGGCGGCACGGCGGGCGAGATCGGCCACATCACGCTGGACGAGTCGGGCCCCGTCTGCCGGTGCGGCAACCGCGGCTGCCTGGAGACGTTCACGGCCGCCCGGCACGTGCTGCCGCTGCTCCACGCGAGCCACGGCACCGATCTGACGATGCACCGTGTCGTCCAGCTGGCGCGGGAGGGCGACCCCGGCTGCCGCCGCGTGGTCTCCGACATAGGCCGCCACATCGGCGCCGGGATCGCCCAGTTGTGCAATCTGCTCAACCCGAGCCGCGTCGTCCTGGGCGGCGACCTCGCCGAGGCGGGGGAGATCGCGCTCGGCCCGATCAGGGACGCGGTCGGCCGGTACGCCATCCCCAGCGCGGGGGCGGGGCTCGCCCTGGTGCCGGGGGCGCTCGGCGGGCGCGCCGAGGTGCTGGGGGCGCTGGCGCTCGTGCTGCGCGAGATGGGCGACGGCCTGCTCCTCGGCCCGGTCGACTGACCCGCCGCACGCTGCGGACGCCGCGCCCGGCGGGGCCACTTGAGCCGCCGGGCCGATCAGAGCCGTCCCGGCATGCCCGCGCGGGTCCGACCTGTAGGACACGTCGACAAGAAGTAAAGTCACGGCAAGTCAACAGAAAGCAACGTGTGCCACCGCGTACGCACATGCGATCCGCGTATTTACCCCCTGAAACCGGAGTTGAAACGTCTGAGGCGTCAGACGTCGAAAGTCTCGGTTCGGTTGACCCTTGCTTTAAGTCTTGACGCCAAGGGTCGCGCCGGAGTTAGCTGCTCGCCGACCGACGGCCGCAGAGCAGCGGCCCGACAGGGAGGCGAAGCCAACCATGCGTCGATACAAGCGATGTGCCGCCATGGCTGCCACGTCCGTCGTCCTGAGCGTCGCGCTCGCCGCCTGCGGCGAGGCCGGCGGCGGAGACGACGAGGGCGACGGCGGCGGCGAAGGCGGCGGCGGCAGCGAGAGCGGCACCATAGGCCTGCTCCTGCCCGAGGACCGCACGACCCGGTACGAGGCGTTCGACCGGCCGTTCATCGAGGACAAGATCGAGGAGCTGTGTCCCGACTGCGACGTCCAGTACCAGAACGCCGGTGAGGACGTGAACACGCAGAAGCAGCAGTTCGACGCCATGCTCACCCAGGGCGTGGACGTGATCATCCTGGACGCGGTGGAGTCCACCTCCACGTCGGCCTGGGTCGAGGAGGCCGCCGCCGAGGGCGTGCAGGTCGTCGCCTACGACCGGCTCGCCGAGGGCCCGATCGAGGCCTATGTCTCCTACGACAACTTCCGCGTCGGCGAACTCCAGGGCGAGACGCTGCTCGCGGCGCTCGGCGACGAGGCCGAGGGCGCCAACGTGGTCATGATCAACGGCTCGCCGACCGACCCGAACGCCGCCATGTTCAAGGAGGGCGCGCACTCGGTCATCGACCAGAGCGCCAACGTCGTCTTCGAGCAGGACGTCGACGGCTGGCAGGCCCCGGAGGCCGGTTCGGACATGACCGACGCCATCGAGGCCCTCGGCGACGACGGCTTCGACGCGGTCTACGTCGGCAACGACGGCATGGCCGCCGCCGTCATCACCTCCCTGGAGTCGGCCGGCATCAGCGTCCCGGTCGGCGGCCAGGACGCGGAACTCGCGGGCCTCCAGCGCATCGTCGCCGGCCAGCAGGCGTTCACCATCTACAAGGCGCTCCAGCAGGAGGCGGAGACCACCGCCGAGATCGCCGTCGCGCTGCTGCGCGGCGAGGACATCGCGAGCCTCGCGCCCGACAGCGCCGACAGCCCGACCGACAGCGGCATCCCGTCCCGCCTGTTCGACCCGGTCCCCGTGACGGTGGACAACATCATGGACACCGTCGTCGCCGACGGGTTCTACAGCGTCGAGGACATCTGCACCGCCGAGTACGCGGACGCGTGCGCGGCGGCCGGCATCGGCTGAGCCAGCCGCCCGTTCCCCCGCCCCGGTCCGCCGCCGCCCCCCGCCGGGCGCCGCGGCGGACCGGGGCCCGGGACTTCGCTCCGCCCCCGTGCCCTCCGGGAGAGGGCCGCCCCCATAGGAGTTGACTCCTGCCATGACCGCCACCGCCGCACCCGTCCTGGCTCTGCGCGGCGTCTCCAAGCGGTTCGGCGCCGTCCAGGCGCTCACCGACGTCGACCTGGAGATACGCCCCGGCCGTGTGACCGCCCTCGTGGGCGACAACGGAGCCGGCAAGTCCACCCTCATCAAGACCATCGCCGGGGTCCACACCATCGACTCGGGCACGATCAGCTGGAAGGACCGGCCGGTCCGGGTCACCAAGCCCGCCGACGCGCAGGACCTCGGCATCGCGACCGTCTACCAGGACCTGTCGCTGTGCGACAACCTGGACGTGGTCGCCAACCTCTACCTCGGCCGCGAGATCCGCCGCTGGGGCGTGCTGGACCAGGTGCGGATGGAACAGCGCTCCCGCGAACTGCTCGACAGCCTCTCCATCCGCATCCCGAGCGTGCGCATCCCCATCGCCTCGCTCTCCGGCGGCCAGCGCCAGGTCGTCGCCATCGCCCGCGCCCTCGTCGGCTCGCCCGAGGTCGTCATCCTCGACGAGCCCACCGCCGCGCTCGGCGTCGAGCAGACCGCCCAGGTACTCGACCTGGTCGAACGGCTGCGCGAGCAGGGGCTCGCCGTGGTCCTCATCAGCCACAGCATCGCCGACGTCCGCGCGGTCGCCGACGAGGTGGCCGTCCTCCGGCTCGGGCGGAACAACGGCGTCTTCGACGTGGCCACCACCACGGGCGAGGACATCATCGCCGCCATCACCGGCGCCACGGACAACGCGGTCTCCCGCCGGCGCACCCGCAAGGACACCACGGCCGGCACCGAGGCCGCCGAGGCCACCGAGGGCACAGAAGGCACGGACGGTGATGACACCCATGAGTAAGGACCTCGCACCCGACCCGCGCCTCCTGGTCCGCGAACGCGGCCTGGCCGGCTACGCCGAGGACTTCAGGCGGCGCCTGCGCGGCGGCGAACTGGGCTCGCTGCCCGTCGTCATCGGCATGATCGTGATCGCCGTCGTCTTCGAGGCGCAGACCGGCACCTTCCTCACCCCCCGCAACCTGACCAACATCTCGGTCTACATCGCGGGCCCCGGCATCATGGCCGTCGGCATCGTGCTCGTCCTGCTGCTGGGCGAGATCGACCTGTCCATCGGCTCCGTCGCCGGCCTCTCCGCCGCTCTGTGGGCGGTCCTCTCGGTCACCAACGGCGTCAACGACATCGTCGCCATCCTCCTGGCCATCGCCGCGGGAGCGGTCGTCGGCAGCGTCCACGGCTTCTTCTTCGCCCACATCGGCGTGCCCGCGTTCGTCGTCACCCTCGCCGGCTTCCTCGGCTGGAGCGGCGTCCAGATCTGGGTCATGGGCGACGAGGGCACCATCAACATCCCGCGCGGCAGCTTCGTCCGCGACCTGAACAGCTACTACTTCAGCGACATCGCCGCCGCCTACGGCCTCGCCGCCGTCGTCACCGCCGGGTACGTGCTCGCGCTGTGGCGCCAGGAGCGCCGCCGCCGGCAGGCCGGGCTGCCCACCCGCCAGGCGAGCGAGATCATCCTGCGCGGCGCGCTCGTCGCCGTCGCCGCGTTCGTCACGGCCTGGACCCTCAACCAGCACCGCGGCCTGCCGCTCGCCCTGGTCATCTTCCTGGCCGTCCTGCTGCTCGCCGACTTCATGGTGCGGCGCACCACGTACGGGCGGCAGATCTTTGCGGTCGGCGGCAACGCCGAGGCGGCCCGCCGCGCGGGCATCAACGTCGCCCGCGTCCGGCTCACCGTCTTCACCATCGGCGGTGCGCTCGCCGCCGTCGGCGGCCTCTTCTACGCCGCGCAGGCCGGCGGCGCCTCCAAGAGCCTCGGCTCCGGGAACCTGCTGATGAACGTCATCGCCGCCGCCGTCATCGGCGGTACGAGCCTGTTCGGCGGACGCGGCTGGATCTGGTCGGCCCTGCTCGGCACGCTGGTGATCCAGTCCATCACCACGGGGCTCAACCTCATGAACATGTCCAGCGAGATCCAGTACATGATCACCGGTGCGGTCCTGCTCCTCGCCGTGGTCCTCGACTCGGTCTCCCGGCGCACCCAGCGGACCGCCGGACGGACATAACCGGCCGGAGAATCGACCGACGCATACATGATCCGCCCGGAAACGGGCAGGGAGCGACCCGGACACCGCACGGTGGCCCGGGTCGTTCCTCATCCGTACGTATCCGCGATCCTCGCGCCACAGTCGTGGGCCGATCACACTAAACTCGACGGACGGCCGTCCTAAGCCCGACGCAAGGAGGAACGGTGCCGCTGCTGACCGGTATCTCGGGACCGCGTGATCTCGACCGGCTCACCCCTGAGCAACTGGTGGAGCTGGCAGGGGAGATCCGCTCCTTCCTCATCGACGCCGTCGCCAGGACCGGCGGCCACCTCGGCCCGAACCTCGGCGTGGTCGAGCTGACGATCGCACTCCACCGCGTCTTCGACTCCCCGTCCGACCGCATCCTGTGGGACACCGGACACCAGTCGTACGTCCACAAGCTCCTCACCGGGCGCCAGGACTTCTCGGGGCTCCGCGCCCGCGGTGGCCTCTCCGGCTACCCGTCCCGCGCCGAGTCCGACCACGACACCATCGAGAACAGCCACGCCTCGACCGTCCTCGGCTGGGCCGACGGCCTCGCCAAGGCGTACCGGCTGCGCGGCGAACAGCGCCAGGTCGTCGCGGTCACCGGCGACGGCGCCCTCACCGGCGGCATGGCCTGGGAGGCGCTCAACAACATCGCCGCCGCCAAGGACCAGCCGCTCGTCATCGTCGTCAACGACAACGAGCGCTCCTACGCACCCACCATCGGCGGCCTCGCCACCCACCTCGCGACGCTGCGCACCACCGCCGGGTACGAGCGCTTCCTCGCCCGCGGCCGCCAGATGCTGGAGAAGACCCCCGTCGTCGGCCGCCCGCTCTACGGCACGCTGCACGGCGCCAAGAAGGGCCTGAAGGACGTCATCGCGCCCCAGGGCCTCTTCGAGGACCTCGGCATCAAGTACGTCGGCCCGATCGACGGCCACGACATCCAGGCGCTGGAGGCGGCGCTCCTGCGCGCCAAGCGCTTCGGCGGGCCCGTCATCGTGCACTGCCTCACCGAGAAGGGCCGCGGCTACCAGCCCGCCCGCGACGACGAGGCGGACCAGTTCCACGCGGTCGGCGTCATCCACCCCGACACCGGCCTGCCGGTGTCCGTCTCCGGCGCCGACTGGACGTCCGTCTTCGGCGACGAGATCGTCCGCATCGGCCGCGAGCGCGAGGACGTCGTCGCCGTCACCGCCGCGATGCTCCGCCCGGTCGGCCTCGCCCGGTTCGCCGAGGAGTTCCCCGACCGGGTGTACGACGTGGGCATCGCCGAGCAGCACGGCGCCGTCTCCGCCGCCGGTCTCGCCTCGGGCGGGCTGCACCCGGTCTTCGCGGTCTACGCGACGTTCCTCAACCGCGCGTTCGACCAGCTGCTGATGGACGTCGCGCTGCACCGCTGCGGTGTCACCTTCGTCCTCGACAGGGCGGGCATCACCGGCCCCGACGGCGCCTCGCACCACGGCGTGTGGGACATGTCGATCCTCCAGTGCGTCCCGGGCCTGCGGCTCGCGGCCCCCCGCGACGCCGAGCAGCTGCGGCTCCAGCTGCGCGAGGCCGTCCAGGTGGAGGACGCCCCCACCGTGGTCCGCTACTCGCGCGGCAAGGTCGGCACGCCCGTCCCGGCCGTGGGCACGGTCGGCGGCATGGACGTCCTGCGCCGGCCGGAGGCGGGGACCGAGCGGCCCGACGTGCTGATGGTCTCCGTCGGCGCGCTCGCGCCCGCCTGTCTCGAAGCGGCCGAGCTGCTGCACAGCCACGGCATCACCACCACGGTCGTCGACCCGCGCTGGGTCAAGCCCGTCGACCCGGCGCTGCCCGCCCTCGCGGCCGAGCACCGGGTCGTCGTCACGGTCGAGGACAACAGCCGCGCGGGCGGCGTCGGCTCCGCCGTCGCCCAGGCCCTGCGCGACGCGGACGTGGACGTGCCGCTGCGCGACTTCGGTGTCCCCGAGCGCTTCCTGAGCCACGGCAGCCGCGAGCAGGTCCTCGCCGAGGTCGGGCTGACGGGCCCGGACATCGCACGCCAGGTCACGGGCCTGGTCGCGCGCCTCACCGGCTCGGTGGACGCGACCACCGGCGCCTGACAGGGCACCGCACCCCGCCCGGCCGCCGTCAGGCCCCCTGCACGGCGGCCGGGTCCA
The DNA here is from genome assembly GCF_047200595.1 of Streptomyces sp. MS19. NCBI lineage: Bacteria > Bacillati > Actinomycetota > Actinomycetes > Kitasatosporales > Streptomycetaceae > Streptomyces > Streptomyces sp. MS19. Next base: position 472,164 of record NZ_JBJZOH010000001.1, on the reverse strand, counting down.
TGTACATCACCTCCCAGTGGTGCCCGTCCGGGTCGAGGAAGCTGCGGCCGTACATCGGGCCCTCGTCGATCGGGTCCATCGCCGGGGAGCCGCCGGACGCCAGCGCGCGGTCGGCCAGCTCGTCCACCGCCGCGCGGCTGTCCGCGCTCAGCGTGACGATCGACTCGATCGTGGTGGCGGTGTCCGCGACGGTCCTGCGCGAGAAGTTGCCGAAGAACGGCTCGGTCAGCAGCATCGCGAAGATGTCCTCGCTGATCACGAGACAGGCCGCGTTCTCGTCGGAGAACTGGGGGTTGAACGCGTAGCCCAGGTCGCTGAAGAACTGCTTCGAGCGGGCGAGGTCCTTCACGGGCAGGTTCACGAAGATCTTGGTCGGCATGGCGGCGTCCTCCCGGCGGGTGCTCCGGGGCCGCCCTGCGCGGCCCCACACCCCATACGACCGGGCCCGGCGCCAGGACTCATCGCCCCCACGCGCGATTCCCTCAGTTTTCTCTCCGCCCCCCCCAGCCCCACCCCCCAGCCGCGCCCCCACGCGAACGGCGCCCGGCCCGTCCGCGGAGGGACGGACCGGGCGCCGCCCGGCCGGTGGTGCCACGGCTCACGCCGGGACGCTCGCCACCCCCCGCGCCAGCAGCCGCCGCCCGAGCACCCGCTCGGAGACACCCGCGCGGTCCAGGTACGGCGTGACCCCGCCCAGGTGGAACGGCCAGCCCGCGCCCGTGATCAGGCACAGGTCGATGTCCTGCGCCTCGGCGACGACACCCTCCTGGAGCATGAGCCCGATCTCCTCGGCGATGGCGTCCAGGGCGCGCGCCCTGACCTGCTCCTCGGTCAGCACGGTCGTGCCGGTCTCGAACAGCGCCGCCACCTCCGGGTCGAGCCGGGGGGCGCCGCCGTCCTGCACGTACAGCGTCCGCTTGCCCGCCGCGACGACCTTCGCCAGGTTCGGCGAGACCGCGAACCGGTCCGGGTACACCTCGTGCAGCGTCCCGGCCACGTGGTGCGCCACGGCGGGCCCGACCAGGTCGAGCAGCTGGATCGGCGACATCGGCAGCCCCAGCGGCGCCAGCGCGCGGTCCGCCACGTCGGCGGGCGTCCCCTCGTCGATCGCGCCGAGCACCTCGCCCATGAAACGGGTCAGGACGCGGTTGACGACGAACGCGGGCGCGTCCTTCACGAGCACGGCCGACTTCCGCAGCTTCCGCGCGACGCCGAACGCCGTGGCCAGCGTCGCCTCGTCCGTCTGCTCGGCCCGCACGATCTCCAGCAGCGGCAGCACCGCCACCGGGTTGAAGAAGTGGAAGCCGACGACGCGCCCGGGGTGCTTCAGCCCGGCGGCCATCGCCGTCACCGACAGGGACGACGTGTTGGTCGCCAGCACCGCGTGCTCGGGGACGACCGCCTCCAGCTCGGCGAAGACCTGCCGCTTGAGGCCCATCTCCTCGAAGACGGCCTCGATGACGAAGTCCGCGTCCGCGAACGCCGCCGCGCGGTCCAGCTCGCCCGTGACGGCGGCCTTCAGCCGGTTCGCTTTGTCGCCCGAGAGCCTGCCCTTGGCGCGCAGCGCGTCGATCTCGCCGTGCACCCAGGCGACGCCCTTGTCGATCCGCTCCTGGTCGATGTCGGTGAGGACCACCGGCACCTCCAGCCTGCGGGCGAACAGCAGCGCCAGCTGCGACGCCATCAGCCCGGCGCCCACGACGCCGACCTTCGTCACCTGCCGGGCGAGCGACTTGTCGGGCGCGCCCGCCGGCCGCTTGGCCCGGCGCTGCACGAGGTTGAACGCGTACAGGCTGCTGCGCAGCTCGTCGCCCATGATCAGGTCGGCCAGCGCCTCGGTCTCCGCGTCGAAACCGGCGTCGAGGTCGCCGTCGCGGGCCTGCGCGATGATGTCGAGCGCCCGGTACGCGGCGGGCGCCGCGCCGTGCACTCTGGCGTCGGCGATGGCACGGCCACGGGCCAGCGCCGCGTCCCACGCCTCGCCGCGGTCCACCTCGTCGCGCCCGACCGCCAGCTCGCCGCGCAGGACCGCCGAGGTCCACACGAGCGACTGCTCCAGGAAGTCGGCGCCCTCGAACAGCGCGTCGGCGATGCCGAGTTCGTAGAACGCGGGCCCGCTGAGCGTGCGGTTCTGCGCCAGCGCGTTCTCGATGATCACGGTGACCGCGCGGTCGGCGCCGATCAGGTTCGGCAGCAGCGTGCAGCCGCCCCAGCCCGGCAGCAGTCCGAGGAAGACCTCGGGCAGCGCGAGCGCGCCCGCCGCCGCCGAGACCGTCCGGTAGGTGCAGTGCAGCCCGACCTCGACGCCGCCGCCGAGCGCCGCGCCGTTGTAGTAGGTGAACGACGGCACGCCGAGCGACGCGAACCGCCGGAAGACGTCGTGCCCCCCGGCCCCGACGGCGACGGCCTCGGCGCGCTCGCCGAGCACCTCGACGCCCTTGAGGTCGGCGCCGACCGCGAAGACGAACGGCTTGCCCGTCAGCCCGACGCCGACGATCTCCCCGGCCGCGGCCTCGGCCGCCACCTGGTCGAGCGCCGCGTCGAGATTGCCCAGCGACCTGGGCCCGAACGTCGTCGGCTTCGTGTGGTCGAAGCCGTTGTCCAGCGTGATCAGCGCGAACCGGCCGCCGCCGTCCGGCAGGTCCAGATGCCGTACGTGCGCCTGCGTGACCACTTCACCGGGGAACCGCCCGGCCGCCCCCTGCAACACCTCAGCGACCCGACTCACGGGCGCCCTCCGTTCACTCGTACCTGTGTGGCGGCTACCCCGTGTGTCACCGGTTCTCCCAGTGCGGGTTCTCCCAGACGACGGTCGCGCCCATGCCGAAGCCGACGCACATGGTCGTCAGGCCGTACCTGACCTCGGGCTGGTCCTCGAACTGCCGCGCCAGCTGCGTCATCAGCCGCACGCCGGAGGAGGCCAGCGGGTGGCCGAACGCGATCGCGCCGCCGTACTGGTTCACCCGCGGGTCGTCGTCCGCGATGCCGTACTGGTCGAGGAACGCCAGCACCTGCACGGCGAACGCCTCGTTGATCTCGATGAGGCCGATGTCCCCGATCGACAGTCCGGCGCGCGCGAGGGCCTTCTTGGTCGCGGGCACCGGGCCGTAGCCCATCACCTCGGGCTCGACACCGGCGAACGCGTACGACACCAGCCGCATCTTCACCGGCAGGCCGAGCTCGCGCGCCACCTCCTCGGCGGCGATGACGGAGGCCGTCGCGCCGTCGTTGAGCCCCGCCGAGTTGCCCGCCGTGACGCGCCCGTGCGGGCGGAACGGCGTCTTCAGCCCGGCCAGCGTCTCCAGGGTCGTCCCCGGCCGCATCGGCTCGTCGGCCGTCGCCAGGCCCCAGCCCGTCTCGCCCGCGTCGGGGGAGGTCCGCCGCACCGACACCGGCACCAGGTCCGGCTGGATCTTCCCGTCGGCGTACGCCTTGGCGGCCTTCTCCTGGCTGCGCACCGCGTACTCGTCGGCCCGCGCGCGGTCCAGGTGCGGGAAGCGGTCGTGCAGATTCTCCGCCGTCATGCCCATGAACAGCGCGGAGTCGTCCACCAGCTTCTCGGAGACGAAGCGCGGGTTCGGGTCCACGGCCTCGCCCATCGGGTGCCGGCCCATGTGCTCCACCCCGCCCGCGACGGCGATGTCGCCCGCGCCGAACGCGATGGACCCCGCGCTCGTCGTCACGGCGGTCAGCGCCCCGGCGCACATGCGGTCGACGGAGTACCCCGGCACGCTGCGGGGCAGCCCGGCGAGGATCGCGGCCGTACGGCCCAGGGTCAGGCCCTGGTCGCCGATCTGCGTGGTCGCCGCCACCGCGACGTCGTCCACGCGCTCCGGCGGCAGCTGCGGATTGCGGCGCAGCAGCTCGCGGATGCACTTGATGACCAGGTCGTCGGCGCGGGTCTCGTGGTAGATGCCCTTGGGACCCGCCTTGCCGAAGGGGGTACGGACGCCGTCCACGAAGACGACGTCCCTGACGTTACGCGGCACGATGGCACTCCTCCAGGCCGGACAGTCACTTCCGCCGCCATGCTACTCGCCGGTAACCGGCAAGCGCCAGGCACGGAGGAGTCCGGCTCGCGCACACCCCGCGGTCAGTCCACCGTCGCGAGAGCCTTCACCAGCAGCGGCGCGGTCTGCTCGATCTGCCACTCGCGCGCCCCGAGCGCCCGCAGCGCCGACGTGACCGCCTCCGGGCCGGCACCGGCCGGGGGCTCCCAGCACAGGCGCCGCACCACGTCGGGGGAGACCAGGTTCTCCTGCGGCAGCCGCAGCTCCTCCGCGTGCGCCGTGACGGCGGAACGCGCCGCCGCCAGCCGCGCGGCGGCCACCGGGTCCTTCTCGGCCCACGCGCGGGGCGGCGGGGGCCCCGTCACCTGCTGGCCCGGCTGCGGCAGTTCGGCCTCGGGCAGCTCCCGCACCCGGTCGATCGCCTCCTGCCACTGCTGGAGCTGCTTGCGGCCCATCCGGTGCCCGAAGCCGTGCAGCGCCGCGAGCGCCCTGGTGTCCTCCGGCATCGCCTGCGCGGCGGCGACGATGGCCGCGTCCGACAGCACCTTGCCCGGCGACAGGTCGCGCCGCTGCGCCACCTGGTCACGCGTCGTCCACAGTTCGCGGACGACGGCGAGCTGTCTGCGTCTGCGCACCTTGTGCACCCCGGACGTGCGCCGCCACGGGTCCTTGCGCGGCGGGGGCGGGGGAGCGGCGGCGATGGCGGCGAACTCCTCAAGGGCCCAGCCGAGCTTCCCCTGCCGCCGCAGCTCCTCCTCCAGCGCGTCCCGCAGGTCCACGAGCAGCTCGACATCGAGCGCCGCGTACCGCAGCCAGGGCTCGGGCAGCGGGCGGCTCGACCAGTCCACCGCCGAGTGGCCCTTCTCCAGGCTGTAGCCGAGGACCGTCTCCACCATCACCCCGAGGCCCACCCGGGCGAATCCGGCCAGCCGCCCGGCCAGCTCGGTGTCGAAGAGACGGGTCGGCACCATGCCTATGTCCCGCAGGCAGGGCAGGTCCTGCGTCGCGGCGTGGAGGACCCACTCGGTGCCCGCGAGCGCGTCCCCCAGCGGGGTGAGGTCGGGGCAGGCCACCGGGTCGATCATCGCGGTGCCCGCGCCCTCGCGGCGGAGCTGGACGAGATACGCGCGCTGCCCGTAGCGGTAGCCCGAGGCGCGCTCGGCGTCCACGGCGACCGGCCCGCTGCCCGCGGCGAACGCGGCGACGACCCCGGCGAACGCCTCCGCGTCCGCGATGACCGGCGGTACGCCCTCCCGGGGGGCCAGCAAGGGGACCGGGGCCGGTCCTGACGGCTCCGGGTCACTCGTTCCTGCGGTCACGTCGGCGGTCTGCTGGGCGTCGGTCACCAGTCAAGACTAACTCTGTGCGCACAGTGCACAACGTCTCTCCCGGGGTCCCCGCAGACCACCGGCGCCCGCCCCGAACGGTCGGGGCGGGCGCCGGATGCGGTGGTGGGTGACGGTACGGCGGGCCGGTGGCGGACGTGACGGGCGGGCCCGGCGGGTCTCGGCGGGTCTCGGCGGCTCCCGGTGGTCGCCCGCTCAGTGGATGATGCCGGTGCGCAGCGCGACGGCGACCATGCCCGCGCGGTCGCCGGTGCCCAGCTTGCGGGCGATGCGGGCGAGGTGGCTCTTGACGGTCAGGGCCGACAGGCCCATGGAGACGCCGATCGCCTTGTTGGACTGTCCTTCGGCGACCAGCCGCAGCACCTCGACCTCGCGGCCGGAGAGTTCGCGGTAGCCGCCCTGGTGGGCGGGGGCGCCGGGCTGGCGCCGGTGCATGCCCCGGGCGGCGGCCGCGCCGATGTGCGCCGCGCCGTGCCGGGTGGGGGGACCGAGGTTGTTGCGGGTGCCGGTGACGACGTAGCCCTTGACGCCGCCCGCCAGCGCGTTCCGCACGGCGCCGATGTCGTCGGCCGCGGAGAGCGCGAGGCCGTTGGGCCAGCCCGCCGCGCGGGTCTCGGACAGCAGGGTGAGACCTGAGCCGTCGGGCAGGTGCACGTCGGCGACACAGATGTCCCGTGGGTTCGCGACTCGGGGGCGGGCCTCCGCGATGGACGACGCCTCGATCACGTCCCGGACTCCGAGGGCCCACAGATGGCGGGTCACGGTGGAACGGACTCGGGGGTCGGCCACGACGACCATGGCGGTCGGCTTGTTCGGGCGGTAGGCGACCAGGCTTGTGGGGTGCTCAAGAAGAACAGACACCGGGCCTCCCGGAGGGGGTGGGGTGGGGGCGGACCGAATCCGACTCCGGGGGAGGAGTCGGGGCGTTCCGGATGGAAGGGTCACTACTCCTTCGGCAGGAAGCCGCTGGTCCTTTAGAGAAAGATCACGAACCGGTGATACGCCGTCCGGTACTGACGCCCGGCGGACCCGCCCGTGTCTCCCCGCTGTCTCCCAGGCCGTGTCGTTCGGGTCTTGCCTGGCGCGCGCCGCCGGTCACCGCGCCTCGCCGCGTCACCGCGTCACCGCGTCGCCCGGGTACGCCCGGTACGTGTGGCGATCCGGTGCCTTGCGACGCACGGCGTCCGACGACGCGGGCCGATCCGCCACGATCCGGACGACACGACCCAGCCGTCCCCTCCCGCGTCCCCCGTCAGACGGTCCGCGGGCCCCTGCGCCGGGGGAGCGCCGTGACCGCCGTCCCGCTCGCCTCGGGCGGCAGGCCCGCGCACTGCGCCAGCAGCGCGCACCAGGCGAGCAGGTGCCCCGCCGCGTCGGCGCCGTCCGCCGGGGTCCACGAGGCGCGCAGCTCCAGCTCGGCGCGGGAGGGCCGTTCCGCCATGGCGCCGAAGTACTGCGAGTCGGCCCGGGTCACGGTCCCGCCCGCCTCCCGGTACGCGAGCCCCCGCGCGTCGAGCGCCTCCGTCAGCCACGACCAGGCGACCTCGGGGACGAGCGGGTCGGTGGCCAGCTCGGGTTCGAGGTCGGCCCGGCCGAGCGTCACCACGCGGAAGTCGCCGCGCCAGGTCTCGTCGCCCTCCGGGTCGTGCAGCAGGACGAAGCGCCCGTCCGCCAGTTCCTCCCCGTCCACGGCGACCGCCGCGCCGAGCGCGTGGGCGTGCGGCGCGAGCCGCCGGGGCGCGGGGAGGGGGGTCAGGCGCACCTCCGCGCGGGGCCTGGCCGCGGTCAGTCCCGCGACCGCCTGCCGGAAGGCGAACGGCACCCGCGGGCCGGGGTCGGTCATATCTCCGGTCTCCTCCGCCTGCCGGTGCCGAGACGATGCCATGGCCGGTAACCCTAGGCGCCGGGCCGCCGGGACGCGGGGACGCCACACCAGCCCGCGCGGGTCAATCCGCCGGTCGTGCGAGACTTCTGCGTGTGACACTCGCCGACTCCCCCTTCCTCCGGGCCTGCCGCCGCGAACCGGTGCCGCACACGCCCGTGTGGTTCATGCGCCAGGCCGGACGTTCCCTCCCCGAGTACCGCAAGGCGCGCGAGGGCGTCGCCATGCTGGACTCCTGCATGCGGCCCGACCTGGTCACCGAGATCACCCTCCAGCCGGTGCGCAGGCACGACGTGGACGCGGCCGTCTACTTCAGCGACATCGTCGTCCCGCTGAAGGCGATCGGCATCGACCTCGACATCAGGCCGGGAGTCGGCCCGGTCGTCGCCGAGCCGATCCGCAGCCGCGCCGACCTCGACCGGCTGCGCCCGCTGGAGCCGGACGACGTCCCGTACATCACCGAGGCGGTCGGCATGGTGACGGCGGCGCTGGGCGACACCCCGCTCGTCGGGTTCGCCGGGGCGCCGTTCACCCTCGCGAGCTACCTCGTGGAGGGCGGTCCGTCGCGCAACCACGAGCACACCAAGGCCCTGATGTACGGCGACCCCGGGCTGTGGGCCGAGCTGCTCGACCGGCTCGCGGACATCACCGCGGCCTTCCTCACCGTGCAGATCGAGGCCGGCGCGTCGGCCGTGCAGCTCTTCGACTCCTGGGTCGGCGCGCTCGCGCCCGCCGACTACCGCGCCTCGGTGATGCCCGCCTCCCGCAAGGTCTTCGACGCGGTGGCCCACCACGGCGTGCCGCGCGTCCACTTCGGCGTCGGCACCGGCGAGCTGCTCGGCCTGCTCGGCGAGGCGGGCGCGGACGTCGTCGGCGTCGACTGGCGCGTGCCGCTGGACGAGGCGGCGCGCCGCGTCGGTCCCGGCAAGGCGCTCCAGGGCAACCTCGACCCCGCCGTCCTGTTCGCGCCGCGCCAGGCCGTGGAGGCGCAGGCGCGCCGCGTCCTCGACGCCGCCGCCGGGCTGCCCGGCCACATCTTCAACCTCGGTCACGGCGTACTCCCCGCCACGGACCCGGACGCGCTGACGCGCCTCGTCTCGTACGTCCACGAGCAGACAGCCCGGTAGACACCGGTTGACAGGGCCAGGGGGCCGCGCCGTCACGCGTCACACGGCGCGGCCCCCCGGGCGTCCTCACGCGCCGGGCGCCCGGAACACCTGGTCGGCCGGAGCCGGTTCCGGCTCGCGGGCGGGCCGCTGCGGCAGGCGGCGGCGCGCCAGCCGTACGACGAGCACCACCAGCGCGGTCGCCGCGGCGAACGGCAGCACCGCCGCGAGCGCCGCGCCCGTCCACACCAGCGCCGCCACGAACACGTCCCAGCCGCCCGCGAGCGCGCCCGGGATCGACGGGTCGTCGTCGGAGTCCGCGGGCTCGTCCACCGGCGTGTCCATCTCGTGCAGCTCCAGGGTGACGGTGGCCATCGCCACCCGCCCCCGCAGCGACTCGCTGCGCGACTCCAGCGACTCCAGGTCGGCCTGCCGCCGGCTCAGCTCCGCCTCCAGGTCCACGATGTCGCGGATCGAGACGGCCTCCTCCATCAGCGCCCGGACGCGGGCCACGCTCTCGCGCTGGGTGGCGAGCCGGCTCTCGACGTCCACGACCTCCTCGGTCACGTCCTCGGTGGTCACCTCGCGCGAGCGCAGCTCGCCGAGCGCCGCCAGGTCGGTGAGCAGGTCCTCGTAGGACTCCTCGGGGACGCGCAGCGTCACCTCCGACCAGTCGCCGGCGGTCGGCTCGCCCACGGTGTTCTCCGCGCTGACGAAGCCGCCCGCCGCCGCCACGGCGGACAGCGCCCCCTCGTACGCCCCGGGCACGTCGTCCGCCGCCACGACCAGGCGCGCCGTGCGGATCAGCAGCGCCTCCGCGGCGGCGCCGTCGTCCGCCCGCTCCACGGCGCCGTCCTGCCCGTCGGCATCCGAGGAGCCTTCCGGGGCGGGCTCGGCGGCGCTGTCCCCCGCGCTGTCACCCGCGCGGTCGTCCGCGCGGTCGTCCGCGGCGAAGCCCTCCCGGGCCATCGACCCGCCGCCGTCGCTGCCGCCGCCCGTGCACCCCGCGAGCAGCAGCGCGCCCAGCAGCGGAACGGCGGCGAGCGCCGCTCTTCGTACGGGTCCTGTCCTGTGCGTCATCCGGTCCCCCTGGTTCCCAAGTCCTGGTCGTCGTTCGTGTCTTGGACGGGCGGGGGAGGCGGCCGGTTCGGTCCGGCCGGTTCCGAACAGGTCACGTGCGGGCCACGTTCGCGCATCTGGGACAGTGGACCCATGCATGTGATCGTCGTCGGCGGCGGGGTCACGGGCCTCACCGCCGCCCACCGGCTGCTGGCCGCCGGGCTCCGGGTCACCCTCCTGGAGAGTTCCGGCCGGTTCGGCGGCAAGCTCCGCACCGGCCGTGTCGCCGGCGTCCAGGTGGACCTCGGCGCGGAGTCCGTACTCGCCCGCAGACCCGAGGCCGTCGACCTGGCCGGGGAGATCGGCCTCGCCGACGCGCTGCGGTCCCCGGCCGTCACCACCTCGGCCATCTGGACGCGGGGCGCCCTGCGGCCGATGCCGCAGGGGCACGTGATGGGGGTGCCCGGCACGGCTGCCGCCCTCGCGGGGGTGCTGTCCGACACCGGTCTCGCGCAGATCGCGCGGGACAGCGAGCTGCCGCCCGTCGAGATCGGCGAGGACGTCGCGGTCGGGCGGCTGGTGGCGGACCGGATGGGCCGCGAGGTCGTGGACCGGCTGGTCGAGCCGCTGCTCGGCGGGGTCTACGCGGGCGACGCGTACCAGATCTCCCTGCGCTCCGCCGTCCCCGCCCTGTACGACGCGCTGCGCGACCACGACACGCTGCTCGCCGCCGTGCGCGCCGTCCAGCGCGCCACCCCGCCCAGGGCGGCGGGTGAGCCGGTGTTCGCCGGGTTCGACGGGGGCGTCGGCACGTTCGCCGAGGCGCTGGCCGACTCCTGCCGCGCGCGGGGCGGCGCGCTGGAGAGCGGCGTCGCGGTGACCGGGCTGCGCCGTACGGCGCGCGGCTGGGCGGCGGCGCTGGACGACGGGCGCTCGCTGGTGGCGGACGGCGTGGTGCTCGCCGCGCCGGCCGCGGCGGCCGGGCGGCTGCTGGCGGCGGAGGCGCCCGCGGCGGCCGGTGAGCTGGCGGCGGTGGCGTACGCGTCGATGGCGATCGTCACGCTCGCGTTCCGCCGCGCCGACCTGGGGACGCTGCCGCGCGGCAGCGGCTTCCTCGTCCCGGCCGTGGACCGCCGCGTGATCAAGGCGGCGACGTTCACGACCGGCAAGTGGGACTGGGCGGCGGGCGCGGACCCGGGCCTGTTCGTCCTGCGGGCCTCCGCCGGGCGCTTCGGCGACGCCGGGCCGCTGGAGTGGGACGACGACGAGCTGGTGCGGGCCGCGCTGGACGACCTGGGCGAGGCGGCCGGGCTCGCGGCGAAGCCCGTCGACTCCCTCGTCACCCGGTGGGTCGACGGACTGCCGCAGTACACGGTCGGCCACGCGGCGCGCGTCGCCCGCGTCCGGGGCTACCTCGCCGGGCTGCCGGGGCTGCGGCTGTGCGGCGCGTCGTACGACGGGGTGGGCATCCCGGCGTGCGTCGCGAGCGCGACCAGGGCCGTGGGCGAGCTGGTGCGGACGCTGTCGCCGGGCCCGCGTGAGGAGCCCGGCGAGTGACGCGGGAGAATGACGCCATGACTGCTGCATCGCCCGGGAAGCGCGCCAAGGAACTGAACGACGTCATCCGCTACACCCTCTGGTCCGTCTTCAGGCTGCGCGACGTGCTGCCCGAGGACCGCGCCGGGTACGCGGACGAGGTCGCCGAGCTGTTCGAGCAGCTCGCCGCCAAGGACGTGACGGTGCGCGGCACGTACGACCTGTCGGGGCTGCGCGCCGACGCCGATGTGATGATCTGGTGGCACGCGGAGACGTCGGACGCGCTCCAGGAGGCGTACAACCGGTTCCGCCGCACGCGGCTCGGCCGGGCGCTGGAGCCGGTCTGGTCGAACATGGCGCTGCACCGGCCCGCCGAGTTCAACAAGTCGCACATCCCGGCGTTCCTCGCGGACGAGACGCCGCGCGAGTACGTGAGCGTCTACCCGTTCGTGCGCTCGTACGACTGGTATCTGCTGCCGGACGACGAGCGCCGCCAGCTCCTGGCGGAGCACGGGAAGATGGCGCGCGGCTACCCGGATGTGCGCGCCAACACCGTCGCGTCGTTCTCGCTGGGCGACTACGAGTGGATCCTCGCGTTCGAGGCGGACGAACTGCACCGCATCGTGGACCTGATGCGCCACCTGCGCGGCTCGAAGGCGCGGCTGTACGTGCGCGAGGAGATCCCGTTCTACACCGGGCGCCGCAAGCCGCTGGCGGAACTGGTCGCCGGGCTCGCCTGAGCCTCCCGCGGTCCCCGGCGCCGGGCGCGCCGGGGACCGGGCGGGGTCGGCGCCGGGGTCAGCCGCCGCCCCCGCAGCCACCGCCCCCACAGCCACCACCGCAGCTCGACCCGCCGCCGCAGCTGGAGCCGCCCCCGCAGCTCGACCCGCCGCCTCCGCTGTCGCCGCCGCCCCCGCTGTGGCCGCCGCCGTCACCGCCGCCGGTCCAGTCGCCCGACGAGCCGCACGCCGCCCCCCACGAGGCGCCGCCGTCCGCCACCGCGGGAGCCGCCGTGAAGGTGGAGACGGCCGCTGAGGTCAGGACGACCGTGGTCAGCTGGCGGCGCACCTTCGAGTCGGTCACCCCGTACGGGCCGTCGAGCGCCACCTGCGTCACCGGGGCCTTGGCCAGCCTGTACGGCGACCGGTGGCGCAGGCCGGCCAGGGCGGCGCGGCCCGCGTCGGTCAGGCGCCCGCGGCGCGGGCGCAGCGTGAACGCGGTGATCTGCACCAGCGTCGAGGCGGCGATCAGGACGAGGAGCGCCACCTCGCCCGTGACGACCGTCGCGACGAGCGTCGAGGCCGAGACCAGACCGGCGGCCAGCAGGGCGACCCACCCGGCGCGGCGCCAGGTCCGGTGCGTCCTCGGCTCCCACAGCAGGCCCCGCGAGAGCAGCGCGTCGCCGATCGCCTGGACCGGGCGCGAGGCGGCGAACGCCAGGACGACCTGGTCCGCCGGGGGGCGCCACGAGTCGCCGACCAGGGTGAGGAGTCCGCGTTCGAGGTCGTCGTCGGCGACCGGGCGTGTCACGTGGATCGCGCCGTCCTCGATCGTGAGCCTGCCCTTGCCGATCATGGCGCACAGCACGGTCTCCACGACGCGGCGCGGGCCGCCGGTGAGGAACGCCGTCTCGTACACGGAGCCCGTCGTCGTGGCCGCCAGCGACGGGAGGGCGCGGTGGGCCCGCGCGCGGGCGAGCAGGAGGTTCAGGAGGCCGGCCGCGAGGACGGCCGTCGCGGCGGCTGTGAAGAGGATCATGCTGGTCACCGGGCTTTCCGCTGGCTTCGTGTGCCGCGCCGCAGCCGGGCGAACCGGCCGGGCGGGGTGGGGGTGGTGCCGGGGTCCTCGCCCAGCCACCGGACCAGGCGATCGCGTACGGCGGGATCGAGGAGGACGGGATCGTTGCGGACGGGGTCGCCCGCGCCGGGGCCGCCGTCCGTGAGCAGGGCGCGGACGAACGCGGCGGCGTCCTGCCGGTAGCCGCCGGTCAGCGGCCGGGACCGGGTGTGCGCCAGCGCGAGGCGGCGGTAGGAGTCGCCGAGGATCTCGGGCAGTTGCGGGGCGATCTTCGCGATGACGTCCGCGCGTTTGGCGGCGAGCACGTCGCGCTGGACGCGGAGCCTGGCCGGGTCGAAACCGTCCGGGTCGGGCGCGCCCGCGGTGAGGGCGGCGAGCAGGGCGTACTGGGCGGCGCCGAGCCGGGCGCGTGCCGCTTCCGTGCCGTCCTGGGCACCGGGCGCGGTGGGCTCAGCCACGGCGTGCCCCCGTGAGCACGGCGCGGATGTCGTCCAGCTCGGCCGCCAGCTCGGCGGTGGGCGGGAAGGCCTCGTCGCGCTCCAGCAGCACCCCGGGCGGCTCGGTGCGGTCGCGCAGCATCTCCAGGACGCCGAGGACCTGCGGCGGGACGGGGTGCGCGTGGCTGTCGTGCCACACGCCGTCGCGTTCCACGCCGCCCGCGACGTGGACGTAGGCGAGGGCGTCGAGCGGCAGGGTGTCGAGGGCGGTGGCCGGGTCCTCGCCGCGGTTGACGTGATTGGTGTGCAGGTTGGCGACGTCGATGAGCAGGCCGACGCCGGTGCGCTCGACCAGCTCGGTGAGGAACTGGCCCTCCGTCAGCTCCTCGCCCGGCCAGTTCAGGACGGCCGCGATGTTCTCGACCGCGAGCGGCACGGGCAGCGCGTCCTGGGCGATCCGCACGTTCTCGCACAGCACGTCGAGCGCGTCCCTGGTCCTCGGCACGGGCAGCAGGTGCCCCGCCTCCAGGCCGCCCGCGCGGACGAACGCGATGTGCTCCGTGACGACGGGCGCGCCCAGCGACTCCGCCACCCTGGCCAGCCGCGCCAGCCGGGCGGGGGAGGGGCGTCCGGCGTCGCCCAGGCCCAGGGACACGCCGTGGGGTACGACGGTGGTGCCGCGTGCCCGGAGGCGTTCGAGTGCGTCGGGGAGGTGGTCGGGGCAGACGTTCTCCGCCACGACCTCCACCCAGTCGACACCCGGCAGTGCCTCGATGCCGTCGGCGATCTCGGGGCGCCAGCCGATGCCGGTGCCGAGTGTGCCGAAACGTGACCGCATGTCCCGCTCCCCCCGTGCGATGGTCCCGTCCCCTTCCGGGGTCAGTCTTCATCGCACGGGGGTGCCGCCAAACGACGGAGTGTCATGTTCAGAGGATTATCTGAGCTTTCTGGTGGCTCAGTCGCGGGCGGGGGCGGCGAGGCGCTCGTCGTGCAGCTTCGCGCGCAGGTCCGACGCGTCGTACCCCGCCGCCGGGTAGCGGGGGTCCATCTCCCGGAGGTGCGCCAGCAGGAGGCGGCTGACGGCCCAGTTGCGGTACCACTTGCGGTCCGCCGGGACGACGTACCAGGGCGCCGCGTCGGTCGAGCACCGTTCGAGCACCGCGGTGTACGCGCGCCGGTAGTCGGGCCACAGGGCGCGCTCCGAGATGTCGTTCGGACTCAGCTTCCAGTGCTTGTCCGCGCGGTCCAGGCGCCGCAGCAGGCGCTCGCGCTGCTCCTCGGGGCTGATGTGCAGGAAGACCTTCACCCACGTCACGCCGTCGTCGGCGAGCGCGCGCTCCCACGCGTCGATCTCGTCGAACCGCCGCTCCCACACCGGCTGCGGAACCATGCCGTGCACACGCACGACCAGCACGTCCTCGTAGTGCGAGCGGTCGAAGATGCCGATCTCGCCGGTCGCGGGCAGCGCCTTGCCGATCCGCCACAGGAAGTGCTGGTGCCGCTCCTCCTCGGTGGGCGCCTTGAACGCCCTGATGCGGCAGCCGGCCGGGTTGAAGTGGCTGACGACGTGCTTCACCGTGCCGCCCTTGCCCGAGGTGTCCATGCCCTGGAGGACGAGCACCAGGCGCCGCCGGTCGCCCGCCGTGGCGGCGGCGTAGAGCCGTTCCTGGAGCGCGGCCAGGTCGTCGGCCATGTCCGCCAGCTCTTCCTTCGCCCGCTTCTTGCCGCCGTCGAAGCCCGGCGTCGCCCCGGCCGGGTGCGCCGCGAGGTCCACCGGCGAACCGGGCGTGACGCGGAGCAGGCCGCGTATGTCTGTCCCCATGGGGAGATCGTGTACCCCGCCCGCGGCGTCCGCCACTCAGACGGCGGAGGGAAGTCCGTCCGCCTCGCGGGCCAGCGCGGTCAGCCGGGAGACGGCGCGCAGGTACTTCTTGCGGTAGCCGCCGTTCAGCATCTCGGGCGAGAACAGCCGGTCGAACGGGACGCCGGACGCGAGGACCGGCACCTCGCGGTCGTAGAGCCGGTCGGCGAGCACCACGAGGCGCAGCGCCGTGCTCTGGTCGGGGACCGGGCGGACGCCGGTGAGGCAGACGGCGGCCACGCCGTCGCACAGCGCCCCGTACCTGCTGGGGTGGACGCGCGCGAGGTGGCCGAGGAGCGCGCCGAAGTCGTCGAGCGACGCGCCCGGGACGGCGTGGGCGGCGGCGGTGACCTCCGCGTCGGGGCGCGGCGGCGGCGCCTGCGGCAGGCCGCGGTGCCGGTAGTCCTCGCCGTCGATCCGCAGGGCGCGGAAGTGGGCGGACAGGCCCTGGATCTCGCGCAGGAAGTCGGCGGCGGCGAACCGGCCCTCGCCCAGCTTGCCCGGCAGGGTGTTCGAGGTGGCGGCCAGGGCCACGCCCTCCCCGACCAGCCGGGACAGCAGGGAGGAGACGAGCACGGTGTCGCCCGGGTCGTCCAGCTCGAACTCGTCGATGCACAGCAGCCGGTGGCCGGAGAGGGTCGCGACCGTCTGCTGGAAGCCGAGGGCGCCGACCAGGTTCGTCAGCTCCACAAAGGTGCCGAACGCCTTCCGCTCCGGCGGGGCCGCCACCGCGTGCCACAGGGACGCGAGCAGATGCGTCTTGCCGACGCCGTAGCCCCCGTCGAGGTAGACGCCGCTGGGGCCGTCCCGCCGCCGCGGCGCGGGGCGGCGCGAGCGGAGCGGCCACAGGCCCCGGCGGGCGGTGCCGGCGGGCCCCGCGTCGCCGAGCCCGCCGGCGAACGCGCCCAGCGCCTTGACGGCCTCGGACTGGCTGGGCTGCGCGGGGTCGGGGATGTACGTGTCGAAGCGCGCCGCGTCGAAGCGGGGCGGCGGGACCAGTTCGGCCACCAGCCGCTCGGGCGGTACCTGGGGCTCCCTGCCGGTGAGTGACACCGGTCCTGGGGACGCTGGGGACGCGGACGTGCTGGGTGCGGACACAATCTCCCAGTCTAGGCGCCGCGGCCTGCCCCTTCCCCGTGGGACGTCCGCCGCCCTGTGCCACACTGCGGCGCATGCGACGCCTGTTCCCCGCCACCCAGGACCCCGACGCGACCACCGACCGGGAGTGGGAGGCGACCGAGATCGCCGACGCCTACGCGTACCCGGACGAGCACCGTGCCGGGGACGGCTGGCTGCGGGCCGACATGGTGTCCTCGCTCGACGGCGCCGCGCACCACGGGGGCAGGTCCAAGCCGCTGTCCAGCCCGGCCGACATGCGGATCTTCGGGGTGCTGCGGGCGCTGGCCGACGTCGTGGTGGTCGGCGCCGAGACGGTGCGGGAGGAGCAGTACCGCCCGGCGCGGCGGCGGGCGGAGTTCGCCGAGCGCCGCAGGGCGGCCGGTCAGACGTCGGTGCCCGCGATCGCCGTGGTCAGCGCGAGCCTGCACCTGGACTTCTCGCTGCCGCTGTTCACCGAGCCGGAGGTGCCGACGCTCGTCGTCACGGGCGCGCGGGCGCCGCACGCGGGGCTCGCCGCCGCGCGCACGGCGGGCGTCGAGGTCGTGACGGCCGGTGACGAGGCGGGCGTGGACCCCGTGCGGCTGAAGCGCGAGCTGGTCACGCGCGGGCACACGCGGCTGCTGACCGAGGGCGGGCCCCGGCTGCTGGGGCAGCTGGCCGCCGCCGGGGTGGTGGACGAGCTGTGCCTGGCCACGTCGCCGCGCTACACGGTCGGCACGGCGCCCCGGCTGATGAGCGGTCCCGAGATCGCGGACCCGCGGGAGATGCTGCTCACGGACCTGCTGGAGGACGGCGGGTTCCTCTTCGCGCGCTACCGCAGGGGCTGAACGGCGCGCGCCCGCCACCCGGGAGAGCGAATTGTCCCGCGCGGCCGTTGACTCGTCGGCGCGTGTCCGGGGTACACGCCCGGGTGCTCAGGGCGCCGCGGCGGCGCGCGCCGGGTCCGTGACCGTGACGGCGGTCCCGGAAGCCGACGTTCCGCTTCTCGCGTCCCGGGCAGACTGAACAACGCGACACCCCATGCGTCCCGGGGGAAGGATGGTTTCTGCCGGCGCGCGCGGGGTCCGGTTTCGACGAAGGGCGCTCATATGGTCACAACAATTCTGATGATCGAGAAAGCTATCGCGCCCACCGACGTGGAACTCGTCACCACCCTGCACGACGACGCGCCGCAGTCCGTCGTGGTCCTGATGCAGCCGCGCGGCGACCGGGACCAGCTGCTGCGGGCCCTGGACGACGTGGCGCTCGGCGAGTTCGGCACCGCCGTGCGCGAGGCGGACGTCCCCGAGGGCGCCACCGCGCCCGAGGAGCAGCCCGACTCGCCCGCCTCCGTCGCCCTGCGCCGCTCGCTGGACGCGCTGCGCGCGGCGGGCGCCGAGGCCGACGGGCGGCTGATCGGCGAGCATCCGCTCGACGTGCTGGCGGCGGTGGTCCGCGAGACGGGCGCGGACGAGGTGGTCGTCCTGACGGCGCCGCACTACGTCGAGGAGCTGTTCCACCGCGACTGGGCGTCCCGCGCCCGGCACAAGGTCGGCGTCCCCGTGCTGCGACTCTTCGCCCACGCCGAATGAGCCGGGGCCGTTCCGCGCGCGGCCTGGTGCGAGAATCGCCGCACCGGACCGGGAGACCCGGCCGGGACAGCTCCGCTGTCAGGAAGCCCCCTCGCCGTCAGGAGCCCCCCCGTTGTCTGGAGCGACGCGCATGACACCGGCCATCCCGCCCGCGCTGGAACGGCCCCACTTCGTCGGCATCGGCGGCGCCGGGATGTCGGGCATCGCCAAGATCCTCGCGCGGCGCGGCGCCGCCGTGTCCGGCAGCGACAGCCGTGACTCGGCGACCGCCACCGCGCTGCGGTCGGCCGGCGCCCGCGTCCACGTCGGGCACGCCGCCGAGCAGCTGGCGCCGGACGCGACCGCGGTCGTCGTCTCCAGCGCCATCAGGCCCGACAACCCGGAGCTGGCCGAGGCCGCGCGCCGCGGGCTGCCCGTCGTACACCGTTCGGACGCCCTCGCCGCCCTGATGGCGGACCACCGGGCGATCGCCGTGGCCGGGACGCACGGCAAGACGACGACGACCTCGATGCTCGCCGTCGCCCTCACCGCGCTGGGCCTCGCCCCGTCGTACGCCATCGGCGGCGACCTCGACGCGCCCGGGTCGAACGCGGAGCACGGCGACGGCGACCTCTTCGTCGCCGAGGCGGACGAGAGCGACCGCAGCTTCCACCGCTACGCGCCCGAGGTCGCCGTCGTCCTCAACGTCGAGCTCGACCACCACGCGAACTACGCCTCGATCGAGGAGATCCACGAGTCCTTCGCGCTGTTCGCCGACCGCGTCGTGCCCGGCGGCACGCTGGTCGTGAACGCCGACCAGGCCGGCGCGCGCGAGCTGACGGCGCGCCTCGCCGGGCGCGGGGGGCCGCGGATCGTCACGTACGGGGAGGCGCCGGAGGCCGACGTGCGGGTCACGCGCGTCGTGTCCGCCGGGCTGACCAGCGACGTCACCGTGGAACTCCCGGCGGGCGAGGGCGGGACCGGCCGGGAGGAGCTGACGTTCCGCGTCTCCGTGCCCGGCCGCCACTACGCGCACAACGCCGTCGCCGCCCTCGCCGCCGGTGTCGCCGCAGGGGTGCCCGCGGCCGGGCTCGCCGCCGCGCTCGGCACGTACACCGGCGTCCGCCGCCGCCTCCAGGTCAAGGGCGAGGCGGGCGGCGTCCAGGTCATCGACTCGTACGCCCACCACCCGACCGAGATGGCCGCCGACATCGAGGCCCTGCGCGGCGCCGCGGACCAGGCGGGCGGCCGGGTCCTCGTCGTCTTCCAGCCCCACCTGTTCAGCCGTACGCGCGAGCTGGGCGCCGAGATGGGGCAGGCGCTCGCCCTGGCCGACGCGTCGCTCGTCCTGGAGATCTACCCGGCGCGCGAGGACCCGCTGCCGGGCGTCACGAGCGCGCTGATCACCGACGCCGCCCGTACGGCGGGCGCGGACGTCCGCCCGGCCCCCGACCGCGACGCGGTGGCCGACACCGTCGCGGGAATGGCGAAACCGGGCGATCTCGTTGTCACCATGGGCGCGGGCGACGTGACGGACCTCGGTCCCGTCATCCTCGCCCGGCTCGGCGCGTGACGCGCCCAGGGAAGCAGGAGCAAGGAGAGAGCCCCGTGGCATACAAGGTCGAGAAGTCCGACGAGGAGTGGCGCCGGGAGCTGTCCGGCGAGGAGTACCACGTGCTGCGCGAGGCGGGCACGGAGCGCGCCTTCACCGGCGAGTACACCGACACCACGACCGTCGGCGTCTACAACTGCCGTGCCTGCGGCACGGAGCTGTTCAGGTCGGGCGAGAAGTTCGAGTCGCACTGCGGCTGGCCGTCGTTCTACGACCCGGCGCAGAGCGACGCCGTCGAGACGCGGACCGACACGTCCCTGCCCGGCAGGCCCCGCACCGAGGTGCTGTGCGCCACCTGCGGCTCGCACCTCGGGCACGTCTTCGAGGGCGAGGGCTACGACACGCCCACCGACCTGCGGTACTGCATCAACTCCATCGCCATCCGGCTGGAGCCGCAGGGCTGAGCCCGTTCAGCTCGCTCACCGCCGCGGCCAGTTCCGCGGCGGTGATCTGCCGTTCGTGCGTCCCGTACTGCGTGCAGGCGAACGCGCCGGACACCAGCCCGGCCAGCACGCAGCCCTCCGGGGGCGCGCCGTCCAGCCTGCTGTGCAGGAACGCCGTCACGAACGCGTCGCCCGCCCCGTTGCTGTCCACCACGGGCAGCGGCGGGACGACGGCCGGGTGGTGCGTGACCGTCCCGCCTGCCGCAGCGTCCAGCACGTACGCGCCCCGCTCGCCGTCGGTGGCGACGACCAGGCGCGCCCGTCCCTCGTCCAGGATCATCCGCATCACGTCGCCGGTCCGCTCGCCGGCGGAGGCGGCGCTGAGGAAGACGGTGTCGCAGCCGAGGGCCCATGGCAGCGCGTCGGGGGCGATGCC
The DNA here is from genome assembly GCF_047200595.1 of Streptomyces sp. MS19. Taxonomy (NCBI): domain Bacteria; kingdom Bacillati; phylum Actinomycetota; class Actinomycetes; order Kitasatosporales; family Streptomycetaceae; genus Streptomyces; species Streptomyces sp. MS19. The sequence goes on along the minus strand of NZ_JBJZOH010000001.1, from coordinate 452,030 downwards.
GTCCCAGGCGTGCAGGTCGGTGGACGTGGGGATGTCCCTTTCGGCCAGTTCGCCGACCAGCTCGCGGGTGAAGCCGCTGCGGGAGAGGTGGACGTGGCGCGCCCGTGTCGCGTGGGCGAGTGCGAAGTCCAGCGGCATCAGCAGGTCGTCGGGATGGCGGCCGTCGTAGAAGGAGAAGCGCCGCCCCCGGGCGTCCACCAGGTTGACGCTGCGGGGCGTGCCGTTGGGCGCGGGCAGCGTGTCGAGGTCCACCCCGGCGGCGGCGAAGCGCTCGCGGACCTGCGCGCCCTGGAGGTCGTCGCCGAGATAGTCGATGAACTGGGTCCTGCGGCCGAGCGCGTGGAAGCCGAGCGCCGCGCCCGTGCCGGTGTGGGCCACGTAGTCCCGGACGGGCGGGACGCCGACCGAGTCCCCGCCGGGGATCACCAGTTCGTCCACGCGGACGATGGTGTCCACCCCGGAGCCCCCCACCACGAGCACGTCGTAGGGCTGCTGAGTCGTGTCGATCATCGGTGGATCGTACTTCGGCGCCCGCCTGTGGACAGCCCGGTGGAAAGCCGTGGCGGGCGCGGACAGAATGGCCTTGAGTTGACCGAGAGGACCGAGAGGACCGAGAGGACCGAGAGGACCGAGAGGACCGAGAGGACCGAGGGGACCGGGAAACATGGGGAACATGGGGGGCCAATTCGCCGCCTTCATCGGCGCCTGCATGCTGATCGCCCTCTCACCGGGGCCGAGCACCGTGCTGATCGTCCGCCAGTCCCTGCGCAGCCGCCGGGCCGGGATGTGGACGGTGCTGGGGAACGAGAGCGGCGTCTTCGTCTGGGGCCTGTGCGCCGCCCTCGGCCTGACGGCGGTGCTGGAGGCGTCGCGGGTCGCTTACGACGTGATCCACATGGTCGGCGCGGTCGTACTGCTCGGCTTCGGCGTCCAGGCGCTACGCGCCGCGCGGCGGGGCGACCTCGCCGGGCTCGCCCCGGCCGCGCCCGCCGAGGGGGCCACCGACTGGCGCGACTACCGGTCGGGGCTGCTGCTGAATCTGGCCAACCCGAAGGCGGGCGTCTTCGCGCTGGCGTTCCTGCCGCAATTCGTGCCGGAGGGGGCGCCGCACTTCGCGGCGATGGTGGCGCTGGCGGCCATCTGGGCGGTCTTCGAGGTCGGCTTCTACGCCTGCTACGTGTGGGGCGTCAGCCGCCTGTCCGTCACGCTGTCCCGGCCCGGTGTACGGCGCAGGCTGGAGCAGATATCCGGCGGTGTGATGATCGCCCTCGGGATACGGCTCGCGCTGGAGACGTGACCGGGGCGGGACACGGACCGCCCGCGTCCCGCCCCGGTGTCCCCGACCCCTATCCGGCCGATCCCATGAGGACGAACGAGAAGTCCCGTCTTGTCCTGCGGTTCAGCGGGATGTCGGTCTTGACCCTGGCGGCGATCTCCTTGCGGCCGATGCCCAGGCCCTGGGCGAGCAGCCGTTCCGGACGGACCGGCACGGAATCGGCGAAGGCGACCGTGATCCGCAGGGGCCACGGACTGTCGGCGGGCACGGGGGGCGCGTCGAGTTCCCAGCACCCGTCCCAGGCGAGCGCGAACCGGTTGCGCCGGGCGAGCTGCGGGTCGAGGAGGGTGTCGGCGACCAGGGACGGCGAGTCGGCCGCGTACCCGGCCAGGAGAACGGGCGGCAGGGCGCGGACCGGGACGCGGTCGTGGACGGTGAGCTTGCCGGTCCGGTCGCATGCGAGGCAGTTGACCAGGAGCCAGACGTCGAGACGCTTGCCGTTGGCGTTGACGCGGAACTTGCCGTCGCCGACGGTGGCGTGGCCGTGGGAGCAGGCCACGCAGCGCAGGGCGAGCAGGGGCAGGCGGGTGCGCCGCACGGCCCAGGACAAGACGGCAGGGGGCAGCACGGTATGAAGGTGTGAGGACATGATCTCTCTGAAGACCTGACGAGGGCATGGGAAAGAGAGCCGGCGGTCACGCCGGCGACCGATGCGCTGGGAGATGTCAGGTTCAGAGAGCGGGCGGCGTCATGCGCGCGGAGTCCTCACGTAGGGAAGGGCACAGGCTATGCCGCCGCTCCCCGCGGCGGCCACCCGGTTTCGCGGCGTCAGTCCTCGCGCAGCAGCACGACCACCGACTCCGGCGGCAGGCCCAGGCGGCCGTCCGCCTCCCGCGCCGCCTTCTCGTCCGACGCGGCCAGCGGCGTCCACAGTCCCTCGCCCAGAGGCACCCGGGCGCGCGCGTCCGCCGAAAGGTTCGCCGCGACCGTCAGCGGCCCGGCGTGCACCACCAGCCAGCCCGCCTCCTGGTCGTGCGCCACCGACATGTCGGCCAGCGTCAGGTCCGCCGGGAGGTAGCGTTCGCGCAGCGCGATCAGCCGCCGGTGCCAGCCGAGCAGCCACGGCTCGTCGTCGCCCTCGGGCCACTCCAGGCAGGAACGGTCACGCGTCGCCGGGTCCTGCGGGTCGGGGATGTCGCCCTCCGCCCACCCGTGCGCCCCGAACTCCCGCCGCCGCCCCGTGCGTACCGCCTCCGCGAGGTCGGGGTCCTGGTGGTCGGTGAAGTACTGCCACGGCGTCGTCGCGCCCCACTCCTCGCCCATGAACAGCATCGGCGTGAACGGCCCGCACAGCACCAGCGCCGCCCCCACCGCCTGCCGCCGCGGACCGGTCAGGGCCGCCAGCCGGTCGCCCAGCGCGCGGTTGCCGATCTGGTCGTGCGTCTGGTCGTACCCCACCAGCCGGTACGCGGGCGTCGACGGGTCGAGCCTGCGGCCGTGCGACCTGCCGCGGAACGCCGACCAGCCGCCGTCGTGGAAGAAGCCGCGCGTCAGGGTGGCCGCGAGCGCGTCGAGCGGGGCGCGGGCGAAGTCGGCGTAGTAGCCCTGGGACTCGCCGGTCAGCGCCGCGTGCAGGGCGTGGTGGAAGTCGTCGTTCCACTGCCCGTGGAGGCCGAGGCCGTTGCGGTCGCGCGGCGCGGTGGTGCGCGGGTCGTTCCGGTCGGACTCGGCGATCAGGAACAGCGGCCTGCCCACCTCGGCGGCCAGCGCGTCCACGCCCGCCGACAGCTGCGCGAGCACGTGCTCGGCGCGGTCGTCGGCCAGCTCGTGCACGGCGTCGAGCCGCAGCCCGTCGAGCCGGAAGTCCCGCAGGAACGCGAGGGCGCTGCCGACGAAGTACGCGCGGACCTCGTCCGAGCCGGGTGCGTCCAGGTTCACCGCCGAGCCCCACGGCGTGTGGTGGCGGTCGGTGAAGTACGGGCCGAAGTCGGGCAGCCGGTTGCCCGACGGGCCGAGGTGGTTGTGCACCACGTCCAGGACCACGCCGAGGCCGTGCCCGTGCGCCGCGTCCACGAACCGTTGCAGCCCCTCCGGCCCGCCGTACGGCTCGTGCACCGCCCACGGCGCCACCCCGTCGTACCCCCAGCCGTGGCGGCCGGGGAACGGGCAGACCGGCATCAGCTCGACGTGCGTCACGCCGAGCTGCGCCAGGTGCCCGAGCCGCCCGGCCGCCGCGTCGAAGGTGCCCTCGGGGGTGAACGTGCCGATGTGCGTCTCGTACAGCACCGCGCCCGGCAGGCCGCGCCCCGACCAGGGGTGCCGCCAGGGGAAGGCGGTCAGGTCCACCACCGCCCCGGGGCGTTCCGGCCCGTCCGGCAGGCGGCGGGCGCGTGGGTCGGGCAGAACCTGCCCGTCGTCGAGCGCGAAGCCGTACCGGTCGCCCGGCGCGGCCTCCTCCCGCGCCGTCCACCAGCCGGCGCGGGAGGGGTCGGGGTCCATGGGGGCGGACCGTCCTGACAGGTCAAGCGTGACGCGGTGCGCGTGGGGTGCCCATACCTCGAACAGCATGGGCACCATGCTCCGCGCACCGCGCCGCCGGGGCAATCACGCCACGACGGGCACGTCAGGTGGCGGTGAGCCAGACGCAGGTGTCGGCCGGCAGCAGCGTGCCGCCCGCCATGTCCGGCGTCAGCGGTCCGCTGGCGAGCAGCACCCCGGCGTGATCCGGCAGGGCAACGGGCTCCTGGCCGAGGTTGGCCACGCAGCGGAACGTCTCGCCGCGCCCGAAGTCCAGGACACCCGCCCCGTCGTCGGCCGGCGTGAGCCACCGGAGCGTTTCCGGCAGGCGGGTCAGGTGCGCGCGGCGCAGGGCGAGTGCGGCTCGGTAGAGGGAGAGCACCGAGGAGACGTCGGCGAGCTGCGTCTCCACGGTCAGACCGGCCCAGTCGGCGGGCTGGGGCAGCCACGGCCCGGTGGCGGAGTCGTCGGGGGAGAAGCGGAGGGAGGGCGACCCGGGTGACCAGGGCAGCGGGATGCGGCAGCCGTCGCGGCCGGGGTCGGCGCCGCCCGAGCGGACGAAGGTGGGGTCCTGGCGGAGGTGGTCGGGGAGGTCCTGGACCTCGGGAAGGCCGAGTTCGTCGCCCTGGTAGACGTAGACGCCGCCGGGCAGGGCGAGGGACAGGAGGGCGGCGGCGCGGGCGCGGCGGCGGCCGAGATCCGTGTCGCTGAGGTCGCCCAGGCGTTTGTCGGCCATGTCGAACGAGGTGTCCTCGCGGCCGTAGCGGGTGACGTGACGGATGGTGTCGTGGTTGGACAGCACCCAGGTGGGGGGCGCGCCGACGGGGGTGTGGGCGGCGAAGGTGGCGTCGATGACGCGCCGCAGGACCCGCGCGTCCCAGGGGGAGCAGAGGAAGTCGAAGTTGAAGGCGGAGTGCAGTTCGTCGGGGCGCAGGTAGCGCGCGTACTGCTCGGGGCTCGGCAGCCAGACCTCGCCGACCAGAATTCTGTCGCCGGGGTAGCTGTCGACGATCTTGCGCCAGTCGCGGTAGATGTCGTGGACGCCGTCGCAGTCCTGGTAGGGCAGGTCGGTGATGTCGGGGGCGGGGCCGACGTCCGGCAGGCCCGGCTTCTTGACCAGACCGTGGGCCACGTCGATACGGAAGCCGTCGGCGCCGCGCTTGAGCCAGAAGTGCAGGATGTCCTCGAACTCGGCGCGCACCTTCGGGTGTTCCCAGTGGAGGTCGGGCTGCTCGGGGGCGAACATGTGCAGGTACCAGGGGCCGGGTGTGCCGTCCGCCTCGGTGACGCGGGTCCAGGCGGGGCCGCCGAAGTAGGACTGCCAGTCGTTGGGCGGCAGCTGCCCGTGCTCGCCGCGTCCGGGCAGGAACCAGAACCGGTCGCGTTCGGGCGAGCCGGGACCGGCCGCCAGCGCCTGCTGGAACCAGGGGTGCCGGTCGGAGCAGTGGTTGGGCACGAGGTCCACGATGACCCGCAGGCCGTGGGCATGCGCCTCGGTGATCAGTTCCTCCGCCTCGGCGAGCGTCCCGAACAGCGGGTCGATGTCGCGGTAGTCGGCGATGTCGTAGCCCGCGTCGGCCATGGGGGAGACGAACCAGGGGTTCAGCCACAGGGCGTCCACGCCGAGGTCACGCAGGTACGGAAGGCGGCTGCGGATGCCGGCGATGTCTCCGATGCCGTCCCCGTTGGCGTCCGCGAAACTGCGCAGGTAGATCTGGTAGATCGCGGCGGTGCGCCACCAGGGTGTCGCGGTGGCGCGTTCCGCGCCGGTCGTGACGGTCTGGGTGGTCATGCGGGGCTCCTTCGGAGTCTCGTACGGGACCGGCCGGGTCCGGCCCCGCCGCGTCGCTGGGGCGGGGCCGGACCCGGCTCGGGTGTCCTGTCCCGGGTCCGCTTCGGTGTGGGCCCGGTCAGGCGTGGGGCGTCACCAGCCGCTGTTGCCGGTGCCGCGGGTGAGGGTGAAGCCGCCGGTCAGGCTGAGGCCCCCGGCCGGGGCGGCGCTGACGCGGACCCCGGAGAACGTGCCGGCGCCCCGGGCGTGGATCTCGATGCCGTGGGTGCCGGGACGGGTGACGGTGACGTCGTCGACGGTGAGGTTGCCGACGGTCCGTTCCCAGGTGACGAGGATTCCGCTGTAGGTGGCGTCGACGATGTCGATGTCGCGGACGACGACGGGAGCGGTGATGTCACCGGTGCCGACGGTGTTGCCCGGGTCGGCGTAGATCCACAGGGCGCCGAACTCGCTGTTCCAGTTGGGCTCGTAACCCCCGGCGCGCAGCAGCGTGTTGTGCTGCACGGAGGTGGTGCCGCTGAAGGCCACCGGGTCGAAGCGGCTGCTGATCGCGATGCCGGCCGCGGCGGTGACCGTGTCGGCGATCAGGTTGTGCTCCACCCTGTTGGCGTGTCCGCCGTAGACGGCGGCGCCGTTGGCCAGCATGGGGAGTTGCACGGTGTTGTGGCGGAAGGAGCTGTCCCGGGTGGCCTGTCCGCCGGACCACATGGCCAGCGCGTCGTCACCGGTGTTACGGACGCTGCTGTGGGAGATCTCGGTGCCACGGGTGCCGGAGTAGAGGTTGACACCGTCGGCGTACGTGTCGCGGATGCGCAGACCCGTGGCGAGCAGGCCCTGCGTGCCCGCGTTGGTCCAGATGCCGACCTTGCTGTGCTCGACCCACACGTTCTGGAATGTGGACCCGCTGCCGAAGTCGCCCTCGAACATGGCCCGTTGGCCGCTGTCGTCGCGTACGGTGCTGCCGCCGTCGACCGCGAGGTCCTGCACGGTGCTGGTGCCGCCGCGTCCGGTGAAGGTGCCGTGTCCGTCGCTGCCCTGGAGCAGCGTGTGCCAGGGCCCGGCGCCGCGCAGGGTGACGCCGTTCAGGATGATCTCACCGGAGACGCGGTAGGTGCCGGCGGGCAGCCACAGGCCCCGGCCGGACGAACGTGCCTGTTCGAGCGCGGAGTTGAGGGTCGCCGTGTCGTCGCCGCCGTCACCGGGGGTCACACCGAGGTCCACGGCGGAGACGAACCCCGAGGCCGGCATGGCGTAGGCGCCGGGGGCGTTCTCGGCCTCGACGAGGTCGAGGGTGTACGAGGACGCCTGGTCGCCGCTGTCCTTCTGGAACCGCAGCACGGTCCCGGCCGGGTAGGTGGTGCCCAGCAGCACGCGGGACTCGTCGAAGAACCGGTGCGCGCTGCCCTCGCCCGGGTTGTTGGTGTAGGGGTAGGCGCCGTAGACCCATGCGTGCCTTGACGTCAGGTTCAGGTCCCTGATCTGCGTGCCGCCCGCGTACAGGCTGAGGGTGGCGTCGGTGCCGGTGCCCGAGGCGTTGTCGGGGAGGGAGTGGCGCAGGGTCAGCGCGTTCGCCGCCTGGGTCAGCCGCACCTCGACGTACTCGCCGGTCCGGTCGAGGACGACGGCGTCACGTCCCGAGGCTTCTGCGGCGGGCCGCAGGTACTCGCGGCTGACGCCGAGGCGTGCGGCACCGGCGGAGAGGGTGCCGGCCTCGGCCTCGTAGGAGGTGTACGGCAGGATCGCGCCGCGGTCCGGGGCGGCCTGCGCGTCGGCGACCGTGATCCCGTCGAGCTGGAAGGCGCCGTTGTCACCCTGCTCGGTCCGCAGGGTCACGGTGTTCAGGCCCGTGCGCAGCGGGGCGGCGACGGTGCGGGTGGCCCAGGCGCCCGAGGTGCCGGGCAGGGAGACCTGTCCCGTCCTGGTGCCGTTGACGGTGAGGGTGACGGTCGCGGCCGTGGCGCCGGTGGTGCGGTACCGCGTGGTCACGTCGCGGGAGGCGGCTGTCGCGCTGCCGACGGCGAACACGGCGCGGCTGCCGGTGGCGGTGAACCCGTCGAGGTAGGTGGTCGTGCCGCTGGTCGCGGTGGACGGGCCGCCGGAGAAGAAGGCGTCCTCGGCCTGGAACGCCGGGGTGCCGGGCGGGTCCGGGTCGGGCCCTGGACCGGTGGGCAGGGTGGGGACGAGGTTGTCGAGGTTGATGTTGCCGGTGTCGTTGGTGGTGAAGGTGAGGGCGAGGGTGTTGGTGCCGGTGCGGAGGGGGATGGTCTGGTCGGTGGTGGTCCAGGTGTCCCAGTTGGCGGTGGGGGCGAAGGTGATGTGCCGTGTGTAGGTGCCGTTGACGTACAGGCTCAGGGTTTTGGGGGAGCCGGTGCCGTTGGCGTAGCGGATGCGGGCGTTGCCGTTGCCCGTGGTGGGGGAGGTGAGGGTGAAGGTGGTGGAGGCGGTGCCTCGGTTGCCGTCGGTGTAGCCGCCGACGAAGCCGGTGCCGGTGTAGCCGGAGTGGTCGTTCGCCACCGTCGTCCCGCCGGAACGGGCGGCGGACTCCGCCTCCAGCAGGATGCCGGCGGCTGCGGCGGTGCCCATGGTGCCGGGTACCGACAGGGCCGCGCCTGCCAGGACGGATGTCAGGGCGATGGCGCACAGGCGGGCGCTGATGCGTGTTCTTCGGGGTGGGGAGTGCCGGAACGAGGTGCTCATCGTCGAGTACCAGCCTTTCGACGGGTGCCAGGTCCTCGCGGGACCGAGCGCCTTGGGGGGTGCGCCGCGATCGTCGGTCGCGGCGGTGGTACGGCGGGAAAAGTCCCGGCGGCCCGGGGGCACGCGGGCATGCCCGCCCTGTCGCCGGCCCGAACGGGCGGCCGGCGAGAGCGTGGAGGCGTGGTGTCAGCCTTTGAGGCTGCCGGCGGTGAGGCCGGCGATGATGTGCCGCTGGAAGATCAGGAACAGGATCAGCAGCGGCACGGAGGCCATCACCATGCCGGCCAGCAGCTGGTTGACCGGCATGTCGGCCGACAGGTTGTTGAGCGCGACGGTGATGGGCTGCTCGGCCGGGTCGGGCAGGACGAGCATCGGCCACAGGAAGTCCTTCCAGACCCCCACGACCGCGAAGATCGACACCACCGCCAGGACGGGGCGGGACAGCGGCAGGACCACGGAGACCAGGACGCGCAGGCTCCCGGCGCCGTCGATGCGGGCCGAGTCGAGGAGATCGGTGGGGATCTGGTCGAAGAACCGCTTCAGGATGAAGATGTTGAACGCGTTGGCGGAGGCGGGCAGCCAGATCGCCCACGGTGTGTTGATCAGGTTCGTGTGGATCAACGGCACGTCCACGACCGTCAGATACGTGGGGACCAGCAGGGCGGACACCGGCAGCATGAGGGTCGCCAGCATCGCGCCGAGCACCACGTTCCCCAGGATCGGCCGTAGCTTGGACAGCGCGTACGCGGCGGCGACCGCGATGCTGAGCTGGATGAACCAGGCGCCGAGCGCGAGGACGACCGTGTTCCAGAAGTAGCGGCTCAGGCCCATGTTGGACCAGGCTTCCGAGTAGTTCTCCGGCTGCCAGGACTCGGGGATGAACGTGGGACTCGAACGGGCCAGCTCGGTGGCGGACTTCAGCGCGCCGGACGCCATCCAGTACAAGGGGAACAGGAACGCGAGGGTGAACCCGATCAGGGTCATGCCCAGGACGAAGCGGTAGATCCACCGACCGGTGCGGTGGGTCATCTCGCTGGGGGCGATCAGGGTGCGGACAGGGGTTTCGTCGGCCATGGCGGATCCTCCTTCAGCCTCGGGTCCGGGTCAGGCGCAGGTAGAGGGCGGCGAAGACGCCCAGGACGAGGAAGAGGATCGTGCTCATGGCGCTGGCCATGCCGAAGTCGTTGTAGATGAAGGCGTACCGGTACAGCAGGAGCAGGACGGTGACCGTGGCGTCGTCGGGTCCGCCGCCGGTGAGGATGTACGGCTCGATGAACACCTGCATGGTGCCGAGCACCTGGAGCAGCAGCGTGATCATCAGGATGAACCGCATCTGCGGGATGGTCACGTGCCACAGCCGCCGGCGGATCGAGGCGCCGTCCAGCTGGGCCGCCTCGTACAGTTCGCCGGGGATGTTGCTGAGCGCCGCCAGGTAGATCAGCGTGGTGGTGCCCATGTTGGCCCAGGTGGAGACGAGGACCAGGGAGACCATCGCCATGTTCTCCGACTCCAGCCACTGCTGCGGCGGGATGCGGACGATCTCCAGCGCGTTGTTCAGCAGGCCGGGGCCGGGGTCGTAGATCCAGCGCCACAGCAGCATGGTCACGATCGGCGGCAGCATGACCGGGAGGTAGACGGCCATGCGCAGGTACGCGCGGCCGTGCCGGAGTTCGTTGAGCACCACGGCCGTGAGGAACGGCGCGGCGAAGCCGAAGATCAGCGCCAGCACGGTGAAGTAGGCGGTGTTGCGCCAGGCCGTCGCGAACAGGGGGTCGTCGAAGAGCCGTTGGAAGTTGTCCAGGCCGACCCACTTGTCCGCGCCGGTGAACGTGACCTGCTGGAAGCTGAGCAGGACACCGCGCACGATCGGGTACCAGGAGAACAGCGCGAAGCACAGGAGACCGGCCGCCAGGAACAGGTAGGCGACGAGGTTCTGGCGGACCCGGGCCCGGACCCGGGGCCGGTGGCGTGGGGAGCGGCCCGTGGCCCGGGGGCGTGGCTCCTGCGGGTACCCGCTCGCTGAAGGGTGGCCGGCCTCGCCGGCCGGGCCGGTGTCCGGTGCTGCTGTCAGGTGCTCAGCCGTCATTGTCCGTCTCGGTCCATCTCGGTCCATCTCGATTCACCACGTGTCCGGCCCGGCGGCGGGACGGGAAGGGCGGGCCGGTGACCCGGCCGGCGCTCGGTCGCGGAGGTGGTCCTGACCTTCCTGGCCCGGGGGAGGGCCGGGGCAGGACCACCTCCGCCGCACTCACTCGACGGTGGCGAGGATGCCGTTGACCCTGTCCTCGGCCTCGGACAGCAACTGGTCGAAGTCGGCGTCCTCCTCGGTCAGCACGGCCTGCATGACGCCGTCGAGCACCGTGTAGATCTGCTGGGCGTTCGGCGGCTCGACCAGGGTCTCGACCTCGGGGCTGCGCGTGACGAACGGCTCGTAGTTCTCCACCGGGACGTTGGCGTATTCCTGGTGGACGGCGTCGACTACCTCCTGCGCCTCGCCGGACCACAGGTCGGGCTGCGGCAGGCCGATCGGGATGTCCGCCTCCACCGAGGCGATGGTCTTCTCCTCTTCCCGGTCGGGGTTGAGGTACTTCCACTGGATCCAGGCCAGGCCGGCCTCGATCTCCGCAGGGGACGCGTCCGGGTTGAACATGAACCCGTCGCCGCCGCCGAGCGTGGCGGACCCCGGCATCGCCGTCAGGCCGTAGTCGTCGTACTTCTGCTCGAACTGCTTGACGATGGTGGGGATGTTGTCGGGGCCGGCCAGGTACATGCCGAGCTGGCCGCTGCCCATCATCCGCTGGACGTCGGCGATCTCCAGGAGCTGGCGGGTCCCCATGCTGTCGTCGGTCCACCGCATGTCGTGCAGCGTCTGGAGGGCCGACCTGCCCGCCTCGTCGTTGAACGCGGCCCGCCAGCCGTCGTCGGTCTCCTCGGCGACCAGCCCGCCCATCGAGTAGATCCAGGCGGTCAGGTGCCAGCCGCCCTGGTTGTTCTTGCTGTAGTCCGCGAAGCCGACGGTGTCGTCGCCGAGCCCGGCGATCGCGTCGGCCGCCTCGCGGACCTCCTCCCAGGTGGCCGGCGGCGCGTCCGGGTCCAGGCCGGCCTGCCGGAACAGCTCCCGGTTGTAGAGCAGCCCCATGGAGTAGTTGCCCGTCGGCAGCCCGTAGACGCGGCCCTCGCCGTCCTCGAACACCTCCCGCAGCTCGGGACGGACGTCCGCCACCCACGGCACGTCGTCGAGGTAGTCGGTGATGTCCGCCGCCTGCCCGCGCTGGATCAGCCCGGCCGGGTCGGTGAAGTAGACGTAGAAGACGTCTTCGAGCTGCCCGCCGGCCAGCTTGGCGGAGAAGGTCTCCGGGTCCATCAGGCCCTCACGGGCGTCGATGCGGATGTCCGGGTGCGCGTCCTCGAACGCCGCGATGTCGTCCTCGAAGTTCTGCCGGTCGATCGTCTGGGTCTCTGGCGGCAGCCCGTTGACCGTGATCGTGACGACCCCGTCCTCCGCCTCGGGGGAGGAGTCGCCGCCGCAGGCGGCGAGGCCGAGCACCAGCGCGCCGGCTATGCCGGCCCCGGCCATTCTGCGTGTTCTGGGACCAATCATGAGGAGATGTGCCTTCCTGCGCGGGCGACAGCGACGCTCCTGTGGCCCGGAGGTGACGGACGCGGCGACTGCCAGGGACTGCACGGCACGCAAGGGACGCCTCCCTTCCGTGCCGCGGCAGACGTGACAGTAAAAGCGGGTTCGCAAGAAGTCAATGAGCTTGCGCAAAATGACGACTTGCGCGACGGGGTCGGCACGCTCCGGAAGGGGTCAGCCCGCCCGCCGGGGAGCGGCCGTCGAGCCGCGCAGGATCAGTTCCGGCTCGAACAGCATCGAGTCCGGGGACGGGGCGTGCCCCTGGATCTGGGCGACCAGCGCGGCCACCGCCGCGGAGGCCATGGCGGCGACCGGCTGCCGGGACGTGGTCAGCGGCGGGTCGATCGCCGCCAGGAACGGCGAGTCGTCGAACCCGATCACCGACAGGTCGTCCGGGACCCGCAGCCCCCTCCGCCGCGCCGCCCGGATCACGCCGATCGCCAGCGCGTCACTGGCGCACACCACGGCCGTCGCCCCCTGGTCGAGCAGCCGCGGCAGTACCGTCGCGCCGCCCTCCATGGAGAAGATCGTGTGGGACACCAGCGGTCTCCAGTCCTCGGCCGCCAGCCCCTTCCGGCCGAAGAACTGGGCGTATCCGCGCAGCTTGAGGGCGGACGGCACGTGCCCGACCGGCCCGAGGACCAGACCGATCCTGGTGTGCCCGAGCGCCGCCAGGTGGACGAGCGCCTGCTCGGCGGCCAGGGCGTCGTCCACGTTCACCTGCGCGAGGCCGAGGTTCTCGTCGGCGGCGTTGATCAGCACCATCGGGGTGCCGTCCCGCAGCCCCTTGCCGCGTTCCTCGCCGATGTCGGCGTAGCTGGCCGCGACGAAGATCAGCCCGGCGGCGCGCTGCCGCATCAGCTGGTCGATGGAGTGGACGTCGGGGCCGCCGTCCGGCGACCGGTTGCACAGCACGGGGATCAGGTCGTGGGTGTTCAGCGCGGTCGCCAGCGCCTGGGTGAACAGCGGGAAGACGGGGTTGAGCAGGTCCGGGATCACCAGCCCCACCAAGGGCGCGTGGTCCGGCCGGAACCGGGCCGGCCGTTCGAAGCCGTGGACGTCGAGCGCGGTCAGCACCGCGTCGCGCGTCCGCGGACGTACGTCGGCCGCTCCGTTGAGCACGCGCCGCACCGTCGCCTCGCTGACACCCGCGAACTCGGCCACCTGGGAGATTCGTTCGTTCACGCCATGACTCTATAACCAGCGATGCAAAAAATGAACAGAACTCTGCAATTGACTTACGGGTGCTGAGGGTGGCGCGGTGCGTGGACGGCGCACCGCGCTACCGGCGGGCAATCACGCCACGGCGGGTCCAGGCGGCGCCAGGTTGTACGTGACCTGCGCGACCGGGTAGCCCGCGCGGGCGAACGCCTTGGCCATCCCCACGTTCCCGACGTCCGTGGACGCCACGATCCGGTCGGCGCCCCCGGCGGCCAGCGTGTGTGTGCACTCGGCGAGGAGGTCGTACGCGTACCCGTGCCCGCGCTGCTCCGGCACGACGCCGATGAAGCCGACGATCGGGGCGGCCGGGTTGTGCGCGGGCACCTGGATGCCGACGAGTTCGCCCTCCGGGGTGTACGCCAGGCGCCACCACTCGCGGGGGGACGGGCACCAGCGGAAGAAGTCAAGCTCCTCCTGCGCGGCCTGCTCGACGCCGCCCTCCGCGACGGCCCGCAGGGCGTGGGCGTCCAGGGTGACGCTGTGCACGCGCCGCAGGGCCTCCAGGACCCGTTCGTCGTCCGGCTCGGGGCGGAAGACGAGGCGGCCGGGCCGCTCCGGCAGCCCGTCCGCCGGGCGCCACACGTAGCGGTAGCGCTCGACCATGAAGGTGTAACCCGCCGCGGTGGCGGCGTCGATACGGGCCTGCCCCTCGGCCCGTACGCGCGGGTCGTCGCGCCAGCCGGGCGGCAGCAGCAGGTTGAAGTCGCCGCGCAGCGGGGCACGCCGCAGCAGCTTGGTCCCGGCGGCCGGGTCGGTGAAGTCGAACCAGTCGAGGACCTTGGGCTCGGTGTCGTCCGGACCGGCCCAGAACGCGGCGCGGGCGACGACCTTCCCGTCGCGTTCGGCGACCCACGTCCACTCGGGACGGTACTCGCCGCCCTCGGCGAGCGTGGCGTACGTGTCGCGGGGCGGATCGAGCAGGGCACGGCCGACGAGCCCGGCGTGCGGGAGCGACGTGAACAGCGCGGTCGCCTCGTCCTCGACGAGGTGACGGATGACCAGATCGGTCATGGGGGGAAACCTTCCGGAAGCGGTGGTGCGCGCCTCCGGGTCAGCCCGGTATTCGCCCGGGACAAGGGAGGCTGGGGAGACGCGCGGCGGTGATGACGTACATGGCGGCGCCTCCTTCCTGCTCCTTGTGGGGCGTGCTGAGTACGGTACTCCGTTCGAGTGCCGGGGAACACCTGTTTTCTCTCCCGTCCGGGACGGGTGGGACAGGAGTGCCCCGGAGCCGGTCCGCCGCCCGAGCGGGGGCTGGGAGGTAGGGGCGGCGGACCGGGGCTCCGGGGCGTTGCTGCGCGGTGCGGCTGTGTCAGCCGATCAGCCCCGGCAGCAGCGCGTCGCGGACGGACTGGGCGGCCGTGCCGACGGCCGGGGCGGTGCCCGTGCCGTGGTGGGCGGCGTGGCCCGTGTGGTCCGCGTGCTCGTCGGCGGCCGCGGCGGCGTCGGCGGCGGCCGTGTCGGCGGCCGAGACACCCGGCACCGTGACTTCTCCGTTTCCTCCGTCGAAGGTGACGTCGGAGCAGCTGTAGAAGGTTTCCTGGCTGTCGGAGCGTTGCCAGACGGTGTAGATGATGTGGCGGCCTTGTTTGTTGGTGGGGAGTTGGGCGGTCCAGTAGTACTCGGATTCGGGGTTGCCTACGGAGCCGCGGTAGGGGGGGTTGGTTTCGGAGTGGAAGGGGGTGTTTTCGATGTCGTCCCAGGTGAGGGGTTGGGTGGGGTCCCAGCTGTCTTCGGTGATGTACTGGTGGAAGGTGCCGGGGTGGTGGGCCCAGGGGTTGTAGGTGAACTCGTAGGTGTCGCCTGCGGTGACGTGGGTGTAGGGCCAGTCGGTACGCGGCAGGTCGAAGCCGGAGAAGTCGTACACCGTGGCACCACCACTGCACAGTTCGCCGTCGGGCACGAAGCCTTCGGTGCGTCCCGCGCCGTCCGAGCGCAGGACGGCGAACCAGTTGTAGAACGCGTTCGCGCCGCCCTCGGCCAGCGCGGCGGCGCAGGCCGGGTTCTGCGGGTTCATGGCTCCTGTGCTGTCGATGCTGTACTTCCAGCACAGGTACGTGCGGCTGCCCGGGTCCATCGGGGCACCGTGCGCCGAGGCGGCGCCGCCGGTGAACATCACGGCGGCCATCGCTGGCACGCTCGCCAGCGCGGTGATCATGCCGAGCCTGCGCGCGCGTCCGCGCCGTTTGGTCTGGTCTCTCATCGCGTTGCGTCCCTTCGCCGGATGAGGTGGGGGAAACCGTGGGGGAAGACCTGCGAGTGGGAGCGCTCCCAATCGGACCGTAGCCCCGTCCGCCCGCCGCTGTAAAGGGTCATGACACGACCCGGGCCGAGGGGCATAGCCTGTGCCGCGTGACAGTGCGATACGTGCTGGACGGCAGCCGCGTCGGGACGCTGGAGGACTTCTGGCAGGTCGCGGGCGAGAGCATCGGCTGCGGCGGCTATTTCGGGCGGAACCTCGACGCCTTCGCCGACTGCCTCCGCGGCGGCTTCGGCACCCCGGACGACCGCGACTTCGTCATCGAGTGGCGCGACCACGAGACCTCCCGCCGGAACCTCGGCCACCGGGAGGCCGCGCGCCAACTGGAGAAGTGGCTCGCCCGCTGCCACCCGGCGCACAGGGACCACATGACCGCCCGCCTGGCCGAAGCCCGCGCGGGCCGCGGCCCGACAGCGTTCGACTGGCTGGTGGACATCATCGAGGAAGAGGCCCCCGGGACCCTGCGACTCCACTGACGGGGTGACGAGTTCGCCGGTGTGGGTGCCCGCATCCCCGTCCGCAGCTCAGGAGGCGCGGCGCGCCTGCGGGAACCGCAGTCGCAGTGGTGCTGCGGGGCGGCCGTCCCGATACCGGGCGGAGTGTGGAACGCGGCCGACGCGGGCCTGAGGCGATCATGGTTCCCCGGGCCGACAAGTGCCGAGGTCAGGCTTGCTACGATCAGCCCCGTGGTCAACCGGATCGAGCCCGCGACGGTCACGCACGCGGAGTTGGTGTCGGCGTTCGGCTCGCTCTGGGTCGAGACGATGCCGCCGGAGGTCGCCGAGCGGCACTTCACCAACCCCGGGGATCGGCGCCTGCTGACCGAGGTGGGCCTGCCCAGCTCACTGTTGGGCCAGGTGTATTTCGGCAACGTCCGGATCGATCCACCGCAGACCATCAGCCAGGCCCTCGACACCGGGACTCCGGGCAAGCTCGCGCCGGAGGTCCGGGACGACATCGTGATCGCCGTGGGCATGGGCGGTTGGGCCTGCATGTCGCGGGTGGACAATCGCGTCTACTGGTACGAGCCAGGGGACAGCGACCGGAAATTCGGGCTGATCAACACGTCCCTAGAGCGATTCCTCCAGATCGCATACCGGCTCCGGGTGGAGTTCAAGGACATCGACCTGCTCCACAGCGCGGACGAGGACGAATCGGAGGAAGAGATCGCGGACGAACTGCGCCGCCTGGTCGGAGAGATCCGCGAAGTCGATCCGCCGTCCTTCGACAGCCCGGCCATGTTCTGGCAGCACGTGCTGCTCTTCGCGCTGGAGGCCCTCGCGTCGGATCAGTGACACCGGGCTGGTCAGCGTCCTCCGACGCAGCCGTGGCCGACCACCCAGAAGTCGTTCTTCTCGTTCACACCCGCGCTGTCCACCCTGGGACTCGGACACGGTCGATCCGGTTCAGTGGACGTCGGAGTCGGCGTGGGGTGTGGCGCGTTCCCATACTGCGTGGAAGGCGCTCGCGCACAGCTGGGCCACGGCGGTGGTCTGCACGAGTTCGTGTCCGGTGAGGTGGCCGTCGCCGTCGAAGTGGCCGAAGCGGACGAGGTGTCCGTCGAAGAGCCAGAAGTCGTTGCCTGGCAGAGCCAGGTCGGATGCCGCGTGGCGGGGGAGCCAGCGGACGTCCTCGCCGGCGGCGAGGTTGACGGGCGTCCCCGCGTGCTCGAAGCGGATGTACTCGGACGCCGGTAGGGAGACGACGCGCGCCCGCCGGACGGTCACGCCCCGCGCGACGGCCCGGCGGACGATCCCGGTCCAGCCGCGCCAGTACGGGGAGTCCGGATCGGTGTCCCGCAGCCCGGTCGCCCACCACCGCGCGAACTGTCCGTTCTCCGGGGCCACCGCGTAGACATCGCGCATCTCCAGATGAACAGCCGTCTCCCGGGCGGAATCCATGAGGTCAGCGATGGGCGGGACTTTCGAGGGCATCTGGTGCCTTCCTGCCTGTGGTCGCCGTGCGGCACGGGACGCGGATGATCGTTTCATGGCAGGGACGCCCGCCGCCTGGCCGGAGGCCGCTCGTCGCTCGCGGGCGCGTGTCGCCTGGTGAATCCGTCGGCGACGCACATGGCGAGGGGGCCCGCCCCATACTCTGGCAGTGTCGAGCTGTTCCTGAGAGGGGCGAGGCCGTGTCACCTGCTGGTACCCCGAACCCGTACGACGCGCCGATGACCTTCGGCCAGCGTATGCAACTCCTGCGCGAGCGCCGAGGCATGAGCCGTCCCGTGCTCGCCGGTCTCGTAGGGAGGTCCCCCTCATGGGTGAAGCAGGTAGAGGCCGGTACGCTCCACCTCCCCCGGTTGCCGATGATCCTCCGCATCGCCGAGGCCCTGCGCGTCCGGGACCTCGCCGAACTGACCGGTGCGCAGTCCCTGCCCGCGGACTTGTTCATCGGCCCGGGGCACGACCGCCTGCCCGAGGTCGCGGCGGTCATCAACGCGTATCCGTTCAGTTCCCCGGAACGGGAGGCACCGCCGACCGCGCATCTCTCGGCGCGGCTGTCCCAGGCGTGGAAGGCGCGGCACACCGCGCCGAACCACCGCGAGGTCATCGGCCGACTGCTGCCTGACCTGATCCGCGACGCCCAACTCGGGGTGCGGCAGAGCGAGACGGGCGCGGAGCGGCGGGCGGCGCAGGCGGTCCTGGCCCAGACGTACAACCTGAGCCAGTTCTTCCTGGCCTATCAGCCGGAGTCGGCGCTGCTGTGGCGGGTGGCCGAGCGGGGCATGGTAGCCGCGCAGGAGTCCGACGACCCACACGCGATCGGCGTGTCGGCCTGGCTGATGGGGCAGGCGCACCGGGACACCGGTCCGTCGCACTACGAGGCCGCCGACGCGGTGACCCACGCCACGCTTCGCTACCTTGAGCCGCTGCTGCCGGACGCCACGACCGACGTGCTGGCGATTGCCGGGGCGCTGCGCTTCGAGGCCGGATACACCGCGGCGCGCCGGGGGGACACCGGCACTGCGTGGGGATGGTGGGACAAGGCGCGGGCGGTGGCCGAGCGGCTGCCGGAGGACTACTACCACCCCGTCACCAGTTTCTCGCGGGCCATCATGGGCGCCCACGCGGTGACCGTGGCCGTCGAGCTGCGGGCGGGCGGGGAGTCCGTGCGGCAGGCCGCGACGGCGGACGCGACCGCGATTCCCTCCCGGCCCCGGCGTGCCCGGCACCGGATCGAGGAGGCCCGGGGCTACCAGCTCGCGGGCGAGCCGGACATGGCGCTGGCGACGCTGGAGAAGGCGTACCACGCCGCCCCGGAGACGATTCGCTGGAACGGTTACGCCCGGCGCATCGTTCTGGAGGAGGCCGACACCCGGGCACCAGCTCGCCGCCAGCGCGCTGCGGCACTCGCTGTGAAGATCGGCATCCTCGCAACCTGAACCCGCGTTCGAGGGGCAGATTCTCTGCCCTTTCCTCAACCTAGCGAGTCCTACGGTCGGTGACCATCTGATCGCCGTCGATGCCGAGGGACTCCATGCACACTGCATCCTCCAACCGAATGCCCGCTTGGCTGCCGCTTGATGGGCGTGTGTGGATAAGGCCGTTGGGTGAGGGGTTCGATGCGGTGCGGGTGCCTCTGTTGCAGGGGTTGTACGTGCTGCCGCGTCTGGCGTTGACGGGGTTGTCGGGGCCGGTGGTGGAGGACCCCGTGCAGGGGGTGTTGCACTGGCTGATCCCGGCCGGGGATGCGACGGCGCGGTGGTGGCCGGTCGGTGTGACGCCGTTGGGGCGGGGGTCGTTGCTGGCGATTCCGTCGGTCGGCAGTGTGCGCGGGCCGTGGGACGGTGATGGTGGGAGCGAGGTGCGGTGGCTGGGGATTCGGCCGTACGGGGATTGCCTGACCGATCCGGATGTCCTGTACGGGGCGCTGTGCCGGGTGTTCGGGGAGGCGCCGTGACGGACGACCGTTTCTGGCCGCCGGAGCCCGCGCCGGTGCGTGACCCTGACCCGGAGATCACCGTCATCACCGGACTGGAGGGCCCGGTCTGGCTGCCGGTGCACCGCGTGCCCGAACCCCCGGCCGGCCTTCACAGCCTGGACGGGGGTGAGGGGCCGTGCGAGTGATCCGGCGCTGCATGTACTGCGAGGCCACGACCGGTGAACTGGTGGCCGTCGCCCGGACGCCGGTGGGGGACGGGGCCGGGGTGTGGACCTCGCACGCGTGCCACACCTGCCGGATCGGTGCCCGCCTCGTCCCGCTGGCCGCCCATCCGACTGGCTCCCAGGGCGGGTTGCACTACTGGCCCGACCTTGTGCCGCACGAACTGGTCGCCAGGCTGGCCGGGTTGGGCGACGCCCCCGAGCTGCGGGCGGTCTGCGACCGGCTGTTCCCCGCCGTGGCGGCGGCGACCTCGCGTGTGGTGGCCGGGCGGGACAGGGGCGCGGCCGTCGTGGCGTCGCACGCGGCGGTGCTGTCCCTCTGGGCGGCTGCCCCGCAGGAGGAGCAACGGTGACGGGCGACGCGGAGCCCGTTCGCCTGCATGACGCGCGGCTGTTCCCGGGCGGCGGCGGTCGCGACGACACGGCGGCCGCCCGCGACTGGATGCGGAAGACACTCGACACGCACGGCCTGTCCGCCGCGTGGCCCGTGGCGGACGCCCTGATCACCGCCGCCCGCACCCGGCGGCCCTGGTGGCTCAGCCTCCGCGCGGACGAGTCGACGGTCGTCGTGCAGATCCTCCGGGCGCGCACCCACCACGCGTTGCGGCTCCCCGACCCCATCCCCGGCCTGGCGGACGGCGTCCGCCACACCTACGGCACCGCACGCACGCCGGACGGCCTGTGCCTGTGGGCGACCATCGCCACCGGCCCCGTCATACCGCCGGGCGTGGACGACCACCACTGACCGCCGATGCCCCGCCGCCCCGGCGCCGGAACAGCCCCGCCCTCCGGGGAGGACGGGGCTGTGGGGGAGCGGGGGTCAGGAGACGCCGCAGCTCAGGATGGTCTGGGCGTTCGGTGGTGAGCCGTTGGAGGTGAAGCCGAACGTGGTCGAACTGCCCGCCGACAGCGAGCCGTTCCACGCCGCGTTGCTCACCATGACGTGGTCGCCGTGCGCGGTGAGCGAGCCGTTCCAGACGCTCTGGACCGCGTTGCCCGTCGCCTGGTTCCAGGACGTCGTCCAGTTGGAGATCGGGCCGTCGCTCGTGTTGGTGACGCGGATCTCGGCCTGGAAGCCGCCGTTCCAGCTGCTCACCGTGCCGAGGGACGCGGTGCAGTCGGGCTCCACCGGGTCGGGGTCCGGGTCGGGGCCGGGGCCGGGACCCGGGCCCGGGTCCTCGCCGCCGCCGGCGCCGGGGACGGTCACCTCTCCGTTTCCTCCGTCGAAGGTGACGTCGGAGCAGCTGTAGAAGGTTTCCTGGCTGTCGGAGCGTTGCCAGACGGTGTAGATGATGTGGCGGCCTTGTTTGTTGGTGGGGAGTTGGGCGGTCCAGTAGTACTCGGATTCGGGGTTGCCTACGGAGCCGCGGTAGGGGGGGTTGGTTTCGGAGTGGAAGGGGGTGTTTTCGATGTCGTCCCAGGTGAGGGGTTGGGTGGGGTCCCAGCTGTCTTCGGTGATGTACTGGTGGAAGGTGCCGGGGTGGTGGGCCCAGGGGTTGTAGGTGAACTCGTAGGTGTCGCCTGCGGTGACGTGGGTGTAGGGCCAGTCGGTACGCGGCAGGTCGAAGCCGGAGAAGTCGTACACCGTGGCACCACCACTGCACAGCTCGCCGTCGGGCACGAAGCCCTGGGTACGGCCGCCGCCGTCCGAGCGGAGCACGGCGAACCAGTTGTAGAAGCCGTTGGCGCCGCTCTTGTTGAGGGCGGCCCGGCAGGCGGGGTTCTGCGGGTCCATCGCGCCGCTGCTGTTGATGCTGTACTTCCAGCACAGGTACGTGCGGCTGCCCGGGTCCATCGGGGCACCGTGCGCGGAAGCGCTGCCACCGGTGAACAGGACCAGGCAGAGCGCGGGCAGTGCGGCCAGGAGGGTCAGGAGTGCGGATTTCCTGAGCCGGGGGCGGGGGGTCGACCGGTCTCTCATCGCGTTGCGTCCCTTTCGCCGTGATGAGTGAGTGGCTCGTGGTGACAGAGGTGGGAGCGCTCCCATGCCGTGCCGTGAACGTAGCGCCGGGTAGGGGTCGTGTAAAGGCTTCGCGCGTGGTCGGTGGCGGGGTGCCCCCGCGCGGAGGAACGATGCGCCGTGAGTGAAGATCCCGGGGGCGAATGGGCGCCTCCACCCGTGTGTCTCCCTGTGTACGGTGGGTGAACTCTCTTCCCTAGCCGTCGAATCGGCCGGGCCGCCGGGCGCCGCCCGTCCGGTGTACGGGGCGGATTGGCCGCCGAATGCGGCACGGCACCGGACCTCCGCCGTCGCCGCCGCGACCGGATGCGCGACGTACCCGGCCGCCGTCTTTCCGATTTCCCGTCCGAGTCGCACTGGTGCGCAAATCCTGTGCGCGACGCCCGGGTGGAGTTCACTCGAAGGATTTCCGCCGCCTCGGCCCCGCATTGTCCCCCGAGGTGCGGAAGACGCCGCCGCCATCGCGTAAGTGCCCTGCCTTAGCCGCCTGTTGTGACGGGCACCGGCCGGGCGCCCGGGACGTACGCCGCCGCTCGCTCTCCGTCGCCGGACGCCGGACCGCCCTCCCGGCGCCGCCCACGGCCCGTGGCGACATAGGGGGCGACAGCCGGCGATGCCGCCCGCCCGCGCGGCCGTTCGTCACCGCCGGTGATCCCCGCCCCCCGCGCGCCGGAGTCCCGGACTCACGGAGCGTGGCCCGGCGGCCGGACCCCGGGTCCCCCTCCGCGCTTTCCGCCGGAACGGCGCGGACCATGCTTATGCGTATGGTCCACGCGCGGCCCCGCGCCGTACGGCCGCCGCATTCGCCCCCCGCGCCGGAAACGGCGGGCGAAACGGCCGGTCCGCCCGCACGGTCCCCGCTTCCCGGGTTTGCGGCGTCGTCCGACTGCCGCTTGGCAAAGGCTTATTGATACTCTTCCTGTCGTCTTCCCCCACACTTCACTCCCGACTTCCGTCCTCTTCCGGCCGCCATTCCGCCGCGCGCGATAGCGGCGGTATGCGGTCTTGTCCGCCGGGAAACCATCTACATAGCGTGGTTGATATGCCCCTTCCCCTACACGAGCGCATCGGCCACCGCATCCGGAGGGTCGAGCAGGAACTGGTCTCGGCGAAGCACTCGGTGCTCCGTCCCTTCAAGGTCAATGTGCCGCAGTACCACGTGCTGCTGGCCTTGTCCCAGGAGTCGGGACTTTCCGGCGCGGCGCTCGCCCGCAGATGCATGGTCACCCCACAGACCATGTCGTCGGTTCTCTCCACCCTGGAGAACCGGGGACTGGTGGAACGCAGACCGCACCCCGTCCACCAGCATGTCCTGGAGAGCCGCCTCACCCGCAGCGGCCGTTCGCTGATCGACGAGGCCGACGCCGCCGTGGCCGAGGTCGAGGGGCGGCTCACCGCCGCCTTCTCGCCCGACGAGGCCGGCTGCTTCCTGGCGGCGCTCGACCGCTGCTCGGAGGCGCTGGCCGCCGGTCCGGCCGGACCGGCGGGCCGGGCCCCGACCCCGTCGGCCGCGTCGCCGCCCGAGCCGGGGGAGTGACCCCGTACCGGCCGCCGCCGCCATGGGTAACTGGACGGTAAATTTCCGCTCCGCCCGCCGGAATGCGCGCTTTTCCGGCCGAACGCCCACCGCGTGCCGCGCGCTTCGCGGATCGCGCACACGATGTACCTATCGGAAACCAGATCCGGCCAATTCGGGGGTATGTTATCGAGAGCGGTGGGGGAGCCCTAGCGGTCGTTGCGTGCGTTCGTCTGTAGTGGAGGTCCACAACAAATGTCGTCCACGAAGCGGTCATCCGGCGTTGTCGGGGTGGGAGTCTCCACGACGCACCTGGAGTTGATACTGCGCGGCGCACGGCGCGTCCCCTCGCTCAACCGCAAATACCCGGGCGTCCCCGACGACGCGCGGGAGCCGCTGACCCTGGAGGACCTTCCGGTGCTGACCCCGGTCGAACTGTCGGTCGCGACGGAGGAACTGCTCAGCGCCAGCCGCCCCGACGACGGCTCGGTGGTCTACGCGAGTGGCGGCACGCTGGAGCGGCCCAGCCTGAGCCTGCTGCCCGAGGACATGTTCGTGAAGGAGGTCAGGAACGCGTGGCACGCCCTGCGGCACGGTGACCTCCTCGCCAACTTCTTCTCGCCGGGGCGCCACTGGCCGCTGCACGCGTTCTACAACCGCCTCGCGTCCCGCAGCGGCGCGACCGCCCTGTCCGTCGGGGACATGCCGGAGGGGCAGTTCGGGCGCTGGCTCGCGCTGTGCGCGCGGTACGGGGTGAACGCCGTCGCCGCGCCGCCCGCCGTTGTACGGCACCTGCTGCGCCACCGCGCGGCCGGGCACCAACTGCCGTGGCTGCGCAAGCTGTTGATCGGCGGGGCGTTCCACGACCGCACGCCCGTCGCCGACATCGCCCGGCTGCTGCCCGGCGTCCAGGTGTGGCAGCTGTACGGCTCCGCCGAGGCCTGGCTGGTCGGCCACCGCGGCCCCGGCTGCGCCGAGGGCGTCTTCCACACCCTGCCCCACCAGCACGCCGAGATCGACGAGGGCCGCATCCTCGTCACGACCACCGGCGTGCGCCGCGCGCCCGCGCTGATCCGCTACCTGATCGGCGACCGGGGCGAGAGCGCCGACTGCGCCTGCGGCCGGTCGGGGCGTGCGATCCGGGTGCTGGACCGGATCGCGCCGTCCGTGGTCCTCCAGGGCAGCGCCGTCCGGGCCCGTGAACTGGTCGATCTCGCCCTCGCCACCGGCGACGTGACGGCCGCGCAGGTCGCGGTGCTCACCGCGCCGGGCGGCGACGACCGGCTCGAACTGCGGGTCTGCCTGTCCGACGGCGTGCCCGACGACCAGTACACCCGCGAGTGGATCAGGCACCAGGTCCTCGACGGGCATCTGGCCCTCGACGCCGCGCTGTGCGAGTACGCCGACGACTTCCAGGTCGTGCCGGTCGAGCGCCTGGAGTGCCGCGGCGCGGGCGAGCCGCCGGTGCTGGTGCGCGAGGCGGCCGGGTGAGGCGGCGTGCCGTCGGCGCGCGGGCGCCGGCGGCCGTCCCGTTACGGGCGTCTCACGCCGTGACGGCGGCCGCGCCTGGCCGCCGGACGGCCCGCTCCGCCGGTGCGCCGCCGCCCGGGTCCGACGCGCCGAGCACCGCCGCCAGTTCGGCCCGCAGCCGCTCGGTGTCGCCCGCGTGCCCGTGCGCGGCGACATGACCGTCGGGCCGGATCAGGTAGTACCCCCGCCGTCCGCAGCCGGTCACGCGCCGCGCCGTCGCGAGCGGCAGGTCGACCAGGCGCAGCCGGGGCCGGTCCGCCGCCACCGCCGCGAGCCGCGCGCGCCAGCCCGCCGCCGAGGAGGGGCGCACGACGACGAGGCTCCAGCCCATCGGGTCCGCGTCCGGGCCCGCCACGCCGAGCGGCACGGCCAGTTCCCTGGGGAAGACCGCGCCCACCCGCAGGCGCCCGGGGAGCCTGCCGAGCAGACGGCACGACGCGCCGCGGTCGCCGGGACGCTGCGTCTCGCGCACGACGGGGTACGCGATCCTGCGCCCGGCCATCACCGGCGCGTACAGCCGCGCCATCGCGCCCGTGCGGTCAGACAGCCGGAACGCGGCGTCCCGCACGACGACTTCGGCGCGCCGCTGCACCATCCAGGCGCGGGTCTGTATGTCGGTGTCCCGCACGACCTGGTGGGCGACGGAGGAGCGCTCGGGGCCGTAGCTGAGCAGCAGTTCGGGGGGCGCCTCGCCGCGCAGGACGGCGGCGATCTTCCAGGCGAGGTTGTGCGCGTCCTGCATGCCGGTGTTGAGGCCTTGGCCGCCCGCCGGGCTGTGGATGTGCGCCGCGTCGCCCGCGATGAAGACGCGCCCGAGCTGGAACTCGTCGGCGTGCCGCGCGTGCACGCGGAAGACGCTCTCCCACACGGGGTCCACGATCCGCACGCCCGCCGGGCCGCGTTCGTCCACGATCCGCTGCATGCTCCCGACGCTCACCGGCTCGCCTGGCGCGAGGCTGCTGAAGAAGCGGAAGACGCCGTCGGGCAGCGCCACGATCACCAGCGCGCCCGCCGGAGACTGGTAGTACAGCGCCTGGTCGCGCGGCAGCGAGCCCTCGATCCGCGCGTCCACGAGGGCGAACGCCGACTCGTACGTGCTGCCCTTGAAGCCGGTGCCGATGAGGCCGCGCACGGTGCTGCCCGCCCCGTCGGCGCCGATGACGAACGCGGCCCTGGTCCGCTCGACGCGCCCGTCCGCGTGCTCCAGGATGGCGGTCACGCCGTCCACGGCGTCCACGCGGCCGGAGAAGTCGAGCCCGTCGAAGTTCAGCAGCCGCACGCCCCGTTCGACCGTGCCGCCGAGGCGCGTCAGCGCGTCGCGCAGGACGTCCTCGGTGCTGTTCTGCGGCAGGCAGACCGGCGCGAGCGAGGGCGTGAACGGGAAGGTCGCCAGCAGGTCGCGCTCCGAGTAGTAGCTGAACGCGTTGATGTCCAGGCCGCGTGCGCGCAGGTCGCCGAGTGCGCCGAGGTCCTCGAAGAGGTCGAGGCTGCGCGGCCACATCAGCAGCGCCTTGGGGAACGGGGACGGCGCGGGCGCCCGGTCCACGATCCGCACGCGTACGCCGCGGCGCAGCAGTTCGCAGGCCGCCATCATCCCGACGGGGCCCGCCCCCACGACCAGGACGTCGTAGCCGGTCGGCGGGGTGCCGTCCCGCCGGTCCTCAACCGCGCTTCCCATACCCGTGACTCCCATCCGATTGACGGCAAGGATCAGATCTCTTATGGTCATTCGAGATCATAGGCCAGATCGACATCTGAGACCAGGGGAGCGGCTCGATGACCGACCTCGTGAGTGCCGCGGCGCCGGTGACGGCGCCCCGGCCGGAACGGGCCGGGGCACGACCGGTGCCGCCCACCGCGAACCGGGCGGGCCATCGCGCCCCCCGGGGCGGGACGGCACCCCTGGCCGCGGCGTCGCGTCCGGCCGCTGATCCGCTCCCGGACGGGAGCGCGGACCATTGGGGAGGGAACGCGACCGGGGCACCGTCCTCGGCACGCGTTCCCATGGCCGCGCCTCCCGCCGCGCCGGTGACCCGGGGCAGCGGCCCCGGCATGTCGCCCGGCCGCGCCGCACCGCCGGCGCGCCACGGCGCCTCCGGGACATCGGCCAGGGCATACGCCCCGCCGGTCCCGCCCCCGGGCGGACCGGCCGGCCCGCACCGGGCCGCACCGGCGCGCCGGACACCGCAGTCCGGCGGCGCCGCCACGGGCTCCGCGCCGCGGAGCCGGCTCAGCGACGAGCCGTCGCCCCCGCACGCCCCCGCACCGCGGGCGGCGTCACGCGCGGACACCCGCGGCCCGCACCGCACCGACCCGGCCGTCCGATGTGCCGGCGACAGCGCCCCCATGGAGGCGGTCACAGCCTGAGCGGTCCCGCGACCGCGACCCTTCCCAGGGCCACCGGTGCCGCGTGCGCACCGCCCTGCCCGATTCCCGTAGCGGCACGTACCAGAAGCGAAGGACTGATACTTCGACCACGAAAGGCCGGCTACATGAGCATCACCTCCTCCACCCGCCAGGCGGCGCGCACGCTGCCCGACGGGCCCCAGCTCGACTACAGCCGCACGGTGGACCGGCTCCTCGTGCACCGCGACGCGCTCGGTGAGGTCTTCCTCACCGACCTGAGGCGGATCGACGAAGAGAACTACGTCGCGGCGGCCCAGCTGCCGCGCTCCCACGCCTACTACGGCGACCACCTGCTGCGCCCCAGCGCCTACGACCCGCTGCTCATCGTCGAGGCGTGCCGCCAGGCCAACCTGGCCGGCGCCCACCGCTTCTACGCCGTCGCCGAGGACGCCAAGTTCATCCTCACCCACATCGACCTCGACCTGACGCACCCACGGGCCGTCGTTGTCGGCACCGCACCCTTACCCCTGGCGATGCACGTCCGCATCGTCCGCCGCAAGGAGCGCGACGGCCGGGTCACCGGGCTCGACTACGCCATCGAGCTGTCCGTCGCCGGAACCGTCGTCGGCAACGCCGAGATGGGCCTGCGCTTCAAATCCCCCACCGACTACCTCACGCTCCGACTCGGCAACCGCGGCGGCCTCCCGCTGCCGTCGTCCGCCACCCACCCGGAGACCACCCCAGGCACCCCGGTCGCCCCGCACCTCGTCGGCCGCGCCGCGCCGGAGAACGTCGTCCTCGTGGACGCGCTGACCTCCGACGGCGCCGCCCGCGCCGGGCTGCGCATCCCCGCCGGGCACCCCAGCATGTTCGACCACCCGCAGGACCACCTGCCGGGCATGGTCATCACGGAGGGCGCGCGCCAGCTGGCCCTGCTCACCGCCCTCGACCTGCACGGCATGTCGGCCGCCAAGGTCGTCCCGACGTCGCTGTCCGTGCGCTTCACCCGCTTCGGCGAGCTGGAGGACCCGACGGTCCTGACCGCCCGCGCCGGCGAGCACGTCCGCGTGGACCCCGCCGACGCGGGCGTCCACTACACGCAGGGCGGCGTCCTCGACCTCGGCGAGGACGTCCCGGGCGCGCCCGGCCCCGCCGCCGGCGCCCCGCTCGAACAGCTCCCGGTACGGATCGAGGCGCACCAGCGCGACGAGCGCCTGTGCGTCATCGACATCACCCTCACCCGCGTAGCGGTCCGCTAGGAGGACGGCAGTGCACGAGAACACGACGGCTGCGGTGGCGTTCTCGGACGTGGACGAGACGCTGATCAGGCTCAAGAGCATGTTCGGCTTCCTGGAGTTCTACCTGGCACGACGCGGTGAGCCCGCCGGTACGTACGAGCGGCTGACCGCGGAGATACGGCGCGGCGCGGACAGCGGTGTCCCACGCCACGAGATCAACCGCCGCTACTACCGGTTCTACGAGGGCGAGAGCGCCGCACGCCTCGCCGCCGCCGGGCGCGACTGGCACACCCGCGAGGCCGCGCGCGGCCTGTACGTCCCCGAGGTGCGGCGCGCCCTCGACGCCCACCGGGCGGCGGGCGAGGCGGTCGTCCTCGTCTCGGGATCGTTCTTCGCGTGCCTCGACCCGATCGCCGAACGGACCGGCGCGGCCCGCGCGTTCGGCACCCGCCCGGTGATCAGACGCGGGCAGCTCACCGGTGAGGTGCTCGTGCCGATGATCGGCGCCGCGAAGGGGCGCGCCGCGCGCGTCACCCTGGCCCTGCGGGGCAGCGACCCGGCCGTGTGCACGGCCTACGGGGACCACATCAGCGACCTCGACCTGCTGCGCGCCGTCGGCCGCCCGGTCGTCGTCGGCGAGGACGCCAGGCTCGGCGCCCACGCGGACGCGGCCGGCTGGCGCCGGCTGCCCGTCGCCCCCGCGTCCCGCCCCGAGGAACTGGAGACCGTATGAACCGCATAGGCATCCTGGGCACCGGTTCCTACCTGCCCAGCGTCGTCGTCACGAACGAGGAGATCGCCCGCGGCGCCGGCGTCACGGACGAGTGGATCACCCGCAAGACCGGCATCCGCGAACGGCGGCGCGCCGAGGAGCGGCAGGCGACGTCCGACCTCGCCGCGGCGGCGGCCGACCGCGCCCTGCGCCAGGCCGGGGTGCGCCCCGACCAGGTCGCGTACATCGTGCTGGCCACCTCCACGCCCGACCAGCCGCAGCCGCCGACGGCGAGCTTCGTGCAGCACCTCATCGGCGCGTCGAACGCCGCCGCCTTCGACGTCAACGCGGTGTGCAGCGGCTTCGTCTACGCGCTGTCCCTCGTGGAACGCGTCCTGCGCGCCGACCCGGAGTCCGAGGGGCGCTACGGGCTGGTCATCGGCGCGGACATCTACTCCCGCATCCTCGACTACTCGGACCGCAAGACCGCGATCCTCTTCGGCGACGGCGCCG
The DNA here is from genome assembly GCF_047200595.1 of Streptomyces sp. MS19. Lineage (NCBI taxonomy): Bacteria > Bacillati > Actinomycetota > Actinomycetes > Kitasatosporales > Streptomycetaceae > Streptomyces > Streptomyces sp. MS19. The sequence continues at coordinate 422,706 of NZ_JBJZOH010000001.1, read as the reverse complement.
GGGCGGTCGTCCTGGGCCGGTCGCCCGAGGGCGACCGCAGCGGCATCCTCTCGACGAGCCTGATCAGCCGCGGCGACCAGCACCGGCTGATCGGCGTCCCGGCCGGGGGCAGCCGCCTGCCGGCCAGCACCGACACCGTCGAACAGGGCTCGCACTTCTTCCAGATGGACGGCCGCGGCGTGCGCAGCTTCGTGCACGAGAACCTGCCGAAGGCCGTCCACGGGCTGCTGCGCTCGGCCGGTGTGGCGCCCGAGGACGTGCGGCACTTCGTCCCGCACCAGGCGAACGGCGTGATGCTGCGCGAGGTCTGGCCCGACCTGGAGCTGGTGAACGCCACGCTCCAGCTGACCCTGGAGCTGCACGGCAACACGGGCGCCGCGTCCGTGCCCGTCGCGCTGGACGAGATCCACCGCCGCGGCGAACTGACCGAGGGCGACACCGTGCTGCTCTCCGCGTTCGGCGGGGGCATGGCGGTGGGCTCGGCGCTCGTCAGCTGGGGCAGGACCAGGCACGCGCGACCCGGGCACGCCGTGGAACGCGAGACGGCCGTCGTGCCGCAGCAGCGGCGCCCCGGCCAGCGGCTCACACCCGCCGCGATCGCCGGCTGACCGACCCGCCTCCACCCCCCACCGGTACGGCGCGGCCCGGTCTGCCACGGGCCGCGCCGTACCACCCGCGCCGTAACACCCCCTCTGCGCACGGCACTTGACTGTGGCAACGCGCCACAGCATAAGATGCCTTATGAGAAGCAGGGGCCTTATGAATGCGCCGCCTGCCTGCCGGAGGCGGCGCCGCGCCGTCCGCCGGGACGGCGACGCCCCGGGAGCCCCAGCGGCCCCGGCCCGTACACCGACCACCCCTCCTGACTGTCCCGAAGGAATGCCGAGGTTCCCCCATGGCTGAACGAGCGGCCCCCGCCCGCGAGGACGGGCCCCCGGTCATGACGACCGCGCCCGCCCGCGAACCCTGGACCGTCGCGGTCGTCGTCTGCCTCTCCGCCGCGCTCCTCCCCATCTCCCTGACCGGTGGCGCGCTCGCCGCGCCCGAGGTCGGCTCCGACTTCGACAGCGGCGTCGCGGCCACCCAGTGGGTCGCCAACGCCTACATGCTGACCTTCGCCGCCTTCATGGCGGTGACGGGCTCCCTGGCCGACCGGATCGGCCGCCGCAAGCTCTTCCTCGGCGGCCTGGCCGCCTTCGCCGCCGCCGGGTTCCTGGCCGCCGCCGGGCCCTCGGTCATCGTCGTGGACCTGGCCCGCGCGCTCGCCGGGGCGGGCGCCGCGAGCGTGATGACGTCCGGCAGCGCCGTCCTCGCCGAGGCCTACACCGGCCCGCGCCGGCCCCGCGTCTTCGCGCTGCTCGGCACGTCCATCGGTCTCGGCCTCGCCCTCGGCCCGCTGATCGGCGGCGCCTTGATCGCCCTGGGCGGCTGGCGGACGCTGTTCGCCGTCATCGCCGGGATCGCGACCGTGATGCTGCTGGTCGCCCCCGCCCTCGTCCGCGAGTCGCGCGGCCCCGAGGGCGAGGTGGACTGGGGCGGCGGCGTCGCGTTCACCGCCGGTCTCGCCGCGCTGATCTTCGCCCTCGTCCAGGCGCAGCAGCTCGGCTGGACCGACCCCGTCGTGCTGCTGGCCGCCGTGCTCGGCGCCGGGCTGCTCGGGCTCTTCGGGGCGATCGAACGGCGGCGCCCGGAGCCGCTGTTCGACGTGTCGCTGCTGGCGCTGCCCAAGTTCCTGGCCGTGTGCGTGGTCCCGACGGTGCTGGCCTTCGGGTTCGTCGCCCTGCTGGTGGTGCTGCCGCCGTACCTGGGCGCCGTCGAGGGTGCCGACTCGGGCGAGGTCGGCCTGTCGCTCGCCGCGATGACGGTGCCGACGCTGGTCGTGCCGATGTTCGCCGGGCTGCTGGCCCAGCGGCTGGCGCCCCGCGTGATCCTGGCGCTCTCCCTGCTGTTCCAGGCGGCGGGCGCCGCCTGGCTCACCGGCGGCTTCCACCCGGTGGCCGTCGCGCTGGTCGGCGCCGGGTTCGGCCTGTCGCTGACGATCCTCGACGGCACCGCCGTGTCCGTCGTCGACCCCGGCCGCAGCGGCATGGCCGCCGGGCTGTTCAACACCGTACGGCTCACCGGCGAGGCGGTCGGCATCGCCGCCGTGGGCGCCGCGCTGTCCACCTTCCTGCACGCCAGGGTCGGCGACTCCGACGCCGCCGCGCTGCTGCGCGGCGAGTCCGTGGGAGAGCTGTCCGCCGACTACACCGGAGCCCTCGCCGTCGTCCTGTGGACGGTCGCCGGGCTCTCCCTCGCGGGGGCCGCCGTCGTGTGGCGCCTGCTGTCCCAGCCAGAACCCGCGCCGGTCGCCGAGCCGGCCGTCCTGACGTAAGGATCGCCATGTGCAGTCCCGCCCTGATGCGCCGGATCACGATGCCCGCGCACGCCCCCGGCACCGGCCCTGACCACGCGCACGGTCACGCGCACGGTCACGCGCACGCCGAGACCGGCGCGTCCGCCCCGGAGCGCGCCCACCACGTGCACGCCCGCACCGCGCACGACGACGGGGCCTCCGCCCGTTCCGCCGGTGCCGGACGGCTGGTGGGGCGCCGCAACCTCTTCCGGCTCTCGGCGGCCAGCGGCGCGGGCATCGCCGCCGGTGCGGCGATGAGCGGCGTCGCGAGCGCCGAGAGCGTCACGGCGGCGCTGTCGCGCAACCCGCGGATCGCCGACCTGACGCACGAACTGGGTGAGGACTTCCCGGTGTTCTGGCCGCTGGTGCCGCAGCCCGAGTTCCACCAGACGCGCTCCATCGACGTGGACGGCTTCAACGTCCTGGAGCTGAAGATCGACGAGCACTCCGGCACCCACATCGACCCGCCGGGCCACTTCCACGAGGGCGGCCTCACCGTGGAGAAGCTGCCCGTCGAGTGGCTGGTCGCCCCGCTCGCCGTGATCCGCATCGCGGACCGCGCGGCGCGCGACCCCGAGACCGGCCTCACCGTCCGCGACATCAGGCGGTACGAGAGCCGGTACGGGCGGCTGCCCGCGCGCTCGGTGGTGGCGATGGACTCGGGCTGGTGGCGGCGCGTCAACCGGCCGGGCGCGTACAACAACCAGGGCGCGGACGGCCGGTTCCGCTTCCCCTGCATCATGCCGGAGGCCGCCGAGTTCCTGGTCGAGGAGCGGAACGTCGTCGGCGTCGCCGTGGACACCAACAGCCTCGACGGCGGCAACGACGCGCCCACCTCGCACCAGATCCTGCTGCCCGCGGGGAAGTACGGCATCGAGAGCATCGCCGCGCTGGACACCGCGCCCGACCGCGGCGCGCTGCTCGTCGTCGGCGCGCCGAAGCACCGCGGCGGCTTCGGCGGCCAGATCCGCGCGCTCGCCCTGTACTGACCCGGCCCGACCGACGCACCGGCGCCGGCCCGCGAGAACGCGGCGCCGGCGCCGCGCCGTCTCCCCCTCCGCCCCGCCTGTCCCGCCCCACGCACGGACGCGTCACAGCACCTGACGACCCGTCAGAAAAGCAGGCGCACGCGTCCCCGTGCACCCGCGCGCCTTTCCCGTGATTTTTCTCCGGTTTTCCCGCGGCTTTACCCGGCGGGCGGCCCGCCGGGCGCCCCTCAGTTCTCCAGCGCGCTGGAACAGCGGTCCAGGTACTCCTGGAACGAGGCGATCTCCTCGGGCGTGAACAGGTCGCTCAGCCGCTGCTCCACGGCCACCGCCGCCTTGTCCGCCTTGCGCAGGCGGCTCCTGCCGAGCGCCGTCAGACGCGTCTCCAGGACGTGGTGGTGCGTCGGGTGCGGCAGCCGTTCGACGAGCCCTTCCCGCTCCATCGTGCCGAGCACCGCCGACATGGTCTGCGGCGTCACCAGGCAGCGGCGCGCGAGACCCGCGCCGGTCAGGCCGGGTTCGGTGGACAGGACCAGCAGCACGGTGTACTGCGGGACGGTCAGGCCGAACGCCTGGACGGCCGCGTGCTTGGCCGCGATCAGGTGCTGTTCCGCCCGCTTGATGTGGTGGCCGATACGGTCGTCGACGGAGAGTTTCGTCACAGTGCTTCCCGCTTCACGGTAGGGCCGTTGCCTGTGATCTCGCGGAGAACCGCCCTGTCACGGGGCTCGGACAGATGCATGGCCCCAGTATGTCCGGCCCGCCGCCACGGTCGAGCCCGCCCCTCGTGCCCGCCCCCTGAGAGATCCACTTCTTGTTCGTTATCTTATACCCATAAGGTAGCGATGAGTCAGGGCTCGTGCGGATGAACGTGCATCCGGTACCGGGGCAGCAGAAGACCGGCGGGCCCGGGGGCCCGCCGGTCTCGGCGTGGGGGGACGGAAGCGCGTTACTTCTTCCAGAAGGCTTCCTTCTTGGCGGCGAACTTCATGCCCGCGCTGAAGCAGCCCTCGTCGTAGTAGAGGTCGCCGTGGGAGATCCCGGCGTGGATCTGGCAGGTGGCCACCCTCGCCGCGCCCTCCACCTCGGCGGACTTCCCCGCCTGCGAGCCGTGGGCGAGGGCGCCGCCGGCGGTGCCGACGACGAAGGTGGCGGCCAGCACGCCGCTCGCGAGCGCGGTACGGATACGCATGTGTCTCCTCCTGCGGATGGGCTTTCGGCACCGGGCGCGGTACGCGCCGCCGGGCTGAGGCGATCGTTCCGCAGCGGCACGCGGCGCCCGGCGCAGCCCCGGCGGGGTGTCACCGGCACGAGTGACCGCGATACGTGCGAACGGTCCCGCCCGCCCCCTCCGTCAGTCCTCGCGTGCCAGCAGCGCCACCGGCGCGGCGGCGAACAGCTCCGCCAGCTGCACGGCCCCCGTCACGCGGCGGCCCGTCGGCAGGTCGCGCCACGTCCCCGGCGGCAGCGGCAGCGTCGTCCCGCCCCAGCCGCCCGCCGTCGCGAGCCGCGCCGACAGCCGGGTGACGGCGGTGACGACCCGCCCGGCGCGCGTGAACGCCAGGCAGTGGTCCGCCGCTTCGCCCTCGGCGGCCAGCGCCCCGTACGCGCCGCGCTCGCCGAACCAGCCGGGCTGTTCCCGGCGCAGCCGCAGCGCCATGGCCGTCAGCCGCAGCTTCTCGTCCGCGAGCCCCAGCGCCCCGTCCCGCGGTACGCGCCCGGCGTGCCCGGCGGCCTCGGTGTCGAGCGCGGCGAGCCGCGCGACGGGCAGCGCCGGAAGCCGCCGGTTGTCCGGGTCCACCAGCGCCACGTACCGCGTCTCGCTGCCCCGGTAGACGTCGGGGACGCCCGGCATCGTCAGGTGCACGAGCGCGCCGCCCAGCACGTTGGCCCGCACCAGGGGCGCCATCGCCTCGGCGAACACGTCGAGTTCGGCGCGCGCCGCGCCCTCGGGACCGGCGGCGACGAACCGTTCCACCGCCGCCTCGTACGCCTCGTCAGGCTCCGTCCAGGTCGTGTGCAGCGCCGCCTCGCGCACGGTCTTCAGCAGCGCCGCCGTGAGGCGCCCGCCGTCCGGCTCCTCCGTGCCCGCGAGCGCGTACGCCGTCTGCCAGGCCGTCCACGCGAGCTGCGGATCGGGGGCGCGCACGCCCCCGCGCGCCGTCTCCTCCGTGAGCCGCACGACGAGGTCCGCCCAGCCGTCCGGGACCTCGGAGAGCGCGGCGAGCGCCGCCCGCACGTCGCCGCTGCGCTTCGTGTCGTGCGTGGACAGCAGGGTGCCCGTCAGCGGCCAGTCGCGCTGGAGCCGCAGGCAGAACGCGTGGAACGCGTCGGGCGTCACCGCCGGGGCGTCCGGCTCGCCCCCCACCTCGGCCGCGGACAACAGCGGCGCGTACCGGTAACCCGCCGTGTCCTCCACCGACTTCGCCCGCAGCGCCGACGACACCTGCGCGAACCTGACGCGGAACCCGTCACCCACCGCGCCGTACCTGCCCAGCGCCAGATCGCGCACGGTGTCCACCGCCGCCGCCTCCCCCGGCACCGCGAACGCCGCACGCGCCCCGTCCGCCGCCGTCGCGAGCAGCGCCTCGTCCACCGGCGACGCCGGGACGCCTGCCGCGACATACGGCCGGTACACCGGCAGCCGCACCAGCACCTCCACCAGCGCCGTCCGCAGCGCCCACGGCGCGTGGTCCCGCAGCCGCAGCCCCGGCAGCTCCCGGCACACCGCCTCGGCCGCCCGCGCCAGGCGGCCCGTCTCGGCGGCCAGTTCGTGCGTGATCATCCGGTACGCGGCGCGCCGCACCGTCGGCCCCCACTCGCCGCCCTGGTCGGGCGGGGCGCCGGTGAACGTCCGGTAGCTGTCCGCGAGCCGCTCCGCGCCGTCCCCGTCGGTGAACACGGCGTCCACGTACCGCCGCGCGTCGTACCCGGTCGTCCCGGCGATCGGCCACGCCGCGGGCAGCCGCTCCCCGGCGGCGAGGATCTTCTCCGCCACGATCCACGCGCCGCCCGTGCGCTCGTGCAGCAGCCGCAGGTAGCCGCCCGGGTCGGCGAGCCCGTCCGGATGGTCCACGCGCAGCCCGTCCACCAGGCCCTCGTCCACCAGCCGCAGGACCGTCGCGTGCGTCTCCTCGAAGACGGCCGGGTCCTCCACGCGCACCGCGATCAGCTCGGAGATCGAGAAGAAGCGGCGGTAGTTCAGCTCGGTGCGCGCCAGCCGCCACCACGCGAGCCGGTAGTGCTGGGCCTCCAGCAGGTCCGGCAGGGGCAGGTCCTCGGTGCCCGGCCTCAGCGGGAAGCGGTGGTCGTAGTAGCGCAGCGTCCCGTCCTCGACGGCCAGCGCGTCCAGCTCGCCGCCCAGCGGCCCGCCGAGCACCGGCAGCAGGACGCGCCCGCCGCCCGCCGCCCAGTCGATGTCGAACCAGTGCGCGTACCGCGCCCCGGGCCCGTGCCGCAGGACGTCCCACAACGGCGCGTTGAGATCCGCCGCCGCCGGGACCGCCATGTGGTTGGGCACGATGTCGAGGACCAGCCCGAGACCGTGCCGCCGCGCCGTCGCCGCGAGCGCGCGCAGTCCCTCCTCGCCGCCCAGTTCGGCCCGCACGCGCCGGTGGTCGGTCACGTCGTACCCGTGCCCCGAGCCCGGCACCGCCTCCAGGACGGGCGACAGGTGCAGGTGCGAGACGCCGAGGGAGGCCGCGTACGGCACGATCCGCTCGGCCGCGGCGAACGGGAAGTCGGTCTGGAGCTGCACCCGGTACGTGGCCGTGGGGGGCCGGCGCGGTGTCATGAAGTGCCTCTGCCCACGGCGCCGCCGGCGCAAGCGCGGGTGATCGCCCGGTCGGCTGCGGCGCCGCCGCGCGCCGCAGTAGGCTTCCTTGATCCATCAGCGGGGCGGAAGGCGGTGCAGGCGGTGAGCTCTTCGGGGCTGGAACTGCCCTCGGGGAACGGGGAGGAGACCGCCGAGGCACACCCGGGAGCGGTCCCCGTGCCCCGCCCGGTCGAGATCGGGGCCGATCTCGACTGGACGGCGGAGGACTGGTCCGAGGTGCGCACCCGCGTGGAGCGCGCCGGACGCGCGTACGTCTGGCTCAACCTCGTCGAGCAGCGGCTGCGGTCCGTCGTGGCCGCCGTCCTGCGGCCGGTGTACGAGCCGGTGCACGGCGAGGAGTGGGAGGTCGCCGCCGCCGGGCCGACCGGCCAGGAGTGGGTGCAGCGCGCGGCGGCGCTGCGCGAGGTCAGCCGCCGCAAGGGACATCTGCTCGATCCTGCCGATGACACGGTGCTCGCCTTCCTGACGCTCCCTCAGCTGCGTGAACTCATGGTGCAGCACTGGCCCTGCTTCGCGCCGTATTTGGACAACCGCCGCGAGCTGGAGCTGACGCTCGACGAGCTGGAGGTCGCCCGCAGCGCCGTGAGCCGCAACCGGGGGATGAGCCGCGCCGTCCTCGACCAGGCGGAACGCGGCTGCGCCCGGCTGCTGCGGCTGCTCGACTCCGGCGCCCCCTCCCCGGCGGGACGGCTTCCGGCGGACGCGGTGGAGCGGCTCGTCGGCGAGCGGTTCACGGACGTGGCGGGCGTGCACCCGGACCGGGTGCGGCTCCAGCGGCAGCTGCCGGCGGAGGACCTCTTCGGCGGCGCGCGGCGGCTGGACGCGGTGGGCATAGGCCTCGGCCTGCTGGTGCAGAACTACCCGGGGCGCCGGCTGGTCAGGCTGGCCGAGTCGGGCTGCCGGGTGCGGCTGCTGTTCCTCAACCCGGCGGGTGGCGCGATGCGGCGCCGCGAGCGCGAGCTGGGGCTGAAGCGGGGCGAGCTGGGGCGCTCGGTGGAGACGAGCATCCTGCACGTACGCCGGGTGCGCGCCCGCGTGCGCGACCCCGAGGCGTTCGAGATCCGCGTCTCGGACGACACGCCCCGCTTCAGCGCGTACTTCGTGGACGCCGACGGGCCCGGGGGAGTGGCGGTCGTGCAGTCGTACCTGCGGCGCAGCCGGGGCATGGAGACCCCGGCGCTGGTGCTGCGGCGCGCGGGGCGCGAGGTGATAAGGCGCGACGACCCGGCGGCGGACGGCGAGCTGACGCTGTTCGAGACGTACCGGGAGGAGTTCGAGTGGGCGTGGGAGGACTCCCGGCCCGTCTCGTGACGCGGCGGGCGGGCCGCTCAGTCGTCCGCGAGCCGCGCGTGCAGTTCGACGTCGTGGCGGACGTCCCCGTACCGCAGCTTGCCGCGCTGGACGCCCTCGGGGAGGAAACCGGCGGCGCGCGCGACGCGGCAGGACGCCGGGTTGTCGATCCTGTGTCCCAGCTCCAGGCGGTACAGGCCGAGGTCCCCGAGGCACCAGCCGGCCAGCGCCCGCAGCGCCGAGCTCGCCACGCCCCGGCCCCGGGCGGCGGGGACGGTCCAGTAGGAGATCCAGCCCGAGTCGTGCGTGCGGTTGACGGAGCCGACCGCCGCGCAGCCCACCAGCGCGCCCCGGTCGGTGACGGCGAAGGAGTACGCGAGCCCTGCGGCCCGTTCGGCGTCGCGCCTGGCCAGCCAGTGCGCGGCGGCCACGTCGTCCACGGTGCCGCCCTCCGGCAGGGGCTCGCCGAACTGCCGGTGCATGAGGGGCGCGGCGAACGCCTCGCGCACCGCGTCGCGGTCGCCGGAGGTCCACAAGCGCAGGAGCAGGCCGGTGTCCGTGGTGAGGGTGGCGAGGGTGGTGTCCGGTTCTGCTCGCTGTTCGATCATAAAAGAACCCTAGTGTTTAGAATCGGTCGACCGACAGCGGGATTCTGCTGACGGCAGGACACGCTTCCCGACGGCCGCGCGCCTGGCCCATCGTGGACCCATGAGACTGCTGATGCTGGGCGGAACGGCCTTCGCCGGACGCGCCCTCGCCGAGGAGGCCGTCGCGCGCGGCTGGACCGTGGACGCCTTCCACCGGGGCACACACGCCCCGCCCCCCGGCGTGGCCTCGCTCCACGGCGACCGCACGGGCGGCGGCCCGCCCGCACCGGAGAAGGGGGAGTGGGACCTCGTGGTGGACACCTGGTCCGGTGCGCCCACCGCCGTCCGCGACGCCGCCCGCGCGCTCGCCGGACGCGCGGGGCACTACACGTACGTCTCCAGCCGGTCCGTCTACACCTGGCCACCGGCGGCCGGGCTGGACGAGGACGGCCCCGTCACGGACGGCTCGCCCGACGCCGCCGCCACCGACTACGCGGCCGACAAGCGCGGCGGGGAACTGGCGGCCGAGGCCGCCTTCGGCGACCGGGCGCTCCTGGTCCGCTGCGGACTGCTGCTCGGCCCGTACGAGAACGTCGGGCGCCTCCCCTGGTGGCTCACCCGCATCGCGCGCGGCGGGCCGGTCCCGGCGCCGGGCCCGCGCGACCTGCCGCTCCAGTACCTGGACGTCCGCGACCTGGCCCGCTGGACACTCGACGCCGCCACGCGCGGCCTGTCGGGCCCCTATGACCTCGTCAGCCCGCCGGGCCACACCACCATGGGCGAACTGCTCGACACCTGCGTCCGCGTCACCGGCGCCGACGCGCAGCTGCGCTGGGTCACCCCGGAGGCCGTCGCGGCGGCCGGGGTCGAGCCGTGGACCGAACTGCCCGTCTGGCTGCCGCCCGGCGAGACGCACGACGCGCTGCACCGGTCCGACACCGGCAGGGCCGTCGCGACGGGGCTGCGCTGCCGCCCGGTCGGCGAGACCGTCGCCGACACCTGGGCGTGGCTGCGCGGCCTGGCCGGACGACCCGCCCGCGACCCGGCGCGCCCGCCGCTCGGCCTCACGCCGGAGGCCGACGCGGCGCTGCTGGCCGCTACGGAGGGGTGACGGGCAGGCCCGCGCGGCGCCACGCCTGGAAGCCGCCGTCGAGGTCCGTCGCGCGGGACAGGCCGATCGCCCGTAGCGACGCGGCCGCCAGCGACGACGCGTACCCCTCGTCGCAGAACACGATCCACCGCACGCCGGGCCCCGTCGCCTCCGGGACGGACGCGCCGCTCGACGGGTCGAGGCGCCACTCCAGGTGGTTGCGCTCGATGATCAGCGCGCCCGGGACCGTCCCGCTCGCCGCGCGCTGGAACTCCGGGCGCGTGTCGACCAGGACGGCGCCCTCCGCGACGGCGGCCCGCGCCTCGTGCGGACCGAGGCGGTCCAGGGGCGCGCGCTGTGCGTCGAGGTACGCGTCGATGCCGGGCTCGTGCGTCGCCATCAGTCGTCCACCGACTCGGTGCGCAGCAGTTGGAGGGCGCCGTCCCAGGCGAAGTACGACTGGACGGTGAGCGCCGGGCCGTAGGCGTGGACGCTGATGGCCGGGACGTCCCCGGTGTTGGTGACCTGGTGGACGTAGGTCGGGCCGAACGAGCGCAGCCCGCCCGCCTCCAGCGTGCGCGTGACCGGCTCGTCGGCGCCGAACGACCGCTCGGTCAGCGCGCCCTGCACGACGGTGAACGCGCCGGACGAGCCGCCGTGGTTGTGGATCTCGGTGCCCTGCCCCGGCAGCCAGGTCAGCAGCCAGACCTCGAAGTCGTCGGTGCGTTCGAGACGCCGGTACCAGCGGCGGTCGGGGGTGAAGCGGGCGGCGGGCTGCCACAGGTCGGTCCGGGCGGCGAACTCCCGGGCGGTGGCGGTCAGCTGGGCGGGGGTGAGCGCGGCAGGCGTGGGCGCGGACATGATGCCTCGTTCTGGGTGTGTCGGGACTGCGGGGGGCGGGGGAGGGCCATGACGGCATGCCGCGCCCACGGCGGAGATCCGGGCGCGACCGTGTGCCTCAGCGAAGGCCGGGGCAGAGGTCGCGACGACACAGCGCGCTGGCGACACGGACGAGGTCCACGTGCCACCTGGAGTGCAGGCGCTTGCTGGTCGGCATGGCGCAAAGATCTACCGCCTTTCCGGTGGCCGGTCAAGCGGTGTCCACGTGCTGAACGCGCGGGACTTCCAGGGCGGGTGGAAAGGTGGGAAAGCGGCAGGAATCCCCGTGCACGCGCCGCCACGGGACGGGAACGTCCGGTATCCGAGACGATCCGCCCACGCCTTGACGGTCAACTGAACTGCTGGCATTGTCGGTCAACGTGAGTCAAGCTGACGTTCTCGTGGCGCGGCTGCACGTCGATCTCCGGCGGCAGGCCAGCGCGATCTGTGCCGCCGGTCGCTGAACCGAGCCCGGCCCCTGCGGCGTTCCCGACGCCCGCGCACTGACTCCCTCTCCGTCCTCTCCGGACCCCTTCCGCAATTCCGGCACTGCCCGGCGTGGTGTTTCCCGCGCCCGGACAGCGCTTTTCGCGGACGGTTCCCCCGGGGCGGCGCTTTCTCCGGGACAGGTCACCGCGGGCCGGGCGTTCCGGCCGGGCGGACGCCGGCCGGGAATTCGGCTTCCGCACGCCCGTGAAAGGCACCGGCAAGCAGTTTGATTCGACCAGAGGAAGAGAGCCGATCATGCGGCACCTCACCGCCCTGCCCGACCTCACCACCGTTCCCGATCTGACCGCGCTCTCCGACGTGACCGTCACCGTCCTCCCGCAGAACCCCGCGCTGACGGTCGGCGGCGACACCACCGTCCCGCTGGTCGGCTACCTGGTGCTCGCCCCGGCGGGCACGGCGCCCGACCGGCTCGGCGAGCTGTTCGCCGCGTCCGTCCCCACGGCGACGACCGCCCCGGCGGCCGTCCCCCAGCGCACCGGCGGCATCGCGGTCGACGCGGACGAGCGGACCGTCACCGTGGACGGACGCCATGTCCCGCTCACCTACCTGGAGTTCGAGCTGCTGGCGCACCTCGTGAAGCACCCGCACCGCGTGTACAGCCGCGAGCAGCTCGTCGCGATGATCTGGGGCTACGGCCCGGTCGGCGACCAGCGCACCGTGGACGTCCACATCGCGCGCCTGCGCCGCAAGCTCGGGACCGCCTACCGGGACCGCATCGTGACGGTGCGGCGCGTGGGCTACAAGTACGTGCCCGCCGCCTGATCCGGCGCGCACCCGCCAAGCCGCACCGGCGGCGTTCCGTCCCCCACCGCCCTGGGGAACGGGGCGCCGCCGGTGCTTCGTCCAGGTGTTCCGTCCAGGCGCTCCGCTCAGGGGCCGGTCGCCGTCAGCCGCCACGGCTCCGCCGCCGCGAGCGGCGCCACCAGCAGGCACGTCCCGTCGTCGAAGCGGATCTCCAGGCCGCCGTCCTCCCCGACGGCGGCGCCGCTCACCGTCTTGGCGAACAGGTCGAGGACCGGCGCGAGCGGCAGCCTGCTGCCCGGGACGAGCACCTGCCGACCGCCGCCGGGGTCGCGGATCACGAACTCGGCGGCGATCGCCAGTTCCCCGTCGAGGCGCACCCCGCCCAGGGCGTCGTGCGCGGTCAGCGCGAGGCGCACCCGCTCACCCACGGCGATCCGCGAGACATGGGCGCCGACCAGCGCCGCGGGCTCGTTCACGACACCGACACCTCCGACCGGGACCCGCGCACGCGGTACGCGGCCGGTTGGGGGCGCGGCGCGGTGCGACGGCGTTGCTGATCACCATCGATACCACCGCCACCCCCCGCCTGTCAGCCGCGCGGACCCGCCAGGTCAGGCAACGAGCCCGCCGCCCGGCAGCGGGAGCTGCCCCAACTCGTCCTCCGGCGCATCGAGTTCCACGACCGAGCCGGGATCGGGCGGGGTGATCTCCACCGGCTCGTCGGACTCGCTCCACGTTCCGACGTACAGCATCGTGCCCACGGACGGCACTTCACTTCTCTTCTCGTACTCCAGGAGGCGGCCGCTGCCGTACGGGGTGAGCGTGCCGACGGCCACGGAGGCCGTCACACAGCGGGGAGACAAGGGGGACCTCCGGTGGAAGAGAGGAGGATCTTTCAACTCCCTTACACCGCGATGCAGTTCGGCTGTACCTCCCCCGTCGCGCGCGCCGTCCTCCAGCGGGCGACGACGGTGCGCGCCAGTTCCGGTGCCGCGCCGAGCACCGGTGCGACCACGTCGGCCCCGGCCTCGCGCGCGCCCGCCAGGATGCGGTCCGGGAGGCGGCCCGGGGCGATCACGTACGGCGCCACCGCCACCCGCCGTACGCCGGACGCGCGCAGCAGCCGTACGGCCTCGGCGGTCGTCGGCCCCGCCGTCGCCGCGTAGGCGGGCAGCACCGCCGCCCAGCCGGACGCGCGCCGCCACTGCCGCGCCAGTTGCCCGAACGCCGCCGCCGTACCGGGGTCGGAGGAGCCCGCCGACGCCAGGACGACCCCCGTGTCCGCCCGCCCCGCCGGGCCCGCGCCCGCCTCGGCGAGCCGCCGGTCCAGCGCGGACAGCAGCAGGGGGTCGGGCCCGAGGACGTCCGCCTGCCGGACGGTGAGGCCCGGCATGCGGACGGTTGCCTTCGCGAGGACGGCCGGGATGTCGGTCCGCGCGTGGAAGGCCCGGCGCAGCAGCAGCGGGACGGCCACGACATCGCGCTCGCCGTCCGCGTACAGCCGGGCCAGCACGTCCTCGACGCGCGGCGCCGTGAAGTCCAGGAAGCCGGTGGCGACCCGCAGGCCCGGCGCGAGGAGCCGCACCCGCGCGGTGAGCGCGGCGACGGTCTGCCCGTGCCGGGGGTCACGGCTGCCGTGCGCGACGACGAGCAGCGTCACGCGGACCTGACCAGCAGGCCCCGCCCGCGCAGTACGCGCCGCTCCAGCGGGGAGAAGACGAGCAGGTCGATGGCGACGCCGACGATCAGGATGAGGATGATCGTCGCGAGGACACCCGACATGTTCTGGAGCGTGCGGTAGTTCTCCATCAGCTGGCCGAGGCCGGTGCCGAGGTCGGGGGAGTGGACGATGAGTTCGGCCGCCATCAGCGAGCGCCAGGAGAACGCCCAGCCCTGCTTGAGCCCGGCCAGGTAGCCGGGCAGGGCGGCGGGCAGCAGGATGTGCCGGACGCTGGTGAGGCCGCGCGCGCCGAGCATGCGGCCCGCGCGCAGGTACAGCGGCGGGATCTGGTCCACGCCGGCCACGATGCCGTTCGCGATCGACGGCACCGCGCCGAGCAGCACCACCGCGTAGATGGTGGAGTTGGTCAGGCCGAACCAGATGATCGCGGCCGGGACCCAGGCGATCGACGGCAGCGACTGGAGGCCGGTGAGGATCGGACCGATCGCCGCCCGCACCAGCCGCACCCGCGCGACCAGCAGGCCGAGCGGCGTGCCGACGGCCACCGCGATCAGGAAGCCGAGGACGCCGCGTGACGTGCTGGTCCAGATGTATTCGAGCAGCGTCCCCTCGCGCCACATCTCGTTGACCTCGGCCCACACGTCCGCCGGTCCGGGCAGGAGGTAGTGCGGCTGGACCTCGGCGGCGTAGACGAGCTGCCAGACGGCCAGGACGAGCGCGATCGCGACCAGCGGCGGCAGGACCTTGGTGCCGAGGACCCGCCAGACGCGGCCGGGATCGCGCTCGGGCGCGGTGGGGGTCTCCAGCGCGTCGAGCCCCGCCTCAAGTCCCGCGAGGTCGCTGGACGCGGGCGCGGGAGCGGGGGTGGTGGTGTCACTGCTGGCCATGGCGGCGGATCTCCTCCCGGAGCCGTTCGGTGATGGCGACCGAGAGCGCCGACACCTCGGCGTCCTCGATGCGGCGCGGCTGGTCGATGGCGACCTGCCACTCGTGGACGACGCGGCCGGGCCGCGACGACAGCAGGATGACGCGCTGCGCGAGCCGTACGGCCTCCCGCACGTTGTGCGTCACGAAGAGCACGGAGACGCCCGTCTCGCTCCAGATGCGGGTCAGCTCCTCGTGCAGCACGTCCCGCGTGATGGCGTCGAGCGCGGCGAACGGCTCGTCCATCAGCAGGAGTTGGCTGTCCTGCGCCAGCGCGCGTGCCAGGGCCACGCGCTGGCGCATGCCGCCGGACAGCTCGTGCACCCGCTTGCCGTACGCGCCCTGGAGCCGCACGAGCGCGAGCAGCCGCTCGGCCTCGGGCCGGCGTTCCGCCTTGGGCAGGCCGCGCAGGCGCAGGGCCAGTTCGATGTTCCGCCCGGCCGTCAGCCAGGGGAACAGGGCGTGCTCCTGGAACATCAGGGCCGGGCGCCCGCCGGGGACCGTGATGGTCCCGGCGGACGCCGCGTCGAGGCCCGCGACCAGGTTGAGCAGCGTGGACTTGCCGCAGCCCGAGGCACCGATGAGGGTGACGAACTCGCCGGGGGCGACATCGAGCGTGATGTCGTCCAGGACCAGCTGCTGACGGCCGGGACGGCCGAAGGACTTCGAGACGTGGTCCAGCCGTACGGCGGACGCCGGCGCGGCGGTAGCGCCGCCGCCGTCCGGCGTGTCGAGGGCGAGGGCCATCGGTGTCACCTCCACAGGTGGGCTACGGGTGCGGGCGGGACGGGCCGGGGCGGGTCAGTCCTCGACGCCGAGACCGGCGTCGTCCACCTCGGGCAGGCCCTCGTCGGCCAGCACGCCGTTCAGGATCGACAGGTCGTAGATACCGCCGAGGTCCGTCTCCTCAAGCAGTCCCGCGTTCACCGCGTTGTCCGCGCCGGTCTCCAGCGTGGCGGCCAGCGGGTCGTTGAGGAACTCGACGTGCCCGAAGGCCGGGTCGAGGACATCGGCGGGCAGCTCGCTGCCGCCCGGCAGCGCGGCGAGGGCGGAGTTGAAGGCCGACTTTGCCTCGTCCGGGTGCTCGTTGATCCACGCGTTCGTGTGGACGACGCCGCGCACGATCGCCTCGACCACGTCCGGGTGCTCCTCCAGGAAGCCCTGGGCGGCGATCACGTGGGTGACGACGTACTGCCCGTTGTCCCACAGCTCGCCCTCGTCGAGGAGCGTCTCCGCGCCGCGGCTGACGAGGTTGGCCGCCGTGGGCTCGGGCACCCAGGCGCCGTCGATGTCGCCGCCCTCGAACGCGGCGGGGATCTCGGCGTTCGCGATGCGCAGCACCGAGACGTCGCCCTCGCCGGACTCGGGATCGACCTCGTAGCCCTCCTGGGCCAGGTAGTTGAGGAGCGCGACGTCCTGGGTGTTGCCGAGCTGCGGCGTCGCGATGCGGGCGCCCGCGAGGTCGTCCAGGCTCCCGACGGTGTCCGGGTTCACCACCAGCGAGGCGCCGCCGGAGGCCGCCCCGGCGACGATGCGCAGGCTCTGGCCGCCGGACTGGGCCCAGCCGTTGATGGCCGGGTTCGGGCCGATGAAGGTGACGTCCACCTCGCCGGCGTTCAGCGCCTCGATGGCGGACGGGCCCGCGTTGAAGACCTGGGTGCCGATCTCGGTGCCGCCGAGCTCCTGGCGGATGAGGCCGCCGTCCTCCTGGAGGCCGACGACGGCGGTGGCGTGCGTGATGTTGGCGAAGTAGCCGATCGTCACCTCGTCCGCCGACAGGGCGGGGCCCCCGGCGCTCTCGCTGCTCGTCGGGGCGTCGTCGCCGTCGTCCTCGGCGTCGGAGCCGTAGCCGCAGGCGGCGAGCGCCAGCAGCGGGACGGCGAGGGCTGCCGAGAACAGGCGGCGGGCGGGTCTGGACAGGCGTGCGCGCGTGGCGGTCACGGTGAAGGGTCCTCTCGGAGAACGGGGAACGTGCGTCGGAGTGCGTGCGTCGGACAGGGGGCGTGGGCGCTGAGGGGAGCGGGGAGTACCCCGGTCACCTCAGCGCGCACATCGCCCGATGCCGCCCTGGCCGCTCCCGAGCGCTCCGCTGCCTATGCGCCCGCCTTCCTTCGCGAACGTCGAGAAGGCGTCCCCCGCCAGCCCGTTCATGTCAGAACGCCCACCCGTCCCCGTCGCCGTCCGCCGCCACCGGGGCGGACGCGGCCGTACCGCCGGCGAAGGCCTCGCCGGACATCCCCGCGGTCAGCGTCGCGCCGTCCGCCGGGTCGATCAGGAGGAAAGAACCGGTCGAGCGCGACGCGGCGTACGCGTCCAGCGCCAGCGGCTCGGCGGTGCGGATCACGACGCGGCCGATGTCGTTCGCGGCCAGCGCGCCCGGGTCCGCGTGCTGGGACAGGTCGTCCAGCGTCAGGCGCGACGGGATCTCCTTCACGATCGCCTTCACCGTGCGCGTCGCGTGCTTCAGCAGCACCCGCGCGCCCGGCACCAGCGGGCGGTCGTGGAGGTGGCAGACGGTCGCGGTGACGTCCTGGCCCGGCGTGACGGCGCCCGCCGCCGGGGCGAGCAGGTCGCCGCGCGAGATGTCCAGGTCGTCGGCGAGCGTCAGCGTCACCGACTGCGGCGCCCAGGCGATGTCCACGGACTGGCCGAGCACGTCGATCCGCTCGATCGTGCTGGTCAGCCCGGACGGCTGGACGACCACGCGCTCGCCGACACGCAGCACGCCCGAGGCGATCTGCCCCGCGTAGCCCCGGAAGTCGGGGTGCTCGGCGGTCTGCGGGCGGATGACGTACTGCACGGGGAAGCGCGCCGGGTCGCCCGAGGGGTCCCGCGTCACCGGGACGGTCTCCAGGTGTTCGAGGACGGTCGGGCCGCCGTACCAGTCCATCGTCGCGGAGGGCGTCACCACGTTGTCCCCGGCGAGGGCCGAGATCGGGATGGCCGTCACCTCGGGGATGCCGAGGGACGCGGCGTACGCGCCGAACTCCCCGGCGATGTCCGCGAAGACGCGCTCGGCGTAGCCCGCGAGGTCCATCTTGTTGACGGCCAGCACGACGTGCGGCACGCGCAGCAGCGCGGCGACGGCGGCGTGCCTGCGGGTCTGCTCGACCACGCCGTTGCGCGCGTCCACGAGGATGATGGCCAGCTCGGCGGTGGACGCGCCGGTGACCATGTTGCGCGTGTACTGCACGTGGCCCGGCGTGTCGGCCAGGATGAAGCGGCGGCGCGGCGTGGCGAAGTAGCGGTAGGCCACGTCGATCGTGATGCCCTGCTCGCGCTCGGCGCGCAGGCCGTCGGTCAGCAGCGCGAGGTCCACGGAGTCGGCGCCCCGGTTGCGGGACGCCAGCTCGACGGCCTCCAGCTGGTCCGCGAGCACGGACTTGGAGTCGTGCAGCAGCCGCCCGACGAGCGTGGACTTGCCGTCGTCCACCGAGCCGGCGGTGGCGAAGCGCAGCAGGGACGTGGCGTCCAGGCCGATGGCGGCGCCGGTCGTCTCACCGGTCATGGTCAGAAGTACCCCTCGCGCTTGCGGTCCTCCATGGCGGCCTCCGACAGCTTGTCGTCGGCCCGGGTCGCCCCGCGCTCGGTCAGGCGCGAGGCGGCGATCTCGGTGATGATCTGCTCGATCGTCGCCGCGTCCGACTCCACCGCGCCGGTGCAGGACATGTCGCCCACGGTGCGGTAGCGGACCGTGCGGCGCGTCAGCGTCTCGCCGTCGCCGGGACCGCCCCAGCCGCCGGGGGCCAGCCACATGCCGGAGCGGGCGAAGACGTCGCGTTCGTGCGCGTAGTAGATCTCCGGGATCTCGATCTTCTCGCGCGCGATGTACTGCCAGACGTCCAGCTCGGTCCAGTTGGACAGCGGGAAGACGCGGACGTGCTCGCCGGGCGCGTGGCGGCCGTTGTAGAGCTGCCACAGCTCGGGGCGCTGGCGGCGCGGGTCCCAGCCGCCGAACTCGTCGCGCAGCGAGAACACCCGCTCCTTCGCGCGCGCCTTCTCCTCGTCGCGCCGCCCGCCGCCGAACACGGCGTCGAAACGGTGCTGTTCGATCGCGTCGAGCAGCGGCACGGTCTGGAGCGGGTTGCGCGTCCCGTCGGGGCGCTCCCGCAGCCGCCCGCTGTCGATGAACTCCTGCACGAGCGCGACGTGCAGCCGCAGCCCGTGCTGCGCGACGACGCGGTCGCGGTAGTCCATGACCTCGGGGAAGTTGTGCCCGGTGTCCACGTGCAGCAGCGCGAACGGCAGCGGCGCGGGCGCGAACGCCTTCAGCGCCAGGTGCAGCATGACGATCGAGTCCTTGCCGCCGGAGAAGAGGATCACCGGCCGCTCGAACTCGCCCGCCACCTCGCGGAAGATGTGGACGGCCTCGGACTCCAGCACGTCCAGGTGCGGCAGCGCGTACGGGCCGCCGTCGCCGTTGTCAGCAGCGGGCGTCACGCTGCTCTCCTTCCTCGGTCGTCCGTCCTCCAGGGGCGGCGTGCCGCTCACAGCAGCCCCCGGGAGGCGAGCAGGGCGTACAGGGCGTCGGCGGACTCGTCCACGGTCCTGCCGTCCGTCTCCAGGCGCAGGTCGGGGTCGGCGGGGGGCTCGTACGGGTCGTCCACGCCGGTGAGGCCGGTCAGTTCGCCGGCGGCCTGGCGCGCGTACAGGCCCTTCACGTCCCGCCGCGAGCAGACCTCGACGGGCGTCGCGACGTGCACCTCGACATAGCCGGTGCCCTCGGCCTGGTGGCGCTTGCGGACGGCCTCGCGGCTGTCGGCGTACGGCGCGATGACCGGCACGAGCGTCAGCACGCCGTGCGACGACAGCAGTTCGGCGACGAAGCCGATCCGCTGCACGTTGACGTGCCGGTCCTCGCGCGTGAAGCCGAGGCCCGCGGAGAGGAACTCGCGGATCTCGTCGCCGTCCAGCACCTCGACGCGCCGTCCCGCGGCCGTCAGGCGCGCGGCCAGCGCGCGGGCGACGGTGGTCTTGCCCGCGCTGGGCAGACCGGTGAGCCAGATGGTGGCGCCCTGGGCGTTCTCGCTCATCTCCCGCTTCCTCGCTGTCGGTTGGTGGTCGGTCGGGTGGTCGGTCGGGTGGGTCTCATCCGTGCAGTCCGCACTCGGTCTTCGCCAGGCCCGCCCAGCGGCCGGCCCGCGCGTCCTCCCCGGCGAGCGTGCGCCGGGTGCAGGGGGCGCAGCCCACGGAGGTGTAGCCGTCCTGGAGCAGGGGGTTGGTGAGGACGCCGTGTTCGGCCACATAGGCGTCGACGTCCTCCTCCGTCCACCGGGCTATCGGGGCAATCTTCACCTTTCCGCGGCGTTCGTCCCAACTCACGACGGGCGTGTCGGCCCGGGAGGGGGACTCGTCGCGGCGCAGGCCCGTGGCCCACGCGTCGTAGCCGGCCAGTCCTTCGGCGAGCGGCCGCACCTTGCGGAGCGCGCAGCACAGGTCGGGGTCGCGGTCGTGCAGCTCCGGGCCGTACTCGGCGTCCTGCTCGGCGACGGACTGGCGCGGCGTCAGGGAGATGACGTTGACGTCCATCACGGCCGCCACCGCGTCGCGCGTGCCGATGGTCTCGGGGAAGTGGTAGCCCGTGTCGAGGAAGACGACGTCGATGCCGGGGCGCGCGCGGGCCGCCAGGTGGGCGACGACGGCGTCCGCCATCGACGCGGTGACGCACAGGCGCGGGCCGAACGTCCCGGCCGCCCAGCGCAGGACGTCGAGCGCGGGGGCGTCCTCCAGGTCGTGCCCGGCGCGTTCGGCGAGCAGCCGCAGCTCGTCCGCGTGGCGCGGCTGCCCGGCGGTGGCGATGCTCATCGTGTCCGTCTCCTCGGCTCGGCTGGGTGGCTGGGTGGCTGGGTGGCTTGGGGTGGCGGCGGGGGTGCGGGTCAGCCCGTCGTGCCGTCGCCGTCGCGGCCGGTGGTGCGCAGGCCCTTCGCCAGCAGGCCGAGGAACGACAGGCGGAACGCGCGGTTGCAGGCCGCGCACTCCCACGCGCCGTGCCCCTCCTCGCTGGGGCGCAGGTCCTCGTCGCCGCAGTAGGGGCAGTAGAACGGGGCCGCACGCTCGCTCACGCCAGTGCCCCCTCGTCGGCGCGGGTGACCCAGGTGGCGAACCGCTCGCCGGGCTCGCGGTCGGCCAGGTAGGCGCGCAGGACGCGCTCCACGTAGTCGGCGAGGCCCTCGGACGTCACCTTGAGGCCGCGCACCTTGCGGCCGAAGCCCGGGTCGAGGCCGAGCGAGCCGCCCAGGTGCACCTGGAAGCCCTCCACCTGGCGGCCCTCGTCGTCCAGGACCAGCTGCCCCTTGAGACCGATGTCCGCGATCTGGATACGGGCGCAGGAGTTGGGGCAGCCGTTGACGTTGATCGTCAGCGGCTCGTCGAAGCCGGGGAGCCTGCGCTCCATCTCCTCGATGAGCCAGGCGGCCCGTGCCTTGGTCTCGACGATCGCCAGCTTGCAGAACTCGATGCCGGTGCAGGCCATCGTGCCGCGCCGGAAGACCGAGGGCTCCGTCGTCAGGCCGAGCGCCGCCAGGCCCTCGGCGAGCGAGGCGGTCCGCTCCTCGGGCACGTCCAGGATCAGCATCTTCTGCTGCACGGTGGTGCGCACGCGCCCCGAGCCGTGCGCCTCGGCGAGTTCGGCGATCTTGGCGAGCGTCCCGCCGTCCACGCGGCCGACGACCGGGGCGAAGCCGACGTAGTACCGCCCGTCGTTCTGCCGGTGGACGCCGACGTGGTCGCGCCAGGCGTGGACGGGCTGTTCGGGCGCCGGGCCGTCGATCATGCGGCGCAGCAGGTACTCCTTCTCCAGCACCTCGCGGAACTTCTCCGCGCCCCAGTCGGCGAGCAGGAACTTGATGCGCGCCCGCGTCCGCAGCCTGCGGTAGCCGTAGTCGCGGAAGAGGCCGATGATGCCCTCGTGGACGTCGGCCACCTCGTCCAGCGGCACCCAGGCGCCGAGCCGTTCGCCGATGCGCGGGTTCGTGGACAGGCCGCCGCCGACCCACACGTCGAAGCCGGGGCCGTGCTCCGGGTGGTCCACGCCGACGAACGCGACGTCGTTGATCTCGTGCGCCACGTCGAGCAGCGGCGAGCCCGAGACGGCCGTCTTGAACTTCCGCGGCAGGTTGGAGTACGCCTTGTTGCCGACCACGCGGCGCTGGATCGCGTCGATCGCGGGCGTCCCGTCGATGATCTCGTCGGCGGCGATCCCGGCCACGGGCGAGCCGACGATCACGCGCGGGGTGTCGCCGCACGCCTCGGTGGTGGACAGGCCCACCCCTTCGAGCCGCCGCCAGATCTCCGGCATGTCCTCGATGCGGATCCAGTGGTACTGGATGTTCTGCCGGTCGGTGATGTCGGCGGTGCCGCGCGCGAACTCCTGCGAGATCTCCCCGATCACGCGCAACTGCCCGGTCGTGAGCCGCCCGCCGTCGATCCGGACGCGGAGCATGAAGTACTCGTCGTCCAGCTCCTCCGGCTCCAGGATCGCCGTCTTGCCGCCGTCGATCCCGGGGCGGCGCTGGGTGTACAGGCCCCACCAGCGCATACGGCCGCGCAGGTCGTTGGGGTCGATCGCGTCGAAGCCCCGCTGCGCGTAGACCGTCTCGATGCGGGTGCGGACGTTCAGGCCGTCGTCGTCCTTCTTGAACTGCTCGTTCCCGTTGAGCGGCGTGAGGTGGCCCGCCGCCCACTGGCCCTCGCCGCGGTGGCGGCCGGCCTTGCGGCGGGGCGGGGCGGTGGGCTTCTTCGCGCTGTCGGACATGTCGCGTCGTTGTCTTTCTGCAGGCAGCAGGGCGGCTCCGGCCCGAGGCGGCCCGCGGCTGTGCGGGCACCGGGACAGAGTCGTGGCGGTGCGGGGAACGGAGGGTCCGGGGAGGAGCGTGGGCAGGGAACCGGGACGGGCGGGGCCGCGGCTCAGTCCGCCGGACAGATGGCGCTGGACGTGCGACCGAGATCGACGTGGCGTCGACTCACCAGGGGCGTACCAGCTTCAGACATGACGGCAGCGTGGCACGGTGTTACGTCCGAGTCCACCGGTGCCCGCTATGTGGACGGCCTGGTCCCAACTGGTGAGACCGGCGTGGAAGCGGTCACCCTTGGTCGCGGACGGGGGGACGTTCCGTGTCCGTGGGGGCGGTGTGCCATGCGCTGTTGCCGTGCCACGCTACCCGACGCGCGGACGCGCCCGGTCCACGATCGCCGCCACGTCGGCGCCGCCGGGCAGCGTGCCGAACGCAGCGCCCCCCTCGCCGCCGAGACGCGCCGCGCAGAACGCGTCCGCCACCGCAGCCGGGGCGTGCCGCACCAGCAGCGCCCCCTGGAGGACGCGCGCCAGCCGCTCCACCAGGCGCCGCGCGCGGCCCTCGACGCCGTCCAGGTCGGACAGTTCGGTCAGTACGTCCTTGATGGCCGCGTCCAGCCGGTGGTCGGCGCCCGCCGCGAGCCCGACCTCGGTCAGGTACGCGTTCAGCGCGCCCGGCTCGCGGCGCAGCGCGCGCAGCGCGTCGAGCGCCTGCACGTTGCCCGAGCCCTCCCAGATGGAGTTGAGCGGCGACTGCCGCAGCAGCCGGGGCATCCCCGACTCCTCGACGTAGCCGTTCCCGCCCAGGCATTCGAGCGCCTCGGCGACCACCGGCGTGCAGCGCTTCGTCACCCAGTACTTGGCGGCGGGCAGCGCCAGCCGCAGCAGGTGCCGCTCCTGCGCGCTGCCCGCCGCCGCGCCGTCGTACGCCGCCGCGAGGCGCAGCGCCAGCGCCGTGGCCGCCTCCGACTCCAGCGCCAGGTCGGCCAGCACGTTCCGCATCAGCGGCTGCCCGATCAGCGGCCCGCCGAACGCCGAGCGGTGCGCCGCGTGGTGCAGCGCCTGCGCCACCGCCTGCCGCATCACCGCCGCCGAGCCCGTCACGCAGTCCAGCCGGGTCGCCGCGACCATCTCGATGATCGTCGCCACCCCCCGGCCCTCCTCGCCCACCCGCCAGGCCACCGTGGAGCCGTCGAACTCGACCTCGGACGACGCGTTCGACCGGTCGCCGAGCTTGTCCTTGAGGCGCTGGAGGCGGAAGGCGTTGCGCGTCCCGTCGGGCAGCACGCGGGGGAGGAGGAAGCAGGTGAGGCCGCCGGGGGCCTGCGCCAGGACCAGGAACGCGTCCGACATCGGCGCGGAGCAGAACCACTTGTGGCCGGTGAGGGCGTACGCCCCCGGCTCGGACAGCGGTTCGGCGCGCGTCGTGTTCGCCCGCACGTCGGAGCCGCCCTGCTTCTCCGTCATGCCCATCCCGGCGAGCGCGCCCCGCTTCTCCGCGACGGGCCGCAGCCCCGGCTCGTACGCGTGCGACGTCAGCAGCGGCGTCCATGTGCGGGCCAGGTCGGGTTCGGCGCGCAGGGCCGGCACGGCGGCGTGCGTCATGGAGACGGGGCACAGGTGTCCCGCCTCGACCTGGGTCCACACCAGGAACCCGGCGGTGCGCCGCAGTTGCCCGCTCGGGCCCGACCACGCGTCGGTCAGCCCGGCGCCGACCGCGCGGTCGAGCAGCGTGTGCCACGCCGGGTGGAACTCCACCTCGTCCACGCGGTGCCCGTACCGGTCGTGGGTGCGCAGCACGGGCGGCTGCGCGTTCGCCCGCGTCCCCCACTCCTGCGCCTCGGCGGAGCCGGCGAGGCGCCCCAGCCCGCCGAGCGCGTCGGCGATCCCGCCGGCGGCATCGGGCGCCGCGTACCGGGCAACCCCCTCCGCCAGGGCGGCGTCCTGTCCGAAGACGTCGTATCCGGCCAGTGGCGGGGGCTGGTTCGTCACCGCGTGGGTACGGGAGGTCATGCCGCCACCGTAGGCCGCCGGGCGTGCCACGTCATCACCACCGCGCCGGGCACGGCGGTTGGCGGAGCGCCGACGGGCGGGCGGTGGACGGCAGTTGGACGAATTCCGTGACACCACTACCTTTCCCGGAGGGGCGCCTTTAGTACAGTTGGCCGCTCGCCGCTACTGCGATGGGAGCAGACATGGGCGTGACGCGCCAGGAAGAGGCCATCGGCGAGCGCGACCTCGTCCGCTCCCCGGACTTCCCCGGCCACCGGGGGACGGGACCGACCGTACCGCGCATGATCCTCGGCGCCCGCCTGCGGCGGCTGCGCGAGGAGAGCGGCATCACCGGCCTGGAGGCGGGACGCCGCATCCGCGCCTCGCACTCCAAGATCAGCAGGCTGGAGATGGGGCGCACCGGCTTCAAGCCGCGCGACGTCGAGGACCTGCTGACGCTCTACGGCGTCACCGACGAGGCCGAGCGCGCGACGCTCCTCGCCCTGGCGCGGCAGAGCAACGTGCCGGGCTGGTGGCACGTCTACCACGACATCGTGCCGAGCTGGCTGAACGTCTACCTCGGGCTCGAACAGGCCGCCACCGTCATCCGGGCCTACGAACTCCAGTTCGTCCCCGGACTGCTCCAGACCGAGGGATACGCGCGAGCCGTCCTGCGGCTCGGTCCTGACACGGCGGAGGAGCGTGCCGAGCGGCGCCTCCGGCTGCGGATGGAGCGGCGCAGGGTCCTGGAGCGCGGCCGCCCGCCGCACCTGTGGGCCGTCATCGACGAGGCGGCGCTGCGGCGGCCGATGGGCGGCGTCGCGCTGATGCGGGCGCAGCTGGAGCACCTGATCGAGGTGGGGCGGCTGCCGCACGTCACGATCCAGGTGATGCCGTTCGCGGCGGGCGGCCACCCGGCGGTCGGCGGCCCCGTGACGGTGCTGCGCCCGCCGGGCGGCGACCTGCCCGACGTCGTGTACCTGGAGCAGCTGACCGGCGGCGTCTACCCCGACAAGCCGGCCGAGGTGGAGCTGTACCGGCACATGATGAACCGCCTGGTCGTCGAGGCGGAGCCGCCGACGGCGACGGAGGCGTTCCTCGTACGGGTGCTGCGCGAGCTGTGACGGCCTGACCGGCGCTTCCCCTCTCACCTGCCTCTCTTTCCACGCCCACCGTCCACCGCACCGGCCCGTGCCCGCACGGGCCGGTGCGGTGGCATGCCCGCGTACGGGCGCCCGCGTACGCGGGGAAGCCTCGCGGCGGTCCGGGCGTTCCCCCGGGTGGCGGCGTGGGGGCGCGTCACGGTTTCCCGGGCGATTGATCGCTCAGAGCGAACAGCTCCGGGCCGGGGAACATCTGGGAAGCCCCGAGCATTGAGTCTGCATAGCTCAATTAGCCTGACTAGGGAGAGTTCATGACTTCGTCGTTCGACGCACTCACCCTGCCCGTGCTGCCGCTGGATGACGAGGTGGTGCTGCCAGGGATGGTCGTGCCACTGGAGCTGTCGGATGCAGAGGTGCGCGCCGCCGTGGAGGCCGCCCAGGCCGCCGCGCCGCGCGGGGAGAAGCCCCGGGTGCTGCTGGTGCCGCGCGTGGCCGGTTCGTACGCGGACATCGGCGTGCTGGGCCGTGTGGAGCAGGTCGGACGGCTTGCCGACGGCGACCCCGGCGCGCTGGTGCGCGGTCTGCGCCGCGTGCGCATCGGCGCGGGTACCACGGGCCCCGGCGCCGCGCTGTGGGTGGAGGGCACGCCCGTCGCCGAGGTGACGCCGAGCCCGCTGCCTGGCGCCGTCACCGAGCTGGTCAAGGAGTACAAGGCGCTCACGACGTCCTGGCTGCGCAAGCGCGGGGCCTGGCAGGTCGTGGACCGCGTCGCCCAGATCGAGGACCCGGGCGCGCTGGCGGACAACGCGGGGTACTCCCCGTTCCTCAGCGTCGAGCAGCGCCTGTCGCTGCTGCGCACCGTGGACCCGGTGGAGCGGCTGCGGCTCGCGACCAAGCTGCTGAGCGACCACCTCGCCGAGGAGGACGTCGCCGAGTCCATCGCCAAGGACGTGCAGGACGGCGTCGAGAAGCAGCAGCGCGAGTTCCTGCTGCGCAGGCAGCTGGACGCCGTGCGCAAGGAACTGGCCGAGCTGGGCGGCGACGCGGTTGACGGCGGCGACGACTACCGCGCCCGCGTCGAGGCGGCCGACCTGCCGGAGCACGTCCGCGAGGCGGCGCTCAAGGAGGTCGACAAGCTGGAGCGGTCCTCGGACGCGAGCCCCGAGGGCGGCTGGATACGCACCTGGCTGGACACCGTGCTGGAGCTGCCGTGGCAGGTCCGCACCGAGGACGCGTACGACATCGCGGGCGCCAAGGCCGTGCTGGACGCCGACCACGCGGGCCTGGACGACGTGAAGGCGCGGATCACCGAGTACCTCGCCGTGCGCAAGCGGCGCGGCGACCGGGGCCTCGGCGTCGTCGGCGGGCGGCGCGGCGGCGCGGTGCTCGCGCTGGTCGGCCCGCCCGGCGTCGGCAAGACGTCGCTCGGCGAGAGCGTCGCCCGCGCGATGGGCCGGAAGTTCGTCCGCGTCGCGCTCGGCGGCGTCCGCGACGAGGCGGAGATCCGCGGCCACCGGCGTACGTACGTCGGCGCGCTGCCGGGGCGTATCGTGCGGGCCGTCAGGGAGGCCGGCTCGATGAACCCGGTGGTCCTGCTCGACGAGATCGACAAGGTCGGCAGCGACTTCCGCGGCGACCCGGCCGCGGCGCTGCTCGAAGTGCTCGACCCCGCGCAGAACCACACCTTCCGCGACCACTACCTGGAAGTGGACCTGGACCTGTCCGACGTGGTCTTCCTGGCCACGGCGAACGTCCTGGAGGCCATTCCCGAGCCGCTGCTCGACCGGATGGAGCTGGTGCGGCTCGACGGCTACACCGAGGACGAGAAGGTCGTCATCGCCCGCGACCACCTGCTGCCCCGGCAGCTGGAGCGCGCCGGTCTGACCGGGGGCGAGGTCACGCTGGAGGACGAGGTCCTCAGGAAGCTGGCGGGCGAGTACACCCGTGAGGCGGGCGTGCGGAGCCTGGAGCGGCTGGTCGCCCGGCTGCTCCGGAAGGTCGCCGCGCGCGCCGAGCTGGGCGAGCAGGACCTGCCGTACACCGTCACGGCCGGTGCGCTGCGGGAGCTGATCGGCAGGCCGCACCACACGCCGGAGTCGGCGCAGGAGCCGGCGGAGCGGCGTACGGCCGTCCCCGGCGTCGCGACGGGCCTCGCGGTCACGGGCGCGGGCGGTGACGTCCTCTTCATCGAGGCGTCCCTGGCCGACCCGGAGACCGGCGGCGCCGGGCTGACCCTGACGGGCCAGCTGGGCGACGTGATGAAGGAGTCCGCCAGGATCGCGCTGTCCTACCTGCGCTCGCGCGGCGCGGAGCTGGAGCTGCCGGTCGGCGACCTGAAGGAGCGCGGCGTCCACCTGCACATCCCGGCGGGCGCGGTGCCCAAGGACGGGCCGAGCGCGGGCATCACCATGACGACCGCCCTGGCGTCGCTGCTGAGCGGACGGCAGGTGCGGCCCGAGGTGGCGATGACCGGTGAGGTCTCGCTGACCGGGCGGGTCCTGCCCATCGGCGGCCTGAAGCAGAAGCTGCTCGCGGCGCACCGGGCGGGGGCCACCACGGTGATCATCCCCAAGCGGAACGAGCCCGACCTGGACGACGTGCCCGCCGAGGTCCTGGCGAAGCTCGACGTCCACCCGGTCACGGACGTCCGCCAGGTGCTCGAACTGGCCCTGGCGCCGGCCGCCTCGCAGGCGGTCGGGATCGCGGCCTGACCCTTCCCGCGGCGCGGCGCGGGGGCCTTCCACGGGCCCCCGCGCCGCGCCGCCGCGCTGTCCGGGGACGTGCCCCCGGCCCCCCGTGCGCCGGGGGGAAGGGGCCGGGGCGTGGCGCGTCCCGGAGGCGCGTAGTCTGCTGCGCCATGAGTCCTTCGATCGCGACGAACACCCCCGTGGACCTGGCACGGCTTCTCGACTTCGTACGGCCCAGGCACCGGGCCCTCCTCATCACCCACCGCGCGGACGGCGGCCCCCAGGCGTCCCCCCTGACGTGCGGTGTCGACGCGGCCGGGCGGATCGTCATCGCCACCTATCCCGACCGCGCCAAGACCGTGAACGCCCGGCGGGTCCCCGAGGTCAGCGTCGTCGTCCTGTCGGACGAGTGGGACGGCCCGTGGGTGCAGATCGACGGCACGGCCGAGGTGCTCGACGTGCCGGACGCCATCGAGCCGCTGGTCGAGTACTACCGCAACATCGCGGGGGAGCACCCCGACTGGGCCGAGTACCGGACCGCGATGGCGCGCCAGGGCAAGTCCCTGATCCGCGTCACCCCGGTCCGCTGGGGCCCGGTTGCCACCGGCGGTTTCCCCGCCAGGGTGGCTCAGCGCTGACCGACGGCGCGCTCCAGCAGCCGCAGGGCGCCGCCCGACCCGGTGAGGTGCGGTTCCCCGGCCCGCCGGTCGGTCGGGTGCGGGCGGCGCTCGATGAGGCCGCGCTTCTCCAGGCGGTCCACGACGAACGTCGCGTGAGACGGCTCGCAGCTCATCCGGGCTGCGAGCCGCTTCCTCGTCAGCGGGCCGTCCGGCTCGCGCAGGGCCCGGGTGGCGGGAGCGGGCGCACGCCGGCGACGAAGGTCCTGGCGACGCCGTCCTGGCCGCGCCGGAGCCCTTCGCCCGCACGGTGGCGGACGGGGAGGAGATCTCCCCCGGCGTCCGCGTGCGGCTCGGGACGGGCCACACGTCCGGGCACACGCCCTGCGAGATCGACGGCGGTGACCGCCGTCCCACAGCCTTCGGGGACGTGCTGTACAGCCCCGTCCAGGTCGGGCACCCCGAGTGGTACGCCGACCGCGAGGCCGCCACGCGCAGCCGCCGCGAGGTGATCGGGAGACTGTACGAGCCGGGCGTCGTGGGCTTCGGCGGGCACTCCGCCGATGTCGTCCTCGGCCGCGTCGCGCCGGGGGAGGACGGCCCTGTCCGGCAGCCTGTGGACGCCCGAGACGACACCGCGCACCCCCGCACCTCCGTGTCCGATTGCCGCCAGTCGGGCCTTTCGCGGGGGCGCACACTGGGGGATGTGGTGAACGAGAGAGCACTGGACGACGACGGCCGCTACGAGGCGGTGCGCAGCAGGGACGAGCGGTTCGACGGGGTGTTCTTCACCGCCGTCCTGACCACCGGCATCTACTGCCGCCCCAGCTGCCCGGCGACCACCCCGAAGCGGCGCAACGTGCGCTTCCACCCGTCCGCCGCGTCCGCCCAGGCCGCCGGCTTCCGCGCCTGCCGCAGATGCCGCCCCGACACCGTCCCCGGCTCCGCCGAGTGGAACGCGCGGGCCGACGCCGTCGGCCGCGCCATGCGGCTGATCACCGACGGCATCGTGGACCGCGAAGGCGTCTCCGGGCTCGCCCGCCGCCTCGGCTACAGCTCCCGGCAGGTCCAGCGGCTGCTCACCGTCGAACTGGGCGCGGGCCCGGTCGCCCTCGCGCGCGCCCAGCGCGCCCACACGGCACGCATCCTGCTCCAGACCACGGAGCTGCCGGTCACGGAGATCGCCTTCGCCGCCGGCTTCGCCAGCGTCCGGCAGTTCAACGACACCATCCGCGCGACCTACGCCCGGACGCCGAGCGAGCTGCGCGCCGCCGCGCCCCGCGAACGCGCCGCCCCCGGCCCCGGCACCGGCGGCATCCCGCTGCGCCTCGCCCACCGGGGCCCCTACGACGCCCGCCAGGTCTTCGACTTCCTCGGACTGCGCGCCCTCACGGGCATCGAGGAGATGACCGGCACCCGGGGCAGCCGCACCTACCGGCGCTCCCTCGCCCTCCCGCACGGCACGGGGGTCGCCGAGGTCGGCGAGCCGTCGGGCGCCCCCGACGCGCGCTGGCTGCCCTGCCGCCTGCACCTGACCGACACCAGGGACCTCACCACCGCGGTGCAGCGGGTCCGGCGCCTCTTCGACCTCGACGCGGACCCCTACGCCGTCGCCGACCGGCTCGGCGCCGACCCGTTCCTCGCGCCGCTCGTCGCCGCCCGGCCGGGGCTGCGCTCGCCCGGTGCGGCGGACCCCGGCGAACTGGCCGTCCGCGCCGTGCTCGGCCAGCAGATCACCGTCTCCTCGGCGCGGAGGCTCGGCGGAACCCTGGTCGCCGCGTACGGCAAGCCCCTCCCGGCGCCGGACGGCTCCCTGACCCACACCTTCCCCGCCGCGGAGACACTGGCCGACGCCCCGCTCACCGAGCTGGGCATGCCGGAGTCCCGTCGCGCCACCCTCCGTACCCTCGCCACCGCCCTGGCGGACGGGACGGTCCACCTCGGCCCCGGCGCCGACCGCGACGCGACCGAGCACGCCCTGCTCGCCCTGCGCGGCATCGGCCCCTGGACCGCCGGATACATGCGGATGCGCGCCCTGGGCGACCCCGATGTCTTCCTCACCGGCGACGCGGGGGTCCGCCACGGCCTCGGGCTCGTCGGCGCGGAACCGGCGGCCGCCGACGCCTGGCGCCCCTGGCGCTCCTACGCCGTGCACCACCTCTGGACCGCGACCACCACCCCCGCGACCACCCTCTCGGAGAAGCACTGATGCTCTACACCCTGCACCCCAGTCCGTTCGGCGAACTGCTGATCGCCGGTCCGCGCCCCGGCGTCCTGGCCTCCGTCACGGTGCCCCAGCAGAAGCGCGGCCCTTCGGTCCAGCCCGACTGGCAGCGCGACGACAGCGCGTTCACCGAGGCCATCCGCCAGTTCGACGGCTACTTCGCCGGTGAGCGCACCACCTTCGACCTGACGCTCGAACCCGTGGGCACCGAGTTCAGGCGCCGCGTCTGGGACACCCTGCACACGATCGAATTCGGCGCCACGTCCACCTACGGCCAGGTCACCGAGAGGGCCGGGCTGCCCCGCAACGCCGTTCGCGCGGTCGGCGGCGCCATCGGCGCCAATCCGCTGTGGGTCGTCTGCCCCTGCCACCGCGTCATCGGCGCGGACGGTTCCCTCACCGGCTACGCGGGCGGCCTCGAACGCAAGCGGATGCTCCTCGCCCACGAGGGCGCTCTGCCCGCCCAGCTCACCATCGTCTGAGCGGCCCCGGCGGCGGCGTCAGGCCGCAGGGCCGATGCCGGGGCTGCACCGGAGGGCCATGATCTCGTTGGCGAGGTCCACGGCCGGGAGGTGGTTCCCGTCGTGCGCCGAGACGGACGCGGCCGTCAGTCCTGGCGGCACGGCCCCCGCGTCCAGCAGCACGCGCCATCCGCGCACGCCCAGGCGCAGGTAAGCGTGGCCGACAGGGTTGGTCTCTGATGCGTCCATGCGGACCGTACGCGCCGCCACCGCCACCGCCACCGGCAGCGGCGCCCGCGCCCGGCTCCGCGCGACTCCGGACAGACGGCCGGCCCGCCGGACGCCTGTGCGCCGACGGGCCGTGCACCTGCCGCCGACAGTGCGGCGGTCAGCCGAACTGCCGCTCGATCCGGGCCAGTTTCTCCTCCAGCGAGTCGAGCCTGCCGTCCTCGGCGAGGGACGACGACATGGCGGGCGACGCGTCCAGCGCGGCGCGTGGCTGCCCGGCGCTCCCCGCCTCCAGGGCGGCCGGCTCCGGCGTCGGCGCGACCGCCGCGACCTCGACGTGCTCACGCCCCTTGCCGAAGCCCCGGTGCTGACGGCTGATCGCCTTCAGCCGGGCGCGCTCCAACTGCCGGTGCTCACGCCGCCGGTCGCGTTCGCCCTCCTTGGTACGGCGCTCCTCGCGGACCTCCTCGACGGCCTCGTCGAGCGACCGCACCCCTTCGAGCAGCATCAGCGACCAGGCGCCGTACGTCTCACGCGGCGCCCGCAGCCAGCGGACGAAGCGGATCTGCGGCAGCGGACGCGGCACCAGGCCCTGCTCCCGCAGCGCCGCCCGCCGCGTCTGCTTCAGCGCGCGGTCGAACAGGACGGCGGCCGACAGCGACATGGCCGCGAAGAAGTGCGGCGCGCCGTCGTGCCCGCCGCCGCGCGGCGCGTGCACCCAGTTGAACCACGCGGCGGCCCCCGCGAACAGCCAGACCAGCAGCCGCGACCCCATGGACGAGTCGCCGTGGCTGGCCTCGCGCACCGCGATCACCGCGCAGAACATGGCCGCGCCGTCGAGGCCGAACGGCACCAGGTACTCCCAGCCGCCCGACAGGTCGAGGTTCTCCCGCCCGAAGCCGACGAGACCCTGGAACGACAGGGCCGCCGCGACGCCCGCGCAGCAGAACAACAAGGTGTACGAGGCACCCGCGTAGATGCGTTCCCGGCGCCGCCTGGCCGCCTCCAGGCGCTCCCAGGAGTCACCGGTGTCGGCATGCTCGCCCGAGGGCTTGCGGCCGCGCGTGAGCAGGACCACCGCAAGCAGCATGCCGCCGAGCAGTACGGCTCCCGCCACCGCCCAGCTGATGTCTATGTCCGTCAGTGTCATGCAACTGCCCCTCGCCAGGCGCGCCGAGTGCGCGCGACCTGTGCTGGATTCGTGGTGACCATGGTCGTCCGGTGGAATCATCGCGATGATGGCCCGGAGACGTGGCGCTACTGAAGAACTGTGGATGCTACCTGAGCACTCGTCAGCCGTATCCGGGGCGAAACCCCCTAACGAGTGCCAACCTGCCGAAACAGGCGTGGCGGGTTGAGCAATCTGTTATCAGCTTGCGGCCAGCCGCGCCACACGGTCGCTGTCGCAGGTGCGCGGGCAGGTGACGCACGTGTCCTCGGGCCGCAGCGTGTAGAACATGCAGCAGCTCGCGCGGTCACGTGTCGTCAGCCGCTCGCCCGCGGGCCCGGTCAGCTCGCGGAACGAGGCGCCGCCCGAGTACGGCGCCGTCCCGCCGGGGAACAGCAGCCCGGCCTCGGCCATGGCCCGTTCCTCCTCGCCGACGAGGCTGCCGAAGTACCACAGCGTCTCGACCAGTTCGTCCGTCGCCGAGCCCCACAGCGCGCGCCGTCCGCGCCGCATGCGCGGGCCGAACGCGGCGAGCACGGGGCCCAGGTGGTCGGCCGCAGCCTGCCGCAGCGCGGCGCGCAGCGCGTCCTCGTCGGGCACCACCCGCGCCCGCGGGTCACCGGCGGCGGGGTCGTCGGGGAGACAGCTGAACGCGCCGGTCCGTACACTCATCCGGTAATCGCCCCGGTGGAACGCCACGTCCTCCGGTGCGAGCCACGGCACACGCCGCAGCAGGAACCAGGGGACGGTGAACAGGACGGCGGCCGGCCACGCGTAGCGGTGCAGCGCGAACGCCGCGACGACGTCGGGGCGGCCCTCCTGTCCGTAGTCCCGCGCGATCTGCTCGGCGTCCCAGGCGCAGTACGCGTCCAGCTCCGCGCCGCCCGCCGCCAGCGCGTCGGCCCGCACCCAGCCGGGCTCGTCGGCCGGGCGTCCGGGTCCCTCGCTGATGCGAAGGACGGGAAGCGCCTCGGTGACGCGGTCGTAGGCGGGCCGCAGCGGCGAGGCCGTGGCCAGGGCGGGGACGGTCATGGAGCCACCGATTCCGTGATCTTGTGCAGGTAAGCCTTACCTTACCTGACGTTTCCCGGGGTTTGCTGCCGGGCCAACTGCGCCTAGGGTGCTGGCACCGCGTGGAATCACGGGCAGGAGGGGACGGAGCGGACGAATGGACCTCACCCGGCCGGAGCAGGCACCCGGCACGACCAGCTCCGCCCAGCCGCCGGTCGCACGCCCCCCGCTCCCCGTCAGGCCGCGCACGCTCCCGGAGCGCCACTCCGTGCGCGCCCAGGTCCTCGCCGCGCTGCGCGACGCGCTCGCCTCCGGCGAGCTGGAACCGGGCGCCACCTACTCCGCCCCCACCCTCGCCGAGCGGTACGGCGTCTCCGCCACGCCCGTGCGCGAGGCGATGCAGCGGCTGGTCAGCGAGGGCGTCGTGGAGACCGTGCCCAACCGCGGCTTCCGCATCGCGGGCCGCAGCCGCCGCGACGCGGCCGAACTGGCCGAGGTACGCGCCGCCCTGGAGGTGCCCGCGCTGCTGCGGCTGGCCCGCGCCCTGCCCGCCGAGCGCTGGTCCGAGCTGCGGCCCCTCGCCGAGGCGACCGTCTCCGCCGCCCGGGTCGGCGACCGCGCCGCGTACGCCGAGGCCGACCGCCGCTTCCACCGCTCGCTGCTCGCGCTGACGGGCAACCGGCATCTGGTCGCCGTCGCCGAGGACCTGCACCGCAGGTCGCAGATGCCGTCCGCCCAGGGCGACGGGCCGGGCCCGGCGCAGTTACTGGCCGACGCGCTGGCCCACAGCGCGTTGCTCGACGCCCTGTGCACGGGCGACCTCGCGACGGCCGAACGCCTGGCCCACGAGCACCTGGTCCCTCCCCCCGCCACCGACTGACCGCCCCCGCCCGGTCGCGGCCCCTCCTCCCCGTACCGCCTCGCCTCCCGCTCCCCGCCGACAGTGCTTCCGGGCCCGGGAACCGAACGGCCCCGCCGCCCCGCCGCCGTTTCCACCGACGTGACGCACGGACCCGGGCGACCGGGCGCGCAGCGGCGTCCACCACAGGAACACGTGCGGCGATCAGGACGCCGCTTTCGCGATGTCGCGCCGAGGGTGCCTGCGCGGTTCCACGCCGCCGCCGTGGGCGGGGAGCCGGTTCGCGCCGTCTCCCGCGCCAAAGGAGCGGCACGTGCACCGCTCCTCGGTGTCGCGTCGTGGCGAGCCGTGACGGCGGGGCGCCCCCAAGCCGGCTGCCTCGGGGAAGCCGTGCGGCCCGGCCGTTCCGAGGGCGCGAGACGCCGGCCTGAGGGGCATGTGCGCGCTTTCACGCGGTCGCCGTGAGCGAGGGCCGATGCGGGGCGCGGCGACGTGGCGCGTCCGCCGTCTCCGCCCGCGGGGGAGTGGAGGGGCCGGGCCCCGACGTGCGCGGGGTTGCGGTCCGTGGCGCGGACGAGGGGGCCGGGGAAGGACCGTGGCGAGGCGGTGCCGGCGGGCCGTGTCCGTACCGTGCCTGCGCGCGCTTTCGCGTTGCCGCTGGGTGCGGGGCCGGTCCTGGGCGCCGGTTCTCGGGTGGCCGGCCGGCGAGGCGGTGTCGGGCGGAACGTCCGCTGTGTTCGCGCCGCTGCGGTGGACCCCGCTGCCCGGGAGCGTTCCGCGACCCGTCACAGGCCACACGCGGCCCGCCCCCGGCCGGGCGGTCAGTCCTCCGGCAGCGGTTCGGCCAGTTCCGGGCCGAGCCAGCGCGGGACGCCGCCGAGCAGCCGGAACAGCCGCGTCGCCTCCCCGCGCAGCCTGGCCGCCTCCGGCTCCGGCTCGACCTCGGCGAGCGCCGCCAGCGCGGGCGCGATCCCGACGAGGTACCCCGCCTCCTCCCGCAGCCGCAGCGACTCGGTGAACCCGTGCCGCGCCTCGGCCACGTCCCCGTTCAGCACCGCGAGGGCCCCCAGCCGCTGCCAGGTGTACGAGCTGAGCAGCGCGTCCCCCTGCCCGACCGCCTCGTTGTGCGCGCGGCGGTAGCCGGCCTCGGCCGCCTGCGGGTTGCCGCTGACGTGCTCCGCCATCAGGCCGCGTCTGAAGTCGAGCAGCGCCCGCCCCGGCGCGCCGGGCGCCAGCAGCGCCGCCGCCCTGCCGAGCGCGGCACGCGCCTCGTCGGCCCTGTCCCGCACCTTCAGCAGCGTCGAGGCGAACGCGAGGTATCCGCGTTCGCAGGCCGCGGCTCCGCGCTCCGTGTCCGTGTGCGCGACGGACTCGGCCGCCCGCAGCGCCTCCTCGGCCCTGCCCCACCCCTCCGAGGTGAACATGCAGCGTTCCACCAGCAGTTGGGCGCGCGCGAGCGCCGCGCGCGGCTCGCTCGCCGCCCGGGGCTCCAGCAGGCTCGCCGCGTCCTCCCAACAGCCCCGTGACCGTAGTCGCCATACCGCGCCGTCGAGCGGGTCCCCGCTCGACGACCTCACGGAAACTGGTACGGCGGTCTCCGTCACATGCCCCTCCAGCGCTTCGTCGGGCCGAGATACGTACGTGATGTGACTGCATCTCAGCACGAGCCGCCCGGCATGGCCAAGAGGGCTGCGTGAATTTGTTCACAAGTCGCGCTACCGCAGGCGCAGCGCCAGGAAGAAGTCCACCGTGTCCTCCAGACGCGTCAGCTCCCGGCCGGTCAGCCGTTCGATGCGCCGGACGCGGTACCGCAGCGTGTTGACGTGGACGTGCAGCCGCGCCGCGCACCGCGTCCACGAGCCGTCCGCCGCCAGGAACGCCTCCAGCGTGCGGACGAGCTCGGCGCCGTGCTCCCGGTCGTACGCGCGCAGCGGTTCGAGCAGCCGCGCCGTGAACGCGCGCCGCACGTCGTCCGGCACGAACGGCAGCAGCAGCACATGCGACGCCAGCTCCTCGTGGCCCGCCACGGCCACCGCGTCCGTCCTCGCCGCCGCGACCCGCCGCGCGTGCCTGGCCTCCTCCAGCGCCCCGCGCAGCCCCTCGGCCGACGCCACCGCGCCGCTCACCCCCAGCGTCAGCCGCCCGTCGTCCCCGAGGCCCGCCGCCAGCACCTCCCGCGTCCCCGACCGCAGCAGCCTCCCGGCGCGCAGCGGCTCGGTCACGGGGACGAGCGCGACGGCCTCCCCGTCACCCCGCGCCACGGCGGACGCGGGCAGCAGCTCCTCCAGCACGGCACGGGCGGCCCGGCCGCCGCCCTCCTGGCCGTCCCCTTCGAGGCGCGCCACCACCACCTGCCACTGCGGCCCCGCCACGCCCCCGGGCTCGATCAGCGGCCCCGCCACCCGCAGCCGCGCCGCCACCTCGGCGGGCGGCGCGCCGGTCGTCACCAGGTCGAGCGCCTCGCGGGCGAGGCGGCGGCGCACCGTACGGGCGGCCTCCCGCCGGTCGCGTTCCGCCGCGAGGAGGCGGGACACGCCGTCCAGGAGGTCGCGCCGCCGGCCGGGCCACTCGCCCGCGTCGGCCCTGACGGCGAGCAGCCAGTCGGCGAACAGGGCCCCCGGCGCGTCCCCGTCACCGCCGCCGCCGTCCTCGGCGCGCACCGCGAAGACGGTGTACGCCGCGCCGCCCGCCTCCACGGCCCACGGCCCCGGCCGCCCCGCGCGGGTGGCGGCGAGGCGGTGGCGCGCCAGGCCGCGGGCGACGCCGCGGTGCAGGGCCGCGCGGCCCGCCTGCCGGGCGACCGGCTCGCCGGTGGCCGTCAGCAGCCAGGCGGGCAGGGCGAGTTCGGAGCCGAGCAGGTCCAGCACGGCGCGCGGTCCGCCGCCCGCCGGGTCGGCCGCCATCAGCCGCCGGTGCCTGTCGACGACGGCGGCCAGGTCGCCCGCGCGCCCGGCGGACACGCGGCGCACCACGTGCTCGGTGATCTCGGCGAACCCGACCTCCTCGGCCACCGCGAACAGCGGCAGCCCCCGGCGCGCGCAGGCTTCCGTCAGCGCGTCGGGCACCGAGCCGAACTCGGCGTCCCCGGCCGCGAGTCCCGCCACCCCCGCGTCCACCAGGGCCTGGACGAACGGCTCGGCGTCCGCCGGGCCGCGCCACCAGGCGAGGCCGGTCAGGACGAGTTCGCCGCCGCGCAGGTAGCGGCTCGGGTCGCGCAGGTCCGTCGTCATGACGCCGCGCACCGGGCGGTCGAGGCCGTGCGCGCCGCTCAGCAGGCGCAGCCCCAGCGATCCGTCCTCAAGCAGTGCGTGCAGCCGCATGAACCGCCCCCGCTCGAACGAGTGATTCCCCGGGCCGGCCGCCGTCCGGCGGGCCCGCCCCGCGTCCTCGTACGAATCTACAAGAGGGCGGAAGCGGCCCGCCGGGCGCTTCTGCCCATCGGTGACTGCCCCCGGCGGCCCGCGCCGGGTTCTACTGGCCCCATCCCCATCCCAGCCGGTTCATCCCAGCCGGCCCCGCCTCAGGAGGAGGGACGCACCATGCTCGACCTCGCCGCGACCCTGCGCCGCTGGGCCGCCGGGGGCCGCGACTTCGCCGTCGCCACCGTCACCGCCGTGGAGGGCAGCGCGCCGCGCGACCCGGGCGCCGCCCTCGCCGTCGCGGCGGACGGCGCGGTCGCCGGGGGCGTCTCGGGCGGCTGCGTCGAGGCCGCCGTCCACGAGCTGTGCCGCGCGGCGCTCGCCGACGGCGCGACGCGGCGGGAACGCTTCGCCACGGGCGACGGCGGCGACACGGACCCGTTCGCCCCCGCCCTGCCCTGCGGCGGCGCCGTCGAGGTGCTCGTCACGCCGGTGCTCGCCGCCGGGCCAGAGCGCGCTGTGCTCGCGGCGGCGCTCGACGCGGCGGCGGACGGCGAGGCCGCCGCGCTCGTCCGTGTCGCGGACGGGCCGCCCGTCCCCGCGCCGGGCGCCCTGCTGGTCCGCCCTGGCGCCGCCCCGCTCGGCTCGCTCGGCGGCGGCGCCGCGCTGGACCGCACGGCCGCCGCCGAGGCCGCCGCGCTGCTGGACGCGGGCCGCACCGGGACCGTACGCGTCGGCCGCGGCGCCGCGCGGCGCACGCTCCTCGTCGAGTCGCACGTCCCCCCGCCCCGGCTGCTCGTCTTCGGCGCGGGGGACTTCGCCGCCGCGCTCGCCACGGCCGGGGCGTTCCTCGGCCACCGCGTCACGGTCTGCGACGCCAGGCCCGCCTTCACCGCGCGGGACCGCCACCCGGACGCCGCCGAGGTCGTCACCGACTGGCCGCACCGCTACCTCGACGGACAGCGGCTCGACGCCCGCACCGCCGTGTGCGTCCTCACCCACGACCCGCGGTTCGACGTCCCGGTGCTCGCCCGCGCCCTCGCCCGCCCGTTCGCCTACGTCGGGGCGATGGGCTCCCGCCGCACCCACGAGGACCGGCTGCGGCGGCTGCGCGAGGCCGGGGTCACAGAGGCGGGCCTCGCGCGGCTGCGCTCGCCGATCGGCCTGGACCTCGGCGCCAGGACGCCGCAGGAGACGGCGCTGTCCATCGCGGCCGAGATCGTCGCGCTGCGGCGCGGCGGCTCCGGGGCGTTCCTGACCGGCACGGACCTGCCGATCCACCCGGCGGCCGGGCCCGTAAGCTCTGGCCATGACATCACCCGAGGTGCTGACGCGGCGTGCCCTCAACCGCGCGCTGCTTGACCGGCAGTTCCTCCTCGCCCGCGCCACGGTGGACGCGCGGCAGGCGGTCGAGCACCTCGTGGGCCTCCAGACGCAGGTGCCCGGCAACCACTACACCGCGCTGTGGACGCGGCTGGCCGGATTCGACCCCGACGACTTCTCCCGCCGCTTCGCCGCACGGGAGTTCGTCCGCATCGCGCTCCAGCGCTCGACCATCCACACGGTGACGGCCGCCGACTGCCTGGTCCTGCGGCCGTTCTTCCAGCCCGCGACGGACGCGGTCTTCCGCGCCGCCTTCCTGCGTGCCCTGGGCGAGGTGGACCACGGGCGGATGACCGCGCTGGCGCGCGAGCTGGTGGAGGCGGCGCCGATGACGTTCGCCGACCTCGGCGCCGCGCTGGCCGCCGAGGCGCCGGCGAGCCCGCCGAAGGCGCTCGGGCAGGCGGCCCGTTCGTGGCTGCCGCTGGTGCAGGTGCCGCCGCGCGGCCTGTGGCGGCAGGGCGGCGCCGTCCGGCACACGACCGCCGAGCACTGGCTCGGGACCCCGCTCACCCCGGGCGCCCCCGGCGCGGCGCCCGAGGCGGTGGTGCGCCGTTACCTGGCCGCCTTCGGCCCCGCGTCGGTGAAGGACGCGCAGAACTGGTCGGGACTCACCGGCCTGCGGGCGGCGTTCACGCGCCTGCGGGACGAACTCGTCGTCTTCCGCGACGAGAACGGCGCCGAGCTGTTCGACCTGCCGGACGCGCCGCGCCCCGGCGAGGACGTCCCGGCGCCCGTCCGCTTCCTGCCGGAGTACGACAACGTCTTCCTCGGCCACGCGGACCGCGCCCGCGTCATCTCGGCCGAGGCCAAGGCCAGGTCGTGGCGCGGCAACCACGCGCTCCCCGTCTGGCTCGCGGACGGCTTCGTACGCGGCACCTGGCGCTTCGACGCCGACCGGGCCGGCTCGGCCGCGACCCTCGTCCTCACGCCGCTGGACGAGCCGTCCGCCGCCGAACGGGCCGGTCTGGAGGAGGAGGGCGCGGCGCTGCTCGCGTTCCACCACCCGGAGGCGCGGCACGACCTGCGCTGGGAGTGAGCCGCGCCGTCTACGGGCCGCCCGGCGCCCCCTCCTCGAACAGCGATTCGGCGGCCCTGTTGACCGGCCGGGGCGTCCCGGACAGTTCGAGCGCGAACAGCGGCATCCGCAGCCGCTCCGCGCACAGGCGCGCCTGCGCGTCGAAGCCGGCCACCGAGAAGGCGATCGGCAGCGCGTTCGCCGACGCCGCGTGCAGCCACAGCGTCTCGATGCGGCGCACGCCGGTGGGTTCGGTGCCCTGGTCCACCACGCCCACGACCGAGGGGCCGCGCAGGTCGAGCCCCGAGGGCGGCCTGGGAACGGCGCCCCGCACGCCCCAGAAGCCGAGCCACACGAGATACTCGGCGGCGCAGGCCACGCCGTCGTACGCCGTCTCGATCGCCACCGGGCCGAACGGCGGCCGCCCCGTGCCGGCGCCGACCGCCGGGGCGCCGCCGTCCCGCGCGGGCACCTCGTCGCGCGTCAGCCGGACCGTCACGCCGCAGGGGCAGCAGAACTCCGGCTGCGGCCACTGACCGGGGTGACCGCACCGTTCGCAGTCAACTTCCGTCCAGGACGCTGACCAGGATCGGTGACGTACGGAAATCGCGGGAGCAACACCCGAAGTGAGCACGGCGACGGTCACCGGGGCGCCGCAGACGCAGGGGAATTCCGGCGGCACATAGGTGTGCTCCCGGTGGCAGTCCGGGCAGCGTACGAGCACGCTTCTGGCCATCTGGCGCTCCAGGGACGGTACTTCCGGCGGGCGGGGACTCCAGTCTCCCCGATGCGGGGCCCGCCGGTCAGCCCCGCGGAAGGTCCGGCGGACGCTTCCGGGCGATCGGCGCGAACGGGCGGTGGTGACGTTGCGTCGAGCTTTTTCCGGCTTTTTTTCACCGGAATGTGACACGGAACCTTGCCCTCCGTATGGCGTGGTGCGCGGACAGTGATATTTACTTTCCTTGTCCGGCCCGCCGGTCGCCCGCGTACGTGCGGGCGCGCGGCGGGGGTGAGCGATGGCGGATGACAACAGGGCAGGGAGGGGCTGAGTGGCGGCAGGAGAAGCTGAAACGGCCCGTACGGCACTCACCGGTGCGCAGCGTGGCAGCGCCGCCGGTACCGACCCGCGGATCGCGGGCCTCCAGTCAGCCGTCCGCCGATTGCGCACGGACCTCGACCGGTATCCGGCGCCGCTCGCCGACCGGGAGATCGCCGAACGCGCCCTGGACGCCCTGGACGTGCTCGCCGTCGCCGGTCCGTGCGAACCCGGCGAGCTGCGCGAGTCGCTGCTGATGATCGTCGCCGCCGTCGGCTCGGTCAGCGCGCTGGCCAGGGGCGTCGCCGCCCTGCGCGAGGCCCTGGAGATGTTCGGCGTCTCACGCGCCGCCACCCTGCCGTACGGCTTCCCGCAGCGCCGTGAGTCGCCCTCCGCGGCCTGGCCGCCGCCCGGCTTCCGCTGACCGCCGCGCCGCCCGTGCGAGGGCGGCGCGGCGCCAGTGCCCGGCGGGCCAGGTCGTGTCGGACGCCGTGCGTCGCGAGGCACCGGATCGCCACGCGTACCGGGCGTACCCGGGTGATGCGGTGACGCGGCGAGGCGCGGTGACCGGCGGCGCGCGCCAGGCACGATCCGAACGACACGGCCTGAGGCTT
This sequence comes from Streptomyces sp. MS19, assembly GCF_047200595.1. NCBI lineage: Bacteria > Bacillati > Actinomycetota > Actinomycetes > Kitasatosporales > Streptomycetaceae > Streptomyces > Streptomyces sp. MS19. The sequence goes on along the minus strand of NZ_JBJZOH010000001.1, from coordinate 380,236 downwards.
GCCCCGTCGCGACGCTCCCGCCGCACCGGAAGGACGCCCCGTGCACGTCCGGGATGAGCGCGTCCGGCCGGTACGCCGGGAGCACGCGCCGGACGCCGCTCCTCGACGGGCGGACCTCGCCCGCCGGGGCGCTAGGTTGGCCCCGTGCGTCTCAGAATCGAATTCACGACCGAGCCGTTCGACCTGGACAACCTGCCGCAGCACGCCCTGGTGACCCGCGAGGCGGTGACGGGCGCGCCGCTCGACGCGGTGGACGTCGGCCCGTTCGGCACGAGCGCCGAGGGGCCGTCCGACGCGGTGCTCGCCGCCGTGGGCACCGTCCTGCGCCGCGCCCTCGCGGCCGGGGCGACCCGCGTCTCGCTCCAGCTCAGCGCCCTCGGCGCCGACGGGCAGGGGGAGGAACGGGGGGAGCCGCATGGCCGGGAGCACTGACGGCGCACCGGACGACGCGCCGGGTGACGGACGGGGTGACACGCGGTTCACGGCCGCGCTCGCCCCCCTCATCGACGCCATCGGCGGACGGCTGATCGACCCGGCCGAGGCGGGCGACGACGACGTGCTCCTCAGCTGGGAAGGCGCGGTGGCCGCCGCCGTCAGGCTGCCCCACCTCTCCGAGTCGCTCGACCACATCCTCGCCGACCTGGCACGGCGTCACGGCGTGCCGCTGTCCGGGCTGGACAGGTCAGCCAAGCAGCAGCTGGTGCGGTCCCTGGAGGCGCGCGGCGCGTTCGCGATGCGGCACAGCGTCGAGACCGTCGCCGAGGCGCTCGGCGTCTCCCGCTTCACGGTCTACAACTACCTCAACCGATCAACATAATGTTGACGCCGTCGCGTCCTCCGGCTTAGCTGGGGTGTCATGACGTCCCGTCCGCCCCACCAGGACGCCCCCGGCCTCGCCTGGCTCAACGGCGCGGAGGACCGCGCGGTCCGCGCCGCGCTCCACCGCCTGTGCGCCGCGCCCGACTGGGCTGACCGGCTGCTGGCGGCCCGCCCGTACGCGGACACCGCCTCGCTGCTCGCCGCCAGCGACGCGGCCGTCGCCGCCCTCGGCCCCGCGGGACTCGACGCGGCCGTCGCCGCCCACCCCCGCATCGGCCGCCCCGACCCCGCCGACCCCGCGTCCGCCCGCGAGCAGCGCGGCATGGCCGACGCCGACGCCGCCCTGCGCGCCGAGATGCTGGAACTCAACCTCGCCTACCAGGAGCGCTTCGGCCACACCTTCCTGATCCGCGCCACCGGCCTGACGGCCACCCAGCTCCGCGACGCGCTCCGCACCCGCCTCGGCAACGACCCCGCGACCGAACGGGCCGTCACCCGCACCGAACTCGGCCGCATCAACGCCCTGCGCCTCACCCGCATCGCGGAGTCCACCGCCACGGTCTCCACCCACGTCCTCGACACCGCCCGGGGCCGCCCCGCGTCCGGCGTGCCCGTCACCCTGTCCGTACGCCTCGGCCGCGAAGCCCCCTGGGCGCCGCACGCCACCGCGCACACCGACGCGGACGGACGCTGCGGCGCGCTGCCCGCCCTGCCAGGCGGCGCCGACGCGGCGCGGCTCACGTTCGCGGTGGACACGCCGTTCTTCCCCGAGGCCGCCGTCACCTTCCGGGTCGTGCCGGGCGAGCACCACCACGTGCCGCTGCTGCTGAGCCCGTACGGCCACTCCGTCTACCGAGGGAGCTGACATGCCGCCCACGCTCGGGCAGAACCAGTACGGCAAGGCCGAGACGCGCGTCGTCCGCGTCACCCGCGAGGGGCCCGTCCACCACGTGCGGGACCTCAACGTGTCGGTCGCCCTCTCCGGCGACATGGGTGACGTCCACCTGCGCGGCTCCAACGCCGGTGTCCTCACCACCGACACCACCAAGAACACCGTCTTCGCCTTCGCGCGCGAGCACGGCATCAGCTCGCCCGAGGCGTTCGCGGCGCTGCTGGCACGGCACTTCGTCACCTCCCAGCCCGCCGTCCACCGCGCGCGCCTGCGCGTCGAGGAGTACGCCTGGGACCGCGTCCCGGTTCCTGGCGAGGCGGCCCACTCGTTCGTCCGCGCCGGGCGCGGCGTGCGGACGGCGCAGGTGACGTACGCGGACGACGCGCCCCAGGGCGGGGCGTGGGAGGTCCTGAGCGGCGTGAGCGGCGTGACGGTGATGAACACCACCGACTCCGAGTTCAGCGGCTATGTGAAGGACCGGTGGACCACGCTGCCCGAGACGACCGACCGCGTGCTGGCGACCGACGTCACCGCACTCTGGCGCCAGGCGGACACCGGCGCGCCCGACCCCGCGCGCGACTGGGACGCGGAGCACGCCGACGCCACGCGCCACCTGCTCGACGCCTTCGCCGGCACGTACTCGTACTCCCTCCAGCAGACCCTCTGGGCCATGGGCTCCCGCGTCCTCGAACGGCGCCCCGAGGTGGCCGAGATCCGCCTCTCGCTGCCCAACAAGCACCACTTCGCCGTCGATCTGACGCCCTTCGGCATGGAGAACGAGGGCCCGGACGGCGCCGTCTACTTCGCCGCCGACCGGCCGTACGGCCTCATCGAGGCGACGGTGCTGCGCGACGGCGCCGACGCCCGCATCCCGGCCGACCTCACCGCCCGCACCTTCGGTTAGGAGCACCCCGCATGGCCGGCAGGACCGTCATCGAGCACTGCGCCATCGCCACCGCCGACCCCGAGGGCACCGAGCACGCGGACGGCCACCTCGTCCTCGCGGGCGGCCGGATCGAGTCCCTCGGCCCGGGGCCGGCGCCCGTCGGTCTCACCGATGTGACCAGCAGGATCGATGCCACGGACCACCTCGCCACCCCGGGCCTGGTCAACACGCACCACCACTTCTACCAGTGGCTCACCCGCGGACTCGCCCAGGACGCCAACCTGTTCGACTGGCTCGTCCGCCTCTACCCGATGTGGTCCCGCATCGACGAGGACATGGTCCACGCCGCCGCGCGGGCGTCGCTCGCGATGATGGCCAGGGGCGGCGTCACCACCGCCATGGACCACCACTACATCTTCCCCCGCGGCGCGGGCGACCTCCTCGGCGCCGAGATCAGGGCCGCCCGCGAGACCGGCGTGCGCTTCACCGCCGCGCGCGGCTCGATGGACCGCGGCGAGTCCGACGGCGGCCTGCCGCCCGACTTCGCCGTCGAGACGACCGACGACGCCCTGCGCGCCACGGAGGACGCCGTACGCGCGCACCACGACCCGTCGCCCGACGCGATGCTGCGGATCGCCGTGGCGCCCTGCTCCCCGTTCTCCGTCTCGACGGAGCTGCTGCGCGAGTCCGCCGCGCTCGCCCGGCGGCTCGGGGTGCGGCTGCACACGCACGGCTCGGAGACGGTGGAGGAGGCGGCGTTCTGCCACGAGCTGTTCGGCATGGGCCCGACCGCCTACTTCGAGTCCACCGGCTGGCTCGGCGACGACGTGTGGATGGCGCACTGCGTGCACATGTCGGACTCGGACCTCGCCGCGTTCGCCCGCACCGGCACGGGCGTGGCGCACTGCCCGTCGAGCAACGCCCGGCTCGCCGCCGGGATCGCCCGCGTGCCCGACATGCTGGCGGCGGGCATCCCCGTGGGCCTCGGCGTGGACGGCACCGCGTCCAACGAGGCGGGCGAACTGCACACAGAACTGCGCAACGCCCTGCTCGTGAACCGCCTCGGCCCGCACCGCGAACGCGCCCTCACCGCCCGCCAGGCGCTGCGCCTCGGCACCATCGGCGGCGCCCGCGTCCTCGGCCGCGACGCCGAGCTGGGGTCCCTCGAACCCGGCAAGCTCGCCGACCTCGTGCTGTGGCGGCTCGACGGCCTGGGGCACTCCACGATCGCCGACCCGGTCGCCGCCCTGGTCCTCGGCCCGCCGGCGCCCGTGGCGCTGTCGCTGGTCGGCGGGGTCCCCGTCGTGCGGGACGGGCGGCTGCTCACGGTGGACGAGGAGACGGTGGCCCGTACCGCCCGCGCGCAGGCGCGCCGCCTCGCCGACGCCGCCGGACGCTGACCCGCCCGCCCGCCCGACACGCCGCCGCGGGAAACGACGCACATGCGACGGTGTGACCGGGGCACAGAATGAGGCGTGTCCGACCATGAGAGAGCACCGCAGCAGGATTCTCCCGGCACCGGCACCGTCCGGACCACGGTCCCCGCCCGCCTGGACCGACTGCCCTGGTCGCGCTGGCACTGGCGCATCGTCATCGGTCTGGGGACCGTCTGGATTCTCGACGGCCTGGAAGTCACCCTCGTCGGCAACATGGCGGAGCGCCTGGCCGAGCCGGGCAGCGGCATCGCCATCACCGCCGCGCAGGTCACCGGCCTCGGGGCGGCCATATACGTCGCGGGGGCGTGCGTCGGGGCGCTCTTCTTCGGCTGGCTGACGGACCGTTTCGGCAGGCGGAAGCTGTTCCTGCTCACGCTGGCCGTCTACCTGGTGGCCACCGCGTTGACCGCCTTGTCGTGGACACCGTGGTTCTTCTTCCTGATGCGGTTCGTCACCGGCCTCGGCATCGGCGGCGAGTACGCGGCCATCAACTCGGCGATCGACGAGCTGATCCCCAGCAAGTACCGGGGCCGCATCGACATCGTCATCAACGGCAGCTTCTGGATCGGCGCCTTCGCGGGCGCGCTGCTGTCCATGGTCTTCCTGCGCACCGGGAACTTCCCGGTGGACATCGGCTGGCGTCTCGCGTTCGGCCTCGGCGTCGTCCTCGGCCTGGTCATCCTGCTGGTGCGCCGCCATGTGCCGGAGAGCCCCCGGTGGCTGTTCATCCACGGCCACGACGAGGAGGCCGAGACGGTCGTCGGCGAGGCCGAGGACGCCGCCCGCGCACGAGGGAGCGAACTGGCCCCGGCCGAGCACGCGATCAGCATCAGGCAGCGGCACTCCATCGGTTTCGTCACCATCGCGAGGACGGTGTTCAGCCGCTACCCGCGCCGCGCGTTCCTGGGCCTCGCGCTCTTCATCGGGCAGGCGTTCCTCTACAACGCGGTGACGTTCGGCTTCGCCACGATCCTGGTGACGTTCTACGACGTCCCGACCGCCGACACCGGCTGGCACTACGCCGTCATCGCGCTGGGCAACTTCTTCGGGCCCCTGCTGCTGAGCCACTTCTTCGACTCGGTCGGCCGCAAACCGATGATCGCGGGCACCTACATCCTCTCCGGGCTGCTGCTGTTCGGCACCGCCTGGCTCTTCCAGCAGGACGCCCTGTCGGCGAACACGCTCACCGCCTGCTGGACCGTCGCCCTCTTCTTCGCCTCGGCGGGCGCCTCCTCGGCCTACCTCACGGTCAGCGAGGTCTTCCCGATGGAGACGCGCGCGCTGGCCATCGCGTTCTTCTACGCGGTCGGCACGGCGGCGGGCGGCATCAGCGGCCCGCTGCTGTTCGCCTCGCTCACCGAGAGCGGCATCCGCTCCGAGACGACCCTCGCGTTCTGCATCGGCGCCGGGCTGATGGTCGCGGCGGGCCTCGTGGAGGTCTTCCTCGGCGTCAAGGCCGAACGCAGGGGCCTGGAGGACATCGCCACACCGCTCACCGCCGAGCAGGCGGACAGCGCGTCCGCCGGGAGCAGGACCCGCGACTGACGCGGTGAGATTTCACGGTCCGGCAACGCGCGGCAATGGTGCCCGCGGCGGTCCCGCGCCAGGATCGACCGCATGACGACCGACGAACGCGACTACGACCACCTCCGGATGCGCCAGTGGCTCGACGGCGCCGCGCGCGCCGACGGCATCTCCCGGCGCGGCATGCTGCGGCTCCTCACCGCGGCGGGGGTGATCGGCGCCGTGGGCGCGGGCGGCACCGGCACGGCCCACGCCGGCCCGACCGTGCCCGGCATCGTCAAGCCGCTGCCCGACGAGCACTTCATCGTGCGCGGCACCAACGCCGAGAGCCGCTGGTCCGGCCTGCGCGGCACCGGCTTCCACACGCCGAACGAGCTGTTCTTCGTCCGCAACCACACCACCACCCCCGAACTGGACGCCGAATCGTGGCGGCTGCGGGTGTGGGGGAGCGGACTGCGCGGCGACGGCGCCGAGTTCAGCCTGTGCGACCTGAAGTCCCTGCCGTCCACCACCCACACGGCGTTCGTCGAGTGCGCGGGCAACGGGCGCAGCTTCTACGCCACCCAGCAGGGCCAGACCGCCTCGGGGACCGCCTGGACCCTCGGTGCGGTGGGCGTCGCCCGCTGGCGCGGCGTCCGCCTCGCGCACGTCCTGCGCCGCGCGGGGCTGACCCGGCACGCCGTGGACGTCCAGCCGCGCGGCCTCGACGCCGAGGCCACCGCGTCCGACGGCACTCCGATGGGCCACGTACGCCGCCCGCTGCCGGTCGCCAAGGCGCTGGACGACGTCCTGCTCGTCCACGAGATGAACGGCCGCCCCCTGCCGCCCGACCACGGCGCGCCGGTCCGCGTCCTGGTGCCGTCCTGGGTGGGCATCGCCTCGGTCAAGTGGGTCGGCGACATCGAGGTCTCGGCCGAGCCGCTCTACTCGCCCTGGAACACCGACCTCTACCGGCTGTTCGGCCCCGGCTACCCCGAAGGCGGCAGCGCGCCGCTCACGCGGCAGACGCTGAAGAGCGCCTTCGAACTGCCGTGGGACGCCCCGTTCGCCGCCGGGCGCACCCACCACCTGACCGGGCGCTCCTGGTCGGGCGCGGGCACGATCCGCTCGGTCGAGGTCAGCACGGACGGCGGGCGGCGCTGGCACCACGCGCGGCTGCACGACGTGCCGCGCCGCGACAGCTGGGTGCGCTGGTCGCTGCCCTGGACCCCGCGCGCCGCCGGGGCGGCCACCCTGCTGGCCCGCGCCACGGACAGCACGGGCACGCGGCAGCCGGACACCACGCCGTTCAACGAACAGGGCTACCTCTTCAACGGCGTGGTGCGCCACCCGGTCCTGGTCACCGCCTGAACCGCCGGGCGGGGCACGTCAGGAGGCCGCCGGGGTGTAGGCGAGGTGCACCGCGCCGTTCTCGAAGGACTCGCTCGCCGCGAGCGTCAGCGGCGTCCGCGGCGAGCCCTCCGGGAACAGCCGCGGGCCGGTGCCGAGCGCGAGCGGGTAGACGATCAGGTGCAGCTCGTCCACCAGGCCGTCCGCCAGGAGGGCGCGCACCAGGGTGCCGCTGCCGCTGACGTAGATGCCCCCGTCCACGCTGTCCTTGAACCGCCGGATGGCCTCCGGGTCGTAGGCGCCGAGCACCTCCGAGTTCTTCCACTGCGCCGACGCGTCCTCCAGCGTGCCGGAGACGACGTACTTGGGCGTGTCGTTGAAGAACGGCGCGCCCTCGTCGTCCTCGGCCGTGCGGGTCGACCAGGCCGGGGCGAAGCCCTCGAACGTGGTGCGGCCGAGCAGGATGGCGGAGCACGAGGCGGTGACCCCGCCGAGGACCCGGCTCATCCCCTCGGTGAACCCGTAGTCCAGGGTCCACATCGGCGCGTCGATCACTCCGTCGAGGGTGATGAACTCGTGCACCTTGATCGATCCCATGACAGCTCCTCCGCTCCCCGCCCCGTCCGCGGCCTCCCCGCGCCCGCCGGCTTCACGGGTACAGACAGCCGTCCCCGCCGGAACTCATCGCCGGGACGGCGGATCTCTCGTGTGATCCAGGTCACATCTGCGCGACGGGCGGTCCGGCGCGGCCGTCACCAGGTGACGGGCAGTTCCACCAGGCCGTTGAGCAGGTGCCCGGTACGCCAGGACAGGCGCTCCTCGGGCACCGCGAGCGTCAGCCGGGGGAAACGCGACACCAGCGCCTCGGTCATCACCCGCAGTTCGAGCCGGGCGAGCTGCGCCCCGACGCAGTAGTGCGGCCCGTGCCCGAAGGCCAGATGCGGCGCGGCGTCGCGGTCGAGGTCGATCCGGTCCGGGTCGGGGAAGACCCCCGGGTCGTGGTTGGCCGCCGCGACCACCGGCACCACCGGCTCACCGGCCCGCACCAGCACGCCGCCCAGCTCGACGTCCTCCGTCGCGTACCGGGGGAACGAGAAGGCCGACAGCAGCGGCGTGTGCCGCAGCACCTCCTCGATGGCCGCCGGGATCAGGTCGGGACGCTCCACCAGCCGCGTGTACCGGCGCGGACCGGCCAGCAGCGCGTGGACCAGCACCGAGAGCTGGTCGGACGTGCTCAGGAAACCGGCGCTCAGCAGATCGGCGGCGACGGCGTACAGCTCGTCCTCCGAGATGCGCCCCTCCTCGTCGCAGGCCCGCACCATCGTGCCGATGATGTCGTCGGACGGCCCGGCACGCCGCCGCGCCACCATCTCCCGCAGGCAGGCGCTGAACTCCTCGAACTTGCGCGCCATCTCGTCGGGCCTCGGCTCATGGGACAGGATGAGGCGCGCCCAGTCCTCGAAGAGGCCGTGGTTCTCCTCCGGCACGCCCATCAGCGCGCAGAGCACCCCGGGCGGCACGGGCGCGGCGAGCAGGGCCACCAGATCGGCCGGCGGCCCGGCGGCCTCCATCCGGTCCAGGCACGCCGATGTCAGCTCCGCGATCCTGCCGCGGAGCATGTCCACGCGCCGCGGCGTGAAGTTGCGCCCGACCACCGAGCGCAGCCGCGAGTGCTCGGGCGGGTCGAGCGCGAACAGCCCGCTGACGGCCCTGGCGCCGCTGCGCATCCTGGGCTGCTCCCCGTCCCGCGGCGCGACGATGCTGAACCGGGCGTCGGACAGCACGGTCCTGACGTCCTGGTAGCCGGTCACGAGCCAGGCGTCGCCGCCGTGCGGCAGGCGCACGCGCGGCAGCGGGCCCCGGCGCAGGGCGGCGTACTCCGGGTTGAGCGCGGGGCCGCTGCTCACCGGGAACGGGCAGGCGGTCTGCTGGGGCGAGGGGGCGGTGGGGGGCATGGGCGTTCTCGGGCCTTTCGACACGGTGGTGACGGCCGGGACGGTCGTGACACGTCCGTCCCAGCGTGGCGGCACCGCGCCGGTGCGACGGCACTCCGCCGTGAAGATCACCCGATGGAACGAACGGGCGCACGCGCCGCCGCCCCCGCGGCCCGTCACCGCGCACCGGGCCGCTCGTTAGGCCGGATGAGTGGGCGCGTCCCGACCGCGGCATCCGGATGCCGGCCCACCCGGCAGCCCGCACCCGACAGCAGCCCGCGCCCGCCCGCCGCCCGCACCCGGCGGCAGCCGCAGGACGCGGCACGAAAGGCCGAAGTGCTTCAGATTCCCGTCGAAGACCTGGAGATCGCACCCGGGCACGCCCTGGAATGGAGGGTGGTCACCGCGACGCGCGGCGCCGCCGAGCCCGCGCGCCCCCGCCCGGCCGCCTCGTACATCCAGGAGGACCACTTCGCCGTCGCCCGCATCCTGGACCGCGAGAACGTGCCCTGCCCCTCGTCGGTCGGCGGCTCGTTCGAGATCCCGGGCCCGCTGGACCGCGCGGCGCTGGGCGCGGCGCTGCTGCACTTCCTGCGCCGCCACGAGGTGCTGCGCTGCGTCTTCTCCGCGTCCGGCGACGGGCTGGCGGTGGACGTCCTCGACCCGGAGGAGATCAAGCTGGAGCTGGTGGACGCCGGCACGTTCACCTCGGCGGCCGGTGTCCGCGCGTACGTGCACCGCTTCATGCAGGGCACGGACACCCTGCGCGGCCCCTGGTTCGTGATGGGCGCGGTGGAGCGCGAGGCGTCCACGACGGTGTTCTTCGCGTGCGACCACCTGGTGACCGACGGGGTCTCCACGGCGCTCGCCGTCGAGGACATCGCCACGGCGTACGACGCGCTCTCCCGCGGCCGCCGGGTCGAACTGCCGGAGACGGGCAGCTACCTCGACTTCGCCGCGCAGGACCGGGCGCGCGGCGGGTCGCTGCGCCCCGACGACGCGCGCCTCGACTACTGGCGGGGCTTCACCGAGCGGAACGGCGGCATATTCCCCCGGTTCCCGCTCGACCTCGGCGTCGACCCCCGCGCGCTCTACCCGGTGGTCAACGAGACGCACGCCCTGCTCACCGGCGCCGCGCCCGACGTCCTGGACGCCCGCTGCCGTGCCGCCGAGGTGAGTCTGTCCGCCGGAGTGCTGGCGGCGATGGCGGTGAGCCTGCACCGGGAGGGCGGCCCGGAGACGTACCGGGGCCTGCTGCCCGTCAGCCGCCGCAACCGGCGGATCTGGGCGCACAGCATGGGCTGGTACGTGAACACGCTGCCGGTCGAGTTCTCGGTGGCGGGCGCGGCGGGCACGGTGGACTTCGCGGGGACGGCCGCCACGGTCCGTTCGGCGCTGTCCGCGATGCTCCAGAGCGTCAACGTCCCCTTCGTCCGGCTGCCGGAACTGCTGACGCCGGACCGGCCGCGCTCCCGCAGCTGGCCGTTCGCCGTCAACTTCTTCTCGTTCATGGACTTCCGGCGGACCCCCGGCGCGGCGCTGCACACGGCGCGCCGGGCGCACGGCCACATCTGGGCGGAGCGCAGCAACGGCGTCTTCCTCTGGTTCCACCGCAACGACGCGGGACTGTACGTGAACACCGCCTACGCCGACACCCCGCAGGCCCGCCGCACGATGGCGGGACTCGTGCGCACGCTGCGGCTGACCGTGGAGAACGTCGTCCGCGACGGGACGCTGTGACGCGCCGCCCCGTCAGCGCGTGAACAGCGCCAGGACGCGTGCCGCGCCGCCACGCGCGAGCCAGGTGGGCAGGTCCGTCAGGCCCGGGTGGACCCTGCGCAGCGCGGGGATGTCGGCCTGCCACTGGCCGGTCCTGCGGCTCAGCAGGTCCGCCGCCGTCTCCGGCGGGAGGCCGGTCCCCTCCGGCGTGACCTGCCGGTAGGTGAGGGGGCGGCCGATGGCGCGGCCGATCAGCTCGGCCGCGGCGGGCGAGGTCATCTCGTCGCCCGCCAGTTCGAGTGCCTGTCCCGCCCAGGTCTCCGGGTCGGCGAACGCGAGGGCGGCGAACGCGCCGATGTCGTCGGTCGCGATGAGCTGCACCGGGGCCTCGGGGTGGAAGAGGTGGACGAGTTCGTCGCCGGTGATGCCGCCGAACGGCAGGCCGGGGATGGTGTGGTTCTCCATGAAGCGCACCGGCCGCAGCACGGTGGCGGGCACCCCCGTCGCGGCCAGGTGCTGTTCGACGCGCCACTTGCTCGCCCAGTACGGGAAGCCGCTGTCGCGGTCGGCGCCGCCGACGGAGGCGAACACGACATGGGCCGCCCCCGCCGCGACGGCGGCGTCCACGATGCGTGTGCCGCGCGCCGTCTCGCGCTCCGGGTCGCGGTCGTCGGGCGTGACGGCGAAGACGCCGTGGACACCCTCGGCCGCCGCGGCGAGCGCGTCCTCGTCGTCCAGGTCCCCGGTGCGCAGGTCGGCTCCTGCGGCGGCCAGGGCGCGGGCCGCGGGCGCGGCCGGGTCGCGGACGAGGGCGCGGACGGTCCAGCCGCCGCGCAGGAGGTGGGCGGCGGTGGCGCCGCCCTGGCGGCCGGTGGCGCCGGTGACGAGGACGGTACGGCGGGAAGGTGCGGCGTCGCTCATGGCGGACCTCGCTGTCGTGGCTGGGAGTGGCTAAGATGAGGCTGTCCCGAGAAAAATAATGAGACTGTCTCGAATAAGCAAGGTGGGAGTCCGCATGGTGATCGCCGAGCAGCCGCGCCCGCGCCGGATGCGTGCCGACGCGCGCCGTAACTACGAGCGTCTCCTCGCCGCCGCCGACGCCGCGTTCGCCGCGCAGGGCACCGACGCGTCGCTTGAGGAGATCGCGCGGGCCGCGGGCGTCGCCAACGGCACCCTGTACGGGCACTTCCCGACCCGTCAGGCGCTGCTCGAAGCGCTGCTCCGCGACCGGATGGGCGCGCTCGCCGGACGGGCCGGCGAACTCGCCGACGCGCCCTCGCCGTCGGAGGGCCTGCGTGACTGGGTGTATGCGGCGGTGGAGCACACGATGCGCTACCGGGGGCTGTCCACCGCCTGTCTGCGGGCGCTGGAGGACGAGACGTCCGAGCTGTACGCGGCGTGCCGTGGCGTCCTCGGCGCCGCGGACCGGCTGGTGGCGCGCGCGAGGGCGTCCGGTGAGGTCAGGGCGGACCTGACGGCTCGTGACGTGTTCACGTTGGTCGGCGCCGTCGCGTGGGCCGGGAGCGAGGCGACGCGCGAGCAGGCCGACCGCCTCCTCGGCATCGCGCTCGACGGCCTCCGGGGCTGACGGCCGGTGCTCGTGACGGCCCGGAATCGGCCTGAATATCGGCGACTCGGCGCGCCACGGGCCGCCGGGCCTGATGGTTCGGCGTCCGACCCGAGGTGCGCGTGGGGTCCCGCCGGGGCGTTCCCCCGCCCGGCGGGGCGTGTCCTGACGTCCTGCCGCGTCCGCCGGGCCCACGGGCCACGGCCCGCCGCCGTGGCCGGAACTCGACGTCCGGAGCCCGGTGGGAGGTGTCCAAATCACCCATTTGCGTACCATAAGTATGCGAGAGGCTACGGTAAGTGGAGGAACCCCCCATGCTCCATGGTGTCGATGTATCTGCCCACAACACGTCCTTCAGCACGGACGGCCTGGACTTCGTCGTCGTGAAGGCGACGGAGGGGCGGTCCTACGTCAGTCCCGAACAGCGGAAACAGGCCGACAAGGCGCGCGACGCGGGCTGCGTCGTCGGCTTCTACCACTTCCTGTGGCCAGGACACATCGCGTCCCAGGCCGAGTACTTCGTGGACCACTGCGCCGCCGAGGACGGCGACCTCCTCGCCGTCGACTGGGAGACCACGCCCCAGGGCACCTACGCCGGCAACGCCGACAAGGACGACTTCCTCGCCGAGGTGAAGCGGCTGCGGCCCCATCACCGGGTGCTTCTCTACTGCAATCGCGACTTCTGGCTGAACCGTGACAGCACGTCAGAAGCCGGCGACGGACTGTGGATTGCCGATTACCGCACGGCGGGTGAGCCACGTATCCAGGCGAAGTGGCGTATTCACCAGTACACGAGCGACCCGCTGGACAAGAATGTCGCCGACTTCTCCAGCCGTAAGGCGCTGAAGGACTGGGCGGGTTCCGCCTGAACAGCGTATTCACCCGGCGCCTTGCTGCCTGCTCCGGCGGCGGAATCCGACGCCGGAGCAGGCCGGGGCGGAACGTGCCCGTACGGCTGGGGAGTTGCCGCGTCCCGTGAATTCACAGGACAGAGCACGTTCCGTATTCAGGGGGACACCGTTCGCCCGGCCGTGGCCGGTGCGGTAACGGTGGACACACCCTAACCTCTGCCATGTATGCGGCGGCAACATCTTGAGGCTTTTTTGAGAAATCACGGCCCGCCCTGGTTTAGGGGATGGCGTTTCTCTTTTTCGGAAACGCGAGAGAACGCCCCACGCGTGCCGCGTCCGGCGCGCGTTCTTCGTCCGGCGGCACGAAATCCGGCGGCGGCGCGGGGCGGTGGGCCAGGCGGCACGCACCTCTCCGCCCGGTATATCGGTTGACCGCCGAGCTCAGGGGGTCGCGGACCGCCGCGCGTACAGGTCGCGGACGAACGCCATCTCCGCGCCGTGGTGGATCAGTTCGCGGTTCATCCACCAGGCGATGTCGAGGACCGGCAGCGTCGGGTCGAGCCCCCCGGGGTAGCCGCAACGGCCCACGACGTCCAGCTCGCCGTCCGCGAGCCCGGCCAGCGCCGCCCGCCACCGCGCCCAGCCGTCGCGGACGAACGCGAGGCCGGCCCCGGCCGTCGCCGGGTAGCTCACGTCGTCGGGCCCCATCGCGTGGCTGCCCACCGTGTGGTCGGCGCGCAGCACGGCCATCTCGCCCAGGTGCCCGGCGAGTAGGGCGATCGTGCGGGTCCTCGGCGCGTCGTCGGGCGGCGGCGCGGGGCGCAGCCGGCCCGCCGCGTCCGGCGCGACGGTGGCGGCGTCCGGCTCGGGCAGCCACCGGTACTCGGCGTCGCCGAGGCCCCGCATGCGGGCGAGCAGCAGGTCGAGGGACGTGTCGAGCTGGGCGAGCAGCGGCGCGAGCCGTGGGGACGGCGTGGTCATGCGGACCTCCTGGGGGGCGAGCGGTCCGCGAACGGTACGACGTCCAGCCCCGGCCGCGTGCGGCCGGGGCTGGACGGGGGTGTGCCGGTCGGGCGCGGTGCCGGTCGAGAGCTGTCTCAGTCGAGAAGCTCGTAGGCGGGCAGCGTCAGGAAGTCGACGTACTCCTCGTCCAGCGCGATGCGCAGCAGCAGTTCGAAGGCGCGCTCCCAGCCGCCGCCGACGAACGCGTCCTCGCCGACCTCGTCCCGCATCTGCACCATCTGGTCGGCGGCGACCTGCCGCACGTACTCGCGGGTGACCTTCTCGCCGTTGTCGAGCGTCACGCCCGCGTCGATCCACTGCCAGATCTGCGAGCGTGAGATCTCCGCCGTGGCGACGTCCTCCATCAGGTGGAACACGGCGACGGCGCCCCGGCCCGCCAGCCACGACTGGAGGTAACGCGTCCCGACCTGGATCGCGTTGCACAGCCCGTCGCAGGTCGGCGAGGCGTCGAGGGAGCCGATGTCGAGCAGTTCTGCGGCGGTGACCCGGACGTCGTCGCGCAGCCTGTCCTTCTGGTGCGGCCGGTCGCCCAGCACGGCGTCGAACGACGCGCGCGCCACCTCCACCAGGCCCGGGTGCGCGACCCAGGAGCCGTCGAAGCCGTCGCGCGCCTCGCGGTCCTTGTCCGCCCGCACCTTCTCGAACGCCTGCGCGTTCACCTTCGGGTCCTTCGACGGGATGAACGCCGCCATGCCGCCGATCGCGTGCGCGCCGCGCCGGTGGCAGGTGGCGACGAGCAGTTCGGTGTACGCGCGCATGAACGGGGCGGTCATCGTGATGCAGTTGCGGTCCGGCAGGACGTAACCGGGCCCGGCGTCACGGAAGTTCTTGATGATCGAGAACAGGTAGTCCCAGCGCCCGGCGTTCAGCCCCGAGGCGTGGTCGCGCAGTTCGTAGAGGATCTCGTCCATCTCGAACGCGGCGGTGATCGTCTCGATGAGCACGGTCGCCCGCACCGTGCCGAAGGGGATGCCCAACTCGGCCTGCGCGAAGGTGAACACCTCGTTCCACAGCCGCGCCTCCAGGTGCGACTCCAGCTTCGGCAGGTAGAAGTACGGGCCCCTGCCCGACGCGGCCAGCTGCCGCGCGTTGTGGAAGAAGTAGAGGCCGAAGTCCACCAGCGCGCCGGGGATCGGGCGCCCGTCCACGGTCAGGTGGCGCTCGTCCAGGTGCCAGCCGCGCGGGCGGGTCACGACGGTGGCCAGCTCGTCGTCGGGCTTCAGCGCGTAGTGCTTGCCGCGTTCGTCGGTGAAGTCGATGCGGCGGGCGAAGGCGTCGGAGAGGTTGGCCTGGCCGCCGATGACGTTCTCCCAGGTGGGGGAGGAGGCGTCCTCGAAGTCGGCGAGCCAGACGCGGGCGCCGGAGTTCAGCGCGTTCACCGTCATCTTGCGGTCGGTCGGGCCCGTGATCTCGACGCGGCGGTCCTGGAGCGCGGGCGGCGCGGGGGCGACGCGCCACTCGCCGTCGCGCACGCGGGCGGCCGGGAGGAAGTCGAGGGCGCCGGTGCGCGCGATCTCCGCGCGCCGCTTCCCCCGCAGCTCCAGCAGCTCGTCACGGCGCGGGGTGAACCTGCGGTGCAGCTCGGCGAGGAAGTCCAGGGCGTCCTCGGTGAGGACGTCGTCCTGCCGTGGCAGCTTCCTCGGTGCTTCGACGGTGACGGCTGACATGGGTCGGTCACTCCTTCGGGGCAGACGCTGAATGGATGTTAGTTTCCTCATCATGGAAGATCAATGAGGTCTCCTGGCTCGTCGATGTCGTCGGGCGCGGCGATGTCGCCGCACTCCACGCGGACGACCGCCGCCTCGCGCGCCGCGAGGTAGGCGCGCGCGCCCCGGTCGCCCCGGGCGGACCGGGCCACGCCCGCGAAGTGCGCGGCGCCGATCAGTACCGGATGCCCGCGCTGCCCGCCGTAAGCCGCCGCGGCGAGGGTGTGTTCCGACCGGTGGGCCGCCAGCACCCGTGCCATCGCGGCGGCGCCGACCCGCGGCTGGTCCACCAGCGTCACGAGCGCGGCGGTCGTGCCCGGCGGCAGCGACGCGAGCCCGGCCCGCAGCGAGGAGCCCATGCCCTCGGCCCAGCGGGGGTTGGGGACGAGGACGCAGCCCGGCAGGTCGGCGCGTCCGGCCACCTCGGCGGCGGCCGCGCCGGTGACCACGTGGACGGGGGCGCATCCCGCGGCGCGCAGCGCGTCGGCCGCGCGCTCCACGAACAGGCGGCCGTCCAGGGACAGCAGCGCCTTCGGACGGCCGCCGAGCCGCCGCCCGCCGCCCGCGGCGAGCAGCAGGCCGGCGATCACGGCCGCGTCCCGTTCCCGTGCCCGTTTCCCTTGCCGGTCATGCCGCCAGCGTAGGCGCGGGAGCGTGCGCGCGGGTCAGCCGCGCCGGGGCGCGCCCGCCAGCGCGGTGGCCAGGTCCAGGGCGACCTCGCGCAGCAGCGGCGCCATCCGCGCGGTCGCCTCGTCCGTCACGCGCCCGGCCGGGCCCGAGACGGAGATCGCGGCCGGGGTGGGCGAGCCGGGCACCGTGACGGCGACGCAGCGGACCCCTATCTCCTGCTCGTTGTCGTCCAGCGCGAAGCCGTCCGCGCGGACGGCGCGCAGGGCGTCGAGGAACGCGTCGGGCGTCGTTATCGTCCGGTCCGTCGCGGCCGGCATGCCGGTGCGGGCGAGCAGCGCGCGCACCTCGTCGTCGGGCAGCCCGGCGAGCAGCGCCTTGCCGACGCCGGTGGTGTGCGGCCGCACACGGCGGCCCACCTCGGTGAACATCCGCATCGAGTGCCGCGACGGCACCTGCGCCACATAGACCACGTCGTCGCCGTCGAGCAGCGCCATGTTCGCCGTCTCGCCCGTCTCGTCCACCAGCCGGGTCAGGTGGGGGCGCGCCCAGGTGGCCAGGGGGCGCGCGGCGCTCTCGCCGAGGCGGATGAGGCGCGGACCGAGCGCGTACCTCCGGTTGGGCTGCTGCCTGACGTAGCCGCAGGCGACCAGGGTGCGCATGAGGCGGTGGATCGTCGGCAGCGGCAGTCCGCTGCTCGCGGCGAGTTCGCTCAGCCCCGTCTCGCCACCGGCGTCGGCCATGTGCTCCAGGAGGGCGAAGGCGCGTTCCAGTGATTGCACCCCGCCACTGGCGGAGGACCTGCGCACGTCGGTGGGCGGCACGTCGCGTTACCTCATTCGGTAGGAGCGGACGTGGCGCAGCCTACCCGCCCTTGACGAGGCGCCCCCGCCCCCGGAGGATCGCTTCGACAAACCGTTGACCACCGGCGCGCGCCCGTGGTGAAGGGAGACCCGGTGCCCCGTCCCGGAGGACCCGCCGGCGCCGCCGCGCCCGCCGCCAGCCCGCCCGACCTGGTGCTCCGCTCGCGACGGGTCGTCACCCCCGGCGGCGTACGGGCGGCCTGCGTCGCCGTCACCGGCGGCCGGATCGACGCCGTGCTCCCGCACGACACGCCGCCCCCGCCGGGCACCCGCTTCGTGGACTACGGCGACGCGGCGGTCCTGCCCGGCCTGGTGGACACCCACGTGCACATCAACGACCCGGGCCGTACCGCGTGGGAGGGCTTCGCGACGGCGACGCGCGCGGCCGCGGCCGGGGGCGTCACGACCGTCGTGGACATGCCGCTGAACAGCGTCCCGCCCACCACCACCCCCGCGCACCTCGACGTGAAGCGCCGCGCCGCGCGCGCCCGGGTCCACACCGACGTCGGCTTCTGGGGCGGCGCCGTGCCGGACAACACGGCCGAGCTGCGGGCCCTGCACGACGCGGGGGTCTTCGGCTTCAAGTGCTTCCTGTCGCCGTCCGGCGTCGAGGAGTTCCCCGAGCTGTCGCCGGACGACCTCGCCCGCGTGATGGCGGAGACCGCCGCGTTCGGCGGGCTGCTGATCGTCCATGCCGAGGACCCCGCCCGGCTCGCCGAGGCGCCCGCCCCGGACGGCAGCCGCCGGTACGCCGACTTCCTCGCCTCACGCCCCGATGCCGCCGAGTACGACGCGATCGCCCGCCTCGTCGAACTGGCCGCCGGGCTCGGCGCCCGCGTCCACGTCCTCCACCTCTCCTCCGCCCGCGCCCTGCCGCTGCTGGCCGCCGCGCGGGCGTCCGGCGTACGCGTCACGGCCGAGACCTGCCCCCACTTCCTGACCCTCACCGCCGAGGAAGTCCCGGACGGCGCCACCGAGTTCAAGTGCTGCCCGCCCATCAGGGACGCCGCCAACCAGGACGCGCTGTGGGCCGGGCTCGCGGACGGCACGATCGACTGCGTCGTCTCCGACCACTCGCCGTGCACCGCCGACCTGAAGGTCCCCGACTTCGGCGCCGCCTGGGGCGGCATCGCGTCGCTCCAGCTCGGCCTGCCCGCCGTCTGGACGGCGGCGCGCGCCCGCGGCCACGGCCTGGCCGACGTCGCCCGCTGGATGGCGGCGGCACCCGCGGCGCTCGCCGGGCTCGACGGCCGCAAGGGCGCCGTCGCGCCCGGCCACGACGCCGACTTCGCCGTGCTCGAACCGGACGAGCGGTTCACCGTGGACCCGGCGGCGCTCCACCACCGCAACCCGGTCACCGCCTACGCGGGCCTGACCCTGTCCGGCGTGGTCGCCGCCACCTGGCTGCGCGGCCGGCTCGTCGCCGAACGCGGCCGGGTCACCGGACCCGTCGGCGACCTGATCGGAAGGACGACCCGATGAGCGGCGACGCCCACCCCCACGCCGCCCCCGGGGGCATCGGCGGCTTCACCGGCCAGGCGGACCCGTACCGGGGCGGCGACCCGTACGCCGACTACCGCGCGCCCGACCCGGCGGACCTCCCGTTCACCGCGCTGCCCGACCTCGCCGACCGCCGACTCGGCGGCTCGGTGGTGGCCGCGAGCGACGAGTTCTTCGCCGAACGCGAGAACCTCCTCCTGCCGCACCCCGCCCGCTTCGACCCGCTCGCGTTCGGCCACAAGGGCAAGGTCATGGACGGCTGGGAGACGCGCCGCCGCCGCGGCACCGGCCCCGGCACCCCGCTGCCCGCCTCCGGCGACCACGACTGGGCCCTGATCCGGCTCGGCGTGCCGGGCGTCGTCCGCGGACTCGTCGTGGACACCGCCCACTTCCGGGGCAACCACCCGGCCGCCGTCCGCGTCGAGGCGTCGGCGGACCCGGACGACCCGGGCGGCTGGACCGAGCTGCTGCCCCGTACGCCGGTCGGCGGGCACGCGGCCAACGCGTTCGCCGTCACGGCCGCCCCGCGCCGCGTCACGCACCTGCGGCTCAGCCAGTTCCCCGACGGCGGGGTCGCGCGGCTGCGCGCGTACGGCGAGGCGGTGCCCGACCCGGCGTGGCTCGCGGCGCTCGGCACGTTCGACCTCGCCGCGCTCGAACACGGCGGGCTCGCCGAGGACGCCTCCGACCGCTTCTACTCGCCGCCCGTCCACACCACCCACCCGGGCCGCGCCCGCGCCATGGACGAGGGCTGGGAGACGCGCCGCCGCCGCGAGCCGGGCAACGACTGGCTCGCCTACCGCCTCGCCGCGCAGGGCGTCGTCCGCGCCGTCGAGATCGACACGGGCACCTACAAGGGGAACGCGCCCGGCTGGGCGTCCCTTTCGGTCCGCGACGCGGAGGGGCCTGAACCGGACGTCTGGCACGAGATCCTCCCGCCGACCGCGCTGCTCCCCGACTGCCTGCACCGGCTCACGCTCCCCGCCCCCGCGCCCCCGGCGACCCACGCGCGCCTGGACGTGCTCCCCGACGGCGGCATCGCCCGGCTGCGGCTCCACGGCACCCCGACCGCCGCCGGGATGGCGCGGCTGACGGAGCGTCACGCAGCGCTGACCACCTGAGGGTGATCCCCGGACTGCGCGACCGGTGAAGCGGCCATGCGCGAGGCAAGGCGACGACCCGTTCGAGCGCTGGGCCTGGGACCGGGCCTCGACTTCCTGGAGCGGACGTTCCCGGAGGGCGACTTCTCCGGGCTGCGGGCCAGATGGAACGTCCTGCTGCGCGCCCGCGGCGCATAGCGGTCGCGTACGCTGCCCACGCCCGGCGGCGCGGGCGGCGTCCCCACGGCCACGCGGAGCCCGGCGCCGCGCAAACCTCCGGGGCGGGGCGATCCGTGACGGGTCGCGCGGTGGCCGTGGGGGGAAGCGGTGGAGGCCGCCGCGCGGTGTGAACGGTGCGGGGACATCCGCGGCGCACCGTTGACGGGCCGGGCGCTACGCGCGTCATCCTTGTGTCATGGGCATGAACTCCCGTGCGGGACGCGCACGGATCGGCGCCCTGGGCGCCCTGCTCTCGACCGTCCTGCTCACCGGCCAGGCCACGGCGACGGCCGCACCCCCGCCCCCGCCCGTCCCCGCCGTCGCGGCGGCCGACTTCGGCGACATCTGCTGGTCCGACCTCCCCTCCCAGGCCCACGACACCCTCGACCTCATCGCGCGCGGCGGCCCGTTCCCGTACCCCCAGGACGGCGGCACCTTCCACAACCGCGAAGGGCTGCTCCCCGCCCAGCCCACCGGCTACTACGCCGAGTACACCGTCGAGACGCCCGGCAGCAGCACCCGCGGCGCCCGGCGCATCGTCACCGGCGAGGCGTACGAGGAGGACTACTACACGGCGGACCACTACGCGTCGTTCGACCTCGTCGACCACGGCTGCTGACCCCCCCCGCCGCTTCCTGCCCCGTCCCCCCACAGGCGCCGGGACCGTTCCCCCACACGGTCCCGGCGCCGCCCGTCTCCCAGCCCCGGAGTGGAGGGGAGAATGGCCGGAATGCCGCTGTTGACCCGCATGCGACCCCCCGCCCTAGCATGAGCCCGGTTCCGCTCCCGTACCGAGGACAGACGAAGGGGTGGGGATGACCACCGAGACCGTCACCGATCTGGGCGCGCTGGGCGAGCGGTTCGACCGCGACCCGTACCCGTTCCTCGCGGCGCTGCGCGAGCGCGGCCCCGTGCACCGGGTGCGCACGCCCGAGGGCTACGAGGTGTGGCTCGTCGTCGGCTACGACGAGGCGCGCGCCGCCCTCACGGACGCGCGGCTGAGCAAGGTCTACCCGCCGCCGGCACCGGGGGGCCCGCCCTTCGAGGTGTCGCCCGCGCCCCACATGCTGGTCTTCGACCCGCCGGACCACACACGGCTGCGGCGCCTGGTCGTCCGCGAGTTCACGCCCCGGCGGATCGCCGGGATGGCCGGGCGCGTCCAGGAGATCACCGACGGGCTGCTCGACCGGATGCTCGCCGCGCCGGGACGCCGCGCCGACCTGGTGGACGGCCTGTCGTTCCCGTTGCCGATCACCGTCATCTGCGAGCTGCTCGGCGTGCCCTTCTTCGACCAGGACACGTTCCGGGCCTGGACCGTGCGCCTCTTCAGCCTCCGGCCGCTGGAGGAACGGGAGGCGGTGCGCGGCGAGATGACCGCGTACATCGAGTCGCTCCTCGCCGCCAAGCGCGCACGGCCGGGCGACGACCTGATGAGCGCCCTCCTGCACACCGCCGACGAGGACGGCGACCGCCTCTCCGGGCCCGAACTCACCGGCATGGCCTGGCTGCTGCTGATCGCGGGGCACGAGACGACCGTCAACCTCATCAGCAACGGCGTCCTCGCCCTCCTGCGCCACCCCGACCAGCTCGCCGCCCTGCGCGCCGACCCGTCCCTCGTCGACAACGCGGTGGAGGAAATGCTGCGCTACGACGCGCCCGTCTCGACCGGCACCATGCGCTTCGCCGCCGAGCCGTTCGACATCGCGGGCACGCGGGTGGAGCGGGGCGACGCCGTGCTCGCGTGCATCGCCGACGCCGACCGCGACCCGGCGCGCTTCCCCGGCGGTGACCGCTTCGACGTGCGCCGCGAGACGGGCGGGCACCTCGCGTTCGGGCACGGCATCCACTACTGCCTCGGGGCGCCGCTGGCCCGTCTTGAGGCCAGGACGGCGATCCGGGCCCTGCTGGAACGCGCGCCGGACCTCGCGCTCGACGCCGAGCCGGGCGGCTGGCGCCCGGGAACGCTGTTCCACGGCCCGCTGAACCTGCCCGTGCGCTGGTGACGGCGGACCGGCCAGGCGGAGACGGGCGGCGGGGCCGGCGTTGCCCAGTCTCCTGGCCGGCGGACCGAGAACCTCCCCTCCGCGCGGGGCGGGTCGGCTGCTCGGGCGTGACGTCCTTCCCGAAGGGCGTGCTGCTCGACACCCGTGAACGCGACCGGAAGCTCGGCGTCCGGAAGGCGCCCGGCATGCCCGGCAGACCGTCACGGCGGGCGCCTCCTCCGCGGCCGTGACCGCGCCTGCCCTGCTCGGCCGTCGATGTCTGCCGCGCGGCCGGGAGGCACGGGCCCGGGACGGCCACGCGGAGGCGGGTGCACGGGACGGCCGGGACGCCGCGCACCTCCCCCGCCCGTGGGGACGGGGGCCGGGCACCCCTGGCAACCGGCCGCGGCCGTGGCCTCAGACCGGCCCGGGTGCGCCCAGTGCCGCCGCCGTGGCGAGCAGCAGGGCCTCCTCGCCGTGGCGCGCGACGAGGTGCAGCCCCACCGGCTCGCCCGCCACCGTCGTCCCGGCCGGGACGCTCAGCGCCGGGTGGCCGCTGAGGTTGAACGCCCAAGTCAGCGCCGTGGTCATCCGCTCGCCAGGACCGTCGTGGCCGTGCGGCGGGTGCGGCGTCGTGGGGGTGGCCAGCAGGTCGGCGTCGGCGAACACCGCCGCGAGCCGAGCGTCGTTCACCGCCCGCGCCGCCGTCGCCGCCGCGCCGTCCGGGCCGCGCAGCGCCCGCCAGGCCGCCTCCGGGTCGGTCAGCCGCACCGGCGGCCGGTCCACCGGCACGAGCCCCGCCCCCGCCACCAGCCGCCCCAGCGCGTCCCGCGCCACCCGTGCCACCTCGGGCTCCGTCCGCGCGTACCCGAGCGTCGCCGACCACACGACGCGCGGCGGTCGCACGGGCGGCGCCACGGCGTCCGGATCGTGGCCCGTCACCACGCGCAGCCAGGCCGCCGCGTCCGCCGGGTCGCGGACGAGCGGCCCGCCGACGTTCAGCCCGGCGCGGTCGCGCGGCGGCAGCCGCCCGTTCGTCGGCTTCAGCCCGAGGACCCCGCACCAGGCGGCCGGTATCCGCACCGACCCGGCGCCGTCGCTGCCGGTCGCCAGCGGCACCATGCCCGTCGCCACTGCCACCGCCGAGCCCGCCGACGAGCCGCCCGGGGCGCGGTCCGGCAGCCACGGGTTGCGCGTCGGGCCGCGGTCGGTCACGCCCCACGTCTGGTACGTCCGCCCCGCCGGGACCGACCCCGCCGCCACCGGCACACAGCCCGCCGCCAGAAGCCGCGCGCTCTGGTACGACGCGCGCCCCTCCGTCGCCTTCACCACCACCGGCACCCCCGCCAGCGGCAGCCGCGCCCCGCCGCGCACCGCGCGGTCCACCGCCCGCGCCCTGCGGCGCGCCCGCGCCGCCCAGACGGCGGCGCACGCCCGTACCGCCCCGTCGCGGGCGGCGATCACCCGCAGCGCCGCGTCCGCCACCTCCACGGCGGACAGCTCGCGCCCGCCCACCCCCACCGCGATGGCCCGCGCGGTCAGGGACACGTACGCGTCGTGGTCCAGCAAGAGGGGACAGCCTTCCGGTACAGGAGGGGGGAACGGGCGGGCGGGCGCGGTCACCGCACGGGCTGCACCGCCGCCGGCGCGCGTCCCGTCGAGCCGCGCAGCCGCAGCTCGGGGCGTGACGTCTCCTGCTCCCCGCCCGCCACGGCCCCCGCCGCCACCTCCCGCAGCCGCCGCGCCGCCTGGGCGCCGTACGCGAGGATGTCCCGGCTCAGCGCGGACAGCGGCGGACCGACCAGTTCGCACAGCGCCGAGTCGTCCCACGCCACCACCGACAGGTCCGCCGGGACGCGCAGTCCGAGCGCCTGGGCGGCGGTGAGCCCGGAGACGGCCATCACGTCGTTGTCGTACAGGATCGCGGTCGGCCGCTCGCCCGGCGGCGGCGCGAGCAGGGCGCGGGTGGCGGCGGCGCCGCTCTCGCCGCTGTAGTCGGCCTCCAGCGTCAGCCCGGCGCAGCCGAGCCGCAGCGCCGCGCGGTCGAACGCGGCGGTCCGCACCGCCGTGTGCCGCAGGTGGGCGGGCCCGGAGACGCGCCCGATCCGCCGGTGCCCCAGCTCCGCGAGGTGCCGCACCACCGTGTCCACGGCCGCCGCGTCGTCGCTCCACACGGCGGGCAGCGTGCCGGTGCCGAGCGGCCCGCCGATGACGACGGCGGGCATGCCGAGCCGTTCCAGCAGCGGCACCCGCGCGTCGTCCACGCGCAGGTCCATCAGGAACACCCCGTCCACCGTCCGCCGCGCCCACCAGCCGCGGTGCAGCTCCATCTCGGCCTGCTGGTCCTGCGCCATCGTCAGCAGCAACGGCGTGGTGTCGCGCGCCAGTTCGCCCTGGATGCCGGAGAGCAGCTGCATGAAGAACGGTTCGAGGCCGAGCGTGTGCGCCGGCCGGTCCACGACCAGGCCGAACGCCCCGGCCCGCCCGTCCGACAGCGCGCGCGCCGCGCTGCTCGGCTGCCAGCCCAGCTCGTCCGCGATGGCGAGGACGCGCCGCCGCGTCGGCTCGGAGACGCCGGGCCGCCCGTTGAGCGCGAACGAGACGGCTGCCTTCGTCACCCCGGCCCTGCGGGCGATGTCCTGCATGGTCGGACGCCTCACACCACACCCCTCCGTCGCCCGGCTCCCCGCCGGCGGTCCGTCGCATCATGGTCCAGGAACACCCGCCCGCGCCATGGACGCGCGGCCCCGGCCCGCCGGGATTCCGGCGCCACGACGCGGGCCACGACGCGGGCTGCGCCGTGTCAGCGGGTGGGCAGCGGCCCGAGCCGCCCGGGGGTAGGGCAGAATCGAGCCGATGAGTACCTACCGTGAGCGAGTCAACCGCCGGACGGTCCGTGCGACGGTGCGCGGCGCGGCCGCCACCCGCGAGCGCCGCTCACACCTGTCCGCCCCACGGGTGCCGACCGTGGGCATCGACATCGGCGGTACGAAGGTGATGGCCGGTGTCGTCGATCCCGAGGGCAACGTCCTCGAACGCGTCCGCACCGAGACGCCGGACAAGTCCAAGAGCCCCAAGGTCGTCGAGGACACCATCGCCGAACTGGTCCTCGACCTGTCCGACCGGCACGACGTGCACGCCGTCGGCATCGGCGCGGCCGGCTGGGTGGACACCGACCGCTCCACCGTCCTGTTCGCGCCGCACCTGGCCTGGCGCAACGAGCCGCTGCGCGACGCGCTCGCCGCCCGCCTCGCCGTGCCGATCATGGTGGACAACGACGCGAACACCGCCGTGTGGGGCGAGTGGCGCTTCGGCGCGGGCCGGGGCGCGGACCACCTCGTGATGATCACCCTCGGCACCGGGATCGGCGGCGCCATACTGGAGGGCGGCAAGGTCAAGCGGGGCGCGTACGGGGTGGCGGGCGAGTTCGGCCACATGCAGGTCGTGCCCGGCGGGCACCGCTGCCCGTGCGGCAACCGCGGCTGCTGGGAGCAGTACAGCTCGGGCAACGCGCTCGTCCGCGAGGCCCGCGAGCTGGCCGCCGCCGACTCGCCCGTGGCGCACCACATCCTGGACCGCGTCGGCGGCCGCATCGGCGACATCACCGGCCCCCTCATCAGCGAACTGGCGCGCGGCGGCGACGCGATGTGCGTCGAGCTGCTGGAGGACGTCGGCCGCTGGCTGGGCGTCGGCATCGCCAACCTCGCCGCCGCGCTCGACCCGGCGCGCTTCGTCATCGGCGGCGGCGTCAGCGAGGCCGACGACCTGCTGATCGGACCGGCCAGGGAGGCGTTCCGCCGCCAGCTCACCGGGCGCGGCTACCGGCCGGAGGCCACCATCGTCCGCGCCGAACTCGGCACCGACGCCGGGATGGTCGGCGCCGCCGACCTCGCGCGCCTGGTCGCCCGCCGCTTCCGCCGCGCCAACCGGCGCCGCGCCGAGCGCGTCCACCGGACCACGTTCGACCTGCGCCTGCCACCCCGGGGACGGACCAGCCGCTGATGACCGCCACCACGACGCCGCCGCCCTCGCCGAACCCGCCGTCCCCGGCCGCGCCCGCCCAGCGCCCGCCGCACCGCCCGCGCCACCGCTGGCTGGCGGCGGTCGTCGTGGCCCTGCTGATCGCGGTCCCCGCCGGCTACCTCGCCCTGTCCGCCTACCAGAGCCGGGACAGCGGCGAGGACAAGGCGCGGACCGCGTCGGCCCGCGCGCTGATCTACGAGTGGCCGAGCAAGGTCCAGCGCCGCATCTACGATGTCCCGATCCCCAACGGCGCGGCGTACGTGGGCTGGTACGAGACGAACTCCTGGGACCGCAGCACGTTCTACACCGAATTCCGCTGCTCGCCCGATCAGTTGAGCAGCTTCCTGCACGAACTGGGCGCGGAGCCCGCCGATCTGGCGCCGGGTTCGTCCCCCGTCAGCGACGAGGAGGCCGACACGGTCGGCTGGTCCTTCGACGACCCGGCGCGGTCCTACGCGGGGCTGACGGTCCAGCAGTCCCCCGAGGAGCCGGCGGTCTCGGTCGTCGTGGACGTCACCCGCGAGGAGCGGCCACGCGTCTACGTGGTGTCCGAGGCCGACGTCTGAACCCCGTCCGCGCGGCTGTGCTTCCCTGAGGGGATGGAACGGCATCTCGACTGGGACGGCTGCTTCAACGCCCGTGACCTCGGCGGCCTTCCGCTGACCGGCGGCGGAACGACCCGTCACCGCGCGGTCGTCCGCGCCGAGTCCCCCGAACGCCTCACGCCCGCCGGATGGGACGCCCTGGCCGCGTACGGCGTCCGCACGCTCGTGGACCTCCGCGAGGACGGCGAGGCGGGCGCCGGATACCCCGTCCCGGCCGGGCGGGGGATCGCGTACGTCCGCGTGCCGCTGGACGACACGGCCGACACCGCGTTCTGGCAGCGCTGCCACGCCCGCGGCTGGAGTCCCGCGACGCCGCTGTACTACCGGGCGTTCATGGCGGAGAAGGCGGCGCGCTGCGCGGCCGCGCTGGCGGCCGTCGCGCGGGCCGCGCCCGGCGGGGTCCTCGTCCACTGCGCCGCGGGCCGGGACCGCACGGGGCTCGTCGCCCTGGCGCTGCTCGCCCTCGCCGGGGCGACGGCGGACGCCATCGTCGCCGACTACGACCTCAGCGCCTCCCGTCTCACCGGCTTCTACGCCGCCCTCGGGCGGCACGGCGAGGAGGCGCTGATCCAGGAGACCCTGGCGGCGGCGGGCACGACGGCGTCCGCCGAGGTCCGTGCCCTGCTGACGGAGACGGACATTCCGGCCGTCCTGCACGCGGCGGGCCTGTCACCCGCCGACGCCACCACCCTGCGCGCCCGCCTGACCGCCCCCGTTCCCGCACCCTGACCCGGCCGCCACGCGCCGCAGCCTCGTCCAGCCGGACCAGCCGCGTTCCGCCAGCAGCCCGGCCAGCCGCCTGGCGGGCGGTACGGCGTCGAACGCCAGCGTGTCCATCTGCGCGACGAGGGCGGGCCCGACGTCCGCGTCGTCGAGGTCGTCCAGGTACGCGTCGCCCCGCTCGTCGGCCATCCGCGTGAGCGAGGCGGCCAGGCCGTCGGCCAGCGGCACCCAGCCGTCGCGTTCGACCCGGACGATCCGCTCGTCCACGCCGAGCGCCCGCAACCGGCCGAGGTACGCGGCCACTCCGGGCGGCAGCGCCAGCCCGTCACCCGGGGCGAGGAGCGCGATCCGCCCACGGTGCCGCCGCCGTTCCCGGATCTCCGCCCGCAGCCGCGCGTCGATCTCACCGGACACGTCATCGAGGACTGCGGCCACATCATCCTGCTGCACCGCCCGCGCGCCCTGCTCACGCTGCTGCATCCGTTCCTGGCCGGTGAAGACGTGAGAGCAGCGTGACCGGGTCGGGGGCCGACTTCCGCTGCACACCTGGCCCTGTCCGCATACGGCGTGACCGTCGCTCACCGCTGGACGGTGACGATGATCCCCGCGTTCGTCGCGGCGGCGCGGGGCAGGACGCCGGTCCTCCCGGGCACGCCACGGACGGGCCCCGCCAACCGCCGCCGGGCGCGCGGTGGTCGGCGGGGCGCTTCACAGCGGGTCGAGCCGCAGCTCAGGCCGTCTGTCCGGGCCCTCGCGCACGGTGGCGCGCACCTGGTACACGTCCCGCAGCGTGCCGGATGTCAGCACCTCCACCGGGGCGCCGGACGCGACGACCCGCCCGGCGTCCAGCAGGACGAGGTGGTCGCAGTAACGCGCGGCGAGGTCCAGGTCGTGCAGCGCGGCGACGACCGTGACGTCCATGGCCGACAGCATCTCCATCAGGTCGAGCCGGTACCGGATGTCGAGGTGGTTGGTGGGCTCGTCCAGAAGGAGCCCCGCCGGTTCCTGGGCGAGGGCGCGTGCCGTGTTGACGCGCTGCCGTTCGCCGCCGGAGAGCGTGGGCCACGACCGGTCGGCGAGCGCGGCGACCCCGGTGCGGGCCATCGCCCGTTCCACCGCCTCGTGGTCCCGTGGCGCGGCCGACCTGGCGCGGTGTGGAGCCCGGCCGAGCGCCACCACCTCCCGTACCGTCATGTCCACATCGGTCGCCACGTCCTGGGCGACGAAGGCGAGCCGCCGGGCCACCGCGCGGCGCCCTGCGGCGGCCACGTCCCCGCCGTCCAGCAGCGCGTGCCCGGACGAGGGGGCGCGCAGCCCGGCGAGCAGGCGCAGCAGCGTGGACTTCCCTGACCCGTTCGGGCCGATGAGACCGGTGAACCGGCCGGGCGGCAGCGTGAACGTGAGCCCGTCGAGGATCGTCACGCGCCCGGCGCGCCGGCGTAGCTCACGCGCCGCGTGCCGGGTCGGCCGGCCGCTCACGGCGCACCGGTCCTGCGGCGCAGCAGCACGGCGAACGCCGGTACGCCGATGAGCGCGGTCAGCACGCCCACGGGCATCTCCTGCGGGGCGAAGACGGTCCTGGCCGCCGTGTCCGCCCAGACGACGAACACCGCGCCGAGCAGCGCCGCCGCAGACAGCAGGACCGCGTGCCGTCCGCCCACCAGCGCCCGCGCCGCGTGCGGCACCAGCAGGCCGACGAACCCGATGGCCCCGCTCGCGGCGACCAGGCACCCCGTCACGACGGCGGCGATCACGTACAGCACGGGCTCGGCCCTGCGTACCTCGAAGCCCACCCCGGCGGCGACCTCGCGGCCGAAGGCGAGCGCGTCCAGGTGCCCCGCGTACAGCCGCAGCAGCGCCATCCCGGCCGTCGTGCCGACCGCGCAGACGCCCACCAGCGTCCAGTCCGCGCGGGCGAGCGAGCCGAGGAGCCAGAAGGTCACCGCCCTGGTGCGGTCCGCGTCGCCCGACAGGACGACGATGAGGCTGGTCAGCGCGCTGAACAGCTGGGAGACCATCACCCCCGCCAGCACCACGCGGGTCGCGGAGCCCAAAGCGCGCCCGAGCAGCAGCAGGACGCAGGCGAACGCGGTCAGCGCCCCGGCGAACGCCCCGCCTGGCAGCGCGAAGACCCCGCCGCCGATGCCCAGCACGATGACCGCGACGGCCCCGGTCGAGGCGCCGGATGAGACGCCGAGGAGGTACGGGTCGGCGAGCGGGTTGCGCGTCGTGGCCTGGAGGACGGTGCCGCACAGGGCGAGCCCGGCACCCGTCAGGGCGGCGAGCAGGACGCGCGGCAGCCGCAGGTCCCAGACGATGCTGTCCCGCAGCGGCGACGGCGTCTCCCACGGGCCGCCGAGGTGGGCGCCGACCGTGCGCGCCACGTCGAGCGGCGGTATGTCGGCGCTGCCGAGACCGGCCGCGACGACGAGGGACAGCACGAGGCACGCGCCGCCCGCGACGAGGACGAGCGGGCCGCGCGCGCCCCGGGTGCGGAGGATCGCCGTCATCGGCGGGCGAGGACGACGTAGTCGTCGAGGTACTGCCAGACGGTGCCGACCTCGGCGAAGCCCGCCGTGCGCAGGGCCGACAGGTGGAAGTCGAGCGGGGCGAGCGGCTGGGGCGGGCGCGTGGCGAACCGCCGCTCTCGCTCCACCGCGAGCGGCGCCATGCCCGGCTGCCCGGCGGCCAGCGCGTACCAGTCGTCCCAGGTGTCGGCACCGGCGGCGAACGCGGCACGCTGCACGCGGCCGTCGTGCTCCGCGGACAGCGACCGCAGCGTCTCGTGGTCCGGTCCGAAGCGGAGGTGGTCCGCGTTGAGGAAGACCGCGCCGGGCGGGAGCAGGTCGGCCAGCCGGGTGTAGACGCGCAGCAGGTCGGTGGGGGAGAGCCAGTGCAGCGCGGTCGAGGAGAGGACGGCGTCGAAGGCGCGGTCGGCCAGCGGGTCGGCCCAGTCGTCGCGGACGAGGTCGGCTTCCAGGACGCTCGCGCGGTCCCCGTACTCGCCCAGGACGCCCCTGGCCACCTGGAGCAGCAGCGGGTCGTAGTCGATGGCGGTGACGGAGGCGTGCGGGAAGCGGCGCAGCGCGCGGTCGGCGAGCGAGCCGGGGCCGCAGGCGAGGTCGAGGGCGGTGAAGCCGGGGGACAGGTGCAGGTCGAGCACGTCGAACATGGCCTGGAAGCGCGGTTCGCGGTGGGCGACGTAGGCGGCCTGCTGGTCGTCCCAGCGGGCGAGCAGGTCGCGCGGCGGGAGGGAGGGGATGGCGTTCACGGGTGTCTCCATGGGGGAACGGGAAAGGGGGGCGCCGGCGTCAGCCGCCGTACAGGTCCTCAAAGCCCTGGCTCACGTCCTCCACCAGTCCGACGCTGCGGATCGAGGGGTCCATCGCGGAGCCGGGGACGACGATGAAGCGGTCGTTCCGCACGGCGTCGAGCCGGGAGGTGACGGGGTTGGACCGCAGGAAGTCCTTCTTCGCCTCGGCGCTGTCGCCGTCACCGCCGCGCGTGAGGTCGGCCAGCACGATGACGTCGGGATCGCGCTCGGCGATCTCCTCCCAGGTGCCGGCCGGCCACTTCTGGTCCACGTCCTCGAACGCGTTGTCCACGTCCAGGAGTCCGCTGACGGTGGAGGGCAGGCCGCCGTGTCCGGCGACATAGGGCGTGGTGGTGCCGGAGTAGTACCACAGGACGCTCGCGCCGGTGCCCTGCGGGGCGTCCGCCACGGCGCCGTCGAGGCGCTGCCGCAGGTCGCCCACCACGTCGTCGCCCCGGTCCTCGACATCGAAGACGTCCGCTATGTCCTCGATCTCGGCGAAGATCGCGTCGAACCCGACGGTCTCGGGGATGCGTTCCAGGTCCTCGCAGTCGAACGTGCTGAGGTACGCGGGCACCCCGAGCGCCGCCCAGTCGGCGCGCGACCCGGCCGCCTCGGCGGCGTAGGCGGAGGAGAGGGTCGAGTAGAGGAAGTCGGGCTCCTCCGCGAGGGTCGCCTCGTGGTTCGCGTACTGGGCCGCCAGCACCGGCACCTGCGCGTACGCGTCCGCGAGGGAGGGCAGTACGGGGTCGGTCTGGTAGGAGGTGCCGATCATGCGGTCGGCCAGGCCGAGGGTGAGCATGATCTCGGTCGCGTTCTGCTCCAGCGAGATGGCCCGCTCCGGCGGCGCGGTCACCTCCAGGTCGAGGCCGCAGCTGGTGAGGGAGGCCGCCGTCTCGCCCGTGGTCCCCGCCGTGGACGAGGGAGCGGGGTCGCCGCCACCACACCCGGCGAGGGCGCCGAGGGTCAGCAGGGAGGCGAGCGCCCATCCCTTGTTGCGCATGATTTTCATAACCAGGGACTGTACGGCTGCCGCGCGGCGCCTCCGTCCGCCGCTGCGGCGGGCAGCGCGGGGCGGCCCGTGCCGCCCGGCGAGGTGAGGGTGCGTCAGGGGCCCTGGAAGCGGAACGAGTTGCTCCGGCGCCCGGCCGCCGCGAACGCGGTCGGCGGGAAGGGTGCGCGGGCCCGGGGTGTGGTCAGGATCACGGCGGTCGGGGGGCGGCCCGCCGCCGTCAGAGCTGTTCGGCGGCCAGTACGCGCGCGACCCGCTCCAGCAGCGGACCGGCGTCCGCCATGCAGCGCTCCGGGTCGGGTTCGAGCGCCGTCAGCGGATAGGCCGCCTCGATGCCCGCGCCCGCCAGCTCGGCCTCGCCGATCGCCAGCCGCCCGCACACCGCCACGACCCGCTTCCCCGCCGCCCGCGCGGCGGCGGCCACACCGGCCGGGGCCTTCCCGTGCAGCGTCTGCCCGTCGAGCGATCCCTCGCCCGTCACGACCAGGTCTGCCCCGGCGAGCGCCGCCTCGAAGCCGAGCACGTCGAGCAGCACCTCGATGCCCGGCCTGAAGGACGCGCCGAGGCCGAGCAGCGCGCCGAAGCCAAGACCGCCCGCCGCGCCGGCGCCGGGGGAGGCGGCCAGCTCGGCGGCGCGCGGGCCCTCCGTACGCTCCAGGACCCGTACGAACGTGGCGAGCGCCGCGTCCAGCACCTCGACCTCGACCGGGTCGGCGCCCTTCTGCGGGCCGTAGACCGCCGCCGCGCCGGTCGGGCCGGTCAGCGGATTGTCGACATCGCCGGCCAGCACGAACGTGGTCCCGGCGAGGCGCGGGTCGAGGCCCGCCAGGTCCGCCGAGGCGAGGTCGCGCAGCGGCCCGCCGCCGTACGGCAGCGGGTCCCCGTCCGCGTCGAGCAGCCGCGCGCCGAGTGCCGTGAGCATGCCCGCGCCGCCGTCCGTCGTCGCCGAGCCGCCGACGCCCAGGACGATCGTGCGCGCGCCCGCGTCCAGCGCCGCCGCGATCAGCTCGCCGGTGCCGTACGTCGTCGCCGTCATCGGGGCGAGCGACCAGCGCGGCAGCAGCGCCAGGCCGGACGCCTGCGCCATCTCGACCACCGCGACGTCGCCGCGCAGCGCGAACACCGCGCGCACCGGCAGGCCCAGCGGGTCGGACACCTCGGCCTCGCGCGCCTCGAAGCCGCCCGCGACCGCCGCGTCCACCGTCCCGTCGCCGCCGTCCGCGACGGGCAGCGACGTCACCACCGCGCCGGGGCGTTCGGCGCGGATACCGGCCGTCACGTGCGCCGCGACCTCGGCGGCGGTCAGCGAGCCCTTGAACTTGTCGGCCGCGATCAGCACGCGTCCGGCAGCGGTCTCCGTGTCCGTCATGGTCGCCCCTGGGGTTCGGTTGCGGTCGGGAAGGCGGTCACGCCGCTGGCGACCCTATCCGGGCGGGAGTGCGCAGATCACGGGCGGGTCGCCCCGGCGCACGGGTCAGCGGCGCCGGTTGCTCAGCCCCAGCCGCCTCCAGACGGCCTTCGCCGCGTTGTGCCCCGACATGCCGTGCACCCCCGGGCCCGGCCAGGACGCCGACGAACACAGGAACACCGCCGGGTGCGGCGTCGCGTACGGGTTGAACGCCACGCGCGGCCTGAACATCGTCTGCAACCCCCTGAACGCGCCCGTCGCGATGTCACCGCCGACGTAGTTCGCGTTCCGCCGCGCCAGCTCCGCGGGACCGGCGACCGCGCGGGCCAGCACGAGGTCCCGGAAGCCGGGCGCGAACCGCTCCAGCTGCCGTTCCATCGCGTGCGTCAGGTCCCCGTCCCAGCCGCCCGGCACATGCCCGTACGCCCAGAACACGTGCTTCCCCGCGGGCGCCCGGCCCGGGTCCACCACCGACGGCTGCACCGTGATCATGAACGGCCGCTCCGGCGCCCGGCCGGTCGTCGCCGCCGCCTTCAGCGCCGCGCCGATCTCCTGGCTCGACGCCCCCACGTGCACGGTCGCCGCACGCCGCGCCTCGGGCGCCGTCCACGGCACGGGACCGTCCAGCGCGTAGTCGATCTTGAAGACGGACGGGCCGTACCGGTAGCCCTCGTACGTCCTGCCCAGGCCCGCGATGCGCGCCAGCGCCGTGGGGGAGGTGTCGAAGACGTACGCGCGGGCGGGCGGCAGTTCGTCCAGCCGCCGCACCTCCACGCCGGTGTGGACCGTGCCGCCGAGGTCGAGCAGGTACGCGGCGAGCGCGTCCGAGATCGCCTGCGACCCGCCGCGCGCCACCGGCCAGCCGTGCGCGTGCGCGGCGAGCGCGAAGACCGTCGCCATGCCGCCCGTCAGCGGCGTCCCCACCGGGGCGATCGCGTGCCCGCCCAGACCCGTGAACAATGCCCGCGCCCGGTCGTCCCTGAACCGCCGCACCAGCGCCCCGACGGGCAGGAAGCCGATCAGCCCGAAGCGCGCCAGCGTCACCGGATCGCGCGGCACCGCGTCCCACGGCACGCGCAGGAAGTCCCCGGCGAGCGTGTCCCACCTGCCGGTGAACGGCTCCACCAGCCGCCGGTACGCGCCCGCGTCGCGCGGCCCGAGCGACGCGGCCGTCTCGCCGACCGACTTCGCCAGCACCGCCGCCGTCCCGTCGGGGAACGGCTGCGCCATCGCGATGTCCGTGCGCAGCCACTCCAGCCCGTACCGCCCGAGCGGCATCCCCCGGAACGCGGGCGAGCCCGCCCCCATCGGATGCGCGGCCGAGCACGGGTCGTGCAGGAAGCCGGGCAGCGTCAGCTCCTCGGTCCGCGCACCGCCGCCCACCGTGTCCCGCGCCTCGAACAGCTCGACCGACATGCCGCGGCGGGCCAGCTCCACCGCCGCGGTGAGCCCGTTCGGCCCGGCACCCACCACGACCACATCACGCATCGTCGGCACGCCACGCTCCCCTTCACCGCGGACAGGACCCACGAGGATACGCCTGCCCCGTGTGACGGTTCGACAACGACCGTGCCCACCGTGCCGCGTGTGGTCCCATGCGGTGTCGGCGTCGGTGCCTCCACGCGGAAACCGTACCTGCCGCATCAAGGGGGGAGGACGGTTCGCCGGGCTACGGCAGAAGTGTCAGCGCGGCGATGTGAGCGGGCCTGACGACGCTGAAATGCCGCCGGTCGAGGGTCGCCACCCGGTTCACGTCGAAGCGCTCGGCCACCGCGATGACCGAGGCATCGACCCCGCCGAGCGGAAAGTCGGCGTACTGGAGGACCAACTCCCCCATGCGTGACAGGTCCGCCGGAGTGAGGTGCACCAGCTCGAAGGTTCCCCGTGCGACCTCGGCGAGAAACGCCGCTTCGACCTTGGGCCAGCGCTCCAGCAGCCAGCAGACCTCGGTCATGACGGGACTCGGCAGCAGACGGCGGCCGGTCAGCGACGTCAGAAGGAAACGCACTCCGGGTGGCGCCGGTCGGCGGCGTTCAACGCCGCGGCCAGAGGCCCGGTGTCCAGGACCGTGGCGGTCATGCCGAGTCGCCGAAACGCTCGCGCATCCGCTCGCGGAGGTAGTCGTCGTGCCGTTCGGCCAGATCCTCTGGGCCGTCCACGCTGCCGATCAAGGCCAGCAGCCCGGCCGGGACCGACTCCTCGTCGTCCGCCTCGGCGCCCGACAGGGACTGGGCGACCTGCGACAGCTCTTCGTCCTGGGTGACAAGGAGACGCAGGCGCCGCACCTGGGTCGGCGTGAGCCGGTCCACCAGGTGGTGCATGTCCTCGTAGTCGTATGCAGCGGTCACGTCGCCAGTCTAGGACGGCTTCGCGGCATCGAGCAGTTGGATAGACGACGCATCCACTCGCTTTCTGTGACCGCGTGGGTGAGTAATGTCACGCTGTCGTGCCGGTCGTCAAGGATCGCGTCCCTCGGTGCGGGTGGCTTGTACAGGCCGGCTGAGCCGTCGCCTGGCCCGGTGGCGGGAGGGCGCTGATACCGATCGCGGCGGCCGCTCCTCTGGCGGGGATGTGCGTGCCGTCCGCGGGAGCAGCCCGGCGATCGTTCGGTCGCCTGCCCCGCATGACGGTTCGACAACGACCGTGCCCACCGTACTGACACTCTGTCATGCTGGGGGCACGGCTGTGACGGCAGTGCGGCCGGTGGAGGGCGGGGACTGCCGTGGACGAGGGGGAGTACCGCGACCCGGCGCGGAACGTGGACGAACGGGTCCCGCGGGACGGGCAGGAAGAACAGGTCGTGCGGACCGGCGACCTGGACGCCATCGGCGGCTCGGCGGCCGAGCTGACCGCCAGCCTGCTGGCGCACGGCCGCGTCGCGGAGGACATGTCCCGCGAGACGGGCCGCGCGCTGGAGCAGGACGGCTTCGCGACGGGCACCGCGCTCACCGAGGTGGCCGACACCTGGGTGACGCAGGAACGGACGCTGCGCGACGGACTGCGGCACGTCGCCGAGCACCTGGACGCGTCCTCCCGCATCACGACACTGCTGGAGGCGGAGATCGAGGAGGGACTGCGGCTCAACTCGGGAATCACCGGACTGTAGGGGCCACGGCACGGCGAGAAAGGCGAGAAGGGGGAGGACGGACGCCATGGGCGCGGGAGGGATGACGTTCCACGGCCTGTACGACGCGCGGCTCGGCAAGCTCGCGCAGGCGGCGGAACGCTGGGACGAACAGGTGCGGCGGCTAGACGACTTCCGCGGGACCGCCGACGACATGGCCGCGGCGGCGCGTACGGCCGTGTGGGCGGGGGAGAACGCGTCGGTCACCCTGCCGATGGTCGAGCGGCACTACGAGCAGTACATGGCCGCCTTCCGGCAGGCCGTCACCCTGCCGGAACTCTCCCAGGACGCGCACGACCGCCTCCGGGGACTCCAGGACGAACTCACCGCGCTCGTCGAGACAGCCGCCTCCCAGGGCGTCCACGTCAGCGCGTCCGGCCTCGCCTCGCTCGGCGGCGACCCGCAGTCGCTCGACCACGAGGCCCGGCAGACCATGCAGGGGCGCGCGGACGACGTGCAGGAGCGGATCGACGCCGTGCTGCGCCGCGCGGCCGAGGCGGACGAGGCCGTCGCCCAGGCCCTGCGCGACGCGAGCGGCGCGGACCCGCACGCGTTCACCGGCGTCTCGTACGGCTCGCTCGACGAGGCGGTGCGGGCGTTCGAGGACGCGGAATGGCTGAGTGACACCCTCGGCCGGCCCCCGGCCGCCCTGACCGCCGACGACCGCGAGCGGATCGCCGACCTCCTGCGCGCGTACGGCGACGACCCCGCCTTCGCCGAACGCGTCGCCACCGGCCTCGGCGCCGACGGCGCGCTCGCCTCCTGGGCCGCCCTCGCGGGCGCCGCCTCCGCGGGCGGCGTGACCGACGCGGAGGCCGGCGAACTGGCCGGTCTCCAGGCCGGACTCGGCACCCTCCTCGGCCACGCACTGGCATCGGCAACTCTCGGCCACCCCTACGACAGCACCGGAACACCCCCACTCCGCGGCGCGGAACGCACGGAACTCTTCGAACGCGTCGTGGCGTACTACGGCGGCGAGTTCGACCCCAACGGCACCACCCGCGTCGACCACCACGCAGCCCTGACAGGCAGCCTCGCCCACATCGGCGCGGCTTACATGCCGGACCTCCAGCACGCCGTCACGGGAACCGACCCACCCGCGGAGCTCAACCTCCCGGGCACGCCCGACCCGACGGAGGCGGTGGCCTTCCTCTACAGCGTGGGGCGCGATCCCGACGCGTACGGTGATCTCGTGGCTGCTCAGGAAGCCTATGGGGCGGCGTCCGTCGATCTCGCGCTGGCTTCGCCCGCTGACGGCCTTGAACAGCGGGTCACCAACGCTGCTGAGAGCAACGGCCAGATCGCCGGCATCCTGGCGGCCACCCGGGCCGACGCCGTGTACCAAGTCCAGATCGCCACGGACGAGGAGTTCAACGCCGCGCTGGAGGAACGGACGCAGTGGGCGGACCGGCTCATCGGCGAGGCGACCGCGATGATTCCGTACGGCGGTACGGTCGCGGGCTGGGCGGCGGAAGATCTGGTCGCCGCATACGGAGAAGACGCCCGGCAGGACACCTCGGGCACTGCACGCTACGACGCGCATGACACCAAGACGGAAGCCTGGGCTCGCGCCGAACGGGCCAGCGCCTCGACGGTCCGAATCGCGGCCGGGGCGAACGGATTCACCGATCAGACGTCTTTCCTCACCGATACGGCAGTGATCAGTACGAGCAGGGGACTCGACACAGGTGAAGCGCGTATCAGTGAACTGCTCGGGTGACGGACGGAAGGCAGCCATGCAAGCCACAAGGTGTGACGAGGAAGTGACCAGTCGACCGGCCGGTGGCTCGAAGGCGGTCCGGCCGGGAGAGCGCGCGGAAGATCTGCCTGTCGAGATGGGGAGAAGAGCGACGGCGGCGAAGGCGGCTCTGTCCCTGGCGATCGTCGGTATGTGCGTGACGTCTTGCTCGGACGACGGCGGGTCGGGCACCAGGGAGTATGCGGTGCCGGAGACGCTGTGTGAGCTGCCGGTCGAGCAGGCCCTCTACGAGGGCCTGCTCCCGCCGGGCGAACGGGCGGAGCGGGAAGGCACCGTGGGTGGGGTGACGTGGAGCTACTTCTGTACCTGGACGGTGGACGGGGAAGTGGCGTTCGCCGTCGAGGCGATGCCGGGCGGGACCGGCGGTCTTGAGGGGTTCGCCTCGGAGGCCGAGGAAGCGGCCGGTGAGCCGGTGGAGATAGCGGGACCTTACGAGGCCCGGGTCTGGCCGCGTGTCGCCATCGCCAGGGGCACATGCGACAACACAGGCACGGACACGGGTGTGTTCCAGGACTCCGCTCCGCTGACGGTCGTCATGCGTGCGCACTTTCCCGAGGACGACGATGAGGCCCAGGTGATCCTGCGGGAACTGCTGATCCCTGTGATGGAGGCGGAGCGCGACCGCGTCGGCTGTGCGTGACCGTCCTCCGGACGCGGCGCTGCGGGGCCACCCCCGCCGGAGCCGCCAGGCAGGACGGCTCGCTCTCTCCGTGCGGTCGGGGTGACGCCACCGCCCCGGCGTCAGGCCGGGGAAGGGTGGGGGGTTGTTGTCAGGATGGTGTGGAGGTGGTCGAGTGTCGTCGTGTCGCGGGCCACCGCGAAGGGGAGTGCGTTGCCGCCGGAGAGGCGGAATGCGCTGCCGTCCAGTGTGCGGTGCACGCCGCCCGCCTCCTCCACCAGCAGCAGCCCGGCCGCGTGGTCCCAGGCGAACTCCCAGGTGAACGCCAGGCCGTCCACCGCCCCCGACGCCACGGCCAGGTATTCGAGCCCCGCCGCCCCGCACGGCCGGGGCGCGACGCCGTCCGTCCAGAGGCCGGACAGCGAGCGCTTCTGCGCCGGTGTCGTGTAGTCCGGGTGCGAGCAGGCCACCTCCAGGACCTTGCCCGGCCCGGGTGAGCCGGCCGTCAGCCGCTCGCCGTCCAGCCAGGCGCCCTCGCCCCGCCGCGCGTACGCCAGCAGGCCGAGCGCCGGGGCCAGCGTCCACGACGCCAGCACCTCGCCCCGCAGCGCGAGCGCCACCAGCGTGCCGAACCCCGTCTCGCCGCGCACGAACTGCCGCGTCCCGTCCACCGG
Organism: Streptomyces sp. MS19; assembly: GCF_047200595.1. Lineage (NCBI taxonomy): Bacteria > Bacillati > Actinomycetota > Actinomycetes > Kitasatosporales > Streptomycetaceae > Streptomyces > Streptomyces sp. MS19. The sequence goes on along the minus strand of NZ_JBJZOH010000001.1, from coordinate 340,999 downwards.
GTCCACGATCCACACCGGGGCGTCACCGTCCAGCGCCCCGTACACCGACGGGTCGTCCGCGAACGACTCCTCGCCCACGACCACCGAGCCCGGCAGCAGCGCGGTCAGGTCACGCGTCAGCCGCAGCTCGGCCTCGCGGTCCGCGACCGTGACCAGGTCGTGCGGGCCGCTCTTCGTCGTCACCTCGTGGGCCGCGAGGCGCCGCCAGCGCGGCATGATCTCCGCGTCCGCCGCCGCCCGCACGGCCTCCTCCACGCCCGCCACCAGCTGTTCATCGATCATGCCCCCATCGAAACACGACCGGCCGCGCCCCGTGACGGGCCCCCGGCGGGGGTCACGCGACGCCCGCGCGCCGCAGCTCGCTGTTCACCGCGTGGTGGTGGTGCGGGGAGACGCTGCGCGCCGCGTCCAGCAGCAGCGGCACGACCACGTCGGGCGCCCCCTCGGCCGCCCGTACCGCCTCCTCGGCGGGCCGGGCGCGCACCAGCGCCGACAACAGCGTCACCGCCTCGCCGGCGCGGCCCGCCGACCACAGCTCCGCCGCGATCGACCCCGCCTCGGGGGCGGGCCGCGCCGCGCCCTGCCGCAGCAGTTGCCCGCAGTCCCGCTCGCGCCCGGCGGCGGCGAGCGCCTCGGCGGCGGCGGCCAGCGGTCCCGGCGGCAGCGACGCCGCCTCCCACAGGAGGGTGGCCACGTCCGAGGCCATCCCCAGACGCTCCAGCTCGGCGGCGAGCACCGGGAGCCGTCCGGCCGGGCCGTGCGCCGCCTCGGACAGCAGGACGTGCGCCGGGCCGCTCTGCCCGTCCTCGCGCAGCCGGTGCAGCCGCCCGGCCGCCGCGGCGGCGGCGCGCCGCTCCTCCGCCGACAGGCGCTCGGCGCGCGCCCGGCGCTCCGCGCGCGACTCGCGCAGCGCCCCCGCGAACCGCGAGCCGCCGGGCGGCGGGGCGGTGGCCCGTTCCGGCCCGGGGGCGGGTACGGCGGCGGCGTCCGGGACGGGTATCGCCCGCGCGCCGACCGGTTCCGGCGACGGCTCGACCCCGGCGAAACGCGCCCCGCCCCGCGCCCGGCGCGCCCCCCGCGCGGGCGCGGGAGCGTCCACGGGCGGCGCGGGCGTGAAGCCCGCACCGGACGCCGTGCGCCCCGAGGGCCCCGCCCCGGCCGCGAGCCGGGCCCGCACCTCCGCGCGGCGCGCGACGACCCGTTCCTCGTCGTCCTGCGACCACAGCCGCAGGGCCGCGCACCGTTCCGCCTCCGCCGTACGCCCGGCCAGCCGCGCCGCCTCCTCGGCGACCGCGAGCCGCCGCTGCCGCAGCACGACGCGGCGCCCGGCGCGGTCGAGCTCCGCCGCCCGTGCCTCCAGCGCCGCACGCCCGCCCGGCACGGCGTCCTCGGCGCGCACCACCGCCTCGTACAGGCCGCGCAGCGCGTGACCCGCCCGTTCCGCCGCCAGCGGGCCCCGCGCAACGGCCAGGTCCTGCAACAGATCGGCCACCACGTCCCAGGGCGGCAGCGCACGCCCCGCGAGCCAGTCCGCCAGCTCCGCGGGCGCCCGCCGCCCGAACGCCGCCAGCCACCCGGCCCCCGGATCGAGGGCCTCCGTCACCGCCAGCAGCCCCGCCGTGAAGTCAGCCGGCCGGACCGCGTGCTCACGTCGCGCCAAGGGGACATCACCCATGGCACCACTGAACCGGGGCCGTGTTACACCTTCTGTTTCCGAACGGTCACAGCGGCTTTTCCAACGGCTCCGGTCCGCCTTTGCCTCCGCCGCCTCCGCCGCCTCCGCCCCGGATCAGCGCCCGACCGCGTACCCCTGCATGCCGCGCGGGTTCGCCGCCGACAGCAGCACGCCCGTCTCCGGGTCGCGCCCGACGACGCACAGCCGCCCCTCCGTCCACGGCCCGGCCACCGTCACGTCGTGCCCCCGGCGCCGCAGCTCGGCGACCGTCTCCTCGCCGATCCGCGACTCGACCGTCACGCTGCCGAGCGCCGTCGAGCGCGGGTAGAACGAGCTGGGGAACGCGTCCTGGTGCCAGTTCGGCGCGTCGATCGCGCCCTGGAGGTCCAGCTGCCCGCGCACCTCGGGGCGCAGCGCCACCGCCAGGAAGAAGTGCGCCTGCCACTGGTCCTGCTGGTCACCGCCCGGCGTGCCGAACGCGAGCACCGCCTCCCCGCCGCGCAGCGCGAGCGACGGGCTGAGCGTCGTCCGGGGACGCCGCCCCGGGACCAGGGACGTCGGCAGGCCCTCCTCCAGCCATGTCATCTGGAGCCGCGTGCCCAGCGGGAACCCCAGCTCGGGGATCACCGGGCTGGACTGGAGCCAGCCGCCGCTGGGGGTGGCGCTGACCATGTTCCCCCAGCGGTCCACCACGTCCACATGGCACGTGTCGCCGCGCGTCTCGCCCGAGTGCGCCACCGTCGGCTCGCCCGCGCCCGCCGCCTGCGCGGGCACGCCCGCCGCACCGGCGCCCGCGCCGCGCGCCCAGGCGCTCAGCCGCGGCGTGCGCTCCCCGGGGCTGCCCGGCCGCAGCTCGTGCGAGGCGCGCTCGCCGATCAGGGCGCGCCGCCCGGCGTTGTACGCGGGGGACAGCAGGTCGTCCAGCGGGACGTCGTCCGTGTCGCCGTACCACGCCTCGCGGTCGGCCATCGCGAGCTTGCTGCCCTCGACGAGCGTGTGGACGTACTCGGGCGTGCCGTACGTGTCCGCGTCGATCCCGCCGTCGAGCAGCGCGAGCTGCTGCGGCAGCACCGGGCCCTGGCTCCACGGCCCGGCCTTGCACAGCGTCCAGCCGCGCCACTCGTACGTCAGCGGCTCCTCGTACGCCGCCGACCAGCCCGCGAGGTCGTCGCCGGTCAGGACACCGGCGTGCCGTTCGCCCGACGAGTCCATGGCGGGCCTGGCCGCGTGGGCGGCGACCGCCTCGCCGATGAAGCCCTCGCGCCAGATGCGGCGTGCGGCGTCGATGGCGGCCTCCCGGCTCCCGCCGGGCGCGGCGGCGGTGGCCTCGGCGATCAGGCGGCGCCAGGTGGCGGCGAGCGCGGGGTTGCGCAGCATCTCGCCGCCCGCCGGGGGGCGGCCGTCCTTCAGGTACACCTCGGCGGACGAGGTCCACTCCGTCTCGAACAGCTCCTGGACCGCGGCGACCGTCAGGCCGACGCGTTCGACGGCGGGGTGGCCGCGCTCCGCGTAGCCGATCGCGTAGTCCAGGACGTCTTCGAGGCGCCGCGTCCCGTGGTCGCGCAGCAGCACCATCCAGGCGTCGAACGCGCCCGGCACGACGGCGGCGAGCGGACCGGTGCCCGGCACCAGGTCGAGGCCGAGGCCGCGGTAGTGCCCGATGGTGGCGCCCGCCGGGGCCGGGCCCTGCCCGCACAGCACGCGCACCGGGCCGCCCGCCGGGGCGATGATGACCGGCGCGTCGCCGCCGGGGCCGTTGAGATGGGGCTCGGTGACGTGGAGGACGAACGCGGCGGCCACGGCGGCGTCGAACGCGTTGCCGCCGCGTTCGAGTTCGGCCATGGCGGACTGGGAGGCGAGCCAGTGGGTGCTGGAGGCCATGCCGAAGGTGCCGTGCAGGGTGGGACGGGTGGTGAACATGCGCGGGAGCATACGCTTTTCATACGACTCGTGCCGAGGGGGCCGGGGGCTCCGCCCGCTCGTGCGCGGGGTCTGGCGGTGGCCGCGGGGGAGGGCTACCGTCGTGAGTGGGAGCGCTCCCACGGTCGGGTGGGAGAGCCGTTCACGCTCCCGCCCCCGGACTGAGGAGAGACCCCCATGCGTCCGTCCCCCACACCCCGCTCGCCCCGTTCGCCCCGCGCCCTCCGCGCCGCCGCCACGGCCGCCGCCGCGCTGGCCCTCGCCGCCACCGGCGCCCCCGCGCAGGCCCAGCCCCAGGAGCCGGAACGGGCCGCCGCCTGCGCCGCCGACGGCTTCTGCGAGGACTTCGAGTCCCAGACCGGCGGCCAGCCGTCCGGCCGCTGGGCCGTCACGTACCCCGACTGCTCCGGCACCGGCACCGCCGCCATCGACACCACCACCGCCCACACCGGCGGCCGTTCCCTCCGCATCGACGGCGGCCAGGGCTACTGCAACCACGTCTTCGCCGCCACCAGCCTCGACGACCTGCCCGCCGGCTCCGACGTCTACGTCCGCTTCTGGGTGCGCCACACCACCGCGCTCCCGGGCCAGCACGTCACGTTCCTCACCATGCAGGACGCCGCCGACCAGGGCCGCGACCTGCGCATGGGCGGGCAGAACGGCCGGCTTCAGTGGAACCGCGAGTCCGACGACGCCACCCTGCCCGAGCAGAGCCCGGCGGGCGTCGCGCTCAGCGAGCCGCTGCCCACCGGCACGTGGGCGTGCGTCGAGTACCGGATCGACCCCGGCGCCGGCCTGCTCGACACCTGGCTCGACGGCGACCCCGTGACCGGCCTGACCGTGGACGGCGTGCCCACCCACGACATCGACGGCCAGTGGCTCAACCGCACCTGGCGCCCCGACCCCACCGACCTGCGCCTCGGCTGGGAGAGCTACGGCGAGGGCACGGACACCCTCTGGTACGACGACATCGCCGTCGGGACCACCCGCACCGGCTGCTGACCCTCCGCCCGGACCCGCTCCGGCGCGCTGCTGCGGTCCGGCGCCATGACGCACGACCGGGTTTCCGTGTACACGGGCCACGCGGGTGCCGACGCCCCGCTCGACCACGGCTGGCTGCTCGGGCACTTCAAGCCGCCGGACGATCCGCGCCACAGCGCGGACGTCGAGGTCAAGTGGGGCGTGCACCCGCGCGGCGAGCGGCGCACGGCGCTGCTCGTCCTCGTCAGCGGGCGTTTCCACGTGCTGCTGCCCGACCGCACGGTGATCCTCGCCCGCCAGGGCGACTACGTGGTGTGGGGCGCCGGGGTGGACCACTCCTGGTACGCGGCGGAGGCATCGGTCCCCGTGACCGTCCGCTGGCCGTCCGTCCCGGGCTACGCGGTGACCTGAGCGTCCGCCAGGCCGGCCAGCGCCGGGATGACGTGCGCGCCGTACGCGTCGACCGTCGCCTCCTTCGCGTCGTGCATCGCGTACACCGCGAACTGGTCCACGCCGAGATCCCGCAGCCGCCGCATCCGTGCGACATGCGCCTCGGGCGGGCCCAGCACGCAGAAGCGGTCCACGATCCCGTCGGGCACGAAGGCGGCGTCCGGGTGCCCGGCGCGGCCGTGGTGCGCGTAGTCGTAGCCCCGGCGCCGCTCGACGTACGCGGTCAGCTCGCCGGGGACGAGCGCGGACCCGGCGCCGTAGCGGCGTACGAGGTCCGCCACGTGGTTGCCGACCATGCCGCCGAACCACCGGCACTGCTCCCGCGCGTGCGCCAGCGCGGCGGGGGAGTCGTCCGCCGTCACGTACGCGGGCGCGGCGACGCAGACGGTCAGCGCGTCCGGGTCGCGCCCCGCCGCCCGCGCCGCGTCGCGCACGGCCCGCACCATCCACTCGGTGAGGAACGGGTCGGCGAGCTGGAGGATGAAGCCGTCCGCCCGTTCCCCGGCGAGCGCCAGCGCCTTCGGCCCGTACGCCGCCATCCACACGGGCAGCGCCGCCCCTGCCGTCCCCTCCGCCACCCACGGCAGCCGCACCGGCACCCCGCCGACCAGCGCCTCGCGCCCCTCGGCGAGATCGCGGACGACGCCGATGGCCTCGCCGAGCGCGGCCAGCGTGGACGGGCTGCGGCCCGCGACGCGCACCGCCGAGTCGCCGCGCCCGATGCCGCAGACGGTGCGCGGGCCGAACATCTCGTTGAGCGTCGCGAACGTCGAGGCGGTCACCTCCAGGGCGCGCGTGCCGGGGTGGGTGACCATCGGGCCGACGCGCATCCGCTCCGTGCGGGCCAGGATCTGGCTGTGGATGACGAAGGGCTCCTGCCACAGCACGGCGGAGTCGAACGTCCAGCCGTATCCGAAGCCCGCCTCCTCGGCGCGCCGCATCAGCTCCACCACTCCGGCGGCGGGCGGGTCCGTCTGGAGGACGAGTCCGAAGTCCATGCGCTTCTCCTGGGTCGTGCGGCGTACCGGTCGTGCGGTGTACCGGTCAGGCGGTGTACTGGCAGCTCCCGCGCGGCACGAAGCGGCCGTGCCCGGCGCGGCCGACGAAGCGCCGGTCGAGGACGACGGGCTCTCCGCGCGAGAGGACGGTCACGACCCGGCCGGTGACGCGCCGGCCCTCGTAGGCCGAGTAGTCGACGTTCATGTGGTGGGTCGCGGCGGACAGGGTGTGGGTGGCGGCCGGGTCGTAGACGACGACGTCGGCGTCGGCGCCGGGCGCGAGCGTGCCCTTGCGCCCGTAGAGGCCGAACATGCGGGCGGGCGCCGCGCAGGCGAGCTCGATCCAGCGGCGGCGGCCGATGCGGCCCTCGACGACCGCCTGGTGCAGCAGGTCCATGCGGTGCTCGACACCGGGGAGGCCGTTGGGGATGCGGGTGAAGTCGCCGCGCCCCAGCTCCTTCTGGCCGGCGAAGCAGAACGGGCAGTGGTCCGTCGAGACGACCTGGAGGTCGTCGGTGCGCAGGCCGCGCCACAGGGCGTCCTGGTGCTCGCGGGAGCGCAGCGGCGTGCTGCACACGTACTTGGCGCCCTCGAAGCCGGGCGCGGCCATCGCCTCGTCGGTCAGGAAGAGGTACTGCGGGCAGGTCTCGGCGAAGACGGGCAGGCCGTCGTCGCGCGCCCGCGCGATCTCGGCGACGGCCTCGCGCGCCGAGACGTGCACGACGTAGAGCGGCGGGCCCCCGGCGACGCGCGCGAGCTGGATCGCCCGGTGGGTGGCCTCGGCCTCCAGCAGGGCGCGGCGCACCTCGCCGTGGTGGCGCGGGTCGCGGCGCCCGGCGGCGAGCGCCTGCGCGGCGAGGACGTCGATGGCGATGCCGTTCTCGGCATGGACCATCACCGTCGCGCCGTTCTCCGCCGCCGTCTGCATAGCGCGGAGGATCTGCCCGTCATCGCTGTAGAACACGCCTGGGTAGGCCATGAACAGCTTGAACGAGGGAACGCCCTCGGCGGTCAGCGCGCGCATCTCCCGCAGCACGTCCTCGCGTACGTCCGCGAGGATCATGTGGAAGGCGTAGTCCACGGCGCACTGCCCGGCGGCCTTGGCGTGCCAGGCGTCGAGGCCCTCGCGCAGCGCGCGGCCGCGCTCCTGGACGGCGAAGTCGACGACGGTCGTCGTGCCGCCCCAGGCGGCGGCGGCCGTGCCGGTGGCGAACGTGTCCGCCGCGCGGGTGCCGCCGAACGGCATCTCCATGTGGGTGTGCGCGTCCACGCCGCCGGGGACGACGTACCGTCCGGTGGCGTCCAGGACGGTCCCGGCGGTCCAGCCCGTCGCCTCGGCGCTGCCCCGGGCGGCGAGGGCGGCGACGCGGCCGTCCTCGATGAGGAGGTCCGCCTCCAGTTCGTCGGCGGCGGTGACGACCAGCCCGCCCCGGATGACTGTTCGGCTCACGGCACGGTCCTGTTCCGGCGCCGGGGAGGCACCCCGTAGATCAACGGACAAGACGACCGTAGGTCTGATCACACAGGGTCGCAACGGCGTGACACGGCGGTGCGTGCGAGCCGGGGAGCGTGCGCGGGCGGTGACCTGGCGGGCCGGGGCTTCGGCGTGTCCCCGGCCCGCCAGGGGCACGGCGGGGCCCGTGCGGGCCCCGATCCCCTGAGGCTAGGAGCGTTGCCGCAGGAAGTCCATGCGTGCGTCGCAAAAAACTGCGTGCATGTCGCAAAAATGCGACCGTTGGGGTCAGATGATCAGCGACAGGAGCAGCACCCACAGCAGCGCCGTCACCGAGATGATCGTCTCCATCAGCGACCAGGTGCGCAGCGTCTGGCCGACCGACATCCCGAAGTACTCCTTGACCAGCCAGAACCCGGCGTCGTTCACATGGCTCAGGAACAGCGACCCGGCCCCGATGGCCAGCACCAGCAGCGCCACGTGCGACGTGCTCATCCCCTCGGCCAGCGGCCCGACGAGCCCGGCGGCGGAGATGGTCGCCACCGTCGCGGAGCCGGTCGCCAGCCGGATGCCGACCGCGATCAGCCAGCCGAGCAGGAGCGCCGAGACGTTCCAGTCCTCCGAAATCTCCAGGATCATCCCGCCGACCCCGGCGTCGATCAGGACCTGCTTGAACCCGCCGCCCGCGCCGACGATCAGCAGGATGCCCGCGATGGGCGCAAGCGCGCCCTCCACCGACCCGGCCAGCCGGTCACGCCCGAGCCCCGCCGCCCGGCCGAGCGTGAACAGGCCGAGCAGCACGGCCGCGAGCAGCGCGATCATCGGATCGCCGACCACGTCGGCGACGCGCTGCACCGTGCTCTCCGGATCGTCCACCACGATGTCGACCAGCGCCTTGGCCAGCATCAGCACGACGGGCAGCAGCACCGTGGCGACGGTGGCGCCGAAGCCGGGGCGGCGGTCCAGCCGCTCCGACGGGCGCTCGGGTATCAGCCCTTCCGGCGGCGTCACGTCCACCCGGCGGGCGGCGTACCGGCCGAAGAGCGGACCGGCGATCACCGCGGTCGGCACCGCCACCAGCACGCCGAGCGCCAGGGTGAGACCGAGGTCGGCGTCCACCGCGTCGATCGCGACCAGCGGCCCCGGGTGCGGCGGCACCAGGCCGTGCATCACCGAGAGACCGGCCAGCGCCGGGACGCCGATGCGGATGAGCGACTGGCCGCCGCGCTTCGCGACCAGCAGCACGACCGGGACCAGCAGCACGATCCCGACCTCGAAGAACAGCGGCAGCCCGATGATGCAGGCGATCAGCAGCATCGCCCAGGGCATGCGGCGCGGACTCGTCCTCGCGAGGATCGTGTCCACGATCTGGTCGGCGCCGCCCGAGTCGGCCAGCAGCCTGCCGAGGATCGAGCCGAGCGCGATCAGCACGCCGACCCCGGCGACCGTGCTGCCGAGACCGGCGCCGAAGCTGTCGATGACCCGGTCGAGCGGCGCGCCCGCGGCGGCGCCGAGCGCCAGGGAGCCGAGGGTGAGGGAGAGGAACGCGTGGAGCTTCCAGCGCGTGATGAGCAGGACGAGCACGGCGATGCCCGCCAGTACGGCGAGCGCCAGCTGGGCGTGGCCCGCCGAGGTGATCGGCCCGGCGGCCGTGGTGACCGCCATCGCGTCGTCGGGATGGGGCATGGGGGGACTCCTCGCGTGGCACGGCGCGCCGGCCGGAGTCCCGGTCGGCGCCTGACGGTGACGTCTGGAGGTGCGGGACGTGCGGGTGATGCGGGGCGAATGGTGCCGCCGACGCGGCCCTCCCGACAAGGGGGCGGCGTGCGGGGGTGGTGCGGGCTGTCAGGCGGCCGGTCGCCCGCGGACGGCCGCGGCGGCCTCGTCGGCGATCCGCGCGGCGTCCGCGCCGATGTCCACGCGCGCGCCCCGTTCGTCCTCCTGGAGCGGTTCGAGCGCGGCGAGCTGGGAGTCGAGCAGGGCGCCCGGCATGAAGTGGCCCTTGCGGGCGGCCATACGGCCGGCGATCAGGTCCCGTGAGCCGTCGAGGTGGACGAAGAACAGCCCGGGGGCGGCGGCGCGCAGCCGGTCGCGGTAGGCGCGCTTCAGGGCGGAGCAGGTGACGACCGCGCCGCCGTCCGCCGCGTGCCCGGCGGCCCAGGCGCCGATGGCGTCGAGCCACGGCCACCTGTCCTCGTCGGTCAGGGGCGTGCCGGCGGACATCTTGGCGACGTTGGCGGGGGAGTGGAAGTCGTCCGCGTCCGCGTACGGGACGCCGAGCCGGTCCGCGAGCAGCTCGCCGACCGTGGACTTGCCGGAACCGGACACGCCCATGACGACGACGACCGTGGCGCCGTGCGCATCGTTCACCGTGCTGTCTCCTCTCAGGTCACTGCGGGGGCCGCCGCCCGCCGACGCGTACGACGTGAAAGGCGGCCGCGGGGAATACGTCCTACATAATGGGCCATGGGGGCGTCATTCCGACAGGGAGGGCCATGGACCAGCGGACGGACCCGCGGACGGACCGGCGGCAGACGGGCCTGCACGCCACGCTCCTCGCCGCGCTCGGCCCGGCCATCACCGGCGGCGAGCACCCGCCCGGGGCCATCCTGCGGACCGACGCGCTGGCGGAACGCTTCGGCGTGTCCCGCACCGCCGTGCGCGAGGCCGTCCGGGTCCTGGAGTCCCTGCGCCTGGTCGAGTCGAGACGGCGGCTCGGCGTGCGCGTCAGGCCGCGGGAGGAGTGGGACGTCCTCGCCCCCCAGGTGATCCGCTGGCGGATGGCGGGCGCCGACCGGCCCCGCCAGCTTCGGTCGCTGACGACCCTGCGCTCGGCCATCGAGCCGGTGGCCGCGGGGCTCGCCGCCCGGCAGGCGACCCCGGCGCAGTGCGCGGAGGTCACCGCCCTGGCCATGGACATGGTCGCCACCTCGCGCGGCGGGCGGCTGGACGCCTACCTGGCGCACGACATCGCGTTCCACCGGGCGGTGCTGCGGGCGTCGGGCAACGAGATGTTCGCCCGGCTCGGCGACGTCGTGGCCGAGGTGCTCACCGCGCGCACCCGGCACGGCGTCATGTTCCCCGACCCCGACCCGGCGGCCGTCACGCTGCACGTACGGGTGGCCGAGGCGGTCAGGACGGGTGACGCGGCCGGGGCCGAGCGGCTGACACGGGAGATCACCGAGGGCGCGCTGCGCGAGCTGGACGTCCTCGCGCCCTGAGCGGACGGGGCGGCGTCCGTCCCGCCTGACCCGGTGGGGGGACTGCCCGTCGGGAACAGCCGCGTCACCCCGGCAGGGGACGCAGGGGCGACGACGCCCTCCACCACCTGCTCCGCCCCGGAGGTCCCGCGCATGCGCTTCGCCGTCCCGATCCCCCAGCACACGACAGAGGGTGCCTTCGACACCGGCCGCGCCGCCGCGTTCCTGCGCCCCGCCGCCCCGGACCCTGCTCGACATCCTGCGGGCGTCCGTCGCGGCGTGGCCCGACGCCCTCGCGCTCGACGACGGCGAATGCGAGACGCACTGGCTGCCGGAACCCGACCTTGTTCGCATCAGGGACGGTGCGGTGGTGGGCCGCGCCTGCGTCGTGCAGACCCACCTGTTCCACGACCGCGTGATGCGCCTGGACACCGTGGACATCGGACCAGGCGCCGTGCCCGGCCCGCACACCATCGCCCTGCCGGGCAGCCGGATCGGGGGAAACACCACCGTAGGACCGGCTTCCCTGGTCATGGCGGCCGAACACCTCCCCGCCGGCGCACGCTGGCAGGGGAACCCCGCTCACCCGTCGCGCGGTTGACCACCCCTCCGGCGACGCCGGACGGCAAGATCATCGCCATATTCGTTACGCCGCAGACATGTACGGGAGTGAAGAGTTTGCCTACTCTTTCGTCGGGCTGTGTTCATCTAGGTCGTGTCTTCAAAGGGGGCGTCGCGAGCAGGGCGACCCCTTTGAAGACACGACCCAGGGGCCCTCGACGGGGAAACGCTTGTACGGCAGCGGCATGAGGAACGGGGGTCGGCATGGTGAGTGTGAGCTTCACCCGGGAGGACGTCGAGAAGAAGGCCGGGGTCGCGCCGTGGAAGCGCGCCCGCGAGTTCTCCGACGAGATCGACCCCGCGGACATGGGCGACACCGCAGCGGTCTACGCCCGCGCCGCCGGTGAGGCGGACGACGCGGGGACGCTCGCGGAGTCCGCGACCGAGCACGCGGGGGAGTCCGGCACCGTCGACGGCGGGACCCTCGTGGACGTGGGCGGACGCATCGACGAGACGGCCCGCGGCCTCCAGGGCAACGGCCAGGACATGGACGAGGTCGTCAACTGGCTCGTCAAGTCGATGAACCTCGCGCTCGACACCGTCTCCGAGGTCAACGGCCTGATCGACGGCGCGAGCGGCGCGCCCGTCGGCCACGGCTTCATGACCCCCAAGGGCCTCGACCAGATCTACCAGGAGAACCACGACGCCGCCCAGGGCGAACTCTCCCGCGACATCGAGCTGATCAACGCCGCCTCCCGCGCGTCCGCGCAGACGAGCGCCGCGCCCGGCACCGTCGCGGCGTCCGTGACCCTGGAGGGCGGCAGGACGGTCAGCTTCAAGCCGACCCAGGAGGGCGTCGACTCCCTCGCCGCCGACGTCGCCCGCGACATCCGCGAGAAGTACCTCCAGAGCGTCGCGGACAGCGCCGAGAGCACCTACTCCGAGATGACCGACGCGATCGAGGACTACCGCAGCAAACTCACCGGCTACGGGCACGAGTTGCAGATCCTCGGCTACGACCTGTCGGGACCGCTCGACCTGTGGACGACCGAGGCCCAGGCCGAGTGGGCCGCCGACCAGCTCGCCGGGGAACTGGCCAAGGACGAGCCCGACCCCGAGCTGATCCAGCGCTACACCCAGGGTCTGGACGGCATCGTCGATGCCATCTTCGGCGACTCGAACAACCCGGGCGACCCCTCGCGCCCCCTCACCGAGCAGGAACGCGCCTACCTCGAACGCTTCTACGGCTCCCTCGACGCCGACACCCTCGCCCAGCTCGGCAACAAGATCGACGGCTGGAACGGCGCCAAGGTCGACCTCGCCAACGGAATCGGCCTCCTCACCAACCCCGACCTCGGCGGCTTCGACGTCAGCGACCCCGCGCAGCGGGCCAAGCTGCCCGACATCGTCGAGCGCTTCGTCTACGACTGGGAGGACGGCCCGTTCTACGGCGACGACAACCGCACCGACCGGGACGAGTTCGCCGATGAGATGCGGGCGTTCAACGGCTTCGGCGACGTGCTCGGCCACATGACGATCACGCCCGACGACCAGTTCGCCGAGGACATGGCCCACGCCGCCGTCGGCATCCAGCAGCGCGCCTCGCAGCAGCTCGCCCTGTTCGGCCCCGGCGGCGACTTCGTCGCCAACACCGGCAGCAGCGGCCTGCTCAGCGCCACGTCGCTGAACGCGGAAGCCTCCGCCGGGCTGCTCAACGACGAGGACTTCCGCACGTCCCTCCTCGTCCAGACCTGGCAGGACAGCGACGGCGCTGCCGACCTGGTGCGCGCGGGCACGATCGTCCCGGACGGCATCGACCCGAAGAGCAAGGCCGCGCACCCCTTCATCGAGGCCGCCTTCAACACGCTCGTCACCGCTTCCCAGCACCCGGACGAAATGCTCGGCCGCCAGGTCGAGATCGAGGGGCTGGAGAGGAACAACACGGCGCTGCTGTCCTCGATCGCCGATGTGACCGACACCTACATGGACTCCGTCGCGGTCAGCTCCGAGGAAGCCTGGTACGAGAACGGCCGGTTCAACATCGACCGGGATGTGCGCAACAACCTGTTCGAGCTGCTGGACCGGGCCGACCCCGTCGTCAGCGACCAGTTCTACCGGTACGTCGCCGGGTGGGAGGGCGCCACTGCCTACACGGCGTTCGCCGGCGACAAGGACGGCAACGGCGACAACGCCGCCGCCTTCGCCCGCCTCGGCACCATCGCGGGCGCCGTCGAGCACGCCAAGCACCTCTCCGACCCGCACATCCCGGACGCCACCGCGGGCACCCGACGTCAGGCGTCGCTCGTCGTCTCCGTGTCCACCGCCGCCGGCATCGCCAACACCCTCGGTGACTGGGGGCGCCTCGGCGTCACGGTGTCCGGCGGTGCCTGGGGCGCCGCCGAGATCCTCCGGCACTCGCTGCCCGACCCGACGGCGGCGGAGAAGGAGGCCAAGTGGAACGCGCTGGAGTTCGGTGACACGCCGATCCGCTCCATCGTCGCGAACGCCGCCATCGAGGCCGACTACCGGGGCGCCGGCGACTACAAGCTGCCCAACCTCGCCGAGGACGGGGTCCACGAGAGCGACGTCCGCCAGGGCCGCCTGGGCAGCGGCGACCCGAGGGAGAAGGGCTACCTGGACATCGAGAACGCCAAGTACGACGGCTACCGCGACGTCCTGACCGACGCCTACCGCCGCTCCCTCGGCTGACCCGCGGGCCCTGTGCCGCCGCCGTCCGGGACGGCGGCGGCACAGGCCGGACCTCTCGTCTCGTCGGATGACCGGGCGGTCAGACGCCGGTCCAGGCGCGGTCGGCCGCGGAGCGCAGGACCGCGTCGGTCAGCCGCGCGGCGCGCAGCCCGTCCTCGAACGTGGGCAGTCCCTCGCGTTCCTGACCGGCCATCACGGCGTACGCGTCGGCGACGAACGCCTCGAAGCACTGCGCGTAGCCCTGCGCGTGCCCGGCGGGCAGGGTGGCGAGCCGCCGCTGCTCGGCGGAGCCCGCGCCCGGGTCGCGGACGAAGACCTCGGCGCCGGTGGCGGTGCCGAACCACCCGTACTCGGGGTTCTCCTGGTCGAAGACGGCGCTGCCCGCCGCGCCGTCCAGCTCGAACCACAGGCGGTTCTTCCGCCCGGCGGCGACCTGCGAGACGGTCGTCGAGACGGGCACCCCGTCCGCCGTGCGGGCGAGCACCATCGCGATGTCCTCGGTCGTCACGGTCACCCGGGGCGCGTCCGCCCCCGCCGGGCCGGAGAACGACGCGACGCTCCCCGCGGGCCGCTCCGGCAGCGCGATCCGCGTCTCGGCGATCAGCGACGCCATCCGCTCGCCGCTGACCCACTCCACCAGGTCGAACCAGTGCGAGCCGATGTCGGCGAACGCGCGGGACGCCCCGCCCGCCGCCGGGTCCACGCGCCAGCTCGACGCGTCGGGCGACAGCAGCCAGTCCTGGAGGTAGCTGCCGTGCACGGCGTGCGTGGCGCCCAGCTCACCGGCCAGCCGCCGGGCGCGGATCTCCCGCACCACCGGGTGGTAGCGGTAGACGAACGGCACGGCCGTCACGACGTCGGCGGCACGCGCGGCGGACGCCATGGCCTCCGCCTCCGCCAGGTCGGCGCCGAGCGGCTTCTCGCAGATCACGTGCTTGCCCCCGGCCGCGAGCAGGGCCAGGGAGTAGGGGGCGTGCGTGGCGTTGGGCGTGCAGACGTGGACCACGTCGGCGTTGCCCTCGGCGACCTCCTCGATGCTGCGGTAGGCCGTGGGCACGCCCCAGGCGTCGGCGGCGGCGCGGGTCCGCTCGTGGTCGCGGCCCAGCAGGCCGACCACCTCGGCACCGGCGAGCAGCGCCGCGCGCCGGTGCACCTCGGCGATCATGCCGAGGCCCAGGATGGCGACGCGGGGCCGCGCGGAACGGGTCGTCACGTTCGGTGTCTCCTCTCGTACGGGCAGACGGCCGCCGCTCCGGCCCCGCCGCGCCGTACGGGCCGACGGGGGTCGTCACGGGCGGCGGGGACCCTCCGGCGGGCGTTTCCCTGCGCGAGCGTACGTCGCGCAGGTCAGCGGCCCGCGGGCGAGCCCCCTGACGGCCCTGCCCGGTGGCCGCGGCCGTGAATCACCCGGACGGCGGCGTCCGTACGGCCCCGCGCCCGGCGGGCCGCCCGCTAGCGTGACGGGCGTTCACGAACGCCGCCGCCCCCGGGAGACCGCGTGACCACCCTCGCCCTGTCGGTCCGGGCCCTGTACGGCCTCTCACGCGGCACGCAGGCGGCCCTCAGCGTCGCGCAGCCGCTGCTCGCGGCGGTCGTCGCGAGCGCCGCGACGGGGCCGCCCACGCCGGGACGGCTGCTCGTCGCGGTCCTCGGGGCGACCGCCGGCTACCTCGCCGTCTTCTCCGCCAACGACCTCATCGACGCCCGCGTGGACCGCAGGGGCGCCGAACAGCGCGTGGCGGCCGGGGCGTTCGACATCGACGGCGCGGGCGACCGGCACCCGATCGCCACCGGGAGGCTCCCGTACGCGGCCGCCCTCCTCTGGGTCCTGCTGCTCAGCGCCACCGCGCTCGTCCTGGCCGCGCTGATCAGCTGGGTGTGCGTGGTCCTGTTCGCCGTCGCGGCGCTGCTGGAGGCGGGCTACTGCGCGCTGGCGACCGTCACGCCGTGGAAGACGGTGCTCAGCGGCCTGATGGTCGCGGCGGGCGCGGCGGCCGGGTGGTTCGTGACGACGCCCGAGCCCGACTGGCCGGTGCTCGGGCTGTTCTGCCTGTGGATGGCGGCCTGGGAGATCGGCGGGCGCAATGTGCCGAACGACTGGGCGGACGCGGAGGACGACCGTCCGCTCGGCATCAGGACCGTCCCCGTGGTGCACGGGCCGCGCGCCGCCGGCATCGTCGTCGCGTGCTGTGTCGCGGTGACGTCCGTGGCGGGCGTCGTCCTCCTCGCGTCCCGCGCGCCCGGCATCGGGGCCGTCGCCCCGGCCGGTGCCGCGCTCGCCGCCGCGTGGGGACTGCTGTGGCCCGCCGTGCGGCTGCTGCGCGACCCGGGCCCCGACGCCGCGCTCGTCCTGTTCAACCGCGCCAGCGTCTACCCGGCCCTCGTCCTGCTGTGCGCGCTCGCCGGGGCGCTGACCGGCGTCCCGGCGCCCCAGGTCCCGTGAACGGCCCCCTGCCGCGCGGCGGCCCGCGCGCGTCACGTCTCGACCGCCGCTACGAGACCGACCGCCCCGAGTACATCGACTCCGAGGACCACCCCGAGCGGCAGGCCCGCGTCCTGCGCGGCCTCGACCGCATGCACCGGCTGACCGGCGGCCACCGCACCGTCACGCGGCACACGCTCGCCCTCGCCCACGCGCACGCCGGGGACACCCGTGACACCGCCGCGCCGCGCGTCCTCGAACTGGGCGCCGGCCACGGCGGACTGGCCCGCCGCCTCCTCGCCGCCGACCCGTCCGTGCGCCTCACCGTCAGCGACAACAGCCCCGCCGTCGTCGCGGCGCTGCGCGCGGGCGACCTCGGACACCACCCGCGCGCCGACGTGCGGCGGCTCGACGCGACCGCCGTGGACGCGCCCGACAAGGCGTACGACCTGGCCGTCTTCGCCCTGTCGCTGCATCACCTGCCGCCGCCCGCCGTGGTGCGCGTGCTGCGGGAGGGGACGCGGGTGGCGCGGCGGCTGCTGCTGGTGGACGGCTGGCGCCACCCGGCGTACCTCTCGGCGGTCCCGCTGCTGTGGCTCACCGGCGGCGCGGCGCACGTGCACGACGGTGTGATCAGCTTCCGGAAGATGTACGCCCCGGCGGCGCTGCGGGAGCTGGCCGGTCCGCGCGGCGCGGACGTGCGGCTGGCCGTGCGCTTCGCCTTCCCCGGCTATCTCCTGGCCGTCGCGGCGGCCTGAACCGCCGTGTCAGTCCGCCGTGCCCTGCTCCTGCTCCTTCTCGACCTGGCGGTTCCACTCCGCTTTGGACGACTGCCAGCCGTCCTCGTCGGCGCCGCGCCGCCAGTAGCCGGAGACCGACAGCTGGTCGCGGCCGAGGCCGTGCTCCACGCGCAGCAGCCGCCGCAGCTCCTTCACGAAGCCCGCCTCGCCGTGCACGAACGCCTGGGCGCGGCCCGCCGGGAACGGCAGCGCCGTCACGGCCTCCACCAGCGCCTCGCCGATCCGGCGCCCGCCCCGGTGCAGCCAGACGATGTCGGCTTCGCCCGCCGTCGCGAGCTTCTGCTCCTCGTCGGGCCCCGCGACCTCGACGAACACCCGTGCCACGGCGCCCTCCGGCAGCCGTTCGAGCGCGGCGCCGATGGCGGGCAGCGCGCTCTCGTCACCGGCGAGCAGGTGCCAGCCGGCGGCCGGGTCGGGCGCGTAGGCGCCGCCGGGGCCGAGCATGCGCAGCGTGTCGCCCGGCCGGGCGCCGTCCGCCCAGGGCCCGGCGAGGCCCTCGGGGCCGTGGTGCACGAAGTCGATGGTCAGCTCGCCCGCGTCCGGGTCCCAGGCGCGGACGGTGTACGTGCGGGTGCGCGGCCACTCCTCGCGCGGCAGCGTCTCGCGGATCACGGCCATGTCGAACGGCTCGGGGTACGCGGCGCCCGGCGCCGGGAACAGCAGCTTCACGTAGTGGTCGGTGTACTCGCCCGCCCGGAAGGCGGCGAGCCCGGCTCCGCCGAACACGACGCGGATCATGTGCGGCGTGATCCGTTCGGTCCGCAGGACGCGGCCCTCGTGCACGGTGCGCTTGCGGGCGGGCCGGTCGGCGGGGGTCTGGCGGTCGTTCACGGTCGTTCCTCCCGTACCGGCATGGCGGGCCCTGCGGCGACGCGGGCCCCTCGCCCCCATGTTAGGCATACCTTACTTTGAACGGCCCGGCGGCCCCCGCCCGGTGGCGCTGGGCCCTGTCGGACACATGGCGCCGTCCGCCGGAGGCGGGGGCGGCGGCTGGTGCGGTGCATCGCAGGACGGAGGGACGCCCTTGTGCTGGGGCCCCCTTCCGGGAAAGCAGGGGTGTGCCGACAACGCGGCGAGGTGCCGTGCCTGGGGGCACCTCCCGGCCGCCGGGCTGGGGGAGCCGTCGCCCCTGCGGGACGTGTGAGACAGGGCCTACCCCCGCAGCAGCCCCTCGGGCCGCGGCCAGGGGCTCCCCTTGCGCCCCTCGCAGCCCGCGTTGTACCGCGCCAGCAGCCGCACGAACTGCCGCACGTCCTCATCCGGCCAGTCCTCCAGCAACCGCGCGACGGACTCCCGGTACCCCTCCTGGTCGGCCGCCAGCCGCCGCGCGCCCTCGGCCGTGAGGTCGAGCTTGCGCGCCATGCCGCCCGCCGGATCGGGGTGGCGCTCGATCAGGCCGCTCTTCAGCATCGCGGCCGTCTGCCGGTTCACGGTCGAGGTGTCGAGCCCGAACGCCTCCGCCAGCTCGCCGATCGACATCGGGCCCTGTGCCTCGATGCGGCTCATCAGCAGATAGGCGGACCGGTCGAGTTGCGCCCACGCGGCGCGCGCCCCCGCCGGGCACAGCGCCTGCGCCCGTGTGACGAGCATCAGTTCGCGTTCGAGGTCGGACAGGTCCTGCACGCCTGCCTCCCGTTCTCGGTGCGGTCGCGCGCGCCGGGGGAGTGGCGCAAGCGATTCGCAAGGTTGTCCCGGAATCGTGCGTGCATCCTAATCCTTGGTGTGTGCTTTACATAGTGTATGTATCATGCATGTCCGTCGGCACGACCGAAGCGGAGGCTCGACGATGGCTCAACCGATCCCTGTCCCGGCGCAGCAGGCGGGGAGGCAGGAGGGCAGGGCGGGCGCCGTGATCGGCGCCCTCGCCGCGGCGGGCATCACCGTCGCCGTGATGCAGACCCTGGTGATCCCGCTCATACCCGACCTGCCCGCGCTGCTCGACACCTCGCCGTCCGCCGCCTCGTGGGTCATCACCGCGACGCTGCTCGCGGGCGCGGTCGCCACCCCCGTCACCGGCCGCCTCGGCGACATGTACGGCAAACGGCGGGTGCTGCTCCTCTGCCTCGGCCTGCTGGTGGCGGGCTCCGCCATCTGCGCGCTCGGCGACTCCCTCGTCCCCATCCTCGTCGGCCGCGCCCTCCAGGGCTGCGCGATGGGCGTCATCCCGCTCGGCATCAGCATCATGCGCGACGAACTGCCGCCCGAGCGCATGGGTTCCGCCATGGCCCTGATGAGCGCCTCGTTCGGCATCGGCGGCGCCCTCGGGATGCCCGTCTCCGCCGCCGTCGCCCAGGCCACCGACTGGCACACCCTGTTCTGGGGCTCCGCAGGGCTCGGCGTCATCACGTTCGCGCTGGTCGTGGCGCTCGTCCGCGAGTCGCCGGTACGGGGCGGCGGGCGCTTCGACCTGATGGGCGCCCTCGGCCTGTCCGCCGGACTCGTCTGCCTGCTGCTCGCCGTCTCCAAGGGCGGCGACTGGGGCTGGTCCGGGACACCGACGCTCGCCCTCTTCGCCGCCGCCCCCGTGATCCTCCTGCTGTGGGGTGCCTACGAACTGCGCGCCCGCACCCCGCTGGTCGACCTGCGCACCACCGCCAAGCCCCGCGTCCTCCTCACCAACCTGACGTCCGTCCTCGTCGGCTTCTCCATGTACGTGATGCAGCTCGTCCAGCCCCAGGTGCTCCAGCTCCCGGCGGAGACGGGCTACGGACTGGGGCAGTCGATGGTGGCGGCCGGGCTGTGCATGGCGCCGAGCGGCGTCGTGATGATGCTGGTCTCGCCGCTGTCCGCCCGCGTCTCGGCACGCTGGGGCCCCAAGACGTCGCTGATCACGGGCGTGGCGGGCGTCGCGCTCGGCTACGCGGTGGGCATCCCGCTGATGACCGAGGTGTGGCACCTGGTCCTCGTCTCCTGCATCATCGGCGCGGGCATCGCCGTCGCCTACGCCGCGATGCCGGCCCTCATCATGTCCGCCGTGCCGGTGACGGAGACGGCGGCGGCCAACGGCCTCAACGCCCTGATGCGCTCCATCGGCATCTCGTCGTCCAGCGCCGTGGCGGGCGTCCTGCTCGCCTCGATGACCACCTCGTTCGGCGGCGCCGAGGTCCCGTCACCCGACGGCTTCCGCGCGGCGTTCGCCGTGGCGGGCGTGTCCGCGCTGGCCGCCATCGCCGTCGCCCTGTTCATCCCGGCGCACCGCCCGGCGCGCCCGGTCGCGACCCACCCGGAACCCGGCACCCTCGAATCCCCCACGGGAACGGCCTCCCGGCCCGCGTGACGGCGTTCACGCCCGGCTGGTGACCGCCGCGCCGGGCGTCCCGGACGCCACGACCCGCTCCGCCGCCAGCGCGCGCCGCACCTTGCGCCGCGTCACCAGCACGCCCGTCACGGCCGCCGCCCAGAACGGGTACTGCACCAGCCACGCCAGCCGGAACGCGTCGAACGTGTAGCCGCCCGCCGCGTCCAGCACCACTCCCATCAGGAACAGCACCGCGAGCGACGCCAGGAACCCGCCCAGGTTCACCATGCTCTGCGCCACCGCGAGCGACCGGGGCGGGTTCGACGTCCGCGCGATGTCGAACCCGACCGCCGAGCCCGGCCCGCCGGCGGAGAGCACGACCACGAGCACCACGAGCAGCCACAGCGGCGCCCGCCCCGGCAGCGCCAGCACCACCGTCCACACCGCGGCCGCCGAGCCCGCCACCCCGAGCAGCAGCCACGAACGCCGCATCGGGTGGCGCATCGTCAGCACTCCGAGCACCGGCCCGACCGCCATCGCGCACACCACGAACAGCGTCAGCAGCCCGCTCGCCGCGCTCGGCGAGAGCCCCTGCGCCGACACCAGGTACGGCACGCCCCACAGCAGCGAGAACACCGTCATCGGGAACTGCGTCACCATGTGCCCGAAGAACCCGAGCCGCGTCCCCGGGCGCCGCCAGATCGTGCCCAGCTGCCCGAAGACCTCCCGCGCGGACGCCGGGGCGCGCGCGGGCCGCTCCACGCCCGGCGGCACGTCCCGCACCACCGCGAGCGCCAGCACGGCGGCCAGCAGGCTCAGCGAGGCGGCCGACGCGAACGCCTTCGACCAGCCCACCCCGTGCAGCAGCGCCAGGAACGGCATGGCCGACAGGATCTGCCCGGCCTGCCCGAGCATCATCGTCACCTGCGTGACCACCGGCACCCGCCGCGCCGGGAACCAGCGCGGCAGCAGCGCCAGGACGCCCGTGAAGATCAGCGCGTCCCCGCCGCCGACGACGAGCCGCGCCAGCACGGCGGTCGGCACGTTCCCCGCGAACGCCAGGAGCGTCTGCCCGCACGCCGCCGTCAGGCCCCCGGCCGCGACCGTCAGCCGCGGCCCCCACCGGTCGGTGATCAGCCCGGCCGGTATCTGCATCGCCAGGTAGACGACGACCTGCACGAAGACGAACGTGGACAGCGCCGTCGGGGAGACGCCGAAGTGCTCCGCCGCGTCGAGTCCCGAGGCGCCCAGCGAGGTCCGCTGCATGACCGACATCGCGTACGCCAGGACCCCCGCGGACCACACCGCGTACACCCGGGCGCGCCCGGGTGCGCCGGGGCCGGCCGCCGGACGGGCTGACGACGGCGCGGACATGCCACTCCTCGGGGAGGCGCGTACGGGGGACGCGTCCCATCGTAGAGGCGGCCTCGCACGCGCGGACGAGCGGGTCACATCGGCGCAAAGCGCCCCCCGCGCGCCCAGCGTGCGGACCGCGCCCCGCGCCCTCGCGCGCGCCTGCCACAATGCCCCCGTGGAGCAGCGACCATTCAGCAGATCAGGACAGCAGGTGTCCGTCGTCGGACTCGGCACCTGGCAGCTCGGCGCGGACTGGGGAGAGGTCGTCGAGGACGACGCGCTCGCCGTGCTGGACGCCGCGGTCGACGCGGGGGTGACGTTCCTCGACACCGCCGACGTCTACGGCGACGGGCGCAGCGAGCGCCTCATCGCCCGCTACCGCGCCCGGCGGCCGGACAAGGACCTGTTCGTGGCGACCAAGATGGGCCGCCGCCTCCCGCAGGACCCCGCCAACTACAGCCTCGACCACTTCCGCGCCTGGACCGACAGGTCGCGCGAGAACCTCGGCGTGGACACGCTCGACCTCGTCCAGCTCCACTGCCCGCCGACCCCCGTCTACACCTCCGACACCGTGTTCGACGCGCTGGACACCCTCGTCGCCGAGGGCAGGACCGCGCGCTACGGCGTCAGCGTCGAGACGTGCGAGCAGGCGCTCGCCGCCATCGCCAGGCCGGGCACCACCAGCGTCCAGATCATCCTCAACCCCTTCCGCCTCAAGCCCCTCGAAGAGGTGCTGCCCGCCGCCCGCGAGGCCGGTGTCGGGATCATCGCGCGCGTGCCGCTCGCCTCGGGGCTGCTCTCCGGCCGCTACACGGCGGAGACGGTCTTCGGCGCCGACGACCACCGCACCTACAACCGGCACGGTGAGGCGTTCGACCAGGGCGAGACGTTCTCCGGCGTGGACTACGCGACCGGCGTCGAGGCGGCGGCCGAGTTCGCCCGTCTGGCCCCGTCCGGCGCCACCGCCGCGCAGACGGCGCTGCGCTGGATCATCCAGCAGCCAGGCGTCTCCACCGTGATCCCCGGCGCCCGCTCGCCCGAGCAGGCGCGGGCCAACGCCGCGGCCGCCGCGCTCCCGCCCCTGCCCGCCGCCACCCTGGACGCCGTGACGGAGCTGTACGACCGCAGAATCCGGGCACAGGTACACGAGCGCTGGTAGCCGCGCCCACCGCCGCCGCCCGCCCGGCGGCGACGTGGCGCGATCGGCTCGCCTGGCGATACGGTTTCCGTGGATATGCGCGCATTTACGCGCACGACGGTCCGCGCCGCAGGGGCGTGGTGAGAAGGATGAACGCGATGGACCGACCCGATGGCGTCCTCGTCCCCGGGGCAGAGGCGGCCACGGCCGTCGTGGACGCGCGCGGAGTCGTCCGGGCCTGGAGCGAGGGGGCCGAGCGGTTGCTCGGCCACCCGTCCGGCGAGGTCGTCGGACGGCCCGCCGCGCCGCTGCTCGCCCACGACGCCACCGCCGTCGCGCGCGAGTGCCGCGACCGGCTGGCCGGCTGGCACGGCTGGCTCGGCCTGCGGCACCGCGACGGCCAAGTCGTCCGCACCCGGATCGTCGCCGCCCCGTCGGAGGGCGAGGACGGGGCACCGCGCTGGCTCCTCACCGCGTCCCTCCGGCAGGACGCCGCCGAGCAGGCCGGACTGCTGGAATGGGCCTTCGAACAGTCGAACAACGCGCTGAGCGTCTACGGCACCGACGGCAGCATCCGGTGGATCAACGCCATCTCCCTGCGCCACCTCGGCAAGACCCGCCAGGAGGTGCTCGGCCGCACGCTCGCCGAGCTCTACAGGTCCGACGGCCTCGCGGACATGGCCCCCGCCGGCTCGCCGCCCTCGGCCACGGGGGAGAGCGTGACCCGGGCCATGGACGGGCTGGTCGCCGCGGCCCGCCAGGTCGCCCGCGACGGCAGGTACCAGCGGTTCGAACTGGTCACGTCCACCCTGGAGACACGCGAGAACGCCACCTGGGCGGTGGACCTCTCGCCGGTGCGCGACCCGGCGGGCGAGGTGCGGGGCGTTTTCGCCGCCGCCGCCGACGTCAGCGACCAGGCACGCGCCCGGCGCCGCCTCGCGCTGCTGAAGGAGGCGGGCGACCGGCTCGGCAGCACCCTGGACGTCACCCGCACGGCACAGGAACTCGCCGACATCATGGTCCCCGAGCTGGCCGACTTCGCCACCATCGACCTCCTGCCCCAGGTCACCTCGGGCGGCGAACCCCCGCCCCTCTCACCCACCGGCGACCTCACGCTGCGCCGCGCCGCCCGCCAGTCCGTCCACGAGGGCACGCCCGAGTCCGTGGTGCCGCTCGGCGGCGCGACCCACTACCCGCCGGACTCCACGACCGCCCGCTGCCTGTCCACCGGCCGCGCCGTCATGGCGTCGGAGGGGGACCCGTCCTTCACCGACTGGACCGCCGAGCACCCGAGCCGCCAGTCGGTCAACGAGGAGTTCGGCATCCACTCGGCCATGGCCGTGCCGCTCCGCGCGCGCGGCACGGTCCTCGGCATCGCCCTCTTCCTGCGCAGCCGCCCCGAGCACTTCGCGCGGGACGACCTGCTGCTGGCCGAGGAGATGTGCGCGCGGGCGGCCGTCAGCGTGGACAACGCGCGCCGGTTCGCGCGGGAGCGCGGCACCGCCCTCGCGCTCCAGCGCAGCCTCCTCCCGCAGAAGCTCCAGGGCCACGCCGCCGTGCAGGTCGCCTCCCGCTACCTCCCGGCCGGGAGCCGTGCGGGCGTGGGCGGCGACTGGTTCGATGTCGTCCCGCTGTCGGGCACGCGCGTCGCGCTCGTGATCGGCGACGTCGTCGGCCACGGCCTGCACGCCTCGGCGACGATGGGCCGGCTGCGCACCGCCGTGCGGACCCTCGCCGACGTGGACCTGCCGCCCGACGAACTCCTCACCCACCTCGACGACCTCGTCTCCCACCTCGCCGAGCAGACGGGCGCCCTCGACCCCGCGCCCACCACGGTCGGCGAGATCGGCGCCACCTGCCTGTACGTCGTCTACGACCCGGTGTCGCGCAACTGCGTCGTCGCCAGCGCGGGACACCCGCCGCCCGTGATCGTCGGCCCGGACGGCACCCCCGTGCCCCTGCACGTCACCCCCGGCCCGCCGCTCGGCGTGGGCGGCCTGCCGTTCGAGGCGAGCGCGACCCGGCTGCCGGAGGGCAGCCTCATCGCGCTGACGACGAACGGGCTGATCGCCCCGCGCGACCGGGAGTTCGACACCGGGCAGCACATCCTCCAGGACGTCCTCGCCCAGTCCGCCGACTCCCTCGAAAGCGTCTGCGACGCCGTGCTGTCGCGGCTGCTGCCGGAACGCCAGACCGACGACGCCGCCCTGCTCGTCGCCAGGACGCGTGCCCTCGACGCCGAGCACGTCGCCACCCTCGACCTGGAGCCCGACCCCTCCGTCGTCGCCCGCGCCCGCAAGATGGCGTCCGACCAGCTCATCGCCTGGAACCTGCCGGAAGCCGCGTTCATCACCGAACTGGTCGTCAGCGAACTGGTCACCAACGCGATCCGGCATGCCTCGCCGCCCATCCAGCTGCGGCTGATCCGCGGCGAGTCGTCGCTGATCTGCGAGGTGTCCGACAGCAGCAGCACGGCGCCCCACCTGCGCCGCGCCCGGACGTTCGACGAGGGCGGCCGCGGCCTGCTGCTCGTCGCGCAGCTCACCCAGCAGTGGGGCACGCGCCAGACGGCCACCGGCAAGACGATCTGGGCGGAGCAGCAGCTCACCGACACCTGAGCCCAGGCCAGCGGCGGTGGCCCGTTCGCCGCCCGCCGGTGCCGGGGCCGCCACCAGCGCAACCGCCCGGGGGTCCCGTCCCGCCCATCCGCGACCGGTTGAGGGCGCTTCCTCACTGTGTGCGGACCGATCGCGTTCCGCGTCGTATGTCCGTTCCCGGTGGAACGGGAGGTGTAGCCCGGCTCTTGCCGATTACGTGCGGACGCCGGTGAACATCCGGGCTCTGGAAAGGATCGTGTGGGTGGTCCGGACGCCCGTCAGTGCGACAACGGCAGGAAGAGAAGCACCGGGATGAGTCTGATCCAGACGGGCAAGTTCGAACTGTCGTCGGACCACCCTGTGAAGACCTCCTGGGGCGTGTCCGGTCGGCGCGTTCAGGCGTTCGGCCTCGGGGATATCGTGGTGAGCGGATCGGGCGGGGCGGTCTGCTCACGGGGGCACGTGCCGGACCAGGGGATGTTGATCCATGTCGCTGTCGCTGGCCTGTTCGACGGGCTGCGGCGGTTCGCGGCGGGTGTCCGCCGCGGTGGCGGGAGAGGCGGTGCTTGGGAGTTGGTGGGGGGGACTCGTCGTTCCGCCTGGACTTCCGCCTGACGCGCGCGGGCCTGCTCCGGGTCTCCCGGGGCCGTGCGGTGCTCGACGAGTCGGACGCGGGTGCCACACTCGCGGAAGTGCTGCGGGCGGCCGAGGAGTTCGCCGATGTGTATGCGTCGTCTCTGCCGGAGGACGACGCGGCGCGCGGTGACCTCGAAACGGCCCTCGGCACGTTCCGCACGGCGGTTGCTCACACGCAGGTGCTCATCGGTGGGTGGCTCGATGGGCACACAGTGTATGGAGGTGGGGGGTGTTTGGGTGCCGCACAAGTCGGCTGCATGGGAGGAAGTTTGACGCCGTGGGCGCTTGGTCCGGGGGACGGGGCGGCTTGTGCGGAATGGTTCATCCGGCCGGGTGACGGCGTGCGATTGCGCGGCTTCTGCATTCGGCACCGGACGATGGGGAAGGAGATGCCGACGGCACCTCCTCAGTACCCATGAGGAGGTGCCGTCGGTCTGAAGCGGCGCGAGATCAGATGATCTGCTCCGCGATGGCTGCCGTGAAGATGTTCCAGGCGGGGGCGGAGAGGTGCAGGCCGGGGATGGTGGTGTCCTTGGAGTCACGGACGGCCAGTCCGCCGGGGATGTCAGCGACCTCCACGCAGGCTTCGCCGCCGTTGCTGTAGGTGGACTTCCGCCAGCCGGCGGGTACCGGGGCGGTGGTGCGGTGCTGGTTCACGGGGTGCTTCCTTCCATGGCCTTCTTGATGGTCTCCCGGGAGTCGTCCACGGGAAGTGCGGCGGCGAGAACGCGGTCGAAGGCGGTCTCGAAGACCTTCACGTCGTCGTCCGCCTCGACGAAGTATCCGCCGCGCAGATTCTCCAGGAACACGACAGTGGGCCACGGCTGCGGAAACCGGACGACTTCGAACAGCCCGAGCATGCCGGGGTGTGCGGTGGCGGCCAGCGGCATGATCTGGATCGTGATGTTGGGCAGGTCCGCCATCTCCAGCAGGTGCCTCAACTGCTCGCGCATCAGCGGCGGATGGGCGGCCGAGCGGTAGTACAGGGCGGACTCGTGGATCACCGCCCACAGTTCCAGCGGCCCCTGGGGGCGGGTGAGGATCGCCTGGCGGGTCTTGCGGACCTCCGCGAGAGCGACGACCTCCTCAGGGCTTCGGGTCAGGGCGGTAGCCGCGATGATCTCCCGGGCGTACGTGCCGGTCTGGAGCAGTCCGGGGATCAGGTTGGAGGCATAGATGCGGGTGGACTCCGCGTCATCCTCCAGCGAGATGTGGTCCTTGTAGACCTGTGCCATGACGTTTCCGTAGGTCTGCCACCAGCCGCGCTTGCCTGCGTCCCGGGCCAGACCCTCCAGGGCAGCGACCAGTTCGTCGTCCCGGACGCCGTAGGAAGCGAGCAGAGGCCCGAGCTCCGCCGGTTTGATCTGGGCTTTGGCGTTCTCGATGCGGGACAGCTTGGTGGAGTCCCAGCCCATCGCCGCCGCCGCGGTCTCCAGGCTGAACCGGGCCTGGTTCCGCAGATCTCGGAGATGTCCGCCGAGACGCCGCCGGCGGAGGGTCGGAACGGGCTTGATGGTCGGCATATACGCAGAGTCCCCTTTCGGGTATCGGGGGCAGCGATCCGGGTTCCCGCTGGCCTTTTGAGGGAGTCGAAAGCCCTTATCAGGGTGCAGTTTGCCTGCACCCGGGTTCGCAGGTCCATAGAACTCCCGTTCTTTCTTTGGGAAATGAATCCGCAACCTTGTGAACACTGGATGCAGGCGTGCATGGTGGTCTTCAGTAGCTCGCGCGACTGCTGACCTTCAGCTCGCGGTCAGTCGCTCCGCGTGGTCTCGCGCTGTCCGGAGACGTCCTCGGATCAAGGACTGATCTCATGCCCGGAAGACTCACCCAGCCCCCGCCCGCCACGGCGCCGGTCCTGCCTGATTCTGGCGAGGTGGGCCGGGACGTGGCGCTCGCTCTCGCACTGGCGAACCACGGCCGGCCCGAGGGCGAACTCGTAGCGGTCCTCCGCCGCCGTCTGTGCGGTTATGTCCACGCTCTGGTTCCTGAAGCCCGTTCCTGTGCCGCCGCTGTGCCCGACGCGGCCGAGCGGTCCGAGCAGCAGGCGACCATCCGCCAGACCGTCGCTGTCGCCACGGCCGGAGGACGGGCTGGTTCTGATGCCGCCCAGTCCCTGCGCGTCCTGGCCAAGGCTGCGGACACCATCGCGCGCATGGCTACGGGCTGGCGCCATGCAGCCCTCCGCGTCGCTCCCGACGACGGCCCGGCCGCCTGTGACAGCACCGAGGGGCCCACCCGGGAGTGCCGGCGGTGATCCGGTCTCTGCGCCGCGCCAGGCTCATGGCGGCAGCGTTCACCGGCCCTCTGCTGATCCTGGCCATCGGCTTCGGTATCGGTTTCGTTCTCGCCGCGGCGTGGGCGACCTCCCCATAGCTCTCCGCCATTCCGACAGACCTGCGTACGGCCCTGTGCCGCCCGCCGAGCAAGCCGCCAGCCACCGCCCTTCCCGGCCGGGGCAGGCGGCACCGTTACCCAGCGACCAGGAGGTCACCATGCACGACAGCGCCGATTTCACCGCTCCACCCGGGAGGCGCCTGGGCGCGCTCGCCCTGTTCCGCAACGTGCCCGGGGAGGTGCGGCTGGTGGAGAAGGCGTACAAGTCCGGGCCCGGCAGGTGGAGCCTGCCCGGCGGCTGTGCCAAGGAGGGTGAACCGGCACCCGTGGCCTGCCAGCGAGAGATGGAAGAAGAGACCGGGTTGTGTGTCGTGCCCGGCCGGACCCTGCTGATCCACCACATGCCCGCCGAGAACGACAGCAAAGAGGGCGTCAATGTGGTGTTCGACTGCGGCATGTGGCCCGAAGACCACCCGGTGGCGCTCGGACCTGAGCTGACGTCATACCGGCGGACTGCGCCACAGGCACTGCCCCGACTCGTCGCCCCGTACACCCAGTGGCGCATCGCCGCCGCGCTGCACATCCTCAACAGCGAGGCACCACAGGCCCCGGGGGTGCCGTATCTGGTCGGCCACGCTCCGACTGCCACCTGATCGCCGCATCCGGCCGGCCCGCACCGGGCCGGCCGGATGCTGGATGCCGTCCGTTCCTGACAAGGGAAATTTCAATGCCCCGTCACCACACCGTGCACGGCCGGATCGTCATCCTGGGGGCTGGGCCCTGCGGGCTGGCCTGCGCCGACGAACTGAACCGCCTGGGCTTCACCGACTGGCTGTTACTGGAATCCGCTCCCCGCCCGGGAGGACTGGGCTCCTCGGTGACCGATCCGGCGGGCTTCACCTGGGACCTGGGCGGGCACGTGGTGTTCTCCCATTTCGGCGAGTTCGACCGGCTGCTGTCCGGGCTGTTCACCCCCGGCGAGCTGCTGCACCACGACCGGTCCTCGTTCATCCGCTACGGGGACCGGTGGGTGCCCTACCCCTTCCAGCATCACCTGCACGCGCTGCCCTCCGGCGAGGCCGAAGCCGCCTTGGCCGGCCTCTTGGCGGCCCGCGACGAACGGGGCGGCACACCGGCCGACGCGGCAGACTTCGCGTCCTGGCTGCACGCGATGTACGGGACTGCGCTGGTGGAGCAGTTCTTCGCCCCCTACAACACGAAGGTCTGGGCGACTGCGCTTCAGGAGATGGCCGCCTCCTGGGTGGCCGAACGGGTCGCGCCCGTCGATGTGAACGCCGTCCTCGCCGCCTTCCAGAACCCGCAGGCCCGCGCGGGCACCGGCCGGTGGGGGCCGAACGCCACCTTCGCCTTCCCCGCCCGCGGCGGCACCGGCGAGATCTGGCGCCGCCTGGCCGCCCGCCTGGACCCCAGCCGGGTCCTCACCGGCGCCCACGTGACCGGGGTGGACACCAGGTCCGGGCACATCGTGCTGGCCAGCGGCGAACGCCTCTCGTATGAGCACCTGGTGGCCACCGGCCCGCTGGACGAACTCGTCGCGATGACCGACGACGCCCCCGCAGAGGTGCGGGCCGCCGCCCGCACCCTGCGGCACACCACCGTCGCCATGGTCGGCCTGGGATACACCGCGCCCACCACCGACGAACGCTCCTGGCTGTACTTCCCGCAGCCGGACATCCCGTTCTACCGGGCGACGAACTTCAGCAAGTACGCCCCCGCCAACGTCCCCGCCTCCGACACCGCCTCGCTGTGCTCCTGGATGACCGAGACCGCCATTCCGCCGGACACGCACATCGACCCGTCGGCCCTTGCCCGCGCCTGCGACCAAGCCCTGCGCCGCTGCGGCCTGGTCCCCGAGCGGGCCGAACTGGCGTCAGTGCACGTGGAGATGATCCCGTACGCATACCCCGTGCCCACCCTCGGCCGGGACGCCGCCCTGGACGTGATCGTGCCGTCGATGGAGATGCGGGGCATCCACCCGCGCGGCCGGTTCGGCACCTGGCGGTACGAGATCGGCAACATGGACCACGCGGTGAAGATGGGCATCGACATCGCCCGTCACCTCGTCACCGGCGCCCGTGAAGAACTCCTCCACCCCACCACGACCGCCCCCGCCTCCGTCTCCCGGTCGGCGACCGGGACCAGGGAGGCGTCATGACGGCACCCGTGGGCAGCGCACCAGCCCGCGCCGCGTTCGCCGGGCACCGCTTCACCATCCACGCCGAGGACGGTTTCGGCCTCAACCAGTGGGACTACCTGCTCAGCTTTCTCCCCCACACCGGCTCCGCGCCCGTCTGCGGGCAGGTGACTGATATCCGGGTGCGCTCCAGCCATGATCTGTTCCACGACCGCGCGTCATGGCTGGCCGCCGCCCCGGGGCAGACTGTCACACCGTTCCGCGACGAGCCCTACCAGCGTGTCCGGCTGGGCGAGGTGACCTGGTGGTGCCCGGCGCCCGGCTCGGGGCTGCGTCCGGACCACCTCTACGCCAAGGACGGCCAGGGCCGGGTGCACATCGTGCTGCGGCCCGAGGCCGAACGCGGCGAGCGGTACCTGATGCGGGTGATCCGGGAGATCGTCCTGCGCTGCGGCGAGCACCGGGGCTGGATCGCCTTCCACGCCTCGGCCACCGCCATCGCCGGGGCAGGGGTCCTGATCCCGGGCCCGTCCGGCGCGGGCAAGACGACCGTGCTGGCGGCCCTGGCCGCCCACGCCCGCGCCGACCTGATCGCCTCGGACCGCGCGCTGGTCACCGAGGACGCCGCCCGTGTGGTGGGCGTACCGCTGTCGGTGCGGATCGCCGGCGGCACTCTCGCGGCCCTGGACCGGGGCGCGCTGGCGCTCCCGCACCCCGGGCACCGGCTGCCGGGAGGCTTCCGGGCCGTCCGCAAGGCGGCCTTCGCCCCGCGCGACTTCGCCTACGCGGCCCATGCCCGGGTGCGGGAGTCGGCCCCGCTGGCTCTGGTCGTGCTGCCCCGCCTGAGCGATGACGACCAGCCGCTGACCGTTGCCTTCCCCAGAAGCGGTGGCCTGCTGTCTCAGCTCGCCGCGGCCTGCTGCACTCCGCACGACGAGGACTGGCTCCAGCCGTGGTTCGCCGAACGCACCCGCAGCCTGGGCGACTTGCGCAGGGGGGCGGATGCCGTACTGGGCGCGATGGCGGCCGGGGTGCCGGTGATGACGCTGACGGCTGGAGTGCGCACCCCGCACCTGATGGAACGGATCGCCGACGCCATCACCGGGAGGCTGCCGTGACGTTATCCACCCCGCCGCGGCGGATCGCGCTGGTCGGCCCGGTGGCCTCCGGAAAGAGCACCCTCGCAGCCGCCGTCGCGGCCCATACCGGCCTGCCACACCTGGGCCTGGACACCCTGTTCTGGGGACCGGACTGGACCCCGGTGGCGGCGGGGGAGTTCCACGCCCGGGTGCGGAACGCGCTCGCGGCCGGGAAGTGGATCGCGGACGGCAACTTCGGCGGCCAAGCCGGCGAGATGCTGCTGGCCCGCGCAGAACTGGTGATATGGCTGGACCTGCCGCTGCGCGTCTGCCTGCCCCGCCTCCTTGCCCGATCGCTGCGGCGGGCCGCCACTGGGCAGGAGCTGTTCGCCGGCAACCGCGAGACCTTCCGCCACCTGCTGGCCCGCGACTCGATCCTGTGGTGGGGCCCGGCCCACCACCACCGTCACCGCCGCCGCTGGGCCACCGCGCTGGCCCAGGCCCGCGCCGCAGGCACCCCGGTGGTGCACCTGAGCCGTTCCCCGGCCATCGTCCCGGCCCTTTCCGCCTGCGGTCTCCTGCCAGCCCGAAGCGAGGACATGTGACCCTGCCCCTGACCGCATCAGTCGTCCGCGTCCCCTGGCACACCCGCCACGGCGGCTACGACCGGCTGCTGGACTACCTCCCCGCCGGTGTGCGCGTCATCAGGCCGCCCGCCACCGGCCCGGCCCGGTCGGCTGCGACGCTGGCCCACCGCGTCCTCGCCCGGCGCTGCCCGCTGCCGTTCTACCCGCCCGAGCACTTCGCCACCGACCTCGCCGTGCTGGCGGCCCGGGGCCCGGCTCATGTCCTTTACGGCGAGGAACAGTTCTGGTTCTCCCGCCACCGCACCGCCCCCACCGCCGTCACCTATCACCAGCCGCCCGCCCACCTCGCCGGCCTTCTCCCGCACGCGGTGTGGCAGCGACTCGCACCCCGCGCCGATCAGGTCATCGTCCTGGCCCCCGACCAGCGCGAGTTCTTCACCCGCTACCTGCCGCAAGAGCGCGTGCACCTGGTGCCGCACGGCATCGACACCGACGCCTTCACTCCCGGCGGCGCTCCGCCCCCGGATGGCCGACCGCTGGTCCTGACCGTCGGCTGGTGGCTGCGCGACTGGCCCGTCCTTCACGCCGTACACGATGCGCTGCACCGCCGCCACGGCGCCGGCATCGAGCTGGCCGTGGTCACCCGGCAGGCCGCACGACGCCGCTGGCACCCGGCCGCCCGTGTCCTGGAAGGCATCGCCGAAGACGAGCTGATCGCGCTCTACCGGCGGGCGGCGGTGCTCCTGCTGCCCCTGACCGGCGCCAGCGCGAACAACGCGCTGCTCGAAGCCCTGGCCTGCGGCACCCCCGCCGTCGCCACCGACACCGGGGGCATCCCCCACTACACCGGCACATCCCCCGGGACGGTGCTGGTCCCGCCCGGCGACCCCCGCGCCGCCATCGAAGCCGTTGCCACGGTCCTGGGTGAGTGGGGAACGGCCGCGCACGCCGAACGCCGGGCCGCCGCCCGCGCGCGGGCCGAGCACTTCTCCTGGCCCCGCATCGCCCGCCAACTCGGTTCCATCCACGCCTTGTTGCAAGGGGAGGGCCGGTGACGGCCGCCGGGATATGGCTGCACGTGGCCGTCCCCGTGCTGGTGACCGCGCTGGCAGCCCGCGCGGTGTGGGCCGCGGCATCCGTGGAGATGTGCGCCCGCTGGCTGCTGCGCGCGCCCCGCCCCACGCCCCCGGCAAAAGATGTGCCGTGGCTGGTGGTGCTGCTGCCCATGCTGCGGGAACAAGCCGTCGCGCCCGCCACCGTCGCCGCCTTCACCGCCCTGCCCTACCCGCCCGGCCGCGCAGCCGTGGTGGTCATCACCACCGAACGGGAGACCAGCGCCCGCGCCCGCCAGCGCGGACAACTCCCCGCTCTCGCCGGGCTGGCGCCGCTGGAACCCGACCGACTGCTCGGCCTCTTCCCCGCCCACCGCTGCAAGACAGTCGCGCAGGCCGTGAACGCCGCCGCGCCCGGCGACAGGCTCACCGTGCTGACCGGGCTGTTCGACGCCCAGCCCACCACCGCACAGACCATCGCCTCCCTGGCCGCCGCCCCGCCGGAACCCGGCGGTCTGCCGCTGGTCCACCTGCACCAGCCCGATACCGGCGGGCGCAAGGCCGGACAGCTCAACCACGCGCTCGGACGCCTCGATCAAGTCCTCGGTCCCCTCGGCTGGAGCGAATCGACCGACGCCCAGGCCACGTTCATCACCGTCTATGACGCCGACGCCTGCCCGGACGCCCGTACTCTGCACGCCTTCGTCGACGCCGCCCGTGCCCACCGGCAGCGCACCGGCCGCCCGCCGGCCCTCATCCAGCAGCAGCGTCTCCCGCTCGCCGGCCGCCGCCCCTTCCCGCACGGCCCGCTCGGCGTGGTGCTGGCCGGGGAGTGGATCTACCAGCTCCGCCGCTCCCTCGGGATCGAACTCGCCCGTGTCCGTCTCCACCACCGCCTGGCCGCCTCCCGCCTGCCCGAACCGGTGCGGATGTGGGCCCGCCCCATGGTCTACGCGGTCGGCTGCGGCATGGCCGTCCACCTCCCGGCCGTGCGCGCCCTGGGCGGCTTCCCCGAGCCCATGGAGGACATCGGCACCGGGCACCGGCTTTCCCTCCTCGGTGCCCCGCTCACCGCCAGCCGTGCCATCGTGCTGGACGAGCCTTACACCCACCCCGGCGGGCTGGCCAACCTCCACGCCCTCGCCTTCACCGCCTCCGCCCGCCCCGACCGCCACGCCGCAGCCGTCGCCCACCTCCCCGCCCACCTCCCCGCCGCCTCGCGGTTGGTCCTGGTGGCCCGGGAATGGGCCGATGAGGCGGCCTGGCTGCTCGGCGCCCCACTGACCGCCGCCGCGGCCGCTTCGTCCTGGTGGGCCGGACCCGGCTGGGCCGCCCTGGCCGCCGCCGGCGTCCTGCTGCACTGCCCTCTCCAGACCGCCCGCCTGCTGGCCCTCGCCCCCGCCCTGTACAACACGTTCACCCCGCCCCCGGGCATCACGTCACCGCCCTCACCCCCGGCCCGGCGCCGGGCCGTCCTGATCGCGGCAAGTCCGCTCCAGCCGTTCGTGCGGCTGGTCGGCCCATGGCGGCACCTGATCCGCCTCACGGCACGGCGGCAACGCGCGTTCGGGAAGACTGAACGCTGACAACCCCGTTCTGTCACACCTACCCCGGAGAGTCCCATGACCGACGCCCCCGCCCCGGTGATCCGTACCGCCGCGAAAGCCGTCGTCCTCCACGACGGCCGTATCCTGCTCCAACGCGCCACCTGGGACGGCCAGGAATGCTACTTCCTGCCCGGCGGCGGCCAGCAACCCGGCGAATCCTTCGCCGCCACAGTCGTCCGCGAAGTCCACGAGGAAACCGGACTTGCGGTGCGCGTCGAACAGATGCTGTGGCTGCGCGAATACATCGGCGCCCACCACGACGGCGACCCCGCCGACCACCGCGTCGAAGCCATCTTCGCCTGCACCCCCACCAGCGACCCCGGACAACTCGGCGGCCACGCCCACGACGACCTCCAGACCGGACTGGAATGGGTCCCGCAGGAGAAAGTCCCCGCCCTCAACCTCCTGCCCCACGCCCTGCGCGAGCCCATCGCCGCCCTGGCCACCGCCACCCCCGAAGCCCGCTACCTCGGCGACATCGCCTGAATCCGGTGACCGCAATCGACGGCCAACCTCCGCCGGGGGCCCGAGAGATCACCACCGGCCAGGCCAACCGCGTCTGGCACACCGGCGGCCCCGCCCCCTACATCCTGAAGCACTACACGGACCCCGGCCGGGCCGCCAACGAAGCCGCCGCCCTCACCCTCCTCGCCCACCACCAAGCCCCCGCCCCCCGACTGCTGGCCGCCGACCCCACCACCACCCCCGCGTGGACCGCGCAGCAAGCCATCCAGGCCGAGCCGGTCCCGGCCAGCGAACTGCCCAGGCTCCTCGCCCGCCCCCTCGCCGCCATCCACCGCATCCCCGGCCCCCACGCCGGGCGCCTCGCCGGCGCCC
Organism: Streptomyces sp. MS19; assembly: GCF_047200595.1. Classification (NCBI taxonomy): domain Bacteria; kingdom Bacillati; phylum Actinomycetota; class Actinomycetes; order Kitasatosporales; family Streptomycetaceae; genus Streptomyces; species Streptomyces sp. MS19. Next base: position 305,211 of record NZ_JBJZOH010000001.1, on the reverse strand, counting down.
GGCACCACCCCACCTGGCCCGCCTACCTCCACGACCGCCTGGGCGCCTACACCGCCGCCGCACCCCGCCTCGCCCAAGCCGCCGCCCGTCTGCACCAGGCCGTGGACACCGCCCTGCTGGAGACAGTAGAACCCCGGCTCCTGCACCACGACCTCCAGCCCGGACACCTCATCCAACAACCCGACGGCACCCACCTGCTGCTCGACTGGGAACTCGCCGCCTACGGCGACCCCCTCTCCGACCTCGCCCGGCTCGCCGTCCGCCTCCACCTCCCCGACCCCCTCCTCGCCCTGGCCCACCAGCCCAGCAGCCCCCACACCGAACGCCGCATCAAGCTCTACTGGCACATCCACCGCCTCGCCGACACCGCATACAGCACCGGCCCCAGACAACATGCCTAACTTGCCTCAACCATTGCCAGCAAAAGTGCTTGACAATCTAGATGGCGATGGTGCCGACCGTGACCAGCACCCGGATTCCGGGGGCGGCGAGCGCGCCGACCCTGCGGTGCTCGACGGCGGCGCCGGGGCCGAGTTCGTTCATCTCTCCCAAAACCGCGAGGGTGCGCCGACCGCCGGACAAGGCGGTGAGGGCGTCGAGGGCGGCGCGTACGGAATCGGGGTTGGCGTTGAACGCGTCGTTGATCACGGTGGCTCCGTCGGGCCGGTCTGTGATCTCAATGCGGCAGGACGCCACGAGGGTGGCGTGGGAGAGTACTGCGGTCGTCTCCTCACCCCGGCTCCCAGGGCCAGGGCACCGCGGCTGCCGCGAGGGCGTTCTGTACCTGGTGGGCGCCGTGCGCAGGCTTGACCCAGTGGGCCTCGTCCATTCCACTGGATGCCTCTCTCACCCGCAGGAGCGTTCTGTGGCTTTCCGTGTCGCGTTCGCGGTCCGCCCGGGGCAAGGGGAGCCCGCGTTCAGGCGTTCGGCCTCGGGGATATCGTGGTGAGCGGATCGGGCGGGGCGGTCTGCTCACGGGGGCACGTGCCGGACCAGGGGATGTTGATCCATGTCGCTGTCGCTGGCCTGTTCGACGGGCTGCGGCGGTTCGCGGCGGGTGTCCGCCGCGGTGGCGGGAGAGGCGGTGCTTGGGAGTTGGTGGGGGGGACTCGTCGTTCCGCCTGGACTTCCGCCTGACGCGCGCGGGCCTGCTCCGGGTCTCCCGGGGCCGTGCGGTGCTCGACGAGTCGGACGCGGGTGCCACACTCGCGGAAGTGCTGCGGGCGGCCGAGGAGTTCGCCGATGTGTATGCGTCGTCTCTGCCGGAGGACGACGCGGCGCGCGGTGACCTCGAAACGGCCCTCGGCACGTTCCGCACGGCGGTCACGGGCCGGCCGCGACGCCCAGCCCGTCGATCATGAAGTTCAGCTGCCGGTCCGCCTGTTCGGCCGGGAGTTGGTCGCGCAGCCAGGCCGCCGCGCTGATCAGCGCGAAGACGTCCTGCGCGGTCACGTCCTGCCGCACCGCCCCCGCCGACCTGGCGCGTGCCACCAGCAGCTCGCCGGCCGCGCTCATCCGCGTGCAGGCGGCGTGCAGTTCCGAGGCCGTGTCCTCCAGGCTGCCGAGGTACTGGCCCGCGAGCCCGCTGTAGACGGCGCCGTGGGCCGTGACCGCGCGCATCCACCGGGCCAGGGCCGCGCCCGGCTCGGGGTCGGCCGCCAGCGTGTCGCCCAGTTCGTGCACCGCCTCCTGCCGGTCGCGCAGCAGCGCTTCGAGCAGCGCGCCGCGGGTCGGGAAGTGCCCGTAGAGCGTGCCGATGGCGACGCCCGCGCGGCGCGCGACGAGTTCCAGCGACGCCTGGGCACCCTGCTCCTCGAACACCTCCCGCGCCTCGGCGAGCAGCCGCTCGCGGTTGCGCCGCGCGTCGGCGCGCATGCGGCGCGGCGGACTGGCGGATGGGGTCACAGGGGCACTGTACCGGTTCGCCCGGCTGGTAAGTCGAGGGGCCCTCGGGGTATAACTGCCGGACAAGCCGAGGGGTCCTCGTTTTCGGTGGGCGGCCCCGCGGCCGGGACAGGAACGACAGGGAGAGACATGACGATCGTGGTCACCGGTGCCACCGGTTCCATCGGCAGGCACCTCGTGCGGCAGCTCACCGACGCGGGCGCCGACGTCCGCGCGATGGTCAGGGACGAACGCGCCGGAGCCGCCCTCGGCTGCCCGTACGCCGTGGGCGACTTCGACCGGCCCGAGACGCTGGCCGCCGCCTTCGCGGGAGCCGACCGCCTCCTGCTCAACAGCGCGGGCGCCATACCCACCACCGGCCCCCAGCCGATGGTCCGGCAGCAGAAGGACGCACTCGACGCGGCGTCGGCCGCCGGGATCACCCGCGTCGTGAAGATCTCCGCCCTCGGCGCGCGGCCAGGCGCCAAGCTGTCCCTGGGCGCCCACGCGGAGATCGAGGCCCATCTGACCGCGTCGGACATGGAGTGGTCCCTCCTGCGGCCGACCGGCTTCATGCAGAACTTCTTCACCGGCCAGGGCGGCACCACCGTCACCGGGGACATCGTCGGCCCCTACGGCGACGGGCGGGTCGCGTACGTGGACGCCGCCGACGTCGCCGCCTGCGCCGCCGCGCTCCTCACCGGCGGGAAGGGCGCGGGCGAGGCGTACACCGTCAGCGGCCCCGAGGCCCTCACCCACGGGGAGATCGCCGCGCTGCTCACCGCCGCGCTCGGCCGCCCGGTCGCCTACCGCGACGTCCCGGCGGCGGAACGGGCCGCCGAGCTGACCGCGCAGGGCCTGCCCGCCGCCTTCGTCGCCGACCTGGTCGAGCTGTGGGCCGAGATGGCGGCCGGGGCGCAGCGCGAGGTCACCACCGCCGTGCGGGACCTGACCGGCCGCGAGGCGCGGACGTTCGCCGCCTTCCTCCGGGACGCGGCGGCGTAACGCGCCCGGCTCCGGCGACGCGCGGGCGCGGACCGGGCGGAACTTAGGATGAGCCGCATGGCCGTCACGCGACGTCGGCGCATACCGGCGGAACCCTTCCTCCCCGTACGCAGCCCGCAGCCCGCCCCGCACGCGCCGCACCAGGAGCCGCACCTCCATGACCGCACACCGCCCCCAGGCCCGCAGGGCCGCCCCGCTCCGCCGTGTCCTGACGGCCGTCCTGGCCACCCTCCTCGCCCTCCTCGCCGTCACGGCCTGCTCAGGCGCTGACCGGGACACCGCCGACGCCGCGCCGCGGGGCGTGCCGGGCCCGGCCGACCCGGGGAGCACGGAGCACAACGCCGCCGACGTCGCCTTCGTCCAGGCGATGGTGGCCGGGCACCGGGAGGCCGTGGCGCTCGCCGAGGCCGCCGCCCCGCGCGCGGAGTCGGCCGCCGTGCGCGCGCTCGCGGAGCGGATCGCCGCCTCGCAGGGGCCCGATGTGGCGAGGATGACCGGCTGGCTGGACGACTGGGACGAGGAGGTGCCCGCCGCGGGCGACGGCGGCGGCGACGGGGCGCTGTCCGACCGGGCGTTCCTCACCGGGATGATCGACCGCCACCGGGACGCCGTGGACCTCGCCGGCGCCGAACTGGCCGACGGCGTCCACCGCCCCGCCCGCGAACTGGCCAGGGCCGTCGTCAGGACCAGGACCGCCGAGATCGGCGAGATGACGGCGCTGCTCGCGGAGGACTGACCGCACGGCGGCGGGGCGTCAGCCGGTCGGCGCCCCGCCGCCGGCGGCGTTCCCTTCGGCGGCGTCCTCGGCGAGCGACTCCCGCTCGTACGCCAGCATCGTCCGGACGAACAGGGCACGTTCGGCGGGCGTCAGCGGCTCGAACGCCTTGCGCCACGCGACCGCCCCGTTGGCCAGCCACCGCTCGATCGCGCCGCGCGTCAGCGCGTCCTCGGTGATCGACACGATGGTCCGCCGCCGGTCGGCCGGGTCGGGGCGGCGGTCGAGCACCCCCTGGCGGCTCAGGTCGCCCACCATGAGGCTGACCGTCGTCGGCGCGACGTCGAGCCGCTCCGCCAGCTCGCCCACCCGCAGCGGGCCGTCGAACAGCAGGTACGCCAGCAGCGACAGGTGCCGCGGCGCGAGGTGGAACGACCGCAGCCGCTCGGGCAGCGGCGTCCGCTTCAGCCGCCCGATCACCCGGGGCATCTGTAGCAGCATCGCCCGGACCGCCTGGTCGGACGTGAGCGCGCCCGGCGCGTCACGCCGCCCGCCGCGCTCCCCGTCCCGGCCGTCGTCCGTCATCCCTGCCACCGCCTCCGTCCGCCGCCAGCCGCCTCTCCGGTTCCCGCCACCGTACCGGAGCGCGGCCCCGGCTCAGCTGGCGCCGAGGGCGGAACGCGCCCGCAGCAGCGCCTTCTCCAGCATGGCCGCGCCCTCCGCCGCCTCCTCCTCCGTCAGGGACAGCGGGGGCGCGATCCGCAGCACGCCGCCGCCGGGGCCGCCGCCCTTCCCGATCAGCAGCCCCTCCTCCCGCGCCGCCTCCAGCACCAGCGACGCCGCCTCGGGCCACGGCCGGTCGGTGCCGGGCGCCACCAGCTCGATCCCGATCATCAGACCGCGCCCGCGCACCTCGCGTACGAAGTCCACGTCCGAGCCGAACGCCCGCAGCCGCTCGATCAGCGGGCCGCCGACGCGCCGCGCGTTCCCCGGCAGGTCGTGTTCCAGCAGGTGCCGCAGGTTGGCCAGCCCGGCGACCATCGTCACGGGGCTGCCGCCGAAGGTCGAGATCGAGTTGGCCGCCAGGCAGTCCAGCACCTCGGCGCGGCCCACGACGCCGCCGATCGACATGCCGTTGCCCAGGCCCTTGGCGAACGTCAGCAGGTCGGGCGGGCCGCCCGCCGCGTGCGCCTGCCAGCCCCAGAAGTGGTCGCCCGTGCGGCCCCAGCCGGTCTGCACCTCGTCGCTGATCCACAGGATGCCGCGCTCCGCCAGCACCTCGCGGAACGCGGCGAACAGCCCGTCGGGACCCGACGTGAAGCCGCCCACGCCCTGCACCGGCTCGGCGATCAGCGCGGCCACCTGCCCGCCCGCCTGGTCCAGCACGTCCCGCAGGTCGGCGACGCAGGCAGCCGTGAAGTCGGCGTCCGACAGCCCCGCGAACGGCCCGCGCGTGCGCACCGAGCCGTGCACGTACAGCGTCTGGAGCGGCGAGAGCGTCGTCGGGGACCAGCTCGTGTTGCCCGTGATCGCGACGCTGGAGAACGACCGGCCATGGTAGCTGTTGCGCATCGCCAGGATCTGGTTGGACCGGCGGAAGGACGTCGCCAGCAGCAGCGCCGTGTCGTTCGCCTCCGTGCCCGAGGAGGTGAAGAAGACCCGGGCGTCCGGGATGCCGGACAGCTCCGCGATCCGCTCCGCCAGCTCGATCATCGGCCGGTTCAGGTAGAGCGTCGAGGTGTGCAGCACGCGCCCCGCCTGCGCCGCCACCGCCTCCGCGACGGCGGGCAGCGCGTGCTCGGTCATGGTGGTGAGGATGCCGCCGAAGAAGTCGAGGTAGCGGCGCCCCTCGGCGTCCCACACGTACCGGCCCTCGCCGCGCGTGATCTCCACCGGCCGCTCGTAGTAGAGCGCCAGCCAGGACGGCATGACCGCCCGGTGCCGCGTCAGGAGTCCGTCGTCGCCCGTCACGGCCGCACCAGCTCCCCGTACGCGTCCGGCCTGCGGTCGCGGTAGAACGCCCACTCCCGCCGCACCGTGTCGATCAGCCCGAAGTCCAGGTCGCGCACGACGAGTTCCTCCTCGCGGTCGTCGGCCACCCCGCCCACCACCTGCCCGCGCGGGTCCACGAAGTAACTGGTGCCGTAGAAGTCGTCGTCCCCGTACGGCTCGACGCCGACGCGGTTGATCGCCGCGACGAAGTACTGGTTCGCCACGGCGGCGGCGGGCTGTTCGAGGCGCCACAGGTGCGACGACAGGCCGCGCGACGTGGCCGACGGGTTGTACACCAGCTGCGCCCCGGCCAGCCCGAGTGCCCGCCAGCCCTCCGGGAAGTGCCGGTCGTAGCAGATGTACACGCCGATGCGGCCCGCCGCCGTGTCGAAGACGGGCCAGCCCGCGTTCCCCGGCCGGAAGTAGTACTTCTCCCAGAACCCCGGCAGCTGCGGGATGTGGTGCTTGCGGTACCTGCCGAGGTACGAGCCGTCCGCGTCCACGACCGCCGCCGTGTTGTAGTAGTGGCCCGGCGCCTCCACCTCGAAGACGGGCGCGACGACCACCATGCCCGTCTCGCGCGCCAGGTCCCGCATGCGCCGCACCGTCGGCCCGTCCGGCACCGGCTCCGCCCAGCGGTAGTGCTCCGCCTCCTGCACCTGGCAGAAGTACGGCGCGTTGAACACCTCCTGGAAGCCGATCACGCGCGCGCCCTGCCCGGCGGCCTCCCGCGCGTACTCCTCGTGCTTCACGAGCATCGACTCCGTGTCGCCCGTCCACGCCGCCTGCACCAGCGCGGCCCTCACCACGTCCGCCATCCACCGCTCCTGTCTGCCGCGCGCACCGCGCGCACCGCTCGGCGCGTCCCGCCCCGACGCTAGAAGTCGTCACGCACTGTGGCAAGGGCATCGCCGGAGCGTCGCCGCCGTGTCCGCCCGGCGCACGCTCCCGGCGCGAGGCGGAACCGAGGGCTCGTCCGCCGGGGCGCGCGCCGGTAGAGTCCCCGCCCATGGACGAGGACGCGCGCACCCTCCTGATCGCCGTCGCCGCCGCCGCGCTGGCCGCGCTCGTCGCGGGCTGGGCCCTGCGGGGCTGGCTGGCGGAACGCTCGCGGCGCAGACAGCAGCGGTTCTTCGGGCTCCCCGACAACTCCGAGTGCCTGCTCGTCGTGAGCAGGGACACCGGCACGGACGGCGCGGTGGGGCGCAACGACGTCTTCGCCCTCCTCGAACTCGCCGCCGTCGTCAAGAACTGCGGCGCCAAGGCCGAGGTGGTCTCCGGCGAGAGCGCGCGCCAGGGCTTCGGCGAGCGCACGGAGTTCTGCATCGGCGGCCCCACGAACAACCGCCGCATGAGCGCCCACCTGCGCAGCCTGCTGCCCGGCGTCCTCGTGAACACCGACAGCGAACCGGGCCCGGACCGCGGCGCGTTCACGATAGGCACCGAGCGGTACCGGCTGGAGAACGGCTCGGTCGAGCACGTCCTGCTCGCCCGGCTCACGGCCGGTGAGGAGGGCAGGCCCGTCTTCCTCGCCTGCGGGCAGCGGTCCATCACCGGCCAGGCGGCGATGCGTTACCTCGCCAGGCACCATGTGCGGCTTGCGCGCAAGCACGGCTCGGGCGGCACGTTCTGCCTGCTGCTGCGCGTCGTCAACTCCCAGGCGTACGGCCCGGATGTCGTCGAGGTCGTCGCCGACGTCACACGCAGTGCCACCAGTGCCCGGCCGAAGCTCACCACCAGTAAGGAAAACTGACGCGGGGTGACGTAACCTGGCTTCCGGGGACGCGGGGCGCACACACGCCGCCCGCGGAAGGGAGACCAGGGGATGGGCGAGAGCCGGCCTGTGTACCAGCGCATCGCGGACGACCTGCGGCAGCGGATCGACGAGGGACGGCTGGCGGTCGGGGCCCGGATACCGTCGCGGGCCCAGCTGAAGCGGACGTACGGCGCCAGCGACCAGACGGTGGACCGCGCGGTGCGGGTGCTGAAGTCGGCCGGTTATGTGAGCGGGCAGTTCGGGCGGGGCGTCTTCGTCAGCGACCGGGTGCCCATCGGGGCGCTGCTGCGCTCCACCGACACCGTAGACTCGCCGCTCGCCGCCCGGGTCACCGTGCCCGCGCACGGTCCCGCGGACGAGCCGCAGCTCGCCTGGGAGGCGGTCTCCGCCACCGCCGTCGCCCCGGCCCCGATCGCCGAGCGGCTGCGCATACCGGCGGGGGAGCGCGTCATGCGCACCGCCTACGAGTACCTGGCCGACCGGCGGCCGCTGCAACTGGCCACGAGCTGGGAGCCGCTGGCCCTCACCGAGGGCACCGACGTGGTCTTCCCCGAGCGCGGCCCCTACGCGCGCCGGGGCGTGCGCGGCCGGTTCGCCGCGATCGGCATCCGCGTCGTCGAGGCACGCGAGCGGATCGGCTCACGGCCCGCCACCACCCCGGAGGCCGAGGCGCTCGGCTGCACCCCGGGGCAGTGCGTCACGTCCGTGGAGCGCACCCACTACGACGCGGACGGGCGGCCGGTCGAGACGTCCGACACCGTGCTGCTCGGCGACCGCTGGCGCCTGGAGTACGAGATCTCCTTCGGCCGCTGACCGGCGGCGGAGGGAGCGGGAACGGGGGGCGGGCGCCGGCTCAGTCGCCCGCCACCTCCGCGTACACCTGGGACAGTTCGGGCGAGCCGGTGTCGGCCCAGTCCTCGCCCGCCGCGACGACGTCCACCTCGCGGCCGGACGCCATCACCACGATCGGTCTGCCGCCCGGTCCCGGCACCCACCGGGAGCCCGGCACGGTACGCACCAGCACCGTGCCGAGGTAGAGCCCCGCGTCGTTGGCGAGCCACGGCAGTTCCTCCGGGTCGTCGCGCCAGCGCGGCAGCAACTGGTCGAGCGCCTCCAGGGACACCGGCGTGTCACCCAGCACCACGCCCTCGCGCAGCGCCCGGTCACGCAGCAGGTCGCACTCGGACAGCAACTCGGCCACCCCTTCGGGGTCCGGCCAGGCGTCACTCACGGTGGTGGTGGACTGCTTGCGCCAGTTGTCCAGGAAAGGGATGTTCATGCCTTCCAGGGTCCCACTCCTTCCGTCACCCGCACCACAGGCACGCGTCACCACTTGTTCACAGGTCCAGATCGATCACCACGGGCGCGTGGTCGGACGCTCCCTTCCCCTTGCGTTCCTCACGATCCACGTACGCATCTTTGACGGATGAGCTGAACGGCTGGTTCCCATAGACGAGATCGATACGCATGCCGCGGTTCTTCGGGAAGCCGAGCTGGCGGTAGTCCCAGTAGGTGAACGGGCGGTCGTACTTCAGCGGCCGGGGCACCACGTCGGTCAGCCCGGTGGCGCGCAGGGCGGCCAGCGCCTCCCGTTCGGGGGCCGTGACATGCGTGGCGCCCTCGAACACCGCGATGTCCCACACGTCGGCGTCCTCCGGCGCGACGTTGAAGTCGCCCAGCACCGCGAACGGGCGGTCCCCCGCCGCGTCCGCCGCGACCGTCTCGCGCAGCGCGCCCAGCCACTCCAGCTTGTACGCGTAGTGCGGGTGCCCGACCTCGCGGCCGTTCGGCACGTAGACGGACCACACGCGGACGCCGCCGCACGTGGCGGCGACGGCGCGGCGCTCGGAGACCCCGTCGTACTCGGGGCAGCAGGGCAGGCCGCGGGTGACGTCCGTGAGGCCGGCGCGGGAGAGGACGGCCACGCCGTTCCACCGCCCGTCGGCGTGGACGGCCGCCTCGTACCCCGCCTCGCGCAGCCGCGCCGCCGGGAAGGCCGCGTCGTCGCACTTCAGCTCCTGGAGGCACAGCACGTCGGTGCCGCTGCGCTCCAGCCAGGCGAGCAGGCGCTCCAGGCGGACGGTGATCGAGTTGACGTTCCAGGTGGCGATACGCATGGCACTACTTCCGGGCGGCGGGCGGGACGGGCGGGCGCGGGCGGTGGTCTCAGACGGTGACGGACGTGCCGGGGGCCAGCCGCTCGTACGCGGCGGGTCCGACGCCGATCCCCTCCGGCCCCAGCAGCCTGGTGAACAGGCCGAGGCCGGTGTCGCTGAGCAGGCTGTCGTGCACCGCGTAGGCGCGCTCCGGGCGGACGGCCCGCAGGTAGTCGACGACTTCGGAGACCTTGTTCCACGGCGCGTGCACGGGCAGCAGCAGCGTCGTCACGTCGCGCTCGGGGACGGTCAGCGCGTCGCCGGGGTGGAACAGCGTGCCGTCCACGAGGTAGCCGGCGTTCGTGACGCGCGGCATGTCGGGGTGGATCACCGCGTGCAGCTGGCCGTGGACCTCCACGGCGAACCCGGCGGCCTCGAACGTGTCGCCCTCGCCCACCGTGTGCACCCGGCCGGGGAACGCGGCGGAGATCTGGCCGGCGACGCTGCGCAGCGTCCAGATCTCCGCCCCGGGCGAGGCCTCCAGAGCGGCCCGCAGGCGGCCCTCGTCGAAGTGGTCGGGATGTTCGTGCGTGACGAGGACGGCGTCGGCGCCCACGGCCGCGTCGGGTTCGCTGAAGCCGCCGGGGTCGATCACGAGCGTCCGCCCGTCGTCCCCGGTGAGCCTGACGCAGGCGTGGCCCTTCTTGGTGAGCTGCATGCCCGCCATTGTGCTACGGGCGACTGACAGCCGCCTGGAACGCCCGGCCGTCAGGGCTCGATGCCCGCGCGCGCCTCGCGGCGGTTGTCCCGGAACGCGTACACGCGGCGCGCCATCGCGAACAGCGGGATCACGGCGCCGAGGACCAGCTGGAGCGAGCAGCCGGTCTGGAGCATCAGCAGGCCGCCCGGCGCGTCGAACGCCCAGGCCGTGAGCAGCGCCATGCTCAGCACGATCCACGCCAGCATGGCCGCGGCGAGCGGGCCGCGCGGCTTCGGGTACTCGACGCGGCTCACCATCAGCCAGGCCACGCCGACGATCGCGAGCAGCGTCGGCATGAAGGGCAGTTCGAGCAGGACGATCGAGACGACCGTCAGCGCGCCGAAGGGGCTCGGCATGCCCTGGAACACGCCGTCCGGCATCGTCACACAGCTGAACCTGGCCAGCCGCAGCACGACGGCGAGCATCACCACCGTCGCGGCGAGCGCCGACAGCGGCTCGTGGACATCCCCGACGACCATCCCCCACACCAGCACGAAGTAGGCCGGGGCGAGGCCGAAGCTGATCAGGTCCGACAGGTTGTCCAGCTCGGCGCCCATCGGCGAGGCGCGCAGCTTCCGCGCCACCAGGCCGTCGCACAGGTCGAAGACCGAGGCCAGCAGCATCAGCAGCACGGCGGTCGCCGCGTTGTTCCGCACGATGCCCGCGTCCCCGCTGTTCGTCAGGTGCGGGATCAGCACGCCCGTGGTCGTGAAGTAGACCGCGAGGAAGCCGCAGGTGGCGTTCGAGAGGGTCAGGGTGTCCGCTATCGACAGCCGCATGGACAGCGGCATCGCGTCCGCCGCGTCGTCGGCGTCCCCGTCGTCCTCGACGGCGACCCAGGCTGCCGGCGCGTTCCGGTCAGTCACGGTCAAGACGTGTCACTCCCGCGGTGGTGTGCTGGCCCACCTCGACGGCGGGCTCGATCCCCTCGGGCAGGTAGACGTCCACGCGCGATCCGAAACGGATGAGACCCACGCGGTCCCCCTGCTCGACCTTGCAGCCCTGCGGCACGTACGGCACGATCCGCCGCGCGACCGCGCCCGCGATCTGGATCATCTCCAGGTCGCCCAGCTCGCTGTCGAAACGCCAGACCACGCGCTCGTTGTTCTCGCTCTCCTTGTCGAAGGCCGGGACGTACCCGCCGGGGATGTGCTCGACCGAGGCGACGGTCCCGGCGACCGGGGCCCGGTTCACGTGCACGTTCAGCGGGCTCATGAAGATCGCCACCCGGGTCCTGCCGTCCGGCCACGGCATGATGCTCTGCACCACGCCGTCCGCCGGGCAGATGATCCGGCCCTCGCCGATCTCCCGTTCGGGGTCGCGGAAGAACCACAGCATTCCGGCGGCCAGCGCGGTGACGGGCACCGCGGCGGCGGCCCAGCGGCCGGACCGGCGGGCCTTCACCAGGCTGACGCCTGCGGCGGTCACCGTCGGCAGCAGCCAGGGGGACGCACCGCGTGCCAGTCGCACTCTGCGGCCTGGTCGGGGAGAAGAGCGGTAAGGCATGGGAGACCTTCGTAGCGGGGAAACCACGCCTTTCCGAAGCGGCGCGGCTGGTTCGATGCTATAGGTTTCGGGCGGCAACTCGGCAAGCCAGTGCGCCGGTCGCGGCCGGATGTCCCAGGTGGCGCGGTCGGCAATGACGACAATCACAGCCGCGCGGCACGGGGCGGCCGCCGTTCGCGGCCCTTGTCCATCTCCTCACGGGTGTCCGGGATTTCACCTTGCAAACCCGTCATCTCCGCGGCGCGGCGGGGCGCCGGGGCGCCGCCGCCGCATTCACGGTCAAAGAGGCAGCCGTTCGGCGGTGTCCGTTCCGGAACACCCGTCCGGGTTTGCCGGGTGAGGGTATTCGCACGACGCGTCCACGTGTCCTCCATTGTCCGGCAAAGACATCAGGCGGAAGTTTTACGCGACATTTCTCCGGCCGGGACTCGATCGCTGGATCGCACGTCCCGGAACGCCCTCCGCGGTGCGTCAGCCGGCGGGCGGGGTGAAGGCCGACGTGCGCCGCAGCCCGGCGGCGCGGCCCTTGCCCGCGATCACCAGCGCCATCTTGCGGCTCGCCTCGTCGATCATCTCGTCGCCCAGCATCGCCGCGCCCCGCGCCCCGCCCTCCCGCGACGTGGCGTACGCGTAGGCGTCCAGGATCAGTTCGGCGTGGTCGTAGTCCTCCTGCGACGGGGAGAACACCGCGTTGGCCGCCTCGATCTGGTCCGGGTGCAGCACCCACTTGCCGTCGAAGCCGAGCGCCGCCGACCGCCCCGCGACCTCCAGGAAGCCCTCCGGGTCGCGGATCTGGAGGTACGGCCCGTCGATGGCCTGGAGCCCGTGCGCGCGGGCGGCCAGCAGGATGCGCATCAGGATGTAGTGGTACGCGTCCGCCGGGTAGCCGGGCGGCTGCTTGCCCACCGTGAGCGACTTCATGTTGATCGACGCCATGAGGTCCGCCGGGCCGAAGACGATGGTCTCCAGGCGCGGCGAGGCACCCGCGATCGTGTCCACGTTCACCAGGCCCTCGGCGCTCTCGATCTGCGCCTCGATGCCGATGCGCCCCACCTCCAGGCCCGCCGCCCGTTCGACCTGGGTCAGCAGCAGGTCGAGGGCCCTGATCTGCTGGGCGTCCGCGACCTTCGGCAGCATCAGGCAGTCGAGTTCCGCCCCGGCGCCCTCCACGACGGTGATCACATCGCGGTAGGTCCACTCGGTCGTCCAGTCGTTGACCCGCACGACGCGCGTCCTGCCGCCCCAGCCGCCCTCGTTCAGCGCCGCCACGATCCGGTGCCGCGCGTCCTCCTTGGCGAGTGGCGCACAGGCGTCCTCCAGGTCGAGGAACACCAGGTCGGCCGGGAGCGTCCGCGCCTTCGCGAGGAACCGGTCGCTGCTGCCCGGCACGGCCAGGCAGGAGCGGCGCGGACGCTGGGGGCGCTGCGGGCGGTGCGGGTTCGACGCGGTCACGTGCTGACCTCCGGTGCGGGACTGCGGACGGCGGCTGACCCGCCGACCCTACGGCGCGCCGCCCGCCCGGCGCGTCCCGCGCCCCGCGCGCGCCCCGGCTCAGGGGCGCGCGGTGCCGCGCCCGGGACCGGCGAGCGCCCGTTCGATCGTCCGCATGACCTCGCTCAGCGGCGCGTCGGTCCTGGCGACGGTGACGAGGACCTCGCCGTGCGCCGACACCGCGGCGGCCGGCTGCCCTGCGGCCGCCGCGATCACCGGCAGCGAGGCGAACGTCCGGCGCACGATGGCGAACGCGTGGTCCAGCTCGGCCTCGACGTCCCCCTCGCCGTCGCGGCGCAGCCAGCGGCGCAGCACGTGGTTGTGCGCCGTGACGACGGCGGCCGCGGCCACCTCGGCGAGCAGCGGCTCGTCGCCGTTGTGCGAGTTCTCGTCGAACTGGCCGAGCAGGTAACGCGTGAACAGCCGCTCGTACCGCGCGACGGACGCGATCTCCCGCTCGCGCAGCGCCGGGACCTCGCGGGTCAGCCGGTAGCGCTGGACGGAGACGGCGGGGGAGGCCGCGTACATCCTCATGACCTCCTTGATGCCGCGGCACACGGTGTCGATCGGGTTCTCGTGCGCGGGCGCGGCGCCCAGGACGGCCTCGGCGCGGACGAGGGTGTCGTCGTGGTCGGGGAAGATGGCCTCTTCCTTGGAGCGGAAGTGCCGGAAGAAGGTGCGGCGCGCGACCCCGGCGGTGGCGGCGATCTCGTCGACGGTGGTCGCCTCGTAGCCCTTCGTCGCGAAGAGTTCCATTGCGGCAGCGGCGAGCCGCCGCCGCACCTTGAGGCGCTGGGGCGTGCTCTGCTGGCGGGTGGACTTCACGGGAAGAGCCATGGGGTGAACGTACTCCATGGCCAGGACGGGTGCGCGGGTGTTCCAGGCCGTCGGCGGGCGCGCGGCGGGGATGACCCGGGGGCCGGTCAGGTGCGGGCGAAGCGGACTTCCGTCAGGGGCTGTCCGCCGACGTCCCCGGTCCGCGTGGTCGGCTCGGCGGTGAATCCGGCCCGTTCGTAGAAGCGGCGGGCGCGGGCGTTCTCGCGGACCACCCACAGCCGGACGTGCCGGTGGCCGAAGGCGCGCAGCAGGTCGAGCGAGGCGGCCATCAGGCCGCGGCCGACGCCCGTGCCGATGGCGTCGGGCCGCACGTAGAGGGCGTACAGCTCGCCCGCGGGGGCGGCGTCCGGCGGGTCGGCGCCGTCGTCGGGCCGGTAGGGGCCGAGGGCGGCCCAGCCGGCGATCCCGTCCGCGCCCGCGTCGGCGACCAGGTCGGCCCGTCCTGCGGGGAAGGGGAGCGCGGCGCGCAGCCGCGCGGCCATGACGGCGGGGTCCATCGCCGCCAGGTAGGCGTCCGGAACGACGCCCCGGTACGCGTACCGCCAGCCCGAGATGCGCAGCCGCGCGACGTCCTCGGTGTCCTCCGCCGTCAATTGCCGTATAGGGAAGCTCACATGGCGAACGGTAGCGGGGCGTGCCCGCGCGGTCATCCGGATTCCCCGGCCGGGGCGCGGTGACGCGACGGCGGGTCACGACGATCCACCGGCCGCCGGGGGCGGGTGCGGGCGCGGAGGCGCTTCGCCGTCCGGGGGCGCGCGTAACAGCCGCACAGGGGGTGTGGCCACCGTCCGGACAGGGAGCGGCAGGCGGTGAGCCGCATGGCACAAGCGCGGCGCGAACGACGCCGTAGGTGTCAAGGGAACGCAGGCGGCAGGTACAGCCGGCCTTCGAGGCCGAGCACAGCCCGCCGGGTCCGGAACCGCTGCCCGGTGCCCTCGGCGACCAGGCACTGCGCGCGCGGTGGTGTGCGGCCGACGGGGGCGGTGTCAGTGCTGGCCGCTACGGTGTCGGCATGCGAACGGCGGAGCTTTTCGACAGCGGTGAACTGGCAACGATTCTGCGGGAGAAGCCGAACGAAGTCGAGGATGCGGTGCGGTCCGCGGCAGACGGCCATCGTCTGGATGTGCTCGACTTCGTCCTGCGGCACGAGCCGCCGCAATGGGATCTCGATGTCGCGTTGTCGGTGGCGGCCAGGCGTCGGGGGAGTGCGGCGTTCGTGCGTACGCTCCTGGCCGCCGGGGCTCGGCCGATATCGGAGCGGTGGGTGTTCCCGCTGTGGAACGCGGCGACAGCGGGGGATGCGGATACCGTGCGGCTGCTCCTGGAAGCCGGCGCTGACCCGGACGCGCGCGCGGACGCCCACCCGGACAGCCCGGACGGCTGCTGCCGCCCGCTGGTCGGCGCCGTCCGCGCCGACGCGCACGCCGTGGTCGCGGCCCTGCTCGACGGAGGCGCCGACCCGAACGTACTGACCGACGCCCTGCGTCGCCCGCTCGACATCGCCATGGAGACGGGCAGCACCGCGATGGCGGAGCTGCTGTCCGCACGGGGGGCCACGGTCTTCGCGCCTGAAGAGGCCGACCTGGTCCAGGCGACACGGCGGGGCTTCCTCCCCCGAGTGCGGGAACTGCTGCCGACGCAGGAGCCGGCCACGCAGGGCCGCGCGCTGATCGTCGCCGTGCAGGAGCGGCAGTTCGACATCGCGGTGGAGATCCTGGGCCATGGCGAGGTCGGGCCTGATGATCTCGCGATGGCGCTGGGCCAGGCGATCGCCCTCAACGCGCCGCAGGTCGTGCCGCATCTGATCGCCGCCGGAGTCGACCCGGACGCCCCCGGCAACGTCTACCGCACCCCACCGATCGTCCTGGCTGCCGACCGCGGGCATGCTCAGGTGGTGCGCGATCTTCTCGACGCCGGGGCCGACAGCCAAGCACGTGACCTGGACGGCCGCGACGCGCTCGCGGCGGCTCGGGAGCGGGACCGTACCGAGGTCGTGCGGCTGCTGGGCACCGCCGGGGGGACCGCGCGGACGCCCCGGGAGATCACGCAGGCGGCCAAGGCCAAGCTCGCCCATGTCGCCCGCCTCACGTGGAGCCCGCTCCTCGGTGCCGCGGACGGGAACGGGGAACCGGGCGCGTCGCGGTTCGGCGGCCTGCCCTGGCTGGGCGCGGAGGAACCATGGCCCCTCTGCGCCGACTGCGCCGCCCCCCTGACCTTCTTCGTGCAACTCGACCTCGCGGCCGTGCCCGAGAAGGCGCGGAACCTGGGCACGGGATTGCTGCAACTGTTCCACTGCACCGCGTGCAACCCGTTCCGGGCGTTCTCGGGCGGCCACCTGGTCCGGATCGTGGAGGTGGCTGGCGAGGCGCCGCGGCCGACGCCGCCCGACGGTGTCCGACGGTTCCCGGAGCGGCCGATCGCCGGGTGGGCGCGTGCGGTCAGGGACTATCCGTACCGCGAGGCGGACGAGCCGGAGCTGCTCCCGGAGGAACGCGCTGTCGTGTTCGGGCTCAACCGCCAGGGCGACAAGCTCGGCGGGTGGCCGAACTGGGTCCAGGACGCCGGGTACCCGAACTGCCCCCGCGGGGACGGCCGCATGACGCAGCTGGTCATGCAGATCGACTCCAGGCGCGGCGTACCGCACATGTGGGGCGACAACGGCGCGGGCTACATCGTGCAGTGCCCCGCACACCGCGACCAGGTCGCCTTCCTGTGGCAGTCGGCCTGACCCGACGCCCTGGCGGTGAGCACGTGATCCCCCGCCGCTTCGCGGCTGGTGTCCGAGCCAGGACACCGGGGCCGGGGCGTCGTCAGCCGGCCAGGTCGGCGACCACCGCCGCGTGGTCCGAGGGCCATACGCCGTCCACCGGGCCGTCCCCCGTGCGCCGCACCGCCGTCACGCGGCCCTGCCCCGCCGGGCCGGGGGCGCCGGTGTGGATGTAGTCGATCCGCGCGTCCCGCGCGCCGGGGCCCGGCCGGTACGGGTTGCGCGCCTGGCGGGTCGCGCCGTGGCTGTCGGGCGCGGCGCGGGTCCACGCGTCCACGAGACCGTGCGGCGCGCCGAAGCCGCGCACCTCGGGCGAGTCCGGCTCCGCGTTGAAGTCCCCCGTGACGACGGGCGGGAACGGGCCCGCGCCGCGCCGCCCGGCCACGAACCGCCCCAGCGCGTCCAGTTGGGCGCGGCGCACGGCCGACCCGTCGTCCGACGAGTGCAGGTGCGTGGTGAAGAACGGCACCTCGTACGGGCCCGCGTCGATCCGCGCGAACAGCGCGGGCCGCAGCCGCTCGGGCGCCCCGTCCGTCGGCAGCCGCGTCACGGCCGTCCCCGTGATCGGCCAGCGGCTGAGCACGGCGACCCCGACCCCCGTGTCCAGCGCGGGGGAGCGGACGCGGGCCCGCCAGTGCGGCATCACCTCGCCTGCCGTGAACGCCCAGTGCATGCCGAGTTCGTCGGCCAGCCACCGCGCCAGGTTCCCGTCACCGGCGGCCCACACCTCCTGGAGGCCGCAGACATCGGGCCGTTCGCGGCGCAGCCACGCGAGGACGGCGTCGCGCCGCCGCTCCCACGGGCCGAAGCGCCACCACATGTTCCAGGTCAGGATGCGCACGCGCCGATGCTACGGTCACCGGCATGGCGATCCGGGCAGTCGTGTGGGACATCGACGACACCGTCTCCGACCACACCGGCGCGGCGCGTACGGGCGCGCTCGCCCATCTCGGCGCGCTCGGGCTGCTGGCCGGATTCCCGTCGCCCGAGGCCGCGTTCGCCCGCTGGGAGGAAGTGACCGAGACGCACTACGCCCGCTTCACCCGGGGCGAGCTGACGTTCGCGGAGCAACGGCGTGAGCGCGTGCGGCACTTCCTGGGCCGTGCGCTGGACGACGCGGCGGCGGACGCGTGGTTCGGGGGCTATCTGCGCCACCACGAGGCGGCGTGGGCGCTGTTCCCCGACGTGCTGCCCGCGCTCGACGCGCTGACGCCCGCGTACCGGCACGGGCTGCTGTCCAACTCCAGCGCGGCGAACCAGCACCGCAAACTGACGGCGCTCGGCGTACGGGAACGCTTCGAGGTGCTGCTCTGCTCGGACGAGATCGGCCACGCGAAACCGGCGCCCGCGGCATTCCTCGCGGTCTGCGCGGCGCTGCGCCTCGCGCCGCACGAGGTGGCGTACGTCGGTGACCACCCGGACACCGACGCCGCGGGAGCGGACGCGGCGGGCCTGCGGGGGATATGGCTCGACCGGCCGGGCCTGGGCCGCGTACCGGCCGGGCGGGCGCCCGCCCGGCGGATCACGGACCTCGCGGACCTGCCCGCGCTGCTCGCCGGACCGGCCTGAGCCGGGTGTGCTCAGCCGCAGTCGGGGCAGCCGGGGGTGCGGCCCCCTGCGAAGAGGGGCCGGTCCAGCGGGGAGTCGGGCGTGAAGACCATGCGCAGCCGGCCGCAGGAGCAGCGCAGCCAGAGGGTGACGCCCTCGGCCGTCATGTGGCGGGAGATCTCCGTGATCCCCGTGCGTCCGGGGTCGCGGCCGGTGTCGGTCCGTGTGTCGGTCTCGGGGGTGCTGTCGGTCCTGGGAGTACGGTCGATGAGGGACATACGGCCAGTCTGGGACGGCGGACCGTGCACGTCCATCGCATGTTTTCCCGCCCCATCGTGCAGTATTACTGCATGATTGATCTGCGCCGCCTGCACGTCCTCCGCGCCGTCCACCAGCATGGCACCGTCACCGCCGCCGCGGCGGCGCTGCACCTGACGCCCTCCGCCGTCTCCCACCACCTGCGCGAGATGGCCCGCGAACTGAAGGTGCCCCTCGTCGAACCGCAGGGCCGCGGCATCAGGCTCACCGCCGCCGCCCACCTCGTCGTCCAGCACGGCGACGCCCTGGTGGCCCGCTGGGAGGAGGCCGAATCCGCCCTGGAGGCATACCGCCAGGGCGAGGCGGGACTGCTCCGGATGTGCGGCTTCCCCAGCGCGTTGACGAGCCTGATCGTCCCCGCCGCCGCGCTCCTGCGCGCCCGCCACCCCGGCCTCACCGTCGAGGTGGCCCAGTGCGAGGCGCCCCAGGGCTTCGACATGCTGATGTCCACGGACGCGGACATCGCCGTCCTCGCCCCGCCCGACGGCTTCCCGCACCCGGGGGACTCCCGCTTCGACCAGGAATCCCTGCTGGAGGAGCCGCTCGACCTGCTGGTCCCGGCCGGGCACCCCCTGGCGGGCCGCCCCCTCGTCCGCCTGGAGGAGACGGCCGACGACGACTGGGTGCTGCCCTACCCCGACAGCTGCGACCACCACCGCCGCGTCTCCGTCTTCTGCGCCATGGCGGGCTTCACCCCGCGCGTCGCGCACCACGTGCAGGAGTGGCCGGCCATGGCCGCGCTCGTCGGCCACGGCTTCGGCGTCACCCTCTTCCCCCGCCTCGTCACGCCCCCGGCCGAGCCCGCCGTCGTCCGCGTGCCCGTCGCGGGCGACCCGCCGCTGTCCCGCCGCGTCCTCACCTGCGTCCGGCGCGGCAGCCGCAGCCACCCCCTCGTGAAGCACGGGCTCGACGCGCTCGGTGACGTGGTCGCCACCCACAGGTCGTCCGGGGCTCCGGTGCGGGAGGCCGTTGCGTCATAATGGCCCGCGCGGGGGTGGTGGGATGACGGCGCGGCGCCTGTCGCGGCAGGACCTGATCCGGCAGCGGCGCGAGGCGGGGTTCGTGGGCCGGCGCGGCGAACTCGCCGTCTTCCGCGACAACTTGGCGCGCGAAGTCACCGACCCCGCGTACCAGTTCCTCTTCCACGTCCACGGCCACGCCGGCGTCGGCAAGACGACCCTGCTCCGCCAGTGGGAGAAGCTCGCCCGCGAACAGGGCGCCGTCACCGCCTACATCGGCGACGACGTCCATGGCCCGCTGGAGGCCATGGAGAGCATCGCCCACCAACTCGCCGCGCAGGAACGGCGGCTGAGGACGTTCGAAAAACGCCTCGACACCTACCGCCGGCGCCGCCACGAGGCGGAGACCTCGCCCGCGGCACCCATCGCCCCCGACGGCTCGTCGGGGGCGGGCATCGCCGCGCAGATCGGCCTCGGCGCCGCCGGACTCATCCCCGGCGTCGGCGTCCTCGCGGGCGCGCTCGACCCGCAGCAGGTCGCCCAGGGCCTCGACAGGCTGCGCGCCCAGCTCAGTTCACGGCTGCGCGACCACGAGGACGTGCAGCTCGTGCTGGCACCGGTGGACGTCCTCACGCCCGTGCTCGCCGACGACCTCGGCGACGTCGCCGCACAGCACCGCTGGGTCGTCCTCTTCTTCGATACGTACGAACGCACCGGGCCCGTCCTCGACACCTGGCTGCGCGACCTGCTGCTCGGCGGCAGGTACGGCGACGTGCCGCTCAACGTCCTCGTCGTCCTGTCGGGGCAGGGCCGCCTCTCCACCGCCTGCTGGGGCGACTGGCTCGACCAGATCGCCGCCACGCGCCTGGACGTCTTCACCGACGAGGAGGCCCGCGTCCTCCTCAGCGCCAAGGGCGTCACCGACCGGCGGACCGTCGAGACCGTCCTGCGCCTGTCCGGCAGGCTGCCGGTCCTCCTCGACATGCTGGCCCAGACCCGCCCGGCCGGGCCCGAGGCCGTCCCCGACCCGTCCGAGACGGCGGTGGAACGGTTCCTCAAGTGGGAACGCGACCCCGAGCGCCGCGCGGCCGTCCTCGCCTGCGCGCTCTCCCGCCAGCTCGACGAGGACGTGCACCGCGTCCTCGTCCCCGAGGCCGGGCCCGAGGAGTACGCGTGGCTGCGGGCGCTGCCGTTCGTCGGCGACCGCGCGGGCCGGCTGCGCTACCACGACGTCGTCCGCGCCCCCATGCTGCGGCTCCAGCGCACCCGTTCGCCCGCCCAGTGGCGGCACGGGCAGACGCTGCTCGCCGACGAGTTCAGGCGCAGGCGCGAGGCGCTGGAGGAACGCCTCCCGGACCCCGGGGAGCGGTGGGCCGACCGCGAGTGGCGCGGCCACCGGCTCAACGAGACGTACCACCGCCTGTGCGCCGACCCGCTCGGCGCCCTGCCCGGCGCGCTGCTGGACACCGCCCACGCCTGCGACCAGGGCACGACCGTCCTGCACCGCTGGGTCGACATGCTCGCCTGGGCCGCCGCCGACACGGACGCGGCCGTGATCGGCGGCTGGGCGCGCCGCCTCGCCCGCGCCGCCGGGGACGACGGCGCCACAGGCGCCCTCACCCTGCTGCTGGACGCGCCCGGCCTGGACGCCGCGGGCCGCGCGCTCGTGCACGCCGCGCGCGGCGACGCGTACCGCTTCACCCGCGACCTCGGGCGCGCGCTCGCCGACTTCACGGCCGCGCTCGCGCTCGACCCGGAACTGGTCCGCGCCTGGCTCGGGTGCAGCGCCACCCGGCTCGCGCTCGGCGACCACAGCGAGGCGCACGCCGACATCGAGCGGGCCATCGCCCTGGGCCGCACCGACGCCAAGACCCTCGCCCGGCGCGGCCACCTGCGGGTCTACCTCAACCGCTTCGAGGACGCGCTCGCCGACCTGGACCGCGCCGTCGCGCTCGACCCGCGCGACGCCTGGGCCGTCGCCGAACGCGGTCAGGCCCACCGCTGCCTCGGCCACTACACGGCGGCCATCGCCGACCACACCAGGGCGGTCGAGCTGGACCCGGGCTACGCGTGGGCGTACGCGGAGCGCAGCCGCTCGTACCGCTCCCTCGGCGACGACGCGCGGGCCCTGGCCGACCTTGACCGGGCCATCGGGATACAGCCGGACTACAGCTGGGCGTTCGGCGAGCGCAGCCGGGTGCACAGCCGCCGGGGCGACCACGCGCCGGCCCTGGCCGACCTGGACCGCGCCATCGAGCACGAGCCGGAGTACGCCTGGGCGTTCGGCGAGCGCGCACGCGTCAGGACGTACCTGGGCGACTGGGCCGAGGCGTACGCCGACTACGCGCGCGCCGTCGATCTCGACCCCGAGTACGCGTGGGCGTACGCCGACCGCGGGCGGCTCGGCGCCGAACTGGGCCGCTACCCGGCGGCGCTGGCCGACCTGGACCGCGCCATCGCCCTGCGGCCCGGCTACGCCTGGGCGTTCGCGCAGCGCGCGGAGATCCACCGCCTCACGGGCGACTTCGGCGCCGCGCTGGCCGACCTGGACCGCGCCGTCGCGCTCGCCCCCGACTCCGCCGGCCACCACGCCGGCCGGGGGTACGCGCTGCACTGCCTGGGGCGGGACGCGGCGGCCGTCGAGGCGTTCGACCGTGCCGCCGCCCTGGCCGGGGACGGCGGGGACGGCGGGGGCGCACCGGCGTGGACCCTCGGCCACCGCGGCGTGGCGCTCGCCGCCCTCGGCAGGCACGGCGAGGCCACGGCGGCCTGCCGGGAGAACGCCGAGCGCCACCCCCGGAGCGCGCTGGCGCTGCTCGGGCTCGTCCTCGTCCTGCGCCACGCCGGTGACCCCGCCGCGGACGCCGCGGACCGTGACCTCACCGCGCGGTGCGCCGCCCTGGCGGCGGGGGAGGCGGGTCCCGGCGCCCTCGGCGAACTGCTGGTCGTCCACTGCGCCCGCGCCGAGTGGGACGCGGCGGACGCGGCGCTCGACCGGCTGCTGGGCGCGGCGACGGCACCGGCGCACGTGCTGGGGCCGCTGGACGACCTGACCGATGTCGCACGGGCCCTGTCGCTCGGCGGGCCCCCGCCCGGCGAGGAGCGGGTGGCGGCGGTGCGGGAGCGGCTCACGGCCGCGCTGGACGGGCTCGCGCCCGACACCCCGGAGGCGCCCGCCGCGCCGTGACGGGTTCAGCCGCCGAGGCACTCGTGGCTGTCACCGCCGCTGCGGCAGGCGCTTCCGGGACCGCCCGTGCCGCCCGTGCCGGACCCGCCCGTGCCGCCCGTTCCGTCCGCCGCCGCGATCCCGAACAGCGCCACGCCCGCGAACGCCACCGCGAGGAGCCCCTGCGTCAGCCCGGCGGCCGGCAGCCGGGCGCGCAGGAGGAACACGGCGCATGTCGCGGTCAGTGCCGCCCCCACCCCGAGGGCGATGAGGAACGGCCGGTCCTCGGCCGGTTCGCCCCAGCCGTCCATGATCAGCAGGAAGAGGACGATCGCGCCGACGGCCGCCTCGGCGGCGAGCAGGGCCAGCGCGAGCAGGACATCGCCCGCGACGCGCCCGGCCCGCTGCGCCCCGTTCACACGCGCTGAGTTGGTCATGGCTCGCATTCTGCCCCACGCGCCCCGCGTGCGCCGGGCGCGCGGAGGGTGCCGCGGGCCCGCACCGGCCAACGCGCGCCGCACGCCGGGGGATCGGCGGCGCGCGGCGTCAACCAGGTCGGCGACTCGTACGTTTGGAAGGCCGCGCTCGGGTAACCGGAGGGTCACGACAACCTCGCGCAAGAGGATTCCTGCGAAAGGGAAGTCATGACGACTGTAGTGATCATCATCCTGGCCGTGGTCGTCCTCGCACTCCTGGCGCTCGTGCTGGCGCCGTCCGCGGGGCCTGCCGGAACCGGGAGACTGCAACGCCGCTTCGGGCCCGAGTACGACCGGGCGGTCGCCCGGCACAACGGGGACGCCAAGGCGGCACGGAAAGAACTGGCCGCACGGCTGAAGCAGCACGGACGGCTCGACCTCCGGCCCCTGTCGGCCGAGGACCGGGAGCGTTACCAGACCCGGTGGGCCCGGGTGCAGGAGAAGTTCGTGGAGTCGCCCGGCGGCGCGGTCGCCGAGGCGGACCACCTGCTGACCCAGCTCATCCATGACCGGGGCTACCCCTCGCACGCGTACGACGACCAGGTGGCCGCGCTGTCCGTGCACCACCCGCGGCACGTCGAGGGATACCGCACGGTGCATGCCCTCGCAGGGCGCGAGCCGGCGGACGGCACGGTGACGGAGGAGCTGCGGGCGGCCATAGTCCAGGCGCGGGGTCTGTTCAACGACCTGCTGAGCGACCGGACCGTGGACGAGGCCCAGCCGCAGCACCAGCGGCGCAAGGGCGGGCGGATGGCCACCCTCGTGCGCAACCGGCCCGGCAGGACGGCAGGACACCAGCGGACCGCCGGTCCCGCGCGGCACGACGGCGTGACCGGTACACCGACGAAGGGTGGTGCGTGATGAACAAGCCTGAGAACGAGCGCACGAGCACGAGCACGGACACCGGCGCCGGCGCCGACCGAGCCTGGGGCACGGAGAGCGCGCGGGACACGGAACGTGTGACCCCGCTGTCCGGCAAGAACACCCCGACGACGGAGAAGACCCCGGCGCACGGCACGACACCGTACGCCCCGGACGGGCCCGCCACCGGGACGTCCACGACCGGCCGCGGCACCACGCCGGACACCGGCAGGACCGGCGCGTACGAGAGCACGCGCGACGACAGCGCGTACGACGGCACCCGTGACGGCGGGCAGTTCACGGCGGGCGACCTGGGCGACGGGCTGATACCGGCGTCAGAGGCGGCCCGGCTGCGGGCCGAACTCCAGCACGCGGTCGGCGCGTTCGTCGACAGCCCGAAGCAGTCAGTCGCCGAGGCGGACACGGTGCTCGAAACGGCCGTCGCCCGCATCACCGCCTCGCTCACCGAGCGCCGCAACGCGATGCGGACCCACTGGGAGCACAACGGCGCGAACGGCAACGGCGGCAACGGTTCCCACCAGGACGGTGGCGACCTCGACACCGAGAAGTGGCGCGTGATCATGCTGGACTACCGCGACACGATGGAGCGGCTGCTCAGCGCCTGAGCGACGCCCCCCAAGCCGGCGGCCCCGGGTATCCCACGCCTCGGGGCCGCCACGCATGCCCGGCCCCGCCGCCCCACCCGGACAGGGTGAGAACCACCCCGTGCGGCCGGCCGGTCGGCCGCACGGGGCGCCGGTCGCTGGTCCCGGCGGCGCCCCGGTGCTTCCCGGGCGGTCCCGCGTGATGCCGAGGTGTCGCGCCGTGCCCGGTGGGCGGCGTGTGGCCGGTGCGGCGGAACCCGTGCGCATGCGGGTCGAATGCAGTCGGGGCCTGGCATCCGCGGCGCGGACCGGGACAGCGGGGTCGTCCGACCCGGCAGACCGACGGCCGCCGCGGCCGTCCAGGGCGCCGGGGCACCGGGGCACCGGCCGGCGAAGCACCATTGCCGGCGGCCCCGATCCCCTCCCGTGCCCCGGCAGACCGCCACCACGCGGCACACGCCGCGCGTCACCGCATACGAGCCGTCGCCCGCCCTGGCGGCCCGGCCGTGTGTGCCTACAGCAGCGTGAGCTGCGTCCCCGGCTCGGGGCGCGGCGCGGGCTCCGGGACCGCCCGGTGGCCGCCGCGGCGGGCCGGGCCTATGCCGTACTCGGTGGCGAGCTCGTGCACCTCCCGCGTCACCCGCCGCTGGTACCACTTGGGCGCGTACGCCCCGCCCGCGTACATCACCTCGTACCGCCGCACCAGGTCCGAGCGGTGCCGCGCGAGCCACGCCATGTACCACTCGCGCGCCCCCGGCCGCAGATGGAGCACGAGCGGGGTCACGGACGCCGCCCCCGCCGCCGCGATGGCGCGGACCGTCTCCCGCAGCTGGGCGGGGGAGTCGGTGAGGTACGGCAGGATCGGCGCCATCAGGACGCCGCACGGGATGCCGACGTCCCGCAGCGCCCGGACGACGCCCAGCCGCCGGTCGGGCGCCGGGGTGCCCGGCTCGACGGTGCGCCACAGCTCGGGGTCGGTGAAGCCCACCGACACGGACACGCCGACGTCCGTCACGTCGGCCGCCTGCCGCAGCAGCTCCAGGTCGCGCAGGATCAGCGTGCCCTTGGTGAGGACGGAGAACGGGTTCGCGCGGTCGCGCAGCGCCGCGATGATGCCCGGCATCAGCCGGTAGCGGCCCTCCGCCCGCTGGTACGGGTCCACGTTGGTGCCCATCGCGATGTGCTCGCCGTGCCAGCGGCCGCCCGCCAGCTCGCGCGCGAGGAGCTGCGGCGCGTTCACCTTGACGATGATCTGCGAGTCGAAGCCGGCGCCGGTGTCGAGGTCCAGGTAGCTGTGCGTCTTGCGCGCGAAGCAGTAGACGCACGCGTGCGAGCAGCCGCGGTACGGGTTCACCGTCCAGACGAACGGCATCCGCGAGGTGCCGGGGACGCGGTTGATGATCGAACGCGCCCGCACCTCGTGGAACGTGATCCCCCGGAACTCGGGGGTGTCCACCGTCGTCGTGACGACGTCCGTCCCGAACAGCGCGGGCGCGGCGGCGGGGGTGTCGTCACCCAGGTTGCTCCAGCGCATCGCGGGCCTCCTCACTGCCGACGCACGGCCGACCGTCACTCGAACAAACTTTCGTTTGTGGTGCGTCTAGGACACATGTTCGAATCGTGGGTGTCAAGCCGGATTCCCCCGCACCGAGCACGCGCCCCCCGCCTGCGGATTTGGGCATCGCCACGCACGGATGGTTGGCTGACCGTCACATCCCGTACGACGGCAGGAGCTTGGGGCATGGGACAGATCGAGGTCGTCAGGCGGCGGGAGATCGCCGCGGATCACGAGGACGTTCTGGACGCGCTGGCGGACTACCGCGGCGTCCATCCCCGGCTGCTGCCGGAGCGGTTCACTGACTACGCGGTCGAGGAGGGCGGCGACGGCGCGGGCACCGTGGTGCGCCTGCGGTTCCACGCCACGTCGCGGCGGGTGCGCGACTGCCTGCTCGACGTCAGCGAGCCGGGCGAGGGCCGCCTCGTCGAGAAGGACCGCAACTCGACCATGGTCACCGAGTACACCGTCGAGCCCGCCGGCGGCGCCGCGGGCAAGGCCGCCCTGGTCACCGTCCGCAGCGCCTGGGAGGGCGCCGGCGGCATCGGCGGCTTCTTCGAACGGACCTTCGCGCCGCGCGTCCTCGGCGCCGCCTACGACCAGATCCTCGACAACCTCGCCGCCCACATGGCGGCGGGCGCCTGACACCGAGGCCGCCCGAGACCGCTTCCGCACCGAAGGAGACGCCGGTGGCCGCAGGACAGGACCCGCCCCAGCCGGGCGACCAGGACACGGGCGACACGGGCGGCGGCATCCCCGTCGCCGTCGTCGTCCTCGACGGTGCCGCCGTCATCGCGCACTGGAACAGCGGCGCCGCCGGTCTCTTCGAGGTGCCGCGCGCCGCGGCGGTCGGCCGCCGCGCGGTGGACGTCATGCCCGTCGCGTCCGCCCGCGAGACCGGGCCCGCGCACCCGGCCGGTCCCGACGGCGGCGGGCCGCTCGACCCGGCGCACCGCAGGGAGACCATCTTCGGCACCGACATGACGACCTTCGCCGACCCGGCGGCCGGCTGGTTCTCCACCCGGGGCACGGGCGCGAAGCCGTACCGCCGCCAGATCCTGTGGTGGGCGTACCCGCTGCGCGGGCCGGGCACCGCCCGCGTCCTGCTGCTCGCGGCGGACAGCGCGGCCGTCCGCCGCACCGGCCGCGCCGCGTTCGCGCCCGTGCTGGGGCCCCACGGCGAACGGGCCGACGCCGACCGGCTGCACGACGGCCTGACCGCGCTGCTGCCCATGCCCCGCGAGGAGGCGGGGCACGTCGCGCGCCAGGTCGTGACCCACGGCTACCCGTTCCTCGAACTCAGGAAGGAAGCCCGCTGGGAGCCCGTCCTCCCCGGCTGGGGTGCGACCGCCCCGGCGGAGGACGACGAGCGGGAGGACACCGACCCGGACGCCGCCGCCGACCCCGCCGCCCTGCGGGAGCGGCTCGCCGTGCTGCGCGCCGTCGGTGCCGCCGCGGGCCCCGACCCCGGCCGCGCGGTCGAGGCGCTCGGACGCGCCCTCGTCCCCCGCTTCGCCGACATCGCCGGAACGTATCTCCGCGACGACGTCGTCACCGGCGCCGCCGTCCCCGAGGGCCCGCCGCCCCCCGGTACGCGCTGGCACCGTGTCACCGTCGAACGCGCCGGTGCGCCGGGCGGCGGCAGCCACGCCGCCGCGCGCGCCGACCGGGGCGCGGAGCTGCCCGCCGGGACGCCGTTCGCCGACTGCGTGACGACGGGCCGCCCCGTCCTCGTCCCACGCGTCACCGAAGCGCAGGCACGGACCGTCACCGCGCCGTTCGGGCCGCAGGACATCGCGCCGCAGGTCACGCGGCGGTCGCTGCTGGCCGTGCCGCTCAAGGCCGGACGGTCCGTCCTCGGCTTCGTCGTCCTGCTGCGCCACCCGGAGCGGCCCGGCTTCACCGAGGCGGACCTGGTGACCGGCGCGGACATCGCCGACCGCGCCGGGCTCATCCTCGACAACGCCCGCCTGCGGTCGCTGCACGCCGAGCCCCCGGAGCCGGCGCCCCCGCGCCCGTTCGGCTGCACGACCGCGAGCCGCCTCCTGCCCGGCACCCGCATCGGCGGCGCGGCGGGCGAGTGGTCCGACGTCATCCGGCTGCCCGGCTGCCGCACGGCCCTGGTCGCGGGACGCGTCCTCGGCCGCCTCACCGACGAAGGACCCGCCAGGGCCCTCGCCGCCGCCCACCGCTACCGGACGGCCATCCAGACCCTCGCCGCGCTCGACGCCGACCCGGCGCACCTGCTGCGCGCCCTGGACGACCTCGCCCGGCGGCTCGGCGACCTGCCGCTCGCCACCTGCCTGTTCGCGGTCCACGACCCGATCAGGTCCGAGCTGCGCGTCGCCACCGCCGGACACCTCCCGCCCGTCCTGATCCGCGCCCACGGCCCCGCGCGGGCGCTCGACCTGCCCGCGGGCGCCCCCATCGGCGTGGGTGGCGTGCCCTTCACGGCGGTGACCGTCCCCGTGCTCAAGGGCGACCGGCTCGTGCTGTGCACGGACGGGCTCGCCGAGGTGCGCGGGCGCGGCCCCGGCACGCGCCTGGCGACGCTGTGCGACATCGCCGTCCGCTCGGTGGACCCCGAGCTCCCCACCGGGCGCGCCATGGAGCGTGCCGACGCCACCTGCGACGCCGTCGCTCGCGCCCTGTCCGCGGCCACGGCGGGCGCGCGGGACGCGGGGACGACGCTGCTCACCGCGCGCCTCGGCCGCGTCGCGCCGGGCGACGTGGCGTTCTGGCGCCTCGGCCTGGACGCCGCGTACGTCCCGCACGCGCGGCATCTCGTCCGGGGGCGGCTGCGGGAGTGGGGGCTGGCGGCGGCGGCCGACACGGCGGCGCTCCTCGTCAGCGAACTGGTCACCAACGCCCTGCGCCACGCCAGGCGCGGGCCCGTCGAACTGCGCCTCGTCCGCGCCGACACGCTCGTCTGCGAGGTCACCGACGACGGGCACGAGCGGCCCGCGCTGCTCGGCCCCGCGCCCGGCGACGAGTCCGGGCGCGGCCTCCAGGTCGTCAGCAGGCTGGCGCGGAGCTGGGGCAGCGGGCGTACCGACCACGGCACCACCGTGTGGTTCGAACAGGACCTGCCCGGCGGCCGCCGCTGAGCCGGGGGCCGCCGGGCCGCCTGGCGGTCGATCTGGCTGATTGTCGGTGCCGCCGGGTAACGTGCGCGGCATGACGAAGATCCTCATCTCGGCCGACATGGAGGGGGCCACCGGCGTCACCTGGCCCGCCGACTGCCTGCCGGGGACGCCCGAGTGGCAGCGCTGCCGCCCGCTGCTCACCTCGGACGTGAACGCGGCCGTGGCCGGATTCCACGAGGGCGGCGCCACCGAGGTGATCGTCAACGAGGCCCATATGACGATGCGCAACCTCCTGCTGGAGCGGCTGGACGACCGCGCCCAGCTCCTCACCGGCCGCCACAAGGCCCTCAGCATGGTCGAGGGAGTGCAGCACGGCGACATCGACGGCATCGCGTTCATCGGCTACCACACGGGCGCGGGCGACGAGGGCGTCCTCGCCCACACCTACCTCGGCAACTCGCTGACCGGCGTCTTCGTGGACGGCGTCCGGGCGAGCGAGGGCCTGCTGAACGCGCTGGTCGCCGCCGAGTACGGCACCCCGGTCGTCCTCGTCACCGGCGACGACCGCACCTGCGACGACGCCGCGCGCTGGGCCCCGGACGCGGTGGGCGTCGCCGTCAAGGACTACGTGTCGCGCTACGCCGCCGTCTGCCGCACCCCGGCGCGCACCGCCGCCGACATCCGCGCGGCCGCCGCGAAGGCCGTCGCGCTCGCCACGCGCCACGATCCGGAGCCGCCGCGCGAGCGCCTGTTCGAGATCGAGTTCGACGCCGAGCACCTGGCGGGCTCCGCCGCCCTGGTCCCCGGCGTCGAGCAGACCGGCCCGTGCCGCGTGGCGTACCGGGCCGGGACCATGTACGACGGAATCCGGTGCTTCAAGACGGTCACCACCATGGTGTCCGCCGCGGTGGAGGAATGGTATGGCTGAGCAGCGCACGGGACGGCACACGGACCAGGACACGGCACGGCACGTCGACGGCACGGCGCTGGACGAGGCGGTCCGCTTCACCTCCGACCTCATCCGCCTCGACACCACCAACCGGGGCGGCGGCGACGGCGTCGAACGCCCCGCCGCCGAGTACGTCGCCGAACGGCTGGCGGCGGCGGGCCTCGAACCGCTGCTGCTGGAGAAGGCCCCGGGCCGCACCAACGTCGTCGCGCGCGTCACCGGCGCCGACCCGGCCGCCGACGCCCTCCTCGTCCACGGCCACCTGGACGTCGTGCCCGCCGACGCGTCCGAGTGGAGCGTCCCGCCGTTCTCCGGCGAGATCCGCGACGGCGTCGTCTGGGGCCGGGGCGCCGTGGACATGAAGGACTCCGACGCCATGGTCCTCGCCGTCGTCCGCGCCTGGGCGCGCGCCGGGATCAGGCCGCGCCGCGACATCGTCCTCGCCTTCACGGCGGACGAGGAGGACACCGCCGACTACGGCTCGGGCTTCCTCGTCGGCGAGCACCGCGACCTGTTCGACGGCTGCACCGAGGCCATCGGCGAGTCGGGCGCCTACACGTTCCATCCCGGCGACGGCCGCCGCATCTACCCCGTCGCCACCGGCGAGCGCGGCACGGCGTGGCTGCGCCTGACCGCGCCGGGGCGCGCCGGGCACGGCTCGCGCGTCAACCGGGAGAACGCCGTCACCCGCCTCGCCGCCGCCGTCCACCGCATCGGCGAGCACACCTGGCCCCCGCGCCTCACCGCCACCGTCCGCGCCGCGCTCACCGAGCTGGCCGCGCTCTACGGCGTGCCCCTGCCCGACCTGGACGACGACGACCCGGCCGTCCTCGCGCCCGCCCTGGACGGGCTGGTCGCCGCGATCGGCCCGGCGGGGAGCCTCGTCGCCCCCACCCTGCGCAACAGCGCCAACCCCACGATGCTCGCCGCCGGTTACAAGGTGAACGTCATCCCGGGCAGCGCCACCGCGCACGTGGACGGCCGCGTCCTCCCCGGCTGGGAGGACGAGTTCACCGCGACCATGGACGAGCTGACGGGCCCGGACGTCACCTGGTCGTACCAGCACCACGAGATCCCGCTCGAAGCACCCGTGGACGGCCCGGCGTTCGCCGCCCTCAGCGAGGCGCTGCTGCACTTCGACCCCGGCGCGCACGTCATCCCGTACTGCATGTCGGGCGGCACGGACGCCAAGCAGTTCTCCCGCCTCGGCGTCAGCGGCTACGGCTTCATGCCCCTGCGGATGCCCGAGGGGTTCGACTACCAGGCGATGTTCCACGGCGTGGACGAACGGGTGCCGGTGGACGCCCTCCACTTCGGCACACGGGTGCTCGACCGCGCGCTGCGCGCCCTCTGACCACGGGCCGACGCCCCCCCCAGGCCGACAAGGAGACGGAAGACCCATGGACCGCGCACCATACGGCAGCTGGACCTCGCCCATCGACGCCGCCCTCGTCGCGGACCACGACGGGAAGCCCGAGTACGTCGGCGCGGTCGGCGACGAGCTGTGGTGGACCGAACCGCGCCCGGCCGAGGGCGGACGGCGCGCCCTCGTGCGGCTGGCGCCGGACGCCGGGGCGCCCGAGCCGGTGCTCCCCGCGCCGTGGAACGTCCGCAGCCGCCTCATCGAGTACGGCGGCGTCCCGTGGGCCGCCGTCGCGCGGGAGGACGGCGGCCCGCTCGCCGTCTTCGCCCACTTCGCCGACCAGCGGCTGTACGCCGTCGAGCCTGACGCGCCCGGCGGCCAGGAGCCGCGCCCGCTGACGCCCCTGTCACCGGTCGGCGGCGGGCTGCGCTTCGGCGACCTGCGCGTCGAGGGCGACGAGGTGTGGTGCGTGCTGGAGGAGTTCACCGGGGAGGGCCCCGGCGACGTGCGCCGCGTGCCGGTCGCCGTCCCGCTGGACGGGTCGGCGGCCGGCGACCGGTCGGCCCTGCGCGAGCTGGCGCCCGAGCGGCACCGCTTCGTCACCGGGCCCCGGCTCTCCCCGGACGGCCGCCGCGCCGTCTGGCTCGGTTGGGACCACCCGCGCATGCCCTGGGACGGCACCGACCTGATGCTCGCCGGCGTCACGCGCGGCGCGGACGGCGCCCGCCTGCTCACCGGCGCGCGCGTCCTCGCGGGCGGCGACACCGAGTCCGTCGCCCAGGCCGAGTGGGCACCCGACGGCACGCTGCTGGCCGTCAGCGACCGCGGCGGCTGGTGGAACCCGTACCGCGTGGACCAGGACAGCGGCGCGATGACCGCCCTGTGCGCGCGCGAGGAGGAGTTCGCCGACGGGCTGTGGCACATCGGGTTCCGCTGGTTCGCGCCGCTCGCGGACGGCACGCTCGCCGTCCTCCACGGCCGGGGCCGGGCCAGGCTCGGCGTGCTCGACCCGGCCAGCGGCGAGCTGGCCGACGTGCCGGGGCCGTGGACCGAGTGGCAGCCGTCCCTCGCCGTCCAGGGCACCCGTGTCACCGGCATCGCCGCCGGACCCGACCGGGACTACGAGATCGTCCGCCTCGACACCGCCACCGGCCACTGCGTCGTCCTCGCCCACGAGCACCGCGACGCGGTCGCCCCGGCGTACTACCCGCTGCCGCGCGCCGGGACCGTCACCCGCCCCGACGGCCGCGAGGTCCACGCGCACATCTACCCGCCGCGCCACCCGGCCACCACGGGCACGGACGGCGCGCTGCCCCCGTACGTCATCTGGGCGCACGGCGGGCCCACCTCGCGCGCGCCGCTCGTCCTCGACCTGGAGATCGCCTACTTCACCTCGCGCGGCATCGGCGTCGCCGAGGTCAACTACGGCGGCTCCACCGGCTACGGGCGCGCCTACCGCGAGCGGCTGCGCGGCGAGTGGGGCGTCGTGGACGTCGAGGACTGCGCCGCCGTGGCCGCCGCGCTCGCCGACGAGGGCGCCGCCGACCCGGCGCGCATCGCCCTCAGGGGCGGCAGCGCGGGCGGCTGGACGACGGCCGCCTCCCTCGTCGCCCCCTCGGTCGCGGGCCGGTACGCCTGCGGGGCCATCAGCTACCCGATCCTCGACCTGGCCGGCTGGGCGGAGGGCGAGACGCACGACTTCGAGTCCCACTACCTGGAGTCCCTGGTCGGGCCCCTGGCGGAGGTGCCGGAGCGCTACCGCGGCCGCTCCCCGGTCGGGCACGCCGACAGGATCACCGCGCCGTTCCTGCTCCTCCAGGGGCTCGACGACGTGATCTGCCCGCCCGCCCAGGCCGAACGGTTCCTCGCCGAGGTGGCGGAGCACGGCGTGCCGCACGCGTACCTGACATTCGAGGGCGAGGGCCACGGCTTCCGCAGGGCGGAGACCATCCGGCGCGCGCTCGAAGCCGAACTCGCCCTGTACTGCGTCGCGT
This sequence comes from Streptomyces sp. MS19, assembly GCF_047200595.1. Lineage (NCBI taxonomy): Bacteria > Bacillati > Actinomycetota > Actinomycetes > Kitasatosporales > Streptomycetaceae > Streptomyces > Streptomyces sp. MS19. The sequence goes on along the minus strand of NZ_JBJZOH010000001.1, from coordinate 271,501 downwards.
TCGGTATTGAACGGTCCGACGTCCCGCCGCTCGCCCTGACGGCGGGAACGGCCGGGACGGCGGGGACGGCGGCGGAGGGCGTGACGGCCTGACCGGCGCCCCGGCCTCAGGACACGGACTCCAGCACCTCCCTGAGCCGGGCCAGGTCGGCGGCGACGGCCTCCCCGTCACGCCGGAAGTCCGCGTCGTCCATGCCCGGCCGCCGCCGCAGGGTGAACACGACCTCGCTCGCCGCCCCGTCGGCGATCACCCGGACCGGGTTGTACACGACCTCGCCCGAGGGCAGTGTGACGTCGTGGTCGAGCACGCCCAGGTCGTTCGGCGGCGCGAAGTCGATCCCGACGCGCCCCAGCGGGGACTCGTCGGCGATCCAGCGGCCGCCGGTCCGCCGGACGGACCGGCCCACGCCGTGCGCCCACGCGGGCAGGTTGGCGGGGTCGGAGGCGTAGGCGTAGACGTCCCGGGGGGTACGGGCGATGCGGACGCTGAGGTGGCGGGATTCCCCGCTGCTGTCGTGCATGCCCGTGACGGTAGGGCACCGCGACCGCCGCGCTCTTGGACGAAACGGCCGTCCTCCCGCCGGTGAAGCACCCCGGCGTCCGCCCGTCCACCCGTCGAACTGATCGGCGCCCACCGCGCCGCCGCCCTACCGTACGGCGGACGCCGGCACGCCCCCACGGCCGCGCCGCCCGCGCACACCGCCCCCGCCCGGTACCGTCACCGGGCGGACACGCGGGGTGAGCACGCCCGGCGGCCCGTCCGCGGCTGAAGGCAAGCACCGGAAAGGGACGCATGGCTGAGATCGAACAGATGACGACGGCGCTGCGCGCGCTGGAGTCCGCCGTCCGGCTGCTGGGGGAGGAGCAGCAGCGCCTGGACGAGCTGCACGGGCGGCCCGCCGCGTACGACCGCGCCGCCGGGGGCCCGCAGCAGACGCTCACCGGCATCCGCGAGCTGCACTCCGCCGCCGCCCGCGCTGCCGAGGCGCTCGCCAGGGCGGTCGGCTACCGCGCCGCCGGGCTCGACCGGGCCGCCGCCCGCGCCGAGGAACAGGCGTCCGCCCGCCCCGCGGGCCTGCCCGGCGGGGTCGACCGGATGGCGCGCCCGCTGGGCGAGCGGACCGTCGAGGCCCTGGCGCTCATCCGCGACCTGTCCTGGTTCGGCCCCGAGGTCGGCGTCGAGATCGACGTCTGCCTCGCCGCCCCGCAGGCCACCTACCCGCCCGACGACTGGGACGCCTACCAGCGCGCCCGCGCCTGGCAGCGCGGCCGGAGGTGACCCTGGCAGGTCACCGGTGACGGCGCCCGTGGCGGCGGGCATGCTTCCCGGCATGACACCCGACACCACGCCCACGGGCCCCGCCGCCCCCACCGCCGCCCCCGAGCCCTCGCCCCGGGTCAGCGACCCGAAGGAACTGCTGCTCGGCTACCTCGACCACTACCGCGGCGTGTTACTCGCGAAGGTCGCGGGGCTGACGGAGGAGCAGCTCGGCAGCTCCCGGCTCCCGTCCGGCTGGACGCCGCTCCAGCTGCTCTGGCACCTCCAGCGCGTCGAACGCCGCCTGATGATCTGGGGCTTCCTCTCCGAGGACGTGCCCGACCCGTGGGACGATCACCGGCAGGACGGCCGGTGGACCGTGCCCGAGGGGCTGACGGTCGCCGAGGTCACCCGCCTGTTCCGCGACCAGGCCGAGCGGACCCGGGCCATCGTCACGGCCGCCGACCTCGCCGACACCGCCCCGGCCGGCGGCCGGTTCCCGCGGGAGGAGGAGGCGCCGACGCTCGGCTGGATACTCCACCACCTGCTCCAGGAGTACGCGCGCCACGCGGGCCACCTCGACATCGTCCGCGAGCTGGCCGACGGCGGGACGGGCGAGACGGGCGTGTAGCGTCCGGGCGGCGGCGCAAGGCGGGCGGATCGCTCGAACGGGTGCATACCGCGAGCACTCATGGCGGGCGGGACAAACGGGTACACGGCCCCCCACGGCAGGGGAGAGATCCCCGCACAGTCGACGAACAGGAGGAAGCCCCATGACCACCGCCGCCGACATCATGACCCCCGGCGCCCAGTGGATCTCCGAGGACGACACCCTCGAACGGGCCGCCCAGCTCATGCGCGAGCTGAACGTGGGCGCGCTGCCCGTCAGCGACGGCGACGAGCGCATGTCCGGCATCATCACCGACCGCGACATCGTGGTGGACTGCGTCGCCACCGGCGGCGACCCGTCGCAGGTCACGGCCGGTGAGCTCGCGCAGGGCACCCCGCGCTGGATCGCCGCGGACGCCGAGCTGGACGAGGTCCTGCACGAGATGGGTGACGCCCAGGTCCGCCGCCTCCCCGTCATCGACGGCGACAAGCGGCTCGTCGGCATGATCAGCGAGGCCGACCTGGCCCGTGAGCTGTCCGACGACCAGCTGGCCGACTTCGTCGTCAGCGTCTACGCCGCCTGACGCGCGGCCCGGGTCCGTCCACCGGACCGCCCCGGGGGCCCGGCGCATCGCCGCCGGGTCCCCGGCGCGGCGCGTCCCGCCAGGCGGATTCCGGCCACCGCTCGCATCCTGGTGTCATGACGTCCAGCCCGCGCAGCAGCACCGGAACGCCCCGGGCGTTCTGGACGCGGGGCCGCATCATCATCGCGGCCATCGCCGTCCTGACGCTCGTCTTCATCTTCGAGAACACCCGGCGCACGAGGATAAGGCTCCTGGTGCCCGAGGTGACGATGCCGCTGTGGCTTGCCCTGTTCGCCACCGCCCTGATCGGCCTGATCTGCGGCCTGTACTGGGGCCACCTTCGCAGTCGCGACCAGGGGCGCTGACCGCGGCACGTGCGACGTGTGCGCATGCGGGTGAGCGTTTGAAGGATGTGGCCGGTGTGCGACTGGTGCTTGAATGATCGTCATGGTAATCCTTGCACTTGTCGCCGTAGTCTTCACCGTCGTCCTCGCCGCCCTGATGGCCGGGACGTTCTTCGGCTTCTCCGTCTCCGTCATACCTGGGCTCGACGCCATCGATCCCACCGAAGCCGTCCGGGCGATGCAGAGCATGAACGAGAAGATCCTCAACCCGCTGTTCCTCACCGCGTTCGTCGGCGTGCCGCTCGCGGCGGCCGGGGCGGGCGTGTTGCTGCTGTCGATGGGGCACCGCGCCGCCGGTGTGCTGTTCCTCGTGGCGGCGGGCGTGTACGTCTTCGGTGTCTTCATGCCCACCGGCGCGGTCAACGTGCCGATGAACGACGTCCTGGCCGCCGCCACGCCGTCGCCCGAGGCGTGGGCGGACTTCTCCGGCCGCTGGGCGCGGTGGAACGCCCTGCGGACCGTCGCGAGCACCGCGACCGTCGTCCTCGCCGCCCTCGGTATCCGCATGTGGCACCAGGGGCGGTGAGCACGGGGGGCGCGGCCGTCAGACCCGGCAGAGCAGTTCGCCGTGCAGCGACGAGAACCAGCCGTCGCCGGCCGCCCCCCACTCCCGCCACGCCGCCGCGACCGACTCCAGCAGCTCCGGCGTCGCGTGGCCTCCGTCCACCGCGTGCCGCGCGTAGTCGGAAGACGTCGTGCGGTCCGCCCACAGATTGCTCCACCACTCCCGCTCGACGGCCTCCGCGTGGCACCACGCGGAGGCCGTCGCCGTCACCTCGGTGAAGCCCGCCGCGTACGCCCAGGACAGCAGGCGGCGGCCCGCGTCCGGCTCGCCGCCGTTGGCGCGCGCCACCCGCCGGTACAGCGTCAGCCACTCGTCGAGGACCGGCACCTCCGGGTACCAGGTCATCGCCGCGTAGTCCACGTCCCGCACGGCGACCACGCCACCGGGGCGGCACACCCGCCGCATCTCGCCCAGCGCCCGCACCGGGTCGGCCACGTGCTGGAGCACCTGGTGCGCGTGCACGACGTCGAACGAGTCGTCCGGGAAGTCCAGCGCGTGCACGTCCGCCACCGCGAACCGCACGGACGCCAGCCCGCGCGCCGCCGCCTCCGCGCGGGCCGCGGCGAGCACGCCCTCGGCGCGGTCCACGGCGGTCACCTCGCCGGGCGCGACGCGTTCCGCGAGGTCGGCCGTCAGGGTCCCGGGGCCGCAGCCGATGTCCAGGAGCGCCTGCCCCGCGCGCAGCTCGGGCAGTAGGTAGCCCGCCGAGTTCTGCGCGGTGCGCCAGCGGTGGGAGCGCAGCACCGACTCGTGATGTCCATGGGTGTACGTGGCTTCCGACATGCCCCGTACTCTCCTCCTGTCTCGCATGGTGAGCAACAATGTCCCGCCATGTGGACGCGTTCACCGGATCGGCCCAGTGCCGGGGGCGCTGGATTGCGGCCCGCCACCGGCATACCGGTCCATGGGAGGAGGGGAGGACCGGCGCGACGACCGGCGGGACGGCCGGGGAAAGGAGCCGCATGCCGGACCGGACGCGACGCACGGAACGGGCACGGCCCGCCGGCCCCGCCACGCCGCCCACCGCGCTCCGCCCGCTGTACGAGCGCCGCCGCTGGCCGCGCGACTTCGCCGACCGCCTGACCGCGCCGCTCCCCGGGCTGCGCACCCTCGTCCGCGCCGCCCGCCGGGGCGCGCTGCGCCCGTCCGCCGCGACGGTCGGCGGCACCGCCGGGCTGCCGTACGCCCCCGGCCCGCTGCCCCACGCGCCGCCCGGCGGCATCGCCGTGACCTGGGCGGGGCACGCCAGCTGGGTCGTCCGCACCGGCGGCCTGACCGTTCTCACGGACCCCGTCTGGTCGACGAGGATCCTGGCCACGCCACCCCGCCTCACCCCCGTCGGCGTGCCGTGGGGGGACCTGCCGCCGGTGGACGCGGTCGTCATCTCCCACAACCACTACGACCACCTGGACCTGCCGACCCTGCGCCGCCTGCCGCGCGACACGCCGCTGTTCGTCCCGGCCGGGCTCGCCGCCTGGTGCCGCCGCCGGGGGTTCGCGCGCGTCACCGAACTGGACTGGTGGGAGGCCGCCGAACTGCCCGCGCCCGGCGGCGGCACCGTACGGTTCGACTTCGTCCCCGCCGACCACTGGTCCAAGCGCACCCTGCTCGACACCTGCCGCTCGCTGTGGGGCGGCTGGGTCTTGACCGACCCGCGCGGGCGGCGCGTCTACTTCGCGGGGGACACCGGCTACGGCCCGTTCCTCCTGGACATCGGCGCGCGCTTCGGCCCGGTGGACATCGCGCTGCTGCCCATCGGCGCGTACGACCCGCCGTGGCTGCTCGGCCCGGTCCACACCGACCCGGAGGCGGCGGTCCGCGCCTGCGCGGACGTGGGGGCCCGGCGGATGGCGCCGATGCACTGGGCGACGTTCCTGCTGTCGTCCGAGCCGCCCCTAGAACCCCTGCTCCGCCTGCGGAGCGCCTGGCGCGCGACAGGGCGCCCCGCCACCGAGCTGTGGGACCTCCCGGTGGGCGGCTCCCGCGTGCTCGGCCCCGACGAGTAGCGCGCAGGTGTCACGCCCGCGCCGCCCGCCCCCCGTCCTGGCCGTCGCCGCCGGGACCGCGCAGACGGCGACGGACGGCGGGCGCGGCGCCGATCAGCACCGTCACCGACACGGCCGCGACCACGCCCTGCCACGGGTGGGGGAAGAGCGCGCCGCCCAGCATGCCGAGCAGCTGGTACGTCGCGGCCCACGCGAGGGCCGCGGGAACGTTTCCGCGCAAGTAGGTCCGCATCGGCATCCGCGCCAGCAGGCAGGCGAGCATCACGGGGATGCGCCCGGCCGGCACCAGCCGGGAGACGAGCAGGACCGTCGTACTGCCCCTGGCGAGCCGTTCCTCCGCGCGGACGAGCCGGTCGGGTGCCACCTGCTCGTGCATGCGGTCGAGCCACCGCGACCCGTTCCGCGACCTGACGCCGCGCCCGCCGAGCCAGTAGAGCGTCGCGTCGCCGAGGAACGCCGCTGCCGCCGCCGTCACGAAGACGCCGAACGAGGCCAGCAGCGGGTCCGAGTGGTGGAACGCGACCGCCGCCGCCGAGCTGACCGCCGCGCCGGTCGGCACCACGGGCACCAGCGCCCCCAGCAGCACCAGCAGGAACAGCGACGGGTACGCGGTCGCCTGCTGCGTCGCCTCCGGCGTGACCGTGCCCGAGGCGGCGAGGCCCGCCGTGCCCAGGCCCAGGCCCGTCACCACGGGGGTCACCCGCGCACCCCGAGCCGGACGCTGCCGCCGTGTTCGAGCCGGTGCACCCGCACCCCCGGCGCCAGCCTGGCGGCCTGCCGCACGAACTCGTCGCCGGGCGAGTGGAACTCGTGGGGCCGCACGCACGTCATCCCGAGCGGCCAGTACGTCCCGTAGTGCACCGGCACCGCGTCGCGCGGACGCAGCCGCGCCAGCGCCTCGGCGGCGCGCCCGGGGTCCATGTGGCCGTGCCCGAGCCCCGGGCCCCAGCCGCCGACCGGCAGCAGCGCCATGTCCACGGGGCCGGTCTCCCGTTCCATCGCCTCGAACAGGTCAGTGTCGCCCGCGTAGTACGTCCGCGCCTCCCCCTCCACCACGTACCCGAGCGCCGGGACGCGGCTCGGGCCGAACGGCAGCCGCCGCCCGTCGTGCTCGGCGGGCACCGCGCGCACGGTCACCCGCCCCACCGGCACCCTGTCCCCGGCGGACACCTCGCACACGTCGAGCCGCCCCGCGAGCCGCCGCAGCCCCGGCACGGCACGGCACGCGCCGCGCGGCACGAGCAGCGGCGTACCGGGCGCGAGCCGCGCCAGGGAGCGGATGTGCAGGTGGTCGGCGTGGAGGTGGGAGATCACGGCGGCGTCCGGCGTACGGGTCCCGGAGGACGGCAGGGCGCCGCGCCGCCTGCGCAGGTGGGCGAGGCGCCGGGTGAACAGCGGGTCGGTCAGCACGCTGGTGCCCGAGTCGCGGATGGTGACGGTCGCGTGGCCCCACCAGGTGATGTCCACCGGCACCGCGTCCCCTTCCGCCCCGGCACGTCGTCCGCGCCCAGTCGCACGCGTCCAGTCATACGGGTCCAGGATGCCAGGGTGGGCACGCGGGCGGGACGGACGGGGAGCGATGTGGAGAATTGGTGTCCGGAGGAAAGGCGGAGGTGCGGGTGAGAGGGTGGCGCAACGGCGGGGCGGTGCTGCTGCGGGTCCTGGTCGTGTGGGCGGCCAGCACGGTGACGCTGGTCCTGCTCGCCTGGCTGATGCCGGACTTCTCGCTCCAGTCGGCCGACGGCGACAGCTTCACCAAGGTCGGCGTGACCGCCGCCGCGGGCGCCGGGCTGTTCGGCCTGCTCAACGCGCTGGTGTGGCCCTGGCTGGTCCGCGCGCTGCTGCTGGCGCCCGCCCTCGCGCTCGGCCTGCTGGTCTTCCTGCTCAACGGCTGGTTCCTCGTCTTCGCGCTGAGCGTGGTCCCCGCCGGGCGCGGCGGCCCGCCGACCGGGACGGCGGTGGTGATCGCCGCCGTGATGTCCACCGTTTCCTCGGCCACCAGCACGTTCCTCGCCGTCCGCGTGCGCGGGCAGCAGCGCCGCCGGATGCGGCGCCTGGCGGGCTGGCGCGCGACCCGGCGCACGCCGCCGCGCACCCGCGCGGCCGGCACCGTCTTCCTCCAGCTCGACGGCATCGGGTACGACGTGCTGACCGAGGCGCTCACCGGCCCGCGCCCCCTGATGCCGACGCTGGCCCGGCTGTACGGCACCACCCACCGGCTGACGCCGTGGCGCACCGACTGGTCGAGCCAGACGGGCGCCGCGCAGCTCGCCATCCTCCACGGCAGCAACCACGACGTGCCCGCGTTCCGCTGGTACGAGAAGGAGTCGGGCGAGGTCGTCGTCAGCAACCGCCCGTCCAGCGCCGCCGAGCTCCAGCGCCGCGCCGTCACGCGCAGCGGCGACCCGGGGCTGCTCGCGTACGACGGCGCGAGCCGGGGGAACCTCTTCAGCGGCGGCGCCGAGCAGGTCGCGCTCGTGCTGTCCATGGCCGCGCGGCGCTCGCCCGGCCAGCGGTCGCGCGCCGGGTACTTCGCGTACTTCTCCGATCCGGCGCACGCCGTCCGCACCGCCGCGTCGTTTCTCGCCGAGCTGGTGCGCGAGCCCTGCCAGGCGCTGCGGGCGCGGCTGTGCGGCGTGCGCCCGCGCGTCGGCCGTGGCGGGCTCTACCCGCTGATCCGCGCGTTCGCGACGGTCGTGCAGCGGGACGTCGTGACGGCCGCGGTCGTCGGCGACGTGCTGAACGGCCGCACCGCCGTCTACGCCGACCTGGTCGCCTACGACGAGGTCGCCCACCACTCCGGGCCGCGCGGCCGGGACACGCGGCAGGTACTCCACGCCCTGGACCGGTGCGTCGCGGCGGTGGCGGAGGCCATCGAGTACGCGCCGCGCCCGTACCACCTGGTGCTGCTGTCGGACCACGGGCAGAGTCAGGGCGAGACGTTCGAGTCGGCCTACGGGCAGACGCTCGGCGGCCTGGTGCGCGCCGGGTGCGGGCGGCCCGTCGCGGCGGGGGAGGGGGCGCGTCCGGCCCGCCGCCCCGAGGCGGGCGCCGAGGCGCGGGAGGCCGCCCGCGCGGCGCTGCGGCGGCCGGAGCGCGAGGTGCCGAGGCCGCTGCCCGACGATCCGGGGCCGGGCAGCGGTGCCGCGCCCGTCGTCCTCGGCTCGGGGAACCTGGGGCTCGTCTCGTTCCCCGGGCTGCCGGGCCGCGCCGACCGGGAGACCATCGAGGCGCTCCACCCCGCGCTGCTGCCGACGCTCACGTCCCATCCGGGGATCGGCTTCGTGCTGGTGCACAGCGCGGCGCACGGTCCCGTGGTGCTGGGCGCGGACGGCGCCGAGTTCCGGCTCGACTCGGGGGAGGTGCGGGGCGCCGACCCGCTGGCGCCCTTCGGGCCCGGCGCGGCGGCGGCCGTACGGCGGGCGGCGTCGTTCCCGCACACCGCCGATCTGATGATCAACTCGTCGGTCGATCCGGACAGCGGCGCGGTCCACGCGTTCGAGACCCAGCTCGGCTGCCACGGCGGGCTCGGCGGCGAGCAGAACCGCGCGTTCCTGCTGTCGCCGCTGTCGCTGTCCCCGCCCGTCCCGGCGGTGGGCGGCGAGCCGCCGGGCGAACTGGTGGGCGCCGAGTCCGTCCACCGGGTGCTGCGGCGCTGGCTGCACGAGGCGATGGCCCACTCGGCGCGCCGTACGGGCACTCCGGCACCCGCCGCGCCGTAGCGTCGCGCGCGGAAGCCCGGACGCGGGAGCGGACAGCGGGAACGGAGCGTGCGGTCGCATGGCGGCGAAGCCGTCGACCGAGCGTCGCCGCCCTCCAGGAGGAGCCGCGCCACCGCGCGGACCTCACCGGGCTCGACGCGCGGCCGGCCGGTCGGATCGAGGAGATCTCCCCGGCGCACGGCGCGGTCCGCCGCGCCACCGCCGCGCGGGACGGCGGTGGCGCGCGTGGCTCAGCCCGCGTCGAATTCGTCCGGGTGCGGGCCGACGCGGCCGTCCCGGTCGAGGCCGGCGAACGCCGTCATGTCCTCGCCGTCCAGCTCGAAGCCGAAGACGTCGAGGTTCTCGCGGATGCGGGAGGGCGTCACCGACTTGGGGATGACGACGTTCCCCAGCTGGAGGTGCCAGCGCAGCACCGCCTGGGCGGGCGTGACGCCGTGCTTCCCGGCGACCGACGCGATGACCGGATCGTCCAGCAGGCCCTTGCCCTGCCCGAGCGGCGACCATGCCTCGGTGACGACGCCGAGCTCCTCGTCGGCGGCACGGGTCTCCGTCTGCTGGAAGTACGGATGCAGCTCGACCTGGTTGAGCGCCGGGACGATGCCGGTCTCGTCCTTCAGGCGGCGCAGGTGCGCGGGCGTGAAGTTGGAGACGCCGAACGCCCGCAGGCGCTCGCGCGGGATCTCGGCGAAGGCGCGCAGGATCGTCAGGTAGTCGTCGCGCATCGGGCGCGGCCAGTGGATCAGGTACAGGTCCAGCCGGTCGAGGCCGAGGCGGGCGAGCGAGGCGTCGAACTCCCGCAGGACCGCGTCGCGCGTCCAGGTGGTGGAGGCGCTGTTCCACAGCTTCGTGGTGACGAACAGGTCCTCCCGCGGCAGACCGGACGACGCGAGCGCGCGGCCGACGCCCTCCTCGTTGCCGTAGGCCTGGGCCGTGTCGATGCTGCGGTAGCCCGCCGCCAGGGCGGCGGTGACGGCGGACTCGGCCTCGTCGTCGGGGACCTGGAAGACGCCGAAGCCGAGCCGGGGCATCGTGACGTCGTCCGTGAGGCGGACGGTGGGGATCGCTGGAGTGCTCACGTGCGTGACTGTCCTTCTCTGATCGGCTGTGTCTTGTCGGCGCTGTGTTCTGCCGGCGCTGTGTCTTGCGGCCGACGAATGATCGACAGGGTGTTCGTCCCGGTGGCCCACGGTCTGCCGCGCGCTACGCCGGGCCCGGTGGGACCGGTCGCGCGGGGGAGGAGAGAATGTCCGCCGTGCGCAGACCGGCCCGTTTCATCGACCCGTACGTCGTGCTGCTGCTCGGCACGGTGGGAATCGCCGCGCTGCTCCCCGCGAGCGGCCCGGCGGCCGACGCGGCTGACGGCGCCGCCACGGGCTTCATCGGGCTGCTGTTCTTCCTCTACGGCGCGCGGCTGTCCACCCAGGAGGCGGTGGACGGGCTGCGGCACTGGCGGCTGCACCTCACGATCATCGGCTGCACCTTCCTCCTCTTCCCGCTCTTCGGCCTCGCAGCCAGAGGACTCGTACCCTGGCTGCTGCCGCACGACCTCTACGAGGGCCTGCTCTTCCTGTGCCTGGTCCCCTCGACGGTCCAGTCCTCCATCGCCTTCACGTCGATAGCCAGGGGGAACGTCGCCGCCGCCATCGCCGCCGGGTCGTTCTCCAGCATCATCGGTGTCCTGATCACCCCGCTGCTCGCCGCCACGCTGATCGGCGCCGGCGGCGGCTTCTCGGCCGACACGCTGCTCGGCATCGCGCTCCAGCTGCTGCTGCCGTTCGTGCTCGGCCAGCTCCTGCGGCGCTGGATCGGCGGGTTCGTGCGGCGGCACCGCGCGGTGCTGTCCCTGGTCGACCGGGGCTCGATCCTCGTCGTGGTCTACGCGGCGTTCAGCGAGGGGATGAACGCGGGCGTCTGGCACGAGGTGAGCTGGCCCCGGCTGCTCGCGCTGCTCGGCGTCGAGGCCGTCCTGCTGACGTGCATGCTCACCCTGACCCGCTGGGGCGCGCGCCGGCTCGGCTTCGGGCGCGGCGACCGGATCGCGATCGTCTTCGCCGGGTCCAAGAAGTCCCTCGCCGCCGGGCTGCCCATGGCCAGTGTGATCTTCGGCACGCACGCGGCGCTGGCCGTGCTGCCGCTGATGGTGTTCCACCAGATGCAGCTGCTCGTCTGCGCCGTCCTGGCCCGCCGCTGGTCCCGCGACCCGGAGGCGGGGGAGGCGGCCGGGCGCGAGACGGCGGACGACGCCGCGTCCGGCTGAGTCAGGCCGAGTCAGGCCCCGGCGCCCTGCCGCGCGGGGAGCACCAGGCGCTCGGCGCCCGCGTACACGTTCATCGACGCGCCGCGCAGGAAGCCGACGAGCGTCAGGCCCGCCTCCGCCGCCAGGTCCACGGCCAGCGACGACGGCGCCGACACCGCCGCGAGCACCTGGACGCCGGCCATCACCGCCTTCTGCGCCAGCTCGAACGAGGCGCGGCCCGACACCAGCAGCACCGCGTCCGACAGCGGCAGCAGCCCCTGCTCCAGCGCCCGGCCGACGAGCTTGTCCACCGCGTTGTGCCGTCCGACGTCCTCGCGCACGTCGAGCAGCCGCCCCTCGGCGGTGAACAGCGCCGCCGCGTGCAGGCCGCCCGTGCGGTCGAAGACCCGCTGGGCCTCCCGCAGCCGGTCCGGCAGCGCGGCGAGCACCGAGTGCGGCACGCGCGGCCCGCCGGTCAGCGGCAGCGGCCAGCGCGCGGTGGTGCGCACGGCGTCCAGGCTCGCCTTGCCGCACACGCCGCACGACGAGGTGGTGTAGACGTTCCGCTCCAGCCCGTCGAGCATGCCGTCGGGCAGCGCCATGGGGTCCGCGAGCCGGACGTCCACGACGTTGTACGTGTTGGCGCCGTCCTCGCCCGTCGCGCCCGCGCAGTAGGTGACGCGCGACAGCTCGCCGCGCGCCCCCAGCACGCCCTCGGACACGAGGAAGCCCGCGGCGAGCGCGAAGTCGTCGCCCGGCGTGCGCATGGTGACGGCGAGGGGGCGGCCGTTCACCCGGATCTCCAGCGGCTCCTCGCCGACCAGGGTGTCGGCCCGTTCGGACAGGGCGCCGTCCCTGACGCGGACGACGCGGCGGCGTTCGGTGACCCTTCCCATGCGGCCATCATGCCCCCGCGCGGGGCCGGGGACGCCGCGCGGGGGGACGGGCACCGGCGGGTCTCAGCCGTGCGCGCGCAGGCTCTCGGGCGGGCCGAGGTAGCTGGGCCGCAGGCCGCCGGTGTCGATGATCAGCTTCTGGAGCACGACGGTCGGGTCCACCATCCAGAACTTCAGGGTGTGGCGGCCGGGCGTGGCGAGGGTGTGGGTCGTCGTGGTGACGTTGACGTTGTCGGACGTGTTGCGCTCCCACTGGCGGTTCATGGCCGTGTCGTCCGCCCCGGTGGCCGCCACGACGTCCACGCGCCGCGGCTCGTCGCCGTCGAAGGAGACGGCGTACACCAGCTCGCCGCCGGGCAGGACGCCGTTGCGCGGCGAGAGGTGGACGTGCACCGTGACCTCGCCGGCCGTGAACAGCGTCACCTCGTATTCCAGGCGCGGCGACCTGGCGCCGCCCGGGGTCTGGCGGGGCGCGGTCACGGGGAGGGGCGTCATGCCGTCGCCCGTGCGGCCGAGGTCGGGTATCCGCGTCCAGCGCACGCCTGGGCCGTCCACGGCGCGGTCGTGGTGCGCGCCCTCGATCGACACGTAGCCGTTCGCCTCGACGAAGCCGGCCAGCCGTCGCCGCGGCACCTTCGGGTCGAACACCACCGCGAGCACCTCGACGGACGTGCCGGCGCCGGTGACCGTCAGCGGCACGGTGGTCCGGCCGCGGGGCGCCGCGCCGAAGTCCACGGTCACCTCGGCGCGCACCTGCGTGCCGACCGTACCGGACGGCTCGGACACCGAGAGCCACGGCACCGGCGACGTGATGCGGTACTCGAACGGCTCCGAGCCCCGGTTGAACACCTCGACGTACTGCGCGGGCTGGCTCTGGTACGGGCTGAACTCCGGCAGCACGGCGGCCTCCCGCGCGTCCGGCCACCACGCCGCCGACCCGTCCACGGCCACCCCCAGCTCGGCCCCGGGGCGCGCCGTCACGCGCCGCACCGGCGGGTACACCTCGTCGGGCAGCGCCACGTTGTCCCGTTCCGGCTGCTGCCAGGGGGCGTTGGGCCCGTAGCGCTCCACGTCGCCGTAGCCGATCTTCGGCTGGGTCTGGAAGCCCTGCCACTTCCCGTCCGCGAGCGTGTTGTTGTAGTAGTCGGACATGGCCTGGTCGTCGGCGAAGCGGGCGTCCGTCGCGTCGGCCAGGGCGTTGGCCGACGTCCTGCCCTGGGCCGCGTGGTGCAGGTTGGTGAACTCGGCGGCGCGCAGCGCGTACAGGTTGGCCGTCGCCTCCACCTGGTACTGGACCAACTGGTAGTAGGCGTCCTGGTGTTCGGCGGGCAGCTCCTCGCCGATCCGCTGCGCCCGCGCGTCCAGCCGCTCCCACTCGGCGGTGACGCGCTCCAGCTCGCGGTAGTCGGTGAGGCTGAACGGGGTGGCGCGGTCGTCGTAGACGACGGCCGAGGGGTCGGTGGCCGGGTCCTTGGCCGGGTCGAGCGTGATCCGCCGGTTCAGCAGCTCCGGTTTGCGGCGGGCCTGGAGGCGGCCGTACTCGTGCAGCACCTCGGCGATGGCGTCGGCGTGCGTGGGGCCGAAGTTCTCGGCGGCGTACCGCCGTTCCCAGGCGCCGAGCCGGTCGATCGACCAGCGGCGCGGGTCCCACGCGTAGTCGAGGAAGAACTGGAGCGGCAGTTCCTCGGCCTTCATGTCACCCACGTTGACGACCCACAGCCGGTCGACGCCCGACTGGTGGGCCAGGTTGAGCTGTTCCCAGGTGGACGCGAGGTTGACGGTGTCGACCCACTTGTAGTTGCGCCCGCCGCCGACGTAGTCGAAGTGGTAGTACATGCCGTAGCCGCCGGACCGTTCCGGCAGGGCGGGGTCCGGGATCTTCCGCAGGTTGCCCCAGTTGTCGTCGCAGAGGATGACCGTCACGTCGTCCGGCGGCCGCAGCCCCTCGTCCCAGTAGCGCTGCACCTCCTTGTACAGCGTCTGCACCTGCGGGACGCCGGTGATGTCGGGGCCGGCCAGCTCGCGGAGGATCTCGCGCTGCGCGGCGAGGATCGACTCCATCAGCTCGATGCCGTCGCCGTCCGGCAGGCTCACGTCGCCGTTGCCGCGCATGCCGAGGGTGACGACGCCCTCGAAGCCCTGGTCGACCATGCGCCGGATGCCGTCGCGCCAGTACGCCCTGATCGCCTCGCCGTTGCGCCGGAAGCTCCACTCGCCGGTGCCGCCGTACGGGTCGTGGCCGGGCACGGTGATGTTGCCGTCCGCGTCACGCTGCGCGGCCACCGCGTGCCGGTTCCACTCCTCGATGCCGCGCATCATCGGGGCCTCGTGCGAGGTGCCCATCACGATGCCGTACTCGGCGGCGACGGCGTGGTTGCGCGGGTCGTCCTCGGCGAACGCGCGGCCCCAGACGGCGGGCCAGAAGTAGTTGGCCCGCAGCCGCAGCATCACCTCGAAGACCTGCTTGTGGAACTCGGCGTTGAACCCGCCCTCGTACCCGGGGGCATGTCCCGGGCCGAAGAACGCCGGGGCCCAGGTGCCGAGCGCCGGGTTCTCGTCGTTGATGAAGAAGCCGCGGTACTTCACGGCGGGCGTGCCCTGGGTGTGCCGTCCCGGCAGCGCGAACACCCGTTCGTGGCGCGGGATCGGCACGTCGTCCCACCAGTACCAGGGGGAGACGCCGAGCTGCCGCGACATCTCGTAGATCCCGTAGATCGTGCCGCGCGGGTCGCTGCCCGCGATGACCAGGGCGCGGCGCACGCCGGGCAGCGGGTCGCGGACGAGCTGCTCGCGCGTCGTCTCCCAGCGGCCCGCGATGCCGTCCACGTCGAGCTTGCCGTCCGCGACGAGGCGGTCGATCAGCGGGCTGCGGCCGAGGGTGCCGACGATGACGGCCGCGTCCTGCCGCGGCGGCGGCCGGTCGTGGGCGACGGCGGGCTCGGCGCCGGTGACGCGGGCGATGTCGGCGCGCAGGTCGCCCGCGGCGCGCAGCACGCCGGGGTGGTCGGCGCTGCTGACGACGAGGGGGACGGCCCGGCCGCCCGTCACCAGCGGCAGGCTGCCGGGCTGCCACGAGGTCGAGATGAAGTCGGACGGCAGCGGGGACGAGGGGGCGCCCCGGCCTGCGGGAGCGGCGTGCGCGTCGGCGGTCACGGCGCCGGTCGCGGCGACGGTGAGGGGGAGGAGTCCGAGGAAGGTACGGCGGCTCGTCATGGTGTGGCTCCACACGGAGGAGGGACCAAAAGTTTTCAGACGGTTTCCGGAACGTTCCCGCCCGAAGCTAACGACGAGTCATGCGCAGGTCAATAGTCGGGATCACCGCTACCGGCCCGTAGCCCCCTGACATGCGACAGCGCCCGGAACGGGGCCCTGCGCGCCCGGTGTCGGCGTACTGAAAACTTTTCAGGCCGGGAGGCCCGACGCCCACCGGGGCTGTCCGTTCGGGCTCCGTTCCTGTTGCCTCGGCGACCGGGCGCACCGGCCGTTCCGTCCGGCGGTTCCGGCCCCGGTCTGCCGTGGCGTGGCGGATTAGCCGGGCGGCGGAGTGGACATGCTCCGGGAGAATGCCCTTGACGCCCCGCCGGGACCGCTCGACAATCCCTCGCGGGCCCCCGGTGGACGGCCGGGCTCAGGGATGGACGGACCGGACGGGGGTTCCATGAACGACGGAGGATCGCCGGCAGGCTGTCCGGTTCCCCGCCTTCCCCTGCTGACCTCCCGCCGTCACATCGACCTGCTGCGTGTGTGCAGCACGGGCTGTCCCCGCCGCTGAGCGGCACCGGCACACCGGCGCGTCCCCCGCCGTTCACCGTGCCCTTCTCCCGCGCCACGTCCTCCTGCCTCCCGGCGTTCCCCGGCGCCGGTCGCCCGGCTCCGGCGCGTGCCCCCGCCGCGCACCGCCTCCCGTCCCGTCCGCAGCCCTTCCCAGGGAGTGTCATGCCCCAGCACGTGCCCGACCCGTCGAACCCGCCCGCCCCGCCCTGTGCCGAGGCCCAGACCATCAGGGGACGGATCGGCCCCGACGCCGACCACGGTTTCCACCCCGCGCCGCACCGCTACCACCTCTACCTGGCGCTCTCCTGTCCGGAGTGTCTGCGCATCGCGATCACCCACACCCTCCTCGGGCTCGCCGACCGGCTGCCCGTGACGTACCTCCCCGCCGTGCCCGACATGCGCGACGGGGGCTACCGCGCCCTGCGCGGCGCCTACGCGGCGACCAGCCACGCGTACGACGGGCCCTACGCCGCCCCCGCGCTGACGGACCGCTGGACGGGGCGCGTCGTCAGCAACCACGCGGCGGACATCGCGCACGACCTGGCCGTCCGCTTCCCCGGCGACGGTCCCGACCTGCGCCCGCGTGGGCTGGGGCGGCGGATCGACGCCGTGGTGGAGCTGTGCGACGAGGCGGTCACCGGGGCGGCGCAGCGCGCCGGGGAGGCCGGCCCCGCCCCGGGGAGCGGGCCCGCGCTGGGGCGGCTGCTGGGGGCGCTCGACCAGGTGGAGGAGTGGCTCGCGGACGGGCCGTTCGTACTGGGCGACGCGGTGACGGCGGCGGACGTCCACCTGTGGGTGACGCTGGTGCGGCTCGATCTCGTGCACCGCTGGCACCTGGACGCGGACGCCGTGCACCGCATCGCCGCGCACCCGCGCGTGTGGGCGTACGCGCGGCGGCTGCTGGCCCACCCGGCGTTCGGCCCGCTGCTGCGGCCGGGGGACATCACGCGGCGGCACCACCACCAGTGCGCGGGCCTTGAGGCGGCGGGGGCTGCCGTGCAGATCGTCGACTGGACCGCCGCCGAGGCGCTGACCCCGGCACCGGTCCACCCGGGCCGCTGAGCCGCCGGGCGCGGAGAGGCGCGTGTCCCCCGGGCGTGGTCCGCCCGGGAGTCACAGGCCGAGTTGGTCGCGTATCGCGTCGGAGTCGCGCAGGGCCCAGTGCTCCACGATCCGCCCGCCGCGGACGCGGACCATGTCCATGCTGAGGGCCGCGTAGCGCCGGCCGGAGGCCGTGTGGGTGCCGCGGGTGGTGTACCGGTTGACGGAGGTGTCGCCCGCGACGACGTTCTGCTCGATCGTCACCGACACGTCGTGGAACGCGCTGCCCGCGCCCATCAGCTCCCACTTCCGCCGCCAGGCGGCGCGCCCGCGGTGGTCGCCCTGCGTGCCGCCCCGGTGGTCGAGGACATCCGGGTCGATCAGTGCCAGGGCGTCTTCGAGCCGCCCGGCCAGGACCTCTCCGTAGCTCTCGACGACGCGCCGGTGCACCTCTCCCGGGCCCGGTGGTGCGGCGTTCTCCGCTTCCTGCGGCATGTGGGACCTCCTGTGCCGGATACTGCGGGACGGAAACGGGGAGCTCCCCGTTTCGGTGGTTCGGCTACCATAACCGGGGAAGTCCCCGTTTCACAAGGAGAGCCATGCCACCGCGGTACGACCCCGCCGCGCCGCGTCCCGAGCCGCGGCGCCGCCGCGCGGACGCCCAGCGGAACCACGACCTGCTCGTGGCCACCGCCAGGGACGTCTTCCGCGACCTGGGTGTCGACGCCCCGCTCGACGACATCGCCCGCCGGGCCGGTGTCGGCAACGCGACCATGTACCGGCACTTCCCGACGCGCCGGGACCTGATCGTCGCCGTCTACGCCGGAGAGGTGGCCGGACTGCTCGCGAGCGCCGAGGAGTTGCGGGCCGGTGCGGCTCCCGGCGACGCGCTCTTCGGCTGGCTCGGGGAGTTCATCGCCCACGTCGCGGCGAAGCGGGAACTGGCGAGGTCGATCCCCGACGACCCCGCCGGGCAGCGCTCGGCCCTGTTCGACCAGTGGCACCGCTCGATGCGGGCCGCCGCGTCCGCGCTGCTCACGAGGGCCCAGGCCGCCGGCGCCGTCCGCCGCGACCTCGACGTCGCCGAACTGCTCGCCCTGGCCAACGGCATCGCCCTGACCGCCACCGGGACCGTACCCGCGGAGCGGCTCCTGCTCCTCGTCCGGCAGGGCCTCGCCGCCCAGGCCGCGGACCAGGGTCCGTCCCCCGGGTCCGGACGGCGACGACCGTGACCACCCACCGAGGGCGTACGCCTCCCGTGAGAGGCGAGGGCACCGCACCAGTCGGCTGAACAGGGCGAGGCGACTACCTGCGTGGCGGGTGTTCGGCGGCAGGGGCCCGGCCGACGTCGCGCCCGTCCACCGCCGGGTCGGCCAGCAGCTCGGGTACCACCCGGCGGCCGGTGCGCGGGGCGTTGACAGTCTCCACGGCCCTGTTCCACCTGCTGCTGCCGCAGGTGGAACGGGGCGGCGGGGGCCGCGCGGGGGCGCCCCGGAGCACCGGCCGGTCGCGGTCTCAGGTCGTACTGTCCGGCCAGAACCACGGCACCTCGGCGGGCGGAAGCGGCAGACCGCAGATCGCCACGGCGACCCGGCGGCCTGTCCGTTCTCCCATCGCAGCCGCTCGTCGTCGGGGTGCGGAATCGGACGCCGCGCGCGTTCGCCGACGGCGAAGACGCGAGGATCGCGCGGCTGCTCGCCAGACTCGAACGGCCCGTCGCCAGCAGCCCGGCGACGCGCCGAGGGGCCCTGCCGCCCGCCGCGCTCCATCGGCCGGGCTCCGGGGGCCGACGAACGACCGCGAGCCTGTCGGCGCGCCCCTCAGCGGACGGCCGAGTCCGGGGGAGGGGCGAGGCGGATGATCCGGTCGGCTGCGTGGGACATCAGCGCCGTGTCGTGGCTGACGACGATCAGTGCCGTCCCCGCGTCCGCCGCCGCGCGCAGCAGCCGCAGTACCGTCGCGGCCGTCACCGTGTCGAGCGCGGAGGTCGGTTCGTCGGCCACGACGAGCGCGGGCCGCGCGGCGAGCGCCCGCAGGATCGCGACGCGCTGGCACTGTCCGGTGGACAGCTCGGCGGGGCGGGCGCGCGGATCGACGCCGGTCAGTCCGGCCGAGTCGAGCGCCGCGCGGGCCGCGGCGACGGCGGCGGCACGGCCGCGCGCCCCGGACCGTCCGCGCGGCTCCGCGAGCGTGCGCCACACCGGCCAGCGTGCGTCGAGACCGGCGCGCGGGTCCTGGTCGACGGGCATCACCCAGCCGCCGCGCGGCGACCGGCGGCGGCCGTCGCGCCACACCGGCGCGCCCGCGTGGAGCAGTTCGCCCGCGTCGGGCCGTTCGATCCCGGCGAGCAGCCGCAGCGCCGTGGACTTGCCCGCGCCGGACGGCCCGGTGAGGGCGACGAACTCGCCCGGCCGCACGTCGAGTCCGAGGTCCGACACCACCGTTCCCGCGCCCGGGTAGCGGCGGGTCAGGCCGCGCGCCGTCACGACCGGGTGACCCCCGCGCGCCGGGCGGCGCGGCGGCGTACGGGGCGCGGGCAGCGCCTCGACCAGCGCGACCGCCGCCGGGTGCGCGGGGCGTGCGAGGACATCGGCCGCCGGGCCGTCCTCGACGACCCGCCCCTCGTGCAGCACGGCGATCCGGTCGGCGACCGTACGCGCCAGCCGCAGGTCGTGGCTGACCATCAGCAGCGCGCGGCTGTCCCGGCGCAGCGCGGTCAGCACGCCGTCGGCCAGGTCGGCGTCCAGCGCGCTCGTCGGCTCGTCGGCGAGTGTCAGGAGCGGGGCGTGTGCCCCGGCCGCCGCGATCGAGGCGCGTTGCAGCATGCCGCCCGACCAGGCGTGCGGGCGGTGCCGCGCGCGGCGGGCGGCGTCGGCGATGCCGAGTGCCGTGAGCCGTTCCGCCACCGCGTCCCCGGGCGGCCCGCCGCCCCTGGCGCGCCACGCCTCGGCGACGTGGTGGCCCACCGACCGCAGCGGGTCGAACGAGGCGAACGGGTCCTGCCCCACGTACCCGACCGTCCCGCCGCGCAGCCGCCGCAGTGCCCGCTCGGGGGCGCCCACCACCTCCGTGCCGCACACCACCGCGCTGCCCGTGACCTGCGCCGAGGGCGGCAGGAGGCCCAGCAGGGCGCGCAGCAGCGTCGTTTTGCCGGAACCGGACGAGCCGACCACGACGACGCACTCGCCGGCGCGCACGCGGAGCCGGACGTCCCTCAACGGCCGGGCGCCGCCGGGTCGTCCGACGGCCAGCCCTCGCACATCGAGCACGACGCGCCCGCGCGGTCCGTCCGTCACCTGTCCGCCTCTCGCCGTGTCCGGTCTCGGAGTTCCGCGTCCCCCGCCGCGCCGCACGCACCCACGCGCGGGGACTGCCGTACCGGACGCGACATGCGAGCGTCCCCGCGGCGTCGGGTGCCGGATTCCTCGCACAGTTCGCCCGCGCGGTTCGTCCGTCGTCGCGACAACGCCGCTGCCGTGTCGTGCCGTTCAGCCGCCGGCGCCGGCGCCGGCACCAGGGACCCGCCCCGCGTCCGCACGCGGCGGCGCAGCGTCGGCGGACCCGCCTCCGCCACGCGGATGAGGCGATGGGCCGACGCGGCGGAGGTCCGCCGCTCCGCGCGTGCCGTCACCGCGACCGCCCCCCGTCGACCCGCGCCCGCAGCGCGTCCCCCAGCAGCGCCGCCGCGCACACCGTCACGAACACCGCCGCGGCGGGCGCGGCGGCGACCCAGGGCGCCGTCATCAGGTCATGGCGGCTCTCCGCCAGCATCTGCCCCCACTCGGCGGTCGGCGGCTGCGCGCCCAGGCCGAGGAACGACAGCCCGGCCAGGCCGAGCAGCACCTGCCCGAGCCCCAGCGTCGCCACGGCCAGCACCCGTACGCCCGCGCCCGGCACCACGTGCCCGAGCACCGCCCGTACGCGGCCGACCCCCGCCAGCAGGGCGGCCGTCACGTCCGGGCGGCCGAACGCCCCCCGCGCGTACGCCGCCGCCAGCCGCGCCGTGTCCGCCCAGGCCGTGACGGACAGGGCCAGCACCAGGTTCCCGAGGCCGGGACCCAGCGCCCCCGCGACGGCGAGCGCCACGAGCGTGTGCGGCAGCGCCAGCGCCACGTCCGTCAGCCGCCCGCACACCGCGCGCGCCCAGCGCCCGCCGAGCGCGGCGGCCAGCCCGACCGCCGTGCCGACCAGCACCGACACCGCCCACACCGCGCCCGCCGCGCCCAGCGAGACCCGCGCCCCGGCGGCGATCCGCGCCGCGACGTCACGGCCCGCCTGGTCCGTGCCGAGGAGGTGCCCGCCGCCCGGCGGCGCCAACTTGTCGGCGTAGTCCGGCAGGTCGGGGTCGGGCAGCAGCAGCGGGGCCGGTCCGGCGAGCAGCAGGAGCAGCGCGAGCAGCGCGAGACCCGCGACCGCCCCCGGCCGCCTCACCACGCGTCGTCCCCCGCCGCGCGTACGCCGCGCCCGCGCAGCCGGGGGTCGATCGCGGCGGCGGCCGGGACGGCGAGGGCGCCCGTCACCAGGTACGCGGCGACGGCGAGCAGCACGATCCCCTGGACCACCGGCACGTCCCGCGCCTCGATCGCCGCGACCAGCTCCCGGCCGATCCCCGGCCAGGTGAACAGCACCTCCGACACCGCCGCGCCCGCGAGCAGCCCGCCCACCGTCATGCCGAGCACGGTCAGGAACCCGGCCGCCGCGTGCGGCACACCGTGCACCAGCAGCAGCCGCCCGCGCCCGGCACCCCGCGCCCGCGCGACCTCGGCGAACGGCGCCTCCAGCGCGTCGTCGAAACCGGTCCGCAGCACCCGCGCCCACTGCGCCGCCACGGAGCAGGCGAGCGGCACGGCCGGGAGCAGCGCCCCGCCCCAACTGCCGTCCGCCACCACGCGCCCCGCCCCCCAGCCGACCACCACCACCTCCAGCAGCACCACGCCCACGACGAAGCCGGGCAGCGCCGCCGCCGCGAACACCACGCCCCGCGCCACCGCGTCCGGCCACCGCCCCGCCCACCACGCGCCCGCCACCGCCAGCGGCACGGCGGCGGCGAACGCGTACAGCAGCGCCACCGCCGCCAGCCGCAGCGTCGCGGGCAGCCGCGCCCCGATCTCCTCCGCCACCGGACGGCCCGTGCGCCAGGAGACGCCCAGGTCACCGCGTACGGCGTCCGCCAGCCAGCGGCCGTACCGCTCCGCCGCGGGCCGGTCGAGCCCCAGCTCGCCGCGTACCGACGCGACCTGCGCCGGGGCCGGTTCGGTGACGCCGCGCGCGGCGAGCACCTGCCGCGCCGGGTCGCCCGCCGCCAACTCGGCCATGCCCCACACCAGTACGCTCGCCACCAGCAGCGTCGTCAGCCCCTGTGCTACCCGCCTCACGTCCGGGGGCCGACATGCTGGAGGACGGACGACACGCGGTAGTCCTCCCAGCCGGGCCCGGCGACGACACGGGCCGGCCGCTCGGTGAGGAACAGCGCGTACGCCTCCTGGGCCACGATCGCCTGCACCTCGCGCAGGATCGCGTCCTGCCGCGCCGTGTCGAACTCGGTGTCAAGCTCCTCGATCAGCGCGTCGAGCCGCGCGTCGGCGACGCCGCCGAAGTTGTACTGCCCCTCGCTGTGCAGGAAGTCCCGCAGCCGCGCGCGGGGATCGAACGTCGTGCCGAGCGAGCTGTCGAAGCTCAGCCCGACGTGCCAGTCCGAAGTTTCCTGCATCGCCGCGTAGTTGGCGGGTACGTCGCGCACCTCGACGGCGAAGCCGCTCTCCCGCAGCTGCGCCTGGAGCGCCGTGGCGACGACACGGGTGTCCGGCTGGGTGCTGTACGAGACGACGGTCAGCGCCAGCGTCTCCCCGTCCCGCGTCCTGGGGCCGTCGCCGGTACGGGTCCAGCCCGCCGCGTCGAGGAGCGCCGCCGCCTCGTCCGGGTCGGTGCGGACGGTCGATTCTGCGTACGGCACGGTCTCGGGGTACATGCCGAGCGGCGCCCGGTAGAAGCCGTCGAGCACCTCGGCCGCCAGCGCGTCGTAGTCGATCGCGAGGGACAGCGCCCGGCGCACCTCCGGCTCGTCCAGCGGCGCGGCCGCCGTGTTGAGGAAGCCGCGCAGCGGCGTGGCGCCGCCCGCCGCCTCCACCGCCTCGGCGCCGGTCAGGCCGCGCAGCGCCTCGGTCGGCGGGTAGAACGCGAGGTCGGCCTCGCCGCCGCGCACCGCGAGCACGCGCGCCTGCCCGTCCGGGACGAAACGCACCTCCACGCCCGGCAGCCGCACGTCGCCGCCCCACCAGTCGGGGTCACGGGCGAGGGTGAGCGCGTCGGGGGTCAGCGAGGTGACGGTGAACGGGCCGGTCCAGACGCCGGCTTCGGCGAGCGCCGCGTCGTCCCCGCCCGCCTCGGCCGCGGCGCGCGCGTCGAAGACGGGGAAGACCGTCTCGTCGGCGAGGAGGTGGGGCATGTTCGGCGTGGGCCGGGCGGTGGTGAGCCGGACCGTCGCGTCGTCCACGGCCCGCGCGGTCGCGTCCGGCAGGGCTGAGGCGGCGCGGCTGTTGCCGTCCAGGTGCGCCGTCAGCATGTCCGCCAGGGCGGCGGCGTCCAGCGCCCGCCCGTTCTGGAACCGCACGCCGTCCCGCAGCCGCAGGTCCCAGGCGGTGGCGTCGGCCCGGTCGAGCCCGGCGAGCACCCACGGCTCGATGCCGCCGTCCTCGGTGGCGCGCATCAGGAGTTCGCCGTAGCCCCACTCCGGTGCCCACAGGCCCTGTTCGAGGGGGGACAGACTCTCGACGGCGTACGAGGTGACGACGCGCAGCGGGCGCGCGCCCGCGCCGTCGTCGGACCCGGCCGGAGTCCCCCCGCCCCCGCAGCCCGTGGCCGCCAGCAGCGCGAGCGCTGCGGCGGCCAGGCGGCGTATGCCCCCGCGGGCTGTTCCAGGTCTGTGCCTGCGTGATCCCCACATGCCTCTCACTCTAATGCACATGAAAAGCATTTTCAGCAACGCCCCCTCGTGGCCCACGCCTCCGGGGACACGCGTCGCCGGAGACACGCACCCCAGAGACCTGCCACTCCCGCAGCCCGCTCAACCCCTGTGGGGGGCGTGGACGGGGACGTCGGTCAGGCGGCGCAGGGTGAAGGGCTCGGCGAGTATGTCCTCCAGGACCCGCGCCACGTGTGTGAAGTGCGGCAGCGAGAAGTGGTGAGCCAGGGCCGACTCGTCGGCCCACTCCTCCACGATGACCATGCGGTCGGCGCGGTGCGGGTCGGCGAACGGCTGGTAGCCGAGGCAGCCGTCCTCCGCCAGGGACGGCGCGATCATCGCGTCCAACTCGTCCCGCAGACGCTGCTCCTGGCCCGGCTTCGCGCGGAACCCGGCGACGATGATGAGGGTGTTCGGCATGAAATGACTCCTGCTCCGATGTCGGTGTCCCCGGTGGGACAGGCACCATCCTGCGCACGCCGCCCGGACCCATCCAGAGCTCCGCCCTGCCTGGGTCTGCCAGGACCAGGCACGGCGGCACGGCCGTGACCGACACTGGGGACATGGACCGTGCCCAGCAGCTCAGTGAGTTCCTCAAGACCCGGCGCGCCCACCTGCGCCCGGACGACATCGGAGTGGGCGGTTTCGGCGGCCGGCGGCGCGTGGCCGGGCTGCGCCGCGAGGAGCTGGCGCTGCTCGCCGGTGTGAGCGTGGACTACTACACCCGTCTGGAACAGGGCCGCGCCCGCAACGTGTCCTCCGACATCATCGACGCGGTCTCCCGCGCCCTGCGCCTCGACGCCGACGAGCGCGCGCACCTCCACAACCTCGCCCGCCCGAGCCGCACGCGCAGACGCCCTGCCCCTCCGCAGCAGGTCGGCCCCGAGATGCGCCAGGTGCTCCAGGCCCTCGACTCCGTCCCCGCCTACCTCGTCGGACGCCGCCTCGACATCCTGGCGTGGAACGACCTGGCCCGTGCCCTGATCGCCGACTTCCCAGCCCTGCCCCCCGCCGAGCGGAACATGGCCAGACTGGTCTTCCTCGACGAGTCCGCCAAGGACCTCTACCCCGACTGGGAGGGCAAGGCCCGCGACACCGTCTCCACCCTGCGTGTGGACGCCGGCCGTCACCCGGACGACCCGCAACTCGCCGCCCTGGTCGGTGAACTGTCGCTTGCCAGCGAGGACTTCGGACGGCTGTGGGCCGACCACACCGTCCGCGGCAGGACCCGTGGCCGCAAACGGTTCTCGCACCCGCGACTCGGCGAACTGGCCCTCGACTACGTCGCCATGCGGGCCCCCGACGATCCCGACATGACCATGATGATCTACAGCGCGCCGCCCGGGTCCGACGCCGCCGACAACCTCCGGCTCCTCGCCGGCCTCACCGCGCCTTAGGTCGTGTCGTCCGGATCTTGGTGGATCGGCCCGCGTCGTCGGACGCCGTGCCTTGCAAGGCACCGGATCGCCACACGTACCGGGCGTACCCGGGCGATGCGGCAACACGGCGAGGCGTGGTGACCGGCGGCGCGCGCCAGGCAAGATCCGAACGACACGGCCTAGCTGTTCTGTCCCGCCAGCAGCGTCCACGGCGTCGGCCGCGCCAGCGCGAGGCGTGGCCTGCGCGCCGCCCAGTGCCGCACGGCGGTCGCCATCACGGCCGCCGGGTCGCGTACGGCCCTGGTCGGCTCGAACGGCGCGGCCATGCTCGTGTAGCTCTGGAACATCGCCAGCAGCCGCACCGCCTGGTGCTGGAACGGCGACAGGTACCGCTCGGCCAGCGGCAGGAAGAAACGGTTCCACGTCTCGGTGGCCACGACAGGCGGCCGGGGGACGGGGGCGGCGCCGTGCGCGGCGCGGCACTCGTCGAGCGTCCCGCACACCACGTCCAGCAGCTCGCCCAGCCGCAGGCTGCCCGCCCCGGCGGCGATCACCTCCGTACGCGGCGCCGACGGCGGCTCCGACAGCGCCGCGTCCGCCACGGCGCCGGCCACCTCGTCCACCGGGCCGATCTCCGCCCAGCCCCCCGGATCGCCCACCACGACCGCCGCCAGGCCCGAGACCAGCGCCTGGAGCAGGGTGTACGGGCCGGAGAAGCGGGCGATCGCGCCCGTGTCGCGGCGGCCGACGATCAGCGGCGGGCGGATCACCGTCAGCGGCCCCGGGTGCTCCCGCGCCACGATGTCCTCGCAGACGGCCTTGGACCACTCGTAGCCGTTCCGGAAGCCCTCGAACTCGGCGCCCCGCAGGTCCTCCGGCGCGCGGACGCCGCCGACGTACGCGGTGGACAGGTGCACCAGGTGCGTGTCCCGGTCGGCCAGGGCGAGGACGGCGCGCAGCGGCCCGACGTTCGCCGCGAACGCCTCCTCCCGGCCGAGCGTCCAGCGGGTCGAGGCCGCCGCGTGGACGATCACGTCCCAGTGTCCTGACAGGGCGGCGGGCGGCGGGGCCGCCCCGATGTCCCAGCGGACGACCGACGCGTCGGGGGCGCGCCTGGCCACCCGGGTGTGCCGGACGGCCGCGAGCCTGGCGGAGACTTCGGTGCCGACGACGCCGGTGGCGCCGGTGACGAGGATGCGCATGGCTGCCGTTCTGCCGGTCGGTGCCGCGTCGCCGTCTCAGCGCGCGGGGGAGAGGACGAGGCAGGCGTTCTGCCCGCCGAAGCCGAAGGAGTTGGACAGCACCGGCCGCCGCGCGACGCGCCGGGGCGCCCCGAGCACCACGTCGAGCCCGGCCGCGTCCGGCGTGGCCGTGGTGGTGGCCACCGGGGGCACCACGCCGCGCTCCGCGCTCAGCAGCGCCACCACCGCCTCCACCGCGCCCGAGCCGCCGATCAGGTGCCCGGTCACGCCCTTCACGGACGTCAGCGGCGGCGCCGCCGCGCCGAAGCAGCGGGCGACGGCGACCGCCTCCGCCCGGTCGTTGAGGACGGTCGACGTCCCGTGCGCGTTGACGTGCCCCACCGCGCCGGGCGCGAGGCCCGCGTCGGCGAGCGCTTCGCGCATGCACGCGGCGGCCAGCGCGCCGTCCGGGCGCGGCGCGACGATGTGGGAGCCGTCGCACGTCGCCGCGTAGCCCGCGACCTCGCCGTGGATACGCGCGCCGCGCGCCACCGCCAGGTCCCAGCGCTCCAGGACGAGGACGGCGGCGCCCTCGCCGATGACGAAGCCGTCGCGGTCCGCGTCGAACGGGCGGCTGGCCAGCTCCGGCGCGTCGTTCCGCGGCGACAGGGCGCGCATCCGCGTGAAGCCGCCGACGACGACCGGCGTCACGGGCGCGTCCACGCCGCCCGCCACCGCCACGTCCAGCTCGCCGTACCGGATGCGCCGCGCCGCCTCGCCGATCGCGTTCGCGCCGCTGGCGCAGGACGTCGAGTAGGTGAGGCACGAGCCGTGGAACCCGTGCCGCATCGCCAGGCGGCAGGCGGGGGAGTTGGCCATCGTCTTCGGCACGGTGTGCACGGGCATCGCGGCCGGGCGGTCGCCGTGCCGCCTCGTCACGTCCTCCATGCTCGGCAGGCCGCCGACGCCCGTGCCGACGTGGACGCCGACCCGGTGCGCGGGCACGCCCTCCGGCAGCCGCGCGTCGGCGAGCGCGTCGTCCGCCGCGCACAGCAGCAGCGCCGTCGTCCGGTCGATCTGCCGCAGCTCGCGGCGGCCGATGTACGGCTCGACGTCGAACGGCGGCACCAGGCAGGCGATCCGCACCGGCAGACCGGCCGCCGCCAGCAGTGGCACGGCCGCCGCCGTCGGCCGCGCCGCCAGCACGGTGGCGAACGCCTCCTCGGCGGACGTGCCCGCGGGACACTTCACGCCCATGCCCGTCACCGCGACCCGCACCCGCCCGGCGCTCACTCCGGTCCCCCGAGGCGGGCCCACAGCAGGTCGACCGCGTGGCCCACGGTCGCGGCGCCCGTCAGGTCGTCCACGGGGATGCGCGTGCGGAGCGCCGACTCCAGGCGGGCGCCGATGTCCATCAGTTCGAGGCTGTCGATGCCGAAGTCGCCCGCGAGATCGGTCGATTCGCGGATGTCGTCCGGCTCGGTGCCCAGCACGTCGGCGACCGCCTCACGGACGGTGCGGGCGAGCGCGGCACGGGTGGCTGGGGTGGCGGGCAGCGCGCTGTCCGTCATGCCGCCGCCCCCCGTTCCGCCTCCGCCAGGGCGCCGTCGAGGAGGGCGACGGCCTCCGCCACGTCCGCCTCGGCCGCGACCAGCGGCGGCAGCAGCCGCACGGTCGTCGGCCGCCCGAGGCAGGGCGACACGATCAGCCCGGCGCCCGCCAGCTCCGTCACGACCCGCCCGGCCGCCCGCGCGTCCACGAGGTCGATGCCGCGCAGCAGGCCGCGCCCGCGCAGCGCCGCGACGACGCCGGGATGCCGCAGCCGCAGCCCGGCGAGCCCGGCGTCGAGCGCGGCGGCCAGCGTCCGCCCGTGCGCGGCCAGTTCCTCCACGGCGGCGAGCGCGGGCGGCAGCGCCGCGCAGCTCAGCGGGAGCCCGGCGAACGTCGCCGAGTGCAGGAACGGGTCGGCGGCGAGCGGCGCGTACAGCTCCTCCGAGCACACCACCGCCGACAGCGGCAGCACCCCGCCGCCCAGCGGCTTGCCGAGCAGCACCGCGTCCACCGGCAGCCCTTCGGCCAGCGCGACGGACCGTTCGCCGCAGCGCCGCAGACCGCACTGGATCTCGTCCGCGACGACGAACGCGCCCGCCCGCGCCGCGTCCGCGCACCACTGCCGCAGCACCTCGACCGGCAGCGCCCCGGCGCCGTTCTCGCCCTGCACCGGCTCGAAGACGACGGCCGCCACCTCGCCGCCCGCCACCGCGCGGCCCACCGCCCCCGCGTCGTCCGCCGGGACGTGCACGACGTCCACGACCGCGCCGCGCAGCCCCGTCCGGTAGAGCGGGCTGTGCGTCAGGGCGAGCGCCCCGAGCGACTTGCCGTGGAAGCCGCCGCGCACCGCGACGATCCGGCCCCTGCCGGTGGCGACGCGCGCCAGCTTCACGGCGATCTCCACCGCGTCCGCCCCGTTCAGGCCGAAGCAGACGCGGGGCAGGCCGCCGCCGAGGTACGCGGCCAGCGCGGCGGCGGCGCGCGCCGTCACCGGGCTGGCCAGGCTGCGCGTGGACACCGGCATGCGGTCCAGCTGGTCGCGGACCGCCGCGACGACGGCCGGGTGCCGGTGGCCGAGGAGGGTGACGGCGTACGAGCCGAAGTCGAGCGCCGTGCGCCCGTCCGACAGCGTCACGCGGCAGCCGTACGCCGACGACTCGACGGCGCCGCGCCCGGCGAACGAGCCGGTGAGCGCGAGGCGCGGCGACTGGTGGCGGCGGATCAGGTCGAAGACCTCGGCCGCCGCGGCCCCGTGGGGCGCGGTCTCCCGGGCGGCGCTCACTCCGCCCGGTCCTCACCGGCCGCCGCGAGGAGGCGGGCCTGGAGCGCGTCGAGCATCTGCGCGGCGTTCTCCCGCAGCGCGTCGGCCGCCACCGGGTTGAGCATGTCGGCGAGCAGCGGGATGCCGATGTCGAAGTCCACGTGCAGCGAGACCGTGCTGCCCGCGCCGGGGCCGGGGCGCACCGCCCAGTGGCCGGCGAACGCGCCCAGGTCCCCGCTGACCTGCCGGAAGTCGAACCGGCGGGCGGGCGCGTCGATCACCTCGTCCTCCGTCCACCGCAGCACCGAGCCCTTCAGCCGCACCGACCAGGACGTGGTGCGGTGCCGCGCGTCCGGCCGGGCGACGACCGCGACCTCCTCGACGCTCTCCATGCAGGCCGGGTAGGCCTCCACGTCCACGACGGCCGCCCACGCGGCGGCGGGCGGCGCCGCGATGGGGAGATCGACTTCTACTCGGGGCATGGCGCTCGCCTGCTTTCCGGGTGCGGTGGGGGAGGGGTGGCGTCCGGCCCCGGCGGCGCCGGGAGCCGGTCGGCGTGCGGGCCGAGGGCGTCCGCGAGGGCGGCGCCGAGCGCGGGGGGCAGCAGCCGCCGCAGGATGGCGCGCGGCAGCGGGCGGACATGGGTCATGGCGTGCCGCTGGGCGATCAGTCCGCAGCCCAGCTCGACCTTGGGTACGTACGCGGTCTGCGCGAACCTGATGTGGCGGCAGCCCTCGGCCAGCGCCAGCCGGATCGCGGCGTAGTGGACGTTGTGCCACAGGTGCGCGTCGTGCGCCAGCGCGTAGTCGAGGCCGATGCGCGCCCCCGTCGCGCCCGCGCCGCTGAACAGGCACAGCAGGAACGCGACCAGCCGCTCGCCCTCGAAGCAGGCGACCAGCCGGACGCGCAGCCCGGGGGCGGGCCGCAGGGCGGTGAGGAACGCGGCGTCCAGCTCGTCGAGCGCCTGGTCGGCGCGGTCCATCACCTGCCGGTAGAGCCCCAGCATGGCCGGGACGAGGTGCGCGAAGTCGTCCAGCACCTCGATGCGCAGCGCGGGCCGGTGGGCGGCGAACCTGCGGAGCTTGGCGCGGGCGTTGCGCCGCGGCTTGGCCGGGAGCGCGGCCACGTAGTCGTCGAACGAGCGGTGCGGCAGCGCCAGTTCGGTGTCCGGCATGGCCGGGACGGAGAAGAACCCCGCGTCGCGCAGGGCGTCGGCCAGCGGTGCCGGCTCGTCCGGCGCGAAGTCCTTGAACACGACGGTGCCCAGGCGCCTCGCCCGCGCGTACTCCAGGACGGACGCCACCAGCACGCGCGCCGGGGTGCCGCCGTCCGCCCGTGCGCCGAGCCCGCCGAGGACGTGCCCCTGGCCCAGCAGATGGCCGCAGAACAGCGTCGGCACGCGCAGCAGCCGCGGCGCGACGCGGCCCACGGGCGCCAGCAGCCGCCGTTCGCGCGGGCCAACGATCCTGTCCAGGCGCAGCCCCCGGAACACGCTCAGCGGCAGGACGGCGACGGGCCGCCCGGCGTGGCGCACGACGAGGTACGCGTACGCGTCCGGGCCGATCTCCGCCCGTTCCATCGCGGCGAACACCGCCCGCGACCACATCGGGTCGTCCGCCGGGGCCAGCGCACGCCACAGCGCCTCCGGCACCGCGTCGATGCCGGGCAGCACCTCGACGCGGTACGCGCCGTCCTCCTCCGCTCCCGTTTGTCGCATGCCGTCACCCGATGCGCAGCGGCGCGCCGTGGAGGAAGTCCCGCAGGGAGGCGGCCATGCGGGCACGGGACGGCGGGTGGAACGTCAGCCCGGCCGCCGCCGAGGCGAGGTAGGCGCCGTCCGGCGAACCGATGAACGCCATCCCGCCGAGCGCCGCCAGGCAGTCGCGGGTGGCGCGGGCGATGGCGTCCTGCGCCGCGTACCTGGCGGACAGCGCGGCGGCCAGCAGCGAGTCCGTCCACTCCTCGGTCTCCATGGCGCGCGCGACCGCCTCCACGGCGAGCATCGCGGCGTCGGGCCCGGTGGTGAGGGCGGCGGGGTCCGCCGGTCCCTCACCGGCGCGCAGGGCGCGCTCGGCCAGCGCGGCGGCCATCCCCAGGTACCCGGCCGTCAGCAGCAGTTCGAACCAGAGGAAGCCCGCGAGGTTGAGCGCGTCGGGCACGCCGTCCGCGGTGACCTCGGTCGGCACCACCATCTGTGGGTCGAGCACGACGTCCGTCAGCACGACCTCGTCGCTCTCCGCACCGGCCAGGACGTGCGTGCCCCAGAAGGGCCGCACCTCGACGCCGGGTGTGGCGGCGGGGACGAGCGCCACGGCGAGGCGTGCCACGCCGTCGTCGTCCGCCATGACGACCGAGGCGGTCAGCAGGTCCATCGAACGGGACAGGCTGCACGGCTTCTTGCTGCCGTTGAGGACCACGCGTCCGTCGGCGCGCCGCCGCGCGGTGATGTGGGGGCGCAGGATGTTCTGTCCCGTGCGGCCCTCGGCAAACCCCGAGGCGAGCAGCAGCCGTTCCTTCGCCACCGCTTCGAGCAGCAGCCCTTCGGGGCCCGTGCCGCCCCGCGCGGCCAGCGCCAGGCCGGCGACGGAGAAGTGGTGCATGGTGGTGGCCACCGCGAGCGACGGGCAGCGGGCGCCGAGGGCGCGCTGCACCCGTACGGCGTCCAGCGGTGTGGCGCCCAGACCGGCGTGCTCGGCCGGGACGAGGAGCCCGGGGCCGCCCGCCGCGCGGAAGGCGGCGACGGCCGGGCTCGGCGCGCGCTCCAGGACGTCGAGCGGGACGCGGGCGAGCGCCGCGTCGAGGCCGGGCAGGAGCCTGTCGAGGGTGGCGCGCTCGCACTGGAGGAATCTCACGGGTAGGTCCCTTCGGGGTACGACGCGTCCGTCAGCCGGTGGCGGCCAGCGGCAGGTGGGCGAAGGCGCGGAGGCTGACGGACGCGCGCCGCACCGGCTCGCCCGCCGGGGCGAGCCGGGGGAAACGGGCCGCCAGCTGGGTGAGCAGCTCCGCGCTCTCGGCGCGGGCCAGGGCGGCGCCGAGGCAGTGGTGGGGTCCCGCGCTGAAGCTGAGGACCTTGCTGTCGGGGCGCAGGACGGTGTACGTGTCGGGGTCGGGGTGCCGGGCGGGGTCGCGGTTGCCCGCCGCGAGGACCGTCGTGACGTTGGCGCCCTCGGGGATCGTGACGCCGCCGATCTCGGCGGGCCGGTCGGCGATGCGCTCGGTCATCTGGACGGGCGTGTCCCAGCGCAGCGTCTCCTCGACGGCGCCCGCCGCCACGTCGGGCCGCTCGCACAGCAGCCGCCACTGGTCGGGGTGGGCCAGCAGGGCGTGGACGGCAAGACCCAGCAGACCCGCGGTGGTCTCGAATCCGGCGACGAGGACGAGCAGCAGCGTGTCCACCAGCTCGTCGCCCGACAGCCGCCCGTCGTCCGCGTCCCGGACGGCGAGCAGCGCGGACGTCAGGTCGTCGGCCGGGCGGGCGCGCCGCCTGCGCACGAGGTCGGCGAAGTACGCGCGCAGCGCCACCACGGCCTCGTCGGCGCGCCGCCAGTCCTCGGCGGAGCGCACGGGTTCGAGCAGCCGTCCCGCGTCCTGGCCGAGCCGGTGGAACGGGCCTTGGTCCTCGGGCGGCGCCCCGATCAGGCGGCCGACGACGGCGACGGGCAGCGGATAGCCCACCAGTCCCTGGAAGTCGGCGGTCCCGCCGTCCGCCGTGGCGTCGGCGAAGCGGTCGAGCAGCCGCCGGGTGAGGCCACGGACGTCCGGGAGCAGCGCGCGGACGCTCCGGGCGCCGAGCGCGCCGGTGACGAGGCGGCGCACCCGGCTGTGGTCGGCGCCGTCGGTGCGGAGCAGGGACGAGTAGAAGAAGCGCGCGCCCGGGTGTTCGCGCCAGTCGGGTATCTCGCGGTCGCACCACTCGCGCCCTGGCGTGTGGAAGCCGGGTCCGGTGAGCACGGCGTGGCAGTCCGCGTGCCGGGTGAGGAACCACGTGCCGAGCCCTTCGTGGTGGTGCACGGGCGCGAGCCGCCGGAGGGCGGCGAAGGCGGGGTAGGGGTTCTCCCTGCCGTCCCGGGTGAAGACGGCCAGGAGCGCGGCGTCGGCGGCGGAATTCCGCGCGCGGCCGTTCCGGGGAACGCGTCGTGTGTACGGGAATTCCGTCTCGTTCCTCATTCCCACCGCACCCCTCCCGGTATTTCCCGCCCCTTGCGTGCGCCCACCAGGAAGACTAACCAGCCAGGTGGAGGACACGCCACGCTTACGGGTGAATTCCGGGACGCCTGCGCGGTGAAAAACCGGAAAGAGTATTTTCCGATTACTAAAGGGGCGTCCCGCCTTTCCGCCGACGACCCCCGCCGGGCCCGCCAGGACGGGGATTCGCCGAACGGCACCTGGTCAATCCCCCCTGCTGCGGCTGCCGGACGACGTGCGCGGCCGGCGCGCGCTGGACGCAGGCTGCGGGACGGGTACGTCAGCCGCGTCCTCGCCGGGCACGGCGCGCGGGTGGCGGGGGTCGAACCGACGGACCGTGATGTGCGCCTTCGCCTGTGAGAGGGAGGCCCCACCTGTGTCCAGGCGGCCCTGGGCGCGCGCTTCCACGCCGTCGTGTGCAGCATGGTCCTGATGGCGATCCCCGACTGGAGGCCCCCGCTCCGTCCCGGCGGCTTCCCCGCCCTCGCCCTGGTCCACCCCGCCTTCGAGCAACTCCTGCGCACCTGGCGGGAACACGGTGACTACCGCGTACTGCGGTACCTGGACGGGTACGGGATCGCCGGGCTCGTCTCGGCCAGGCGCCCGCCTGAGAGCGACGCCCTGACGCCGCCGCCCGACGGCAGGGCAACGGCACGACGCGGCGGACGCCCACGCGCCCACGGCACCGATCAGCCCCCGTGGGGCGAGGAGGAGTAGAGCCGCTCGATGTCCGCCGCGTATGCCTCGGCCACGGCGGCGCGCCTGATCTTGAGCGAGGGCGTCAGCAGCCCGTTCTCCTCGCTGAACTCGCCGGGCACGAGCAGGAACCGGCGGATCGACTCCGCCCGGGACACCACCTCGTTCGCGTGGTCCACGGCCTCCTGCACGGACGCCCGCAGCGCCTCGTCGCCGCACAGCCGGTCCACCGGCGTGTCCAGGGGCCGCCCGCGCACCGCCAGCCAGCGCCGCAGCGCCTCCTGGTCCAGCGTGATCAGCGCGGCGACGTACGGCCGCCGGTCGCCGACGACCATGCACTGCCCGACCGGCGCCCGGGTGCGCAGCCGGTCCTCCAGGACGCCGGGCGAGACGTTCTTGCCGCCGCTGGTCACCAGGAGGTCCTTCTTGCGGCCGGTGATGCGCAGGTTGCCCTCGTCGTCCAGCGCGCCGAGGTCGCCGGTCGCCAGCCAGCCGCCGGGCGTGAACGCCGCCCCGGTCGCCGCCTCGTCGCCCAGGTAGGCCCCGAAGACGACCGGGCCGCGCACGAGCACCTCGCCGTCGTCCGCGATGCGCACGGACGTGCCGGGTATCGGCGGGCCGACCGTGCCGGGGCGCGGCATGGGCGGCGCGGCGAGGGTCGCGGCGGCCGTCGTCTCCGTGAGGCCGTAGCCCTCGTGCACGGCGATGCCGCAGCCGAGGAAGAAGAGGTTCAGCCGGGGGTCGAGCGGCGAGCCGCCGCTGATGGCGTGCCGCAGGCGCCCGCCGAGCGCCGCGCGGATGCGCCGGTAGACGAGCAGGTCGTACAGCCTCCTGGCCAGCCGCAGCCCGACCCCGGCGCCTGGGCCGGTGCCGTGGTACGCGCGCAGCTCCGCCTCGGCGTAGGCGACCGCGATCCGCTCGGCGCGGTCGAACGAGGCGGCCCGGCCCATCCGTTCGGCCTGCGCGCGCGCCGTGGCGTGGATCTTCTCGAACAGGTACGGCACGCCGACGATGAACGTCGGGCGGAACGAGACCAGTTCCGGCCGCAGCTCGTCCGGCCTGACGCTGGGCCAGTACGCCGTCTCGATGCGCGCCGACAGGCAGGCGAGCTGGATCGTGCGGCCGAGGATGTGCGCCAGGGGCAGGAAGAGGAGCGTCGCCGGGATCTGGCCCGTCACGGCGGCGAACACGGGCTGGAGCAGCTCCACCAGGTTCGCCGTCTCCGCGTGGAGGTTGGCGTGGGTGAGGACGCAGCCCTTGGGGCGGCCTGTGGTGCCGGACGTGTAGACGACGGTCGCGGGCGTCCCCGGCGTGAGCGCGGCGCGGCGCGCGGTCACCTCGGCGTCGGGGACGTCCCGGCCGAGCGCGGTGAGCGCCGGGAGCGCCGCCTCGCCGCCGTCGGCCCCGTCGATCAGCCACAGCCGCCGGTCGCCGAGGACGGGCCGCGCGGTCTCCGCGTGCGCCGCCGTCTCGGCCACCAGGAACGCCGCGCCCGAGTCCCGCAGTATCCAGTCAAGTTGGGCGGCCGACGACGTCGGGTAGACCGGCACGCTCTGCCCGCCCGCCGCCCAGACGGCGAAGTCGAGGACGGCCCACTCGTAACGCGTCCTGGACATCAGGGCCACCCGCCCGCCCGGCGGCAGGCCCGCCGCGACAAGGCCCTTCGCCACCCCGGTCACCTCCCGGGCGAACCGCGCCGCCGTCACCGGCTCCCAGCGCCCGTCCGCGCCCTTGCGCCGCGCCACGACGTCCTCCGGGGCACGCGCCGCGTTGCGGAACGGGATGTCCGCCATGCTGCCCGATTCCAGCGCCGGGACCAGCGGTTCGGCGCGCACCTCGCGCACGGTCCCGTCCTCGCGGACCGTCTCCCTCCCCGCGCGCCCCGCCGGCCCCGCGTGGCGCCGCGCCTTCGCCAGGTCGCGTCCCAGGCCCATGGTCACTTCCCCTCGCGGTCCTCGCCGGACGGCCGTGGCGCCCCGTCGCGGGACCACTGCTGACCCACCAGTAGGCTTACCTGCTGGTAGCTACGAGCGCAATGCCCGCGCGGCACCGGCTCCGGTGCCGGACATCCGCCCCTGCGAGGCGGCAAGGCGCACCTCGGGCGCCGGGCCGTCCCACCCCCGGGACGCGTCCGCCCCGGGCGTGCCCTGTCACCGTCGGCCGCGTCGCGGGCGTGGACGGACCGGGGGACGCGCATGCGTGCCGCCGCCCGGCGGTCCCGGCCGGCAGGGGCAGCGGTCGGACGGGACGCGCGGAATCCGTGCGCGACGCGTCAGGCGGCGTGCTCCGGCGGCGACCAGACCTGTCCGTCCAGGACGTTGCGCATGCCGATCCACGTCATGTTCATCAGCCGCAGCGTCACGCGCTCGGGCGACTCGTCGGGATGCCGCTCCATCCAGTCGGTGAGCGAGTCGGCGGCGCCGACCAGGGCGTGGGCGACGAAGTCGGCGTCCACGCCGTTCAGCCGCACGGCGGGGGTGTGGCCCTGGACGATCCCGTCGCCGACCAGGCCGGTGACCTCCGCCATCACCGACCGCCTGGCCGCCGCCAGTTCGGCCGCCACCGCCTCGCTCTGGTCGGGGACCTGGCGGTGCAGCACCACCCAGCTGTCGCGCCGTTCGGCGACGAACGCGAAGAACGCCGACAGGCCCGCCCACAGCCGTTCCTCCGGCGTGTCCTCCGACGACGCCGCCTCCCGGAACGTCTCCACCAGACGCCCCGCCTCCCGCCGCACGCAGGCGATGAACAAGCCCTCCTTGGAGCCCAGGTACAGGTACACCATGGGCTTCGAGATCCCGGCGAGCTCCGCGATCTCGTCCACCACCGCCGCCCGGTACCCGCGCCGGGAGAACACCCGCAGGGCCGCGTCGATGATCTCCTGCTCGCGCACGCTCCGGGGCAGGCGGCGTCTTGGCTTGTCGGTCACCCGCGTCAGCCTACCCACCGGCCTTCTGGCCTTACGTGCCGGTAAGTCCCGTCCTGGGCGGGGGAGGCAGGTGAGAACCCGCCGTGCCACGGGCAGACGGTCCGGATGGAACTGAAGCTCGGCGGCATCGTGCTCGACTCGCCCGACCCCCACGAACTCGCCTCCTTCTACGAGCGGTTGCTCGGCTGGCCGCGTATCCAGGACGAGCCGGACTGGGTGAAGCTGGCATCGCCCGAGGGCGGGGCGGGCCTGTCGTTCCAGCGGGAGCCGCTCCACGTCCGCCCCGTCTGGCCCGCGCGCGAGGGGGAGCCCCGCATGATGGCGCACCTCGACATCCGCGTCGACGACCTGGACGCGGCCGCCGCGCACGCCGTCGCGGCCGGAGCGGTCCTCGCCGAGCACCAGCCGCAGGACGACGTACGCGTGTGCCTCGACCCGGCGGGCCACCCGTTCTGCCTGTTCACGGACTGAGGCCGCGCCGCACCGTCACCCCGCTTCCCTCCCACCGGCCGCCACCACGTCCGTCCCCGCCGCGAGGTCGCCCAGTACGTCGTCCATGACTTCATGATCACTGCTGCGAGTGTCGGCATGTGGCCGAGGGCGGTGCTCAGCGTGCCCACGTCGGATGGAACGCCATGTGGACCTGTCGCCAGCCGTCTCGAAGCTCCTCCCCGTTGTACAGGTTGCCGCAGTGGTGGTAGTTGCAGATCCCGGCGTGGTAGTCGTGCCCGTAGTAGTCGGCCGCAAGCGGTGGTCCGTCCGCCGCCAGCGCGAACACGTGACGCGCGGCCTCGCGGAACGCACCGCTCACGCCGGTCAGGAACAGCGTTTCGCTGTGGAGGTGCTGGCGGAGCACGCACCGGTCGTCGGCGATGTCCCTGGTCAGGTCGTTCTCCGGCACACTCGCCGTGCGCAGTTCGCGTGGGGCGTTCGCCGTCGTGATCCGGGTGCGCAGCCGCTTCCAGTGGGCAGGCCGGAACTGCCGGGCCCGGGGAACAAGCACCAGGTCGAGCGGATGCTCGCCATCCAGACCGACGTCCGGGACGTCGGGATTCGACCGCAGCGCCAGGTACACCAGCGACCGGGGCGAACGGGCCGCGAGCAGCAGCAGCGTGCCCAACTGCCGGCCGTCCGCCCGGTCCACATGCAGCCTGTAGCGGTTGCCCTTGTCGGCGGCGTACAGGGCGACGTTCCTCGCACGCATGGGGCGAATCACCCGGTACTCGTCGCTCCCCCACCGCACCCGCTGGACCACCACCTTCGCCCGGAGCCCGTCCGGGCCCAGGACCGCCCGCGAAGCCGCCATGCCTTCCCTCCCCGTCCGAGTCGCCGGTCTGTCCAGACCATTGTCCCTGCGCGAACAGCGTACGTACGAACGCAGTTCGGCAAGCGGTGCGACCGGTGTGCGCGAGGACCGGTGCCGGCTGTTGGGCAGGCGGCGCAGTAGTGCCCTGCGCGCGGGGCGCCGGCCGGCCCAGGGCGGCGATGAACGCCTGCGGGTCCACGGGATCGCCGCGTAGCGCACCGTACGGATGGCCTCGAAGCCACCACGGAGGTCGTTGAGTTCGAGGTCCCAGCGGTCCCCGGCCGCGCCGCTGCCGTGAGCGGCGACGGCCCAGCCCGGCGAGAAGGATGCGGACCGCGTCACCCAGCATCGACGCCCAGAGCCCGCCCAGCCGGAGCAGACAGGCGCGCGGCAGCCGTTCCGCCGCCGGTGCGGTCTCGGTGGTGGTCCCCGTCGTGGTCATGGGGCGGAGCCTAGGGAGGGGCACTGACAATTCCGGCCCGGCGGTCACGGAAAGTGCGGGATTCCGTGCCCGTTCGCCTCACCCGTTCGGATGAATTCGGGAGGCGTTCGCCCCCGTGGGGACCGGGCGGGCGCGCAGGATGCGGACGTGCGAGACAACCGCCGGGACGCCCCCGACCGCCGCCCTCCTGGTCCCGGCGTCCATGGCCCGCGTGCGACATCTGCCGCCGCCCGCTCTGGCTCGACACCACCGCCGGGGAACGCCCGCCCGCCTGGGTCTGCCCCGCCTGCTCCCGCCCGCAGGGCCGCTTCTGGCACCGCCACACCGGCACGCACTGCCCCTACGGCTACCCGTCCCCCCTCACATCCGACAACTCCGGTGATTTGTACATCTGTTGTTAGCGCGCTGACCGGCGCGGGCCGGCCGACGGGACGGTGTACTCCCATCCGGGCTGCCAGCGGGCCGGGGCTCTGACGAGTTCTTCGAGGTCGGCGCTGGTGAGCAGGCAGTCAAGTGCCCATCGATTGGCCGAATGCGCGATCAGCAGGACGCGGCTGCCGTCCCACCGGGCGGCCAGGCCGGTGAGGAAGTCCTCGATGGCGGCCAGGACATCGCGGTAGCTCTGGCCACCGGGAAACGGCTCGTCGATGTGCCGGTGCCGCAGCGGGGCGAGTGTCGCGAGAGGGTAGCCGTTGAGGCGCCCGTAGTCGCATTCACGGAGGCGCCGGTCCTGGTGGATCGGCACCGAGGTGCCCGCGAAGGCGATCCGCGCGGTGTCCACGGCGCGATGCAGGTCTGACGTGAACACAGCCGCGACACCGTCGCCGCGGCGGCGGTCCCCGAGTTCCCGGGCCTGTCGGCGGCCGGTCGGCGAGAGGACGCCCGGCCGCCAGCCGGTGGCGATGCCCGCCTCGTTGTCTGTGGTGGTCGCGTGGGTCTCGTAGACGAGCCGGACCGGCATCCTCGCTCCGCCCTCCTGGTCAGGCCCCTCGGAGGGGGCGGCCGTTCTCACCCGCCCACCGGGCACCGCGCAGCCGGAGCCCGCGGCTCGATCACACCGCACGCGACGGCCAGGTCCGGGCAAGAGTGCGGCCGGCGGCTCGACGCGGTCAAGGTCCGCGTCGAGTCCCGGACCCTGGCGGGGGGCGCGGTGCGCCGTGCGGGAGAGGCGTCGACAGGGGGGAGAGGCACGGGGGCGTGTGTCCGCGCGGATGCGCGCACCTCGGGCGACGGCAGGAACCGCTCCGGATCTTCGGCACGAGGAAAAGCGATGGCGCGGCGGTCGAGCGGGCCGCGCGGTGGACAGCGGGCGGCAACAGGCCTTCAGGCGACGAGACGGGCCGAACCGATCCATCCCGGGTGGTGCCCCTGGCGGCCCGCGCCACCATGACGATCCGCGGCACCCGTCGCTCCGGCGGCCCAGCCGTGCCGTGCCGGGGAAGGCCGCTCGTGCGGTCAGTCCCGGGCGTCGCCCGCGGCGCGGGAGCGGAGGCGGCGCAGTGCCCGCGCGTCCTGGAAGCCGACATCCCGCGCCGCGGCCTCCACGGTGGCGCCCTGCCCGATCAGGTGCTCGGCCCGTTCGAGCCGCAGCGCCGTCTGGTACGCGAGCGGCGTCAGCCCCGTCGCCCGCCGGAACAGCCGGGTCACGGTCCGCTCGCTGCACTCCGCCGCGTCGGCCAGCAGACGCAGCGGCAGCGGTTCGGTGAAGCGGGCGTCGATCAGGTCCTGCACGCGGTGCACCGTCCCGTCGACGTGGTACCGGTGCCGCATCATCGTGCTGATCTGCGCGGACGCCCCGCTGCGGCGCGCGTGGACGACCAGGGCGCGCGCCACCTGCCCGGCGGTGTAAGGACCGTGCCTGCCGCTGACCAGGTGCAGCGCCACGTCGATGCCGCTGGCGAGACCCGCCGAGGTGACGATCCGGTCGTCCTCCACGTACAGCGCGTCGGGCACGACCCGCGCCCTCGGGTACAGGCGCGCCAGCTCGTCCCGCAGGGTGTGCAGTGTGGTGCAGCGGCGCCCGTCGAGCAGCCCGGCCCTGCCCAGCGCGTCGGCCC
The DNA here is from genome assembly GCF_047200595.1 of Streptomyces sp. MS19. Lineage (NCBI taxonomy): Bacteria > Bacillati > Actinomycetota > Actinomycetes > Kitasatosporales > Streptomycetaceae > Streptomyces > Streptomyces sp. MS19. Next base: position 230,462 of record NZ_JBJZOH010000001.1, on the reverse strand, counting down.
CCGCACAGACGCTCCCGACCGTGCCGCCCGCGGCGTGGTGCGCGCGCAGACGCTCCAGCGTCCGCGCCCCCACCCGGCGCGTCGGCCCGCGCGAGCCCGGCACGATGACCAGGTCCTCCGGCGCCAGCTCCGGCCACGTCACCTCGGCGCGCACGGGCAGCCCCTGCACGGTCGCCACGTCCGGCTCCTCCGCGACGTAGTGGAGGCTGTACGGGTGGCCGAGGTCGTCCGCGGTGGAGAAGACCTGGGCGGGCCCCGCCAGGTCCAGCAGGTGCACCCGGGGGATGAGCAGGAAGACGACGCGCGGCATGAACGCCGATCCTAGAGCTGCGTCAGCTGGTCGACGGTCCTGATCGTCGCGAACCGCCCGGCCAGCACGTACTCCGTACGCGCGATGATCTCCTCCACCCGCAGCGTGCGCGGGTCGTCCATCAGCCGGGAGAACGGCAGGCGGAGCGAGGCGTCACGGTGCGGGATCGGCGTGGTCACGGTCGCGTCGATGGCGAAGTCCACGTCGAACCCGAGGTCGGACGCGATCCGCGTCGTGGTCTCGCAGCACTGCTCCGTCCGGATGCCGCACACGGTCAGCCGCCGGATGCCCCGGACGGTGAGGTACTGGTGCAGGCCGGTCGTGGTGAACGCGTTGTGCGCGGTCTTCGTGAACACCGGCTCGCTCTCCAGCGGCACCAGCCCCTCCATCAGCCGCACGTGCCCGAGCGCCGGGTCGAAGACGGTGCCCGCGCCGGGCCGAGACCCGAGGATCCACACCACCTCGTCCCCCCGCCCCCGCGCCGCCCCGACGAGGCGGCCGACCTGCGCCACGATGTCGGGCCGCGAGGCGAACTCCCAGTCGGGCATGTGGAGGAAGGACTCCTGGACGTCGATGACGATCAGCGCTCTGTTCATGCCCCCACCCTGCCGGGCGGGGGACGCGCCCAGAAGGTCCGGCCCGGTCGTCCTGCGGACCGATCCGGTCAGCGGCGCGCGCGGGACCGCTGGCGCGCCGCCTCGTACAGGATGACGGTCGCCGCGTTCGCCGCGTTCAGCGAGCTGGCCGAGCCCGTCATCGGGATGCGGACCATCGCGTCGCACCGCTCGCGCCAGGCCGTGCTGAGGCCGGTCGTCTCGTTGCCGACGACCAGCAGGACCGGGCCGGTCAGGTCGAAGTCGGCCGCGTCCACCGTGCCGTTCTCGTCCGTCCCGACGACGGTGACCGCCCGGCCCGCGTCCCCGGCGGCGGCGAGCCACTCGTCCACCTCGCGCTGCCCCGGGCTGCGCACCACGGGCAGCGCGAACAGCGAACCCGTGCTCGCCCGCACGGCCTTCGGGTCGTAGACGTCCGCCGCGTGCCCCGTGACCACCAGCCCGTGGGCGCCGAACGAGTCGGCGGACCTGACGATCGTGCCGATGTTCCCCGGGCTCGTCGGGCGGTCGAAGACGACGCCCAGGAAGCCGGGACCCACCGGGATGCGGCGCAGGTCGTCGTCCGGCAGCGCGGCGACGCCGATCAGCTCGGGCACGCCCTCGTCCTTCCCGCCCAGCTCGGCGAGCAGTCCGGGCGCCATGGCGATCTTCTCCGCCTCCACCGACGCCAGCAGCTCGCGCGCCCACGCCGTCGGCGGACGGTCCGCGTCGTACAGCAGCGCGCGCAGCGGCCAGCCGTGCTCCACCGCCTGTGAGAGGGGCCGCACGCCCTGGATCAGGAACTCCCGCTCCCGCTGCCGCGTCCTGCGGTTGGACAGCTGCGCCTGCCACTGCTGGAAACGGGCGTTACGCGTCGTGATCCGCCGAGCTGCCACGCCCAGCAGGCTACACCGGCCGCCCCCGCCCGCCGCCCCCGGCCGACGCCGGCGCCGGTCGACGGAAAATCGCTGGTCAGCCGTTAGGGGCGGTACGCTGGACCGGCCCCGCGACCACCGGCGGGCGCAGGAGGGGAGGCCCCGTGGAACGCCATCTGGCACTCGAACTGGCGAGCACCGTCCGGCACGACGGCCAGGGCGGCGTCACCGACGACCTCATCACCCCCGCCGGCCTCACGCACTGGATACGCGGCCAGGCCGACCTGCTCGACGGCACCGTGCCCGGCACGATCACCGCGGACGAGAACCTGCGCGTCGAGGTCGTCGCCCTCCGCCAGGCCGTCCGCACGCTCTTCGCCCGCGCCGTGCGCCCCGGGCCGCCCAGCCCCGCCGACGCCCACCGCCTCCTGCCCGGCGAGCAGGCGCTCGCCCGGCTCAACGACGCCGCCGCCCGCGAGCCCGTCACCCCGCGTCTCGACTGGCCGGACGACGCCCCGCCCGCCACCGTCGTCGGCTCGGACGAGCCCGACCCCGGCGTACGGCTCGTCGCCGCGCTCGCCCGCGCCGCCATCGCCTTCCTGGCCGGGCCGGAGCGCGAGAAGCTGCGCGCCTGCACGGCCCCGCGCTGCGTGCGCTACTTCGTCAAGGAACACGGGCGGCAGGAGTGGTGCAGGCCCTCCTGCGGCAACCGCGCGCGGGCCGCGCGCCACTACCGCCGCGTACGGGACGCCGCCGCGCACTGACCCGGCGGCCGCGGCGGGGGGCTCAGCTCTCGTACTCCTCGACCTCGCGCGCCGACCGCATGACGGCGCGGTCCGGGTTCTCGCCGAACTCACCGCGCGCCCTGCGCTGCCGCAGCAGGTCCCAGCAGCGGTCGAGCCCCACCTCGACGGCCGCCAGGCGGGCCCGGTCGTCCTCCGCCAGGCCCTGGCCGACGGACCGCTCGCGCAGCGCGCGCTCCTCGGCGACCAGCTCACCGACTCGGGCAAAAATGTCCTTGTCGTCCATGTGGTCAGGCTAGCCGCGTCCCCCCGGCCCGGCCATTCGGCCGCCGACGCGCCCCCTTGACGGGGTGGCGGCATGGTGCGTTGATGCATGGGAGCGCTCCCAATTCTCCCATCGATCCGACCCCGTACGGAGCCGCCATGCCCCTGCGTCCTCCCCTCCGCCGCGCGCGCCGCGCCGGCGTCGCCGCCCTGTTCGGACTCCTCGCCCTCACCCTCGGCGCCGCCCCGGCGGCGCAGGCGGACCCGGCCCCCGCCGCCGTGGGCTTCCACATCCAGAACGGCCGCCTCCTCGAAGCGGACGGCAACGACTTCGTGATGCGCGGCGTCAACCACGCCCACACCTGGTACCCGGGCGAGACCGGCTCGTTCGCCGACATCAAGGCCAAGGGCGCCAACACCGTCCGCGTCGTCCTCAGCAGCGGCGACCGCTGGACGCGCAACGACGCCGCCGATGTCGCCGACGTCGTCTCCCGCTGCAAGGCCAACCGCCTGATCTGCGTCCTGGAGGTCCACGACACCACCGGCTACGGCGAGGAGGGCGCCGCGACCACCCTCGACCGCGCCGCCGACTACTGGATCGGCATCCGCGACGCCCTCGCCGGCCAGGAGCGGTACGTCATCCTCAACATCGGCAACGAGCCGTGGGGCAACAACGACCCCCAGGGCTGGACCGCCGCCACGCGGAGCGCGATCGGCAGGCTCCGCGACGCCGGGTTCGACCACACGATCATGGTCGACGCCCCCTCCTGGGGCCAGGACTGGGCGGGCGTCATGCGCGACAACGCCCAGTCGGTCTTCGCGTCCGACCCCGACCGCAACACGATCTTCTCCGTCCACATGTACGGCGTCTACGACACGGCGGCCAAGGTACGGGACTACCTCGGCGCGTACGTGAACGCGGGACTGCCCGTGCTGGTCGGCGAGTTCGGCTTCGACCACTCGGACGGCAACCCCGACGAGGACGCCATCATGGCCACCACCCAGAGCCTCGGCCTCGGCTACCTCGGCTGGTCGTGGTCGGGCAACGGCGGCGGCGTCGAGTACCTGGACCTCGTCACCGCCTTCGACCCCGACCGGCTGACGTCCTGGGGCCGGCGGCTCTTCAACGGCGCGAACGGCATCGCCGCCACGTCGGAGGAGGCGTCGGTCTACGGCGGCGGCGCCCCCGGCGGCGACACCCAGGCGCCGACCGCCCCCGGCACGCCGGTGGCCTCGGCCGTCACGGCCACGTCCGCCGCCCTCAGCTGGCCCGCCGCGACCGACAACACCGGCGTGACCAGGTACGACGTGGTGCGCGTCGCGGGCGGCACCGAGACCGCCGCCGTCTCGACCACCGCGACCAGCGCCACCGTGAGCGGCCTCAGCCCGGCCACCTCGTACACCTTCGCCGTCTACGCCCGTGACGCGGCGGGCAACCGCTCCGCGCGCTCGGCGGCCGTCACGCTGACCACCGCGCCGGGCGGCGGCACCCCTGGCGCCTCGTGCGGCGTCGGCTACCGCGTGACCGGCGACTGGGGCGCCGGCTTCCAGGGCGAGATCGTGATCCACAACACCGGCACGGCCGCACTCACCGGCTGGACGCTCGGCTTCACCTTCCCCGACGGCCAGGTCGTCACCAACGCGTGGGGCGGCACCGTCGCCCAGAGCGGCGGCGCGGTCTCCGTCACCCCGGCCTCCTACACGGCGACGATCCCCGCCGGTGGATCGGTGACCGTCGGCTTCACCGCGAGCCGGGGCGCGGTGAACGGGGCACCCGCCGCGTTCACCCTCGGCGGCGGCGCCTGCACGCGCGTCTGAGCCCGGGACGTCCGGCGCGCGGCGGGACGCGCGTCGGACGTCAGGGACGCTCTTACGGATGTCAGCCGAGGAGCGCGTCCAGGTGCGCGTTGCGGAAGCAGCCCGCCGGGTCCAGTTCGCGCGCCAGGGCGCGGAAGTCGTCCATGCGCGCGAAGCGCGCGGCGATCTCGCCGGGCGCGGCGGTCGTCAGCTTGCCCCAGTGCGGCCGGGCGCCGAGCGGCAGCAGCAGGTCCTCGACGGCGGCCAGGACGGGCGTCACGGCGGCCGGGTCCCGGACCCAGGTGAAGTGGAAGCCGACCGAGTCGCGGCCCTGCGCCGGGCTGAGCCACAGCTCGTCGGCCGCGACCGTGCGGACCTCGGAGACCTGGAGGACGGGCGCCAGGACGTCGCCGACGCCGCGCAGCGCGGCGAACGCGGCGGGCGCCGCCGCGCGCGGCACGAACAGCTCGGACTGCAACTCCGCGCCCTTGCTCGGCGTGAACTCCGGCCTGAAGTGCGGCAGCCGCTCGTGCCACGGGCCCGGCACGCCCTCCTGCCGCGTGCAGAAGTCGGCGGGCATGCCGGGGATCGGGTGCCACTGGCCCCTGGCCGGTGTGCCGCCGAGCCAGTCGTCGCCGGTGTCGGCGGCGCCGTCGCGGTCCACGCGGCGCTTGAGCCAGACGGTGCCGAGGCCGCTGTGCCAGTCGGTGAACGTGCTGACGCTGTACGCCGCGCCCGTCACCGCGTCGAAGGCGGAGGAGACCGCGTCCAGGGGCACGTCCGTGTGGACCCACTGGGCCACCTCGAAGGCGGGCTCGATGTCGAGGGTCAGGGCGGTGACGACGCCGAGGGCGCCGAGGCCGACGACGGCGCCGGGGAAGCGCGCCGGGTCGGTGTCGCGGCCGAGGCGCACGAGGTCGCCCTCGGGGCCGACGAGTTCGAGCGCGGCGACGGCGGACGCGAGGCCCTGCTGCCCGTCGCCCGAACCGTGGGTGCCGGTGGCGACGGAGCCCGCGACGGAGATGTGGGGGAGCGAGGCCAGGTTCGCCAGCGCGAAACCGGCGGCGTGCAGCTCGGCCGCCACCTCGGCGTAGCGCAGCCCGGCGCCGACCGTGACGGTCCCGGCGTCCGCGTCCACCTCGACGCGGCGCGGCAGCCCGTCCACGAGGACCTGATCGCCGTCGGTGTCCGCGATGCGGTTGAACGAGTGGCCGGTCCCCAGGGCGCGCACGCGCCGCGCCCCGGCGACGGCGCGCCGCAGTTCGTCCAGCGACGCGGGGCGGTGCACCCGTTCTGCGCCGAAGGTGATGTTCCCTGCCCAGTTGTGCGCGGGCGTCCCGGTCGTCGTCATGGTCCGACCGTATTACGAAAGCGCTTGCTGTGGACAGGCGTGCCCGTACGTGACCTTCGCCGCCTTCCGCTGGTCACAGCCTCGGGCCCGGCGGGGTGGCCGGTGCGGGTAGGTCACAGGTCCAGGCGAACCGCCCTTCCAGGTGGTCGGGGCTGAGGAAGCCGTAGCCGTACGGGTCGTCGTCGGCCTCCGCGGCGTCACCGATGGTGAAGAGGAACTGCCAGGGCGGCCCGACCGGTGCGCGGTGGCCGGGACAGCGGGGGCGCCACCGGCATGGTCGTGCGGCTCCGCGATGGCCGGATCTCCGAGGAGGGGGCCGTGGCCGGGGGCGTCCTGCTGCTCCGGCGCACGCTCGGCCTCCGGCGGTACCGGCCCCAGGCAGCCGGGCCGCCGACATACCGCAGGCCCGCACAGGTCTTGAAGTCCTCGGCTCTCCGGACACCCGGGACACTGTGAGCCGTCGGGGGCGACGGTCCCGACAGCTACGGGACGCCGCCGTGCCGACGGGCGTGAGCGGCGCCGGCCTCATGGACGCCGCGGTCGCGGCCACCCCGGCGCAGCGCACGCCGAGCCGGACCACAAGGCTCGCGAACTGCTCGGGCGGCACGGGGAAGGGGCCGCGCACGCGGTCACCGACGCGGGAGCTGACCGCCTCGTGCGCGCTCACGCGGGACCGCCACCCGCCGCCCGCCGGAGGGTCCGGCCGTGCGCGCCGGGCGGACCGATGACCGCGAACGGGGTATTCGGCCGCCTGGCCGGACCGGCAGTACACCGTCGCCGGCCCCGGGGACGAGCCCGCCGCTGATGCTGTCCTCCTCGTGGAGGAAGAGGCAAGCCGGCCCCAACGCGTCACCGGGGACGGGGAACTGGCCGCTGAACACCAGGGGCGCCCCTGTGCGCGGGTCCAGGGGCCAGGCGGGTTCCGAAAGCCGGACGGGCTCGCCGCCGGTCTTGGCGACCGGTGCGGTGACCGGCCGCTCCGGTGCCCGGAGGACTATCTGCCGGCGCGGCGGAAAGGCCGCGTCGTACGGCCCGGCCGCCCGCCCCGTGTGACGTGTGATCATGCGGCGGACCTTACGGCACCCCACTGACAACGCCCCCTGGCCGCACGCTCCCAAGGCCCACCGTGATTCGCCCGTTCGGGTGAAGCGCCCCGCAGGCGGCGCACCAGCACCGCAGAATCGACGTGTCCCCGGCACACGACCGCCACCCCCCAACCGCCGCCCGCCGCAAGGCCGTCCACCGCCAGCACGCGAACTCGCAGTCCTCGCCCACCGCACGGGCCCGCCGCCCACCCGGAGGAAACCGCCCCATGACCCACCCCGCCGCCGACGACTCCCCCTGGCTGCGCCGCTTCCACCCGGCGAGCCGCGACAACCCCGTCCGCCTCCTCTGCCTCCCGCACGCGGGCGGCGCCGCCAGCTTCTGGCACCCCTTCTCCCACGACCTCGCCGCCACCGCCGACGTCCTCGCCGTCCAGTACCCCGGCCGCCAGGACCGCCTCCGGGAACCACCGCTGCCCACCGTCCCGGCCCTCGCCGACGCCCTCTACCCGGCCGTCCTCGCGCTCGCCGACCGGCCCCTCGCGTTCCTCGGGCACAGCATGGGCGCCGTCCTCGCGTTCGAGATCGCCCGCCGCCTCGAACGCGAGGATGGCATCACCCCCGCCGCCCTCTTCGCCTCCGGACGCCGCGCCCCCGGCACCCACCGCACGGAGACCGTCCACCTGCGCGACGACGCCGCCTTCCTCGCCGAACTCCGCACCCTCGCCGGGACCGACCCCCGCGTCCTCGGCAGCGACGAACTGCTGCGCATCGTCCTCCCCGCCATACGCGCCGACTACCGCGCCATCGAGACGTACCGCTACGTCCCCGGCCCCCCGCTCAGCTGCCCCCTGCACATCCTCACCGGCACCGACGACCCCCGCGTCAGCGCGCCCGAGGCGGACGCCTGGCGCGAGCTGACCACCGGCCCGTTCACCCTGCGCCGCTACCCCGGCGGCCATTTCTTCCTGACGGAGCACCAGGCGGCGATCACCAGGACGATCACGACGGTCCTCGACGGAGTCGCCACCGGCCGCCCGGCCTGACGGCCACCGCTCTGCTACCGTGGCGGGCCGAGCGTAGGGGAGTCGCGGCTTGACCTCGGACACCGGCACGTTCCTGATAGGCGGCGACCTCGCCGTACGGCGGCTCGGCTTCGGAGCCATGCACCTGTCGGCCGCACCCGGCGCCTAACGCGCCGCGTCCCTCGCGGTCGCCCGCCGCGCCGTCGAACTGGGCGTCACCCTCATCGACACCGCCCACCTCTACGGCGGCGGCGCCAACGAGGAACTCCTCGCCGAAGCCCTGCACCCGTACCCGGACGACCTCCTCGTCACCACCAAGGCCGGTGTCGTCCGCTCGCCCGAGACCGGCGAATGGGGCTACGACTCCCGGCCCGCCGCCCTGCGCGAACAGGTGGACCACGCCCTGCGCCGCCTCCCCGTCGAGCGGATCGAACTCCTCCAGCTCCACCGCATCGACCCCGCCGTCCCCCTCGCCGACCAGATCGGCACCCTCGCCGACCTGCGCGCCGAGGGCAGGATCGGCCGGATCGGGCTGTCCGAGGTGACCGCCGCCGAACTGGCGGCGGCCCGCGAGGTCACCGCCATCGCCAGCGTCCAGAACCGCTACAACCTCCTGGACCGCGAGCACGAGCCGGTGCTCGACGCCTGCGAGGCGGCCGGCATCGCGTTCCTCCCGTGGCGGCCCGTCGCGTGGGGCGGGGCGGGCGCCACGCCGACGCAGGTCATGCTCGCCTGGCTGCTCGCCCGCTCGCCGGTCGTCCTCCCCATCCCGGGCACCAGCCGCGTCGCGCACCTGGAGGAGAACGTGGCCGCCGCCGGCGTCCACCTCACCGCCGCCCAGTACACCCGGCTCGACCGCCTCGCCGCCACCGCCTGATCAGGCCGCCGCGAACCCGCGGCGCACCTCGTCCACCACCGCAAGCACCGCGGGTGACGCCCACCGGCTGCGGTGCCGCACCAACTGAACGGGCACATCGGGCACGGCCGGGCCGTCCACCACGGCCAGGCTCCCGTCCCGCAGCCCGCCCGCCACGCACGCGCGCGGCAGCAGCGTCAGCCCGAGCCCGGCCGCCACGCACGACCGCGCCGCCTCGATGCTGCCGAAACGCGTCAGCCGCGGCGGCTCGCCCGGCAGCGCGAGCAGCCGCCGGGCCAGCCGGTCGCTGTACGAACAGCCCTGCTCGTGCAGGAAGAACGGTTCGGCGGCCAGCTCCTTCCACGTCGCGCGCCGCCCCGGCACCGTCAGCGGATGCCCCGCCGCGGCCACGAGCACCAGCGGCTCCGCGCCCACCGTCTCCGCCGTCAGGTCGGCGGCCCCCAGCTGCTCCTCCAGCAGCAGCGCCACGTCCAGCCGCCCCGCGCGCAACCCCTCGACGCCCGCCTCCGTCCCCGCCGCGTACAGGTGCACGTCGATCCCGGGATGGCCGCCGCGCAGCGCCGCGACCACGCCCGGCAGCCGCGTCGAGCAGAGCGTCTCCCCGGCGCCGACCACGACGCGACCGGCCGCAGGTCCGCCCCCGGCCGCCGCCGCGCGCAGCCGCGTCTCGGCGTCCAGCACGTCCTCCGCGCCCGCCAGCAGCCGCCGCCCGGCGGACGTCAGGCGCGCCCCGCGCGGCAGCCGGTCGAACAGCCGGGCGCCCAGCTCCTTCTCCAGGGTCCTGATGTGGACCGTCACCGTGGACTGGGACAGGTGCAGCTCGCCCGCCGCGGCGGTGAAGTTCCCGGTCCGCGCCAGCACGGAGAAGGTCCGCAGCAGCCGTGTGTCCATGCGGAAATCCAATCGATCGGATCGGGAACCATCGTTTCCCATCATCGCGCGGCGGTGGCAGCGTGGACGCCATGAGCCCCGAACACGCCCCGCGGACGGACGTCCTGCGGTACACCGCCTTCACCACCGATCCGGCGGGCGGCAACCCCGCCGGTGTCGTCCTCGACGCCGCCGCACTCGACGACGCCGCGATGCTCGCCGTCGCCGCCGAGGTGGGCTACTCCGAGACCGCCTTCGTCACCGCGCGGGACGAGGCACGCCGCCGCTTCACGCTGCGCTACTTCAGCCCGCTCGCCGAGGTCGCGTTCTGCGGGCACGCGACGGTCGCGACCGCCGTCGCCCTGGCCGAACGCCTCGGCACCGGCGACCTCCTCCTCGACACCCCGGCCGGGGAGATCCCCGTCCGCACCGCCCGCGACCCCGGCGCCCCGGACGGCCCGGTGCGGGCGACGCTCACCAGCGCCCCGGCGTCCTCCCGCCCGGCGACCGCCGCCGAACGGGACGCCGCCCTCGCCGCCCTCGGCTGGTCCGCCGCCGACCTCGACCCCGCGCTGCCGCCGCACGTCGCGTCCGGCGGCGTCCACCACCTCGTCCTCGCCGCGGCGACCCGCGCCCGGCTCGCCGACCTGGCCTACGACTTCGACGGGCTGGCCGCCGTGATGCGCCGCCACGGCTGGACGACCGTGCACCTCGTGTGGCGGGAGAGCGACCGCGTCTTCCACGCCAGGGACCCGTTCCCGGTGGGCGGCGTCGTGGAGGACCCGGCGACCGGCGCGGCGGCGGCGGCCTTCGGCGGCTATCTGCGGACGCTCGGGCTCGTGACCGGGCCGGTCCGCCTCACCATCCGCCAGGGCGAGGACATGGGCCGCCCCTCCGAACTCACCGTCGAGACCGGCCCGGACACCCCCCGCGTCCGCGTCTCGGGCCAGGCGGTCCCCCTGCCGGACGGCGCGCGCTGAACGTGCGCGGCGCCGCGTGTCCCCGTCAGGCTGTCTCGAAGACGCTGTGTTCCTGGAGGTCCGGCGCGTGGCGCGCGACCACGCGGTAGTCCGCGTCGTCGTGCAGGACGACGAGGCCGTGGTGCGCCGCGGCCGCGGCGACCATCAGGTCCACAGCCGAGGCACTGCGGTGTTCCCCGCTTCGGGCCATACGGCGCTGGACGGCAGTCTGCGTCACGGACACGCTTCACCTCCCGTAGTCATGGGTCGTGTATATCCGAGCGTGCATCCACATCCGCCCGGCCACTCGTGTGACGTGAGCAGGACAACGAGGTGCCCCGCCGGGCATGGTGGTGACCGGCGGGGCGGGGGTGGAGCGGATGGGGGCTACGGTCAGCCGAAGTCCACGTCACTGCACAGGTAGTAGACCTGGTCCATGTGCGAGGCCTTCCAGATCGTGTACACCACGTGCCGGCCGGAGTAGCCGGAGGTGTTCACCTGTGCGCTGTAGACGCCGGTCGTCGGGTAGCTGCCGGTGGTGGTGATCAGGTCCAGGTCGTTCCACTCCAGCGGCTCGGTGACAGGGTTGTAGCCCTGCTTGCTGACGTAGATCCGCAGGTAGTCGGCGCCGTGCCTGGCCTGGTCCTCGATGCGGACCGTGAAGTTGTCGTTGACGGCGGTGGTCCGCCACGCGCCCGGCGTGTCGAGGGCGTTGTAGCGGCCTCCCTCGGTGTGGCCGCCGCTGCACAGCTGGCCGTTGGGGATCTGGGCCTGGTGCTGGCCGCCGACGTTGTTGCGGTAGAGGCCGTTCCAGTTCCACATGGCGTTCGGGTCGGCCTGCCATGCCTGCCAGCACATGGGGTCCTGCTGCTGCATGGCCGGGTTGAGGTGGTCGCTGCCCCAGCGCAGCCAGCAGCCGTAGTTGCGGGACGCGGGGTCGACGACGGAGCCGTGGGCGTTCGCGGTGCCCGACATCGGGACCATGAAGAGCATCGCGGCGAACGCCATCAGCAGAGTGCGCAGTGAGCGGCGCGTGGACTTGGTGAGATGACGCATGTGTGCGGTCTCCGCCTTCCGGGGTGATTGGGGGTTGCCGGGGGGGTGGGAGCGCTCCCATGTTTGCCCTGGCTTTACCCGGCGTCACCTCGGCGAAACACGCCGTTCTCGCGGCCCGGCGCCCTGCCCACCCCCTGAAAAGCGGGGCGCGGCTGGTCAGCGACCTGTCGTGAGCATGTGAAAAATCTTCGGGAAGTCCGCGTGCCCCGACGCTTGTGGCGGCGCGGTGTGACGGATGTGGCGCGCATGTGCCGGGGGCCCGGTGCGTGGGCATGCCATTGACGCCCCCGGCGGGCCGTGCTTGCATCGACGCATGCCAGGTGCACGGATGCTCACCCGCCGCCGCTGCGTGGACTTCGTCCTCGTCGCCGCCGCGATCTGTCGCCCCAGCCACTGACACGGGCCGCCGCGCCACGCGGCTGATCCCCGTCCTCCGGCCCGCCCCGGCCGTTCCTCCCCGTTCTTCCCCTCTGCCTCGCCCCGGTCGCCCCCGCCCGCATACCGCCGGTGCCCGGCGTCCCCCCGCGCCCGCGTGCCGCCAGGGCGCCGCCCGCCCGTGCCGTCCCACCCCTCGCCGCGCCCGTCCGACCCGTAAGGACTGACCCGTGACGCTCACCTTCCACTGGTTCCTGCCCACCAGCGGCGACAGCCGCCATGTCGTCGGCGGGGGCCACGGCACGCCGGTCAACGCGGCGGGTGCCGACCGGCCCCCGTCCGTCGCGTACCTCACGCAGATAGCCCGCGCCGCCGAGCAACTGGGTTTCGAGGCGGCCCTCACCCCCACCGGCGCGTGGTGCGAGGACGCCTGGCTGACCACCGCGATGATCAGCCAGCACACCGAACGCCTCAAGTTCCTCGTCGCGTTCCGCCCCGGCTTCGTCTCGCCGACCCTGGCCGCGCAGATGGCCACCACCTACCAGCGGCAGACCGGCGGGCGGCTGCTGCTGAACGTCGTCACGGGCGGCGAGAGCGCCGAGCAGCGCGCGTACGGCGACTTCCTCGACAAGGACGCCAGGTACGCGCGGACCGGTGAATTCCTCCAAGTCGTCCGGGAGTTGTGGCGCGGCGGCACGGTCGATCTCGCCGGGGAGCACCTCCGCGTGGCGGGCGCGCGCCTGGCGCGGCTGCCGGAGCCGGTGCCCGAGGTGTACTTCGGCGGCTCGTCGCCCGCCGCGCTCGGCGTCGCCGCCCGCCAGGTGGACGTCTATCTCACCTGGGGCGAGCCGCCCGCGCAGGTCGCCGAGAAGATCGCGCGCGTACGGGCGCTGGCGCGGGCCGAGGGCCGTACGGTCCGCTTCGGTATCCGCCTGCACGTGATCAACCGCGACACGTCCGACGAGGCGTGGGCCGAGGCGCGGCGGCTGCTGTCCGGCATCGACGAGAGCACCGTGCGCCGTGCCCAGGAGGGTCTGCGGCGCAGCGAGTCGGAGGGGCAGCGGCGGATGCTGGCGCTGCACGGCGGTTCCCGCGACGCGCTGGAGATCCACCCCGGGCTGTGGGCGGGCATCGGCCTGGTGCGCGGCGGCGCGGGCACGGCGCTGGTGGGCAGCCACGCGGAGGTCGCCGACCTGGTGGAGGAGTACAGCGCGCTGGGCATCGAGGAGTTCGTGCTGTCCGGCTATCCGCACCTGGAGGCCGCTTACTGGTTCGGCGAGAACGTGCTGCCGCTGCTTGAGGCGCGCGGGCGCTGGCGGCACCCGGCGCGGGGTGCCGCACCCGTGCCGGTGGGCGCGGGGCTCTGAGGCGGCCGCGCTGCGGGCCGTCCCGTACGCGGCGCGGCCCGCGCCCGTTCTCCCCTGCCCGTACGTCCCACGCCCCGTCCGCCGCCCCGAGGGAGTGACCCATGGCCGTCATCCTGTCCATCCAGGGAAGCCCGTCCCCCGTCTCCCGCACTGCCCGGCTGCTGCTGCACCTCCACGCCCGGCTCGCGCTCCAGGGCCACGACGTGGTGCTGCTGGACGTCCGGACCCTGCCGCCCGAGGCGCTGACCGGCGCCGACCCCGCGCACCCGGCGATCACCCGGGCAGCGGAACTGGTCGCGCGCGCTGACGGCGTGGTGGTGGGCACGCCGATCTACAAGGCCGCCTACTCGGGACTGCTCAAGTCGCTGTTCGACCTGCTCCCGCAGTACGCGCTGGCCGGCAAGACCGTCCTGCCCCTGGCGACCGGCGGCACGACGGCGCATGTCCTCGCGATCGACTACGCGCTGCGTCCCGTGCTGTCCGCGATGGGCGCGACGCACATCACCCCGGGCTGGTTCGTGCTCGACCGGGACATCACGGTGGCCGAGGCGGACGGCGCGGTGACGCTCGCGCCGTCCGCCGCCGGGCCGCTTGAGGAGGTGGTGGACGCGTTCGCGGCACGCCTGCCCGCGCCCGCGCCGCAGCCCACCCCTCTGTCCTGACGCTGCCCCGGCCCTCGCCCCCGGTCAGGCGGTGGCGGCGCGCCCCGCCTTGAGGTGGGCCGCCGTCGTCACGGCGCGCCGCGCCTGGTGGCGCGCCGCCCGCAGGGCCACGTCACCGGGCGGCCCGTCACCGGCGACGTGCGACGTGCCGTACGGGTTGCCCGACTCGAACTGGACCGGGTCCGTGTAGCCGGGCGGCACGATGATGCCGCCCCAGTGGTGGAACGTGTTGCCCAGCGCCAGCAGCGTGGACTCCTGCCCGCCGTGCGCGGTGTTGGACGCGGTGAACGCCGAGTACACCTTGTCGGCGAGCTTCCCCTGGAACCACAGCGGCCCCGCCGTGTCGAGGAACGCCCGCAACTGGCCGGCCGGGCTGCCGAAACGCGTCGGCGTGCCGAACAACACGGCGTCCGCCCAGTCCAGGTCGTCCAGGGACGCCTCCCCGACGGCACCGGCCGTGTCCCGCACATGCCGCGCCCACTCAGGCCTGGCGTCCACGGCCTCGGGCGGCGCGGTCTCCGCGACCCGCCGGAGCCGCACGTACGCCCCCGCCTCCTCCGCGCCCTCGGCGACGGCTCGCGCCAGGGCGTGCACGGTGCCCGTGGCACTGTAGTAGATGATCGCTGCGTTCACGGATTCCACGGTCTGCCCACTTTCCTCGGTGTCAGGTCCACCGGGTACGACGACGCGGCACCGGGAAACGTCAGGCGCCCCTCCGGCCTCACACTCCGGCGCGCCGCGTCGTCGTACCCGGTGGAGGAGAGGAACGACCGAGGGAGCCCGCCACACCATGACCGACCGCCAGGACCCCGCCCTGGACGTGCTCACGGCCGAGCGCCGCCAGCTGACCAGCCTCGCCTACCGGCTGACCGGTTCCCTGGCCGACGCCGAGGACGTCGTCCAGGAGACGTACGCCCGCTGGTACGCCATGCCCCGGCCCCGGCGCGACGGCATAGCGTCCCCCGGCGCGTGGCTGACGACCGTGGCGAGCCGCATCTGCCTCGACCTGCTCGGCTCGGCGCGGGCCAGGCGCGAGCGGTACGTCGGCGAGTGGCTGCCCGAGCCGCTGCCGGGCGGGACGGCGTGGATCAGCGGGCGGTGGGGCGGCGGCCCGGCCGACCCCGCCGACCCGGCGGAACGGGTCACGCTCGACGAGTCGGTCAGCATGGCGTTCCTCGTGGTGCTGGACGCGATGACCCCGGCCGAGCGCGTCGCGTTCGTCCTGCACGACGTCTTCGGCTACCCCTTCGCGGACGTGGCGCGCGTCGTCGGCCGTACCCCGGCGGCCTGCCGCCAGCTGGCGTCGTCGGCGCGCCGCCGCGTCCGCCCGGCGCGGGAGCGGCCCGTGACACCGGCGGCCCGGCACGCGGAGGTCGTCCGGGCGTTCAAACGGGCGTGGGAGGCGCGGGACATCGGCGCCCTCGTGGGCCTGCTCGCCCCCGACGCCACCGCGACGGGCGACGGCGGCGGGCTCGTCACGGCGGCGGCGCGCCCGGTCGAGGGCGCCGAGCGGGTGGCGCGTTTCTTCGCCGAACGGGCGGGTGCGGTGTCGGGCGTGACGATGCTGGAGCGGGTGGTCAACGGGCAGCCGGGGCTGGTGGCGCGGAAGGACGGCGCCACCGTCGCGGTGCTGGCCTTCGACATCGGGGACGACCGCGTGCGGCACATCTGGGCGGTGCTGAACCCGGAGAAGCTCAGGCCGTGGACGGCGGTCTGACGCCCACTGTCCGGCTGCGGGTCGGTTCACCGTCTACCGCTGTCTACCGCCGTGTCTCGTCCGGCGCGCAGGGCGTCACTTCGCCCGCACCTCGGCGCACACCCGCGCTCCCCACACCGACAGCCCGGCCGTCTCGTAGTGCCGCGGCGTGGTCGCGGGAACGCCGGTCCGTGCCGCGAGCCGGCAGATCCGCATCGTCGCCGTGCGGGAGACCGTGGACCTTCGACCCGGCTCGAAGGTCAAGCCACCCGTGCCAGTGCCTTCCCCAGAAGCGCGACCCCCTCCGTGATGTCCGCCGTGCCGCTGCTCGCGTACCCCATCACCAGGCCCGGCGGGCCCGGCAGTTGGCGGTGCCAGGACAACGGGTGGGCCTTGACGCCGAGTTCGAGCGCCGCCTCGGCCAGCGTCCGGTCGTCCCACGCCGCGTCCCCGCCGAACGTCACCATCAGGTGCAGTCCGGCCGCCGCCCCGTGCACCACCGCCCCCGGCAGATGGGCCCGTACCGCCTCGATCATCACGTCACGGCGGCGCCGGTGCCGCGTGCGCAGCACCCGCAGGTGCCGCTCCAGCGCGCCCGACTCCATGATCCGCGCCAGGACGAGCTGGGGCAGCGCCGCGTTCCCCAGGTCGGCGAACCGTTTCGCCGTCACCAGCGCCTCGCGGTGGCGGGCGGGCGCGACGAGCCAGCCGATGCGCAGCGCGGGCGCCAGCAGCTTGGACACGCTCCCCGCGTAGCAGACCCGGTCGCCCAGCATGGCGCGCAGGGCGGGCGCGGGCGGGCGTCCGTAGCGGTGCTCCGCGTCGTAGTCGTCCTCCACGATCAGCCCGCCGTCCGCCGCCCAGCGCATCAGCGCGCGCCGCCGTTCCCCGCCGAGCACCACGCCGGTCGGGAACTGGTGGGCGGGCGTGAGGAGTACGGCCCGCGCCCCGCAGGCCAGCAGGTCGTCCACGCGCACGCCCTGCGCGTCCACGCGCACCGGCGGCGTCGTGAAGCCGCCCGCGACGAGATGCTGCCGTACGCCCAGCGAGCCTGGCTCCTCGAACGCCATGGCGGTGACGTCCTCCCGGCGCAGCACGTCGGCGATCAGGCCGATGCCCTGGGCGACGCCGGAGGTGATCAGGATGTCCGCCGGGTCGCAGGCGATGCCACGGTTGCGGGCGAGCCAGCGGGCCACGGCGCCGCGCAGTTCCGGCAGGCCGCGCGGATCGCCGTACTTCAGGGACGCGGCGGGCATGTCGGCGAGGACGGCACGTTCGGCGCGCAGCCAGGCGGCGCGGGGGAAGGCGGCGAGGTCGGGCGCGCCGGGGGAGAGGTCCACGCGGGCGGGGGCCGTCCGCAGGGCGTCGAACGCGGCGGGGCCCGGGGCCGCGGTGAACAGCGGCCCGCCGTCCGGGCGTTGCCGCGCGTCCCCGCCGTCGGGCGGGCTGACGGGCGCGGCGACGACGACGGTGCCGTTCCGTCCGCGCCCGGCGACGTGCCCGTCCTCCGACAGCCGCTGGTACGCCTCCGTCACCACGCCGCGCGACACGCGCAGTTCGGCGGCCAGCACGCGCGTGGCCGGGAGGCGGCTGCCGACCGGGAGCCGTCCGTCCGCGATCGCGCCCCGCAGCCGCCGGGCCAGCCACTCGGTGATCCCGCCGGGCGGCGCGTCGGCGGGGGAGAGCTGGAGGAAATCGGAGCCGCCGCCCCGGGGCGTGACCGCTCCGGACCGGTCGTCGGCGTCGTCATGGGCCCTGTCCACCGGTGCATTCTGGCCCCAGGCCGGTCCCCATGACCACCCGCACGGGACCCGCCTGCGTCCTCGGCCGCTCGGCGGCCCCGTCACCCGCGGCCGGCTGCCCGGCTCACCGCGCCCGACATCGCGGCCGTGTCGTTCGACCTGGCACGCGCTCGGCGGGCGGACGTACGCGACCTCTCGTACGGCGGCGGCGGCACGTCACGTCCTCGTCCGCTTTCCGCCGGAACACCCCCGACGCCCCTGCCGCCGCGCTCACCGGGCCGCGGCGCGTGCCGCGGCCCGGCGGGACGATCACGGTGATCGAGGGCGGTCACGGCCCGGTCCTTCTCCAGCCGCCGCAGGCGGGACCGGGCCTGGCGACGCGCGAGGCGTGGACCCGGGAAACCGCCGACGCGCACCGTACGGCGGAGGACGACGGCACGTTCCGTCACACCCTCGTGAACGCGACGGCCGGGACCTCTGAGGAGGCAGCGCGCCGTTCTCCCGTGGCGTCAGGGCCGAGCGCGCGACGGTGAGGCGCCGCCCACGCGGGACGGACGGGCCGGCGCCGTTCCTGGCCGGCCGGGGATCGGGGCTGAGGGCTGCCCGGCGGTGCCGGAGGCGAGTGGTGTCCCGCCGCGTGGGTCCGGTCTCCCGTCGTGTCATGCGTACGGGCCGGCGTCGGGTGAGCCGGCCGGAGCGTCCGGCAGTGCGAGGCACAGTGCTTCCAGCGCGTTGGCGAAGGCGTGCTCCGGCGGGGTGCCGAAGCCGATGACCAGGCCGTCGTGGACGGGCATCGTGCTGTCGGGGTGGCGGTAGTTCGCCAGGCCGTCGAGGGCGAGGCCCTGGCGGCGGGCGGCGCGCAGAGCGGTCCGCTCGGTGCCGGGCGGGAGTTCGAGGACGGCGTGCAGCCCCGCCGCCACCCCGCTCACCCGGATGTGCGGGGCCCGCCGGGCCAGCGTGGCGGCCAGCTGGTCACGGCGGCGCCGGTAGACGCGGCGCATCCGGCGCAGGTGGCGGTCGTAGGACCCGCAGGCGAGGAAGTCGGCGAGCGTGAGCTGTTCGACGACCCCCGACCACAGCTCCCGTTCCCCCTTGGCGGCGAGCACGTCGTCGACGAGCCACCCGGGCAGCGCCATCCACCCCAGCCGCATGGCCGGGGACAGGCTCTTGCTGACGGAACCGATGTACACGACACGTTCCGGGTCGAGTCCCTGGACGGCACCGACCGGTTCGCGGTCGTAACGGAACTCGCCGTCGTAGTCGTCCTCGACGACCAGCCCGCCCGTCGACCGGGCCCAGTTGACGACCGCCGCGCGCCGTTCGTGGTGCAGCGGTCCTCCGGTGGGGAACTGGTGGGCGGGGGTGAGGAGGACGGCTCCCGCCCGGGTGGCCGGCAGCTCCTCGATCCGCGCGCCCCGCCCGTCCACGGTCAACGGCAGCGTGCGCAGGTCCGCCCCGGTGACGACGTCCCGGTGGAACGCCAGCCCGTACGCCTCCACGGCGACCGCGCCGCGCAGCAAGGAGCTCAGCAGCCGCAGGCCGTGGGCGAAGCCGGAGCAGATGACGAGCCGGTCGGGCGCGGTGCGCACGCCGCGTGCCCGTGCCAGGTACTCGGCGAGGGCCCGCCGCAGCTCGATCCGGCCCTGCGGGTCCCCGACGCCGAAGGCATCGTGGGGCGCAACTCCCATGGCGCGGCGGGCGGAGGCCGTCCAGGCGGTGCGCGGGAACGCGGAGGCGTCGGGGGAACTGGGCATCAGGTCCAGGGCGGGCCGCCGCCGCGTCTGCCGGACGGGCGCGCGCGACCGGCCCTTCCCCAGCGGTTCCGCACGCGGCGCGACGCGCGTTCCCGAGCCCTGCCGTGCGGTCAGCCACCCCTCCTCGACGAGCTCCGCGTACGCGTCACCGACGGTGTTGCGGGCGATCCCGAGGTCGGCGGCGAGCGTCCGGTACGGAGGCAGCCGGGTGCCGGGAGCCAGCCGGCCCGAACCGATGGCCTCCCGCAGCGCGCGCATGAGCTGAGCGCGGACACCCCCAGGCCCTCGCAGCACGAGGTGGAAGTCGGCGCCGCCCGTCGCCGCCTCCGGCGAATTGACCCAGGAATCACTCATCGAAATGCACCATACCGGGGGGCGTTTCCGCTCCTAGGGTCGAGGCATGACCACATTCCAGGTTCCCCAGCGCATGAACTTCTCCCAGGTCGCCCCAAAGGTCTTCAAGGCCGTCCTGGCCCTCGACGCCGCCGCGCGCGACGGCATCGACCCGGTCCTTCTCGAACTCGTCCAGATCCGGGCCTCCCAGATCAACAAGTGCGCCTACTGCATCGACTTCCACGTCGCCGACGCCCGCAAGGGCGGCGAGAGCGAGGAGCGTGTCCACCAGCTCAGTGCCTGGGAGGAGTCCAGCCTCTACACGGCCAGGGAACGCGCCGCCCTCGCTCTGACCGAGGCGGTCACGCTGCTGCCCGCGGGAGTGAGCGACGCCGTCTGGGCGGAGGCGGGGAAGCACTTCGAGGAGAAGGAACTCGCCCAGCTCATCGCGCTGATCCTCACCGTCAACGCGTGGAACCGGATGAACGTCACCACGCGCAAGACCCCCGGCACGGCCTGATCCGTGTCGTTCGGATCTTTCCTGGCGCGCGCCGCCGGTCACGGCGCCTCGCCGCGTCACCGCGTCGCCCGGGTACGCCCGGTACGCGTGGCGATCCGGTGCCTCGCGATGCACGGCGTCCGACGACGCGGACCGATCCGCCACGATCCGGACGACACAGCCTGGCGGGCCGCCTGAGCCGACCACCCCACGGGCGGCGGTCGCCCCCTGCGCGACCGCCGCCCGTTCCCCGCCCCAGACTCGAACATGTGCACGATTGAAGGGTTTCCGCCGTGACCGCCCCCGCCCCCGCCCCCTCGCCGCCCGCGTCCGCCGACACCGGCCGTTCCGCCGTCAGGGGATGGCTCGCCGTCCTCGCCGTGACGCTGGGCATCTTCGCCCTGATGACGTCCGAGCTGCTGCCGGTCGGCCTCCTCACTCCCATCGGCTCCGACCTGGACGTGTCCGAGGGCACGGCGGGGCTCATGGTGACCGTCCCCGGCCTCGTCGCCGCGGTCTCGGCGTCGCTGGTCACCGTGGCCACCGGCAGGATCGACCGCCGCCTGGTCCTGGCCGTCCTCATCGGCATCGTCGGCGCCGCGAACCTGGCCTCCGCCTTCGCGACCAGCTTCGCCGTCGTCCTCGTCGCACGCTTCCTGATCGGCGTCAGCGTGGGCGGCTTCTGGTCCCTGGCGGGCGCCATCGCCCTGCGCCTGGTCCCCGAACGGCACGTCGGCCGCGCCACGGCCGTGATCTTCGGCGGAGTGGAGACCGCGTCCGTCCTCGGCGTGCCCGCCGGAACCCTGATGGGCGACTTCGGCGGCTGGCGCACCGCCTTCGCGGCCGTCGGCGTCCTCGGCCTGGTCTCGCTGGCGTGCATGCTCTTCCTGATGCCGAAGGTCGAGCCCCGGGAGACCCTCACGTTCGCCGAGCTGCCCACGGTGTTCCGGTCGAACAGCGCGGTCAGGACCGGCATCGCCATGACCTTCCTGGTCATCACGGGACACTTCGTCGCCTACACCTTCGTCCGCCCGGTCCTGCTGGGCCACCACATCGACCACGGCATGGTCGGCGCGCTGCTGCTGACCTTCGGGATCGCGGGGATCTGCGGCAACTTCATCGCCAGTACCCTGGTCGCCGCATGGCCGCGGCAGACCGTGCTCGGCATCGCCCTCGCCCTCAGCACGGCCATGACGCTGCTCGCGGTGACCGAGACCGACGCCGTCACCGCCGGGGCCGTCCTGGTCCTGTGGGGTCTGGGCTACGGAGCCGTCCCGGTCACCTTCCAGACCTGGATCCTCCGCGCGGCCCCCGACGCGACCGAGGCCGCCTCGTCGCTCTACGTGTCGATGTTCAACCTGTCCATCGCGCTCGGCGCCCTGCTCGGCGGCCTGGCCGTCGATCACCTCGCCACCACCAGCGTGCTCTGGATCGGCGGCGGACTCACTCTCCTCACCGTCCTGGTGGTGGGCGGAGCCCGCACCGGCCACCGCGCGTCCCGCGCCGGTTCGGCAGCACGGTGAGGACCACGGCGCCGTGCCGGGCGCGTCAGAGCCGCACGTCCAGTGGGCTGTCCAGGGGTTCGCCGCGGTCGCGCATGTTCTCCAGCGCCCACGTCACGTCCTCGGCGAAGTCCGTGGCGACCTTGCCCAGGTCCTCGTCCCGCGGGCCCGGGGGGAGGCCGAGCGGGTCGCCGGGCGCCGGCTCACGGCCCAGCTCCTCCCAGTACGGGGCGAAGTACGCGCGGACCCGTGCCGCCGCCGCCCGTGCCAGGTCCGCCTCGCCCTCCGCCTCGGCGAGGGCGAGCCGCCGCCGGAGATGGGCACACAGACCGCGGTAGAAGGACTGGCTGTACTCGCTCGGCGCCTGGTCCGGCACCTCCTGCTCGACGTTGTACACCAGCCCGTACAGCACCGACCGCGCCCAGATGTCGAAGGCGAGCGCCTTGCGCCCCTCGTACCAGGCGATGTCGCCCAGCGTCTGCGTGAGTTTGACGCGCAGCTCGTTGTCCTGCTGCTCGTCGATCCGCTCCGCGAGGCCCGGCAGGAGCGCCGCCGCGCGTTCCGTGTCGGGCTCGACGGCCAGCCACAGGTACGCCTGCATCCAGACGGCCCAGTTGCCGATCCACAGCTCCGCCTCCCGTACGCACGCCACCTCCGCCGCCCGCAGCCAGGCGAGCGCCGCGTCCCGGTCGGCCGCGCGGCGGGCGGTGCGGTACCAGGCGGTGTCGCCCCGCAGGCAGCAGACGAGGATGTGGATGCGGCGCAGCGGGTCGTCGTCGGGGACCTGGTCCCGCTGGAGGTCCAGCATGCGGCCGAGTCTGGCGAGCGCGCGGTCCGCCGCCCGCCAGCGGTCACGCGGCACCTCGCCCTCCATCGACATCTGGCCCGGCACGTAGTTCTCGCGGAAGTCCTCCAGGCACGTCACCCACGCCCGGTCGGGCGTCCCGTCGAGCTGGTCGAGCAGGGTGTGGAACGAGGCGAGCAGCCGCTCGGAGTACACCGACGAGATCTCCGTGTCCCACCACCAGAAGGCCTCGAAGAACAGGCGGATCAGGGCCAGCCGCGTCGGCGCGAAGTGCCGCGCGCTGAGCATCGCGGCATGGTGCATCCACTCCTCCGAGTTGCGCTGCCACACCGGGTCCTCGTAGCGGGCGCCGACGATGTAGGGCGAGTCGGTGTCGCGGTCCTCGTCCAGGTCGAGGTTGATCAGCTCCCGGTAGTACGCCTCTACGGGCCGGTGCAGCTCCTCGTAGCGCAACGTGTCCTGCCGCAGGCGCGCTTCGACGTTCTCGCGCAGGAAGTCGTGCAGCCGCCAGCCGAGTTCGGCGTCGTCGTCGAACCAGGTGACGAACGACCGCGCGCTCAGCCAGTCGTACACCTGCCGCGCCTCCTGCTCGTCGAGCCCCGTCGCGGCGAGCACGCCGACCAGCAGGTCCGGCGTGCAGCGGCGGATGACGGCGAGCAGGTCGAAGATCTCCACCGGGGCCCCCGCCGGGCGCCCGAGCATGCGCCGCACGCTGGAGTCGATGAACGTCCGGATGGCGCCGACGCCCTGCGGCCCGTCCCACCGCTCGTCGCCGCCGAGGAGCGCGGCGCCGACCCGTTCCGGCGGCGCGTCGGGGGGCACGTCGCCCGCCGTCAGGATTTCGCAGCAGGTGACGACGCCGATGGGCAGGCCGTTCGTCGCGCCGAAGATCATCCGGGCGCACTCGGCGGCGGTGTCCTCGCGCCACCCGGCGCGCCGCAGTTCGTGTACGACGTGGGTTGCGGTCTCGTCGCGCGTCAGGGCCGTGAGCCGGGTCGGCGTCATGGCGAGCAGGCCGACGGCGCGGCGCGCCTGTTCCTCCTCCCGCCGCGTCGCGGGGCGCCGTGCGAAGACGACGGTGTCGGCCTCCGTCAGGCTGAGGCAGTCGGCGAGCCACTCACCGACCGGAGTGGTCACCACGGTGTGCACGTCGTCCACCAGGACGGACAGCGGGTGGCGCCGGACGATGGCGTTCAGCACCTCGACCACCTGCCACTTCGCCTGGTCGAGTGCGTACAGCAGCGTGGCGCGCGCCTCCTCGAAGTCCCCGGTGAGGAAGACCCGTTGGACGGCGCCGCGCGCCGCGCGCAGCGTGTCGAGCGCCTCGCGGCCGAAGTCCGCGTCGATCCTGGCGGGCTCGTCCTCGGCCGGGTCGTACGCCTTGACGAGGTCGTCGGCCATCGCGCTGATGAGGCGGTCGCACGCGCCCTGGGTCGACCGCAGGAACTCCAGCGTGTCCGGGTCGCTCTCCAGGGCCTGCGCGGTGACGAAGAGGACCACGTGCCGCCGCTGCTGGAGCCCGGCGTTGATCTCCTGGAGCAGCAGCGACTTGCCGCAGCCGCTGTCCGCGATGACGTCCCGGCGCGGGCGGCGTCCCGCGTCCACGGCGGCGAGCAGGTCCGTCACCTTCCGGCCGAGCGCCGCCGAGACCGGGCGGTCGTCGCGCGCGGGTTGCGGCGCATGGCGGGGGCCGGGGAACGCCGACGCACCGCCGGACGGCGGCGGTTCGGGTACGGGTGTCGCCTCGATCGCGGCGAACTCGTCCCTCAGACGCACGTGCGCTCCCGTGTACTCGCGGGTGATCAGCAGCGCGTCGGCCAGGGCGCCGATCGCCGCCCGCTGGTCGGGGCAGGCAAGGAAGGTGTCGACGATCGCCCGCAGGTGGTCACGCTGCCGGGCGCTCTCCGGCACGTCCGGATGGCCGGGGACCGACTCGGCGGCGAGCGCGACGAGTTGGCGGCGGAAGTCGAGCGAGTCGGCGCCGGGCACACCGGCGAGGACCGCGACCAGCCGTTCCCGTTCGGCGGAGCTGAACTGTCTCACCGGCGGCATCCTCCTCGGACATGGGGTGCCCCGCCCGGCCGCGTCCACCGGCAAACCGGCCACCCCGTACGGGGAATACGACTAATATCACGCTCGGCTATCGGACAGGCAGGTTTGTGTGCAAGCCTTGCCGCACACGATCTGCCGCGCGGGGCAAGGCAGTTGGACCAGTACGAGGGGGCAGCGGCAATGACGGGTGCTCAGACGCCTGCGGGTGGTGAGGACGGCCCGCGCATCCGCCGGATCGCGGCCGACGACCCGGAGTTCGACCAGCTCTACGCCGAAGTCCTGGCACCGGCCTTCACCCACGACGAGCTGTCCGACGCCGACGACCTCCGCCAGGTCACCGCCGACGGCACCACCCTCGTGTGGGCGAGCGTCGCGCCGTCCGGGCAGGTGCTCGGCGGCGCGGTGTGGGAGTACGAGGCGCGGTTCGACCTCGTGCTTCTCGCCTGGCTCGCCGTACGCCCCGGGCTGCGCGGCCGGTCGGTCGGCGGCCCGCTGCTGCGCGCCTCCCTGGACGCGTGCATCGCCGCCCACGCCCCCCGCCTGGCGCTGGCCGAGGTGTCCGACCCCGGCCGGCACACCGGCGACGAACTCCACGGCGACCCCGACGCCCGGCTGCGCTTCTACCGGCGCCACGGCGCGCGCACGCTCGACCTGCCGTACTTCCAGCCCGCGCTCGGCCCCGACCGCAAGCGGATTCCCGACCTCCTGCTGATGGTGCTCCACGCCCACCCCGACCTCACCGCGGGCGGCACGGGCCTCGGCGACGTCTCCGCCCTGCGCGCGTACCTGCGGTGGGCGCAGCGGGAGTGCGAGGGACAGGTGGGCACCGACGAGCAGGCGATGCGGCTGTGGCGGGCGCTGGAACGCCCCGGCGGGGTCCCGTTCCGCGACTGACCGGCGATGCGGGGCGGTAGTGGACACGATGGCGGCGACGACGTTCCGCGGAGGGCGCAGTGACGACGACGGTACCGGTGCAACTGGCCAACGGCATGGTGATCCAGGTCGAGGTGACGGAGGCGGAGCCCCTGCTGCCCGGCGGCCGGGCGGCGGACGACTTCGTGAGCGGGGACGTCAGCACCCGCGAGGCGCTGTCCCGTGTCCGCGAGGCGGTGACGTACCAGCTGGACACCGTCCGCGAGTCGATCCGCGGCATCGCCGAGTGGGCGGCGGAGACCATGCACGACCACCTGCCGCGCCGCCCGGACGCCTTCGAGATCGAGTTCGGACTCAAACTCGCCGTCGAGTCCGGCGCGTTGACGAGCGTGATCGCCAAGGCCGGGGGGGAGGCGGCCCTCGTGGTGCGGATGACGTGGAACGCCGAGGGCGGGACGACCGGTCCGTGACGGACCCGGCCCGCGACAGCGCGGTGTGGCTGTCGGACGACGAAGGCCTCGTCGGCTGCGGTTTCTTCCTCGCCCCCGGCGTCGTGCTGACGGCCGCCCACGTGGTGGCCGCCGCGCGCGGCCCGCTCCTCGTACGGTGGGGCGGGCGTACGGCGGTGACCGGCGGGCGGCGGCTCTTCCCGGCCGCACGCGGCGAAGCCACCCACTGGGCCCACCCCGACCTGGCCCTCGTCGCGGTCCCCGGCGCGCCGGGGGAGCACCGCGCGCCGCGGCTGGCGGCCGGGGACGACGTGCCGCCGGGGACGGCCGTGCGGGTGTGGGGGTACTCGACGCGCACGCCCAGCCCCGGTGTCCAGCCGGACGCGCTGCTGCTGCGGGTGTCCGGGCCCGCCGGTGACTACGTGCGGGTGGCGGGCGACGCGGTGCTCGACGGCTTCAGCGGCAGCGTGGTCGTGCGGCAGGACGACGGCGCGGTCTGCGGCGTGCTCAAGGCGTTCCGCCAGGTCAGCGGCATCATGGACGGCGGCTGGTACACGCCGCTCGCCGCGCTGCGGAAGGAACTGCCCGGCGACGACCCGCTGTTCGGCCTGCTCCCGCCGCCCACCGCCGTACGGGCCGCGCCGCCGCCGTACGCCGGACCGCGCCGCCTGACCGCCGCCGCCAGGCTGCGGCTGGCCAGGGCCTTCGAGGCCGTGCCCGGCATGGACGACCCGGAGTTCCGCCGCAGGGTGCTGCGGGACGTCGAGGAGGAACTCGGCACGACCCTGCACGTGCCGCACCAGTCCGAGACGCGCGGCCACGTCCTCGCGATGGTGGACGCGCTGCGCGCCCACGACGACCCGCCGCGGGCGCGCCAGGCGTTCACGGACGTGGTGTCCGTCCTGCGCCCCGGCGCGGCGGCGCGCTTCGGCGGCGCGCTCGAAGCGGACCTCTGACCCGCCGCGGCCGATCGGGGCCCGTGGCTACCAGTCCAGGTGGCCGGTCTCGTCCTGAAGGGTCCCGGTCGGGCCGTCCGCGCCCAGGGTCGCCAGGCGTACGACGGTCCTGGCGCTCTCCTCCGGCGGGCGGCCGCCGTCCATGGCCGCGGTCATGTCGGTGGCGGTGAAGCCCGGCTCGACCGCGTTGAACCTGATGCCCGGATGAGCCTTGGCGTACTGGACCGTGAGCATGGTGGCCGCCGACTTGGACGCGGCGTAGAGCATGGGCGTCAGGTGGTACTCGACCCGGTCCGGGTTGTTGACCGCCCAGAACGAACCCATGCTGCTGGAGACGGTCACCACGGTGGGGTTCGCGGACTCGCGCAGCAGCGGGAGCGCGGCCTCGGTGACGCGTACGATCCCCACCGCGTTGGTGTCGAAGACCCGCAGGGCCGTGGGGCCGTCGGTGGCATCGGCCGCCAGGATGCCCGCGTTGTGCACGAGGACGTCGAGCCGGCCCTCGGCCGAACCGACCGCCGCCAGCGCCGCGTTGACCGACGCGTCGTCGGTCACGTCGAGCTGGACGAACCGCGCGCCGAGCGCCGCCGCGGCCTTCGCGCCGCGTTCCGTGTCACGCGCGCCCATCCAGACGGTGTGGCCCCGCTCCTGGAGCTGCCTGGCTGTCTCGTACCCGATGCCCTTGTTGGCACCGGTGATCAGTGTGACGGTCATGACTGTCCCCTCGGCTGGTGTGTCTGCGGCGGGTTCAGCGGGTCAGCTGCCGGTGCAGCGCGCCCGCGTCGTGCAGGGCCGTCATGTGCACGAACCGCCCGTCGCGCACCTGGTGGACGGCGTACTCGGTGATCTCGAACGAGGCGCCGGTGGGCGTCACGCCGAGCCATTCCTTCGCGGGAGTGCCGGTGTTGACCAGGCGCGCGGCCAGGCGGTCGCCGTCGAGGAGGAGTTCCTTCAGCTCCCAGCGCAGGTCCGGGACCGCGTCGATGTCGCGCCGCTGGACGGCGATGACGTCGTCCCGGGTGGCCGGCTCGCCGTTCAGCGTGGGCCGGTCGGCGATGAACTCGTCCATGTGGTCGGACTCGTGGGCGTTCAGCGCCGCGATGTAGCGCAGGTAGAACGCGCGCAGATCGGTGTCGGACATCGGGTGCCCCTCCTGTGCGGCAGCCATGGCGCGCCGTGCGCCGCTGGGGTGGCCAACCGGGGGCGTCCGACATCTATTCCGATCGGTACAGAAGTTTTTCCTGTTCCGTCGCGTGTTCCGGCACAGGCGGCGTCACCGTACCGCGCGAGGCGGATCAGAACCTTGTGCGGAAGGGCTACTTGAGCCCGATGCGGGTGGCGTCCCCGGGGGCTGCGCCGAGCAGCGAGGCGAGCAGACCGGGGAAACGGGCTTCGAGGTCGTCGGCGCGCAGGTGCACGTAGCAGCGGGTGCCCTCGTCGCGGGTCCGGGTGACACCGGCGCTGCGGAGGGTCTTCATGTGGTGGCTCAGGGTGGACTTCGAGACCGGTGCGTCGAGTTCGCCCCACTGCCGCTCCCGCCCGTCCGCGAGGAGGTACACGATCCCGAGCCTCAGCGGGTCCGACAGCGCGGAGAGCACGCGCGTGAGCGAGATGTCCTCGACGGCGGGGTGTCTGGCGTCCGGGTGCGGGGAGCGCGGCATGGCCCCACCCTACTTGTTCGATGTTCGTCATACATCGAATAAGCGGCTATCTTGATTCATGTTCGTCGAACATCGAACGAATTGTGGAAGGAAACCATGTCACGCGGTCCGGTCTGGCTCATGGCCCTCTTCATCGCCACATGGGCGCTGGGCACCGACGAGTTCGTCATCGCGGGGGTGCTCAACACCGTCGCCGCCGACCTGGACGTCAGCCCCGGCGCGGCGGGACAACTGGTGACAGGCTTCGCCTTCGCGTTCGCCCTCGGCGCCCCCGTACTCGCCGTCCGGCTCGACCGGTACCCGCGCCGCCTCGTGCTCTGCGGCGGACTGGCCGCGTTCTCCCTCGCGAACGTGGGCTGCGCGCTCGCACCGGGGCTGACGCCCCTGCTGGTGCTGCGGATCGTCGCCGGACTGTCCGCCGCGGCGGTCTCGACCACGGCGTTCGCCGCCGCGGCCGAAGGCGCTCCCGAGGGAAAGCGGGGAACCTACCTGTCCGTGGTGACCGCGGGGCTGACCGTCGCCCTGTTCACCGGCGTGCCCGCGGGAACGTGGATCGCCGACACCTGGGGATGGCGCTCGACGTTCGTGCTGATCGCCGTCGCCGCCGCCGTCACCACACTGATCGTCCTCCTGGCCATGCCCCGCCTTCCGGGCACCGGACCCGCCGCGCTGGCCGAGCGGCTGAGGCCACTGCGTCACCCGGCACTACTCCGCATGGTGACCGCGATCTTCCTGTGCGGCACGGGCGGGCTGATGTTCTACACCTACCTCGGCCCCGTCACCGCACACACCCTCGGCACCGACCGGTACCTGCCCGTGCTGCTGCTCTCCGTGGGACTCGTCGGCGTCGTCGCGGCCCTGTTCGGCGGCCGTCTCACGGACATGCGCGGAGCCCGGAGCGCACGGCTGGCGATCCTGGGCGGGCACGCGGTCGCCCTCGCCGTCCTGGCGGTCCTGGTGCTCGCCGGCGCGCCGGTCGGGCTCTACGCCGTCGGGGTCTGCCTCTGGGCGGTGTTCGCGTGGGCGCTGAACCCGCCCATGCAGGCGAGCAGCATCCAGGCCGCGCCCGAGGCGGCGATGACCGCCATCTCGCTCAACATCTCCGGCCTCTACCTCGGCACCGCCGCCGCCGGCGCGGTCGGCGGACTCACCCTCGACCACCTCGGAGCGTCCGCGATCCCCGTGGTCGGGGCGTCCGTGCTGCTGGCTGCCTGGCTCGTCGCCGCCCCCGCCATCCCGGCACCGGACGCCTCCACCACGCGGCGGGAAGCCGCGACGGCCCACGTCCCGGATCACCCATGAACCGCATCGCCCGGTACGCCGTATCGGGCGATGTATCGTCAGCGGCATGTTGGTGTGGGAGCGGCCGGAGCCGCCGGACCGGCCGGTACCGGCCCCGCTGAGCCGCGAGCGGATTGTACGGGCGGCGATCCGCCTCGCCGACGCGGACGGCCTGACGGCGGTGTCGCTGCGCAAGGTGGCCGCCGTGCTGGAGGTCGGGCCGATGCGGCTGTACGGCTACATCGCCACCAAGGAAGAGCTGCTCGAACTGATGGTGGACGCCGTCTACGCCGAGATCCGCCCCACCGGCGACGGCTGGCGTGCGGCGCTGCGCTCCCTCGCCGAGGCCACCCGCCGGGCCGCGCACCGGCACGAGTGGTTCGCCGACCTGATCGGCGGACGGCCGCAGCTCGGACCGAACACCCTGGCCACCGGGAACGCCGTCGTGGCCGCGATGGACGGCGTCGGCGTGGACACCATCGTGCCGGCGACGGCGGCCGTCAACGCGTACGTGGTCGGCGCGGTGCGCCGGGAGATCGCCGAACGCCGCGCCGAACGGGCCACCGGGACCGACAAGGAGCAGTGGCAGGCGGCGCTGGGCCCCTACCTGGAACGGACCTTCGCGACGGGCCGCCTCCCCGCACTGGAATCGGTCGTCCGCGACGGCCCCCACCCGACCCCCGACGAAACCTTCGACTCCGGCCTCGCCCTCCTCCTCGACGGCATCGCGACCCGCATCGAGAAGTGACACCGCCACGGGCCCGAACCGTCAACGGGCTCGGAACGAGCCATCCCGCAAGGCAACGGTGAACGCGCCCCACCCGCGGACTCCGACCACGACCACGGGCCCGTCGCGGTCCTTCGAGTCGCGGAGGTCGATGCCGTCATGGGTACGACGGCGCGCCTCAACGCAGTCGCCGTTCTGGGCGCTGTAGCTGCTCGTGAACCAGGATGAGCCGTTTGCGCGCATCGTGTGGACCCTTCTGGGATACGGAAGTCAGGGAAGCAGCAGGTTGCTCTGGCCGTTCTGGACTCCGCCGGTGAAGGCGCGGTAGTCGTCTTCTGAGAGGACAAGCACTGCTGCCTCCGGGTTGCCGACGTCCTGAGAGTCCCGAAGGGCCACGACACCGCCGACGAAAGCGACTTCGAGGCAATTGTTGGTCCCGTTGCTCAGTTCGCTCTTGGCCCACTTGGCGTTGGTGAGGTCTAGGTTGCTGATCATCTTCTTCCGATCCTTGGCTGAGTATGCGTAGGGCCAGATCCGCTGTCCTCAAGTCTCGCGAACCGACCGTCACCTGCTGCTTTGCGTATCGTCTCATGGTTGGCCATGGGTGGCTCCTGCTTGGAGGACGGCCTTAAAGTGTCAGGCTCAGCGGGACTTACTCATCATCTGTGGTGATGAGATTGCTGAGGAACTCACGCGACCGTTCTGCCGACCAGGCGACCTTGCGGAGCCGTGTGAAGCCAGCGGTGTACGGTGCAATATCGAGATCTTCTTCCATGTAGGCGATGCGGGTCATCGTTTCGACGGTCACCACGGGGTCACCCGCGTCGAACGAGAACATTGTGAACTGGCCGTCCACGCCGGGGTGGGCACCAGCTTCAGTGGGCACGACCCGGAAATCGACATTTGTCAGTTCGTCCACCGTCGCGGCCAACGCGATCAACTGGCGTTTGAGGATGTCGTGATCGCCGATCGGACGGCGAAGCGCGGCTTCTTCCACCACACACCGCACATGCAACGGATTTTCGCGGCGAAGGACCTGCTGTCGCTCCATGCGTAGCTCGACGAAGCTGCGTACCTGCCGTGCAGTGTGCCAGATGACACCCCCGGAGATGAGCGCATGCGCGTACTCGGCTGTTTGGAACAGGCCGGGGACCACTTGCGCGGTGTAGATATCCGCCTCGGTGGCAACCTCCTCCAGCTCCAGATAGCCCGCGAAATCGTCGCCCTCCGCGTTCGAGGATTGGTGGAGCAGTGTGCTCCGACGATTGCTCGAAGCGAGGGCGGCGAGGCGACGGATCTCCGCAGCTTTCGTCTCGGGTAGCTCGTAGGGCTGGAGGTACGCCTCAAGCCGGTCCTCGGGGATCGCCCCCTTGCCCAGTTCGACGCGGCTGAGCGTCGGCACGGAGACCCCGATGGCCTCGGCTGCCTCGCCGAGCGTGAGCCCCGCGCGTTTCCTGAGGTCGCGTAGGGCAAGTCCCAGCCTCCGTCGCAGGAGGTTGGGTTGGGCCATAAGGGATCACCGCCTTCCGGTCGCTGACTCTACAGGCGACCCGAACCTGAGATCGAGCGTGAAAATTCTCGTGAGACTTGCTTAGAGACGTTACCTCGCGCCATGCTGGTTGTGTCACGGAACCCATACGTTGGGTTGCCGTCGAGTGCAACTGCCGTGCCCGGCTTGGTGATGCGGGCAGGTCGAAGAGCGCCCTTGGAGGTGTCATGACGATTCCGGCCCAGTCCCCCGAGAAGCAGCACTACGCGTATGTGTGGGACATACTCGCTGACGCCCGAGGGATCGAGACGTGGCGATGGACGCTGGTGTTGGTGCTTCGGTCCTGGGGGGCCTCTTCGGCTGCTGTCGAGGTCGCACGCCTGGGACTGTCGGAACTGCTCGCGAATGTCCTGCGGCATGTCGATGACCCGCACTGTCGTCTGTCGGCGGTCGTGCGTGACGGGCGGGTGACGGTTCGGGTGTCGGATCGGTCCGTGTTCCTGCCGGTGGTGACGGAACCGGAGTGGGATGCCGAGTCCGGGCGGGGTCTCTGGCTGCTCAAGACCATGTGCCGTGACTTCGGGTGCAGTCCCGAAGTGGACGGCAAGTGCGTCTGGTTCACGATCGATCTCGATCCCGTGGAAGGCGAGGCGGCCGCGTGATCCGGGGGTTGCGGCGCGTCGGGTTCGTCGTGGGGCTCGTGTCGGTGGTCGGCGGCGGGCTGTGGCTGGGGGCCGTGCTGCTGATCCTGTGGGTCAGCAGGGTGATCGGTTCGCACGACGACGGCGGGCAGGGTGACACGTGAACGAGTGGTTCGTCGGGGCCTGTTGGCTCTGGTGCGGGCACCGCGTCACCCTTGTCGCCCGCGTCGGCACGGTGACCAGCGGCGCACCCGCGCTCGAAGCGCCGCTGTACGCCTGCGGGCCCTGCGTCGAGCGCCTGCACAACGCCGTCACCGACCACGCCCACGCCACCGCGCACCTGCCCGTTGACGCGGAAGGTCACGGCGTACCCCTCTACGCCGCACCCGGCACGCCCCCGCCCCGTACCATCCGCCCCCGCCCCGGCGGGCGGCTCCGGGGACCGGCCACGCTGCTCGGCCGCCGCTGGCAGCGCCACCTCGACGGGGACGACCAGGACCCCGCCATACCGAGACCCCGGAGGACACAGTGGGACACGCGTGGAGACGGACGGCGACGGCCGCCGTGCTCGGCCTGGTGTCGGGCTACGCCGCCGCCCACCTCGTACGCCGCACGGGACGCGTCGCGTCGGTGATCGCCCTCGGCGAGGACCCGAACGCCACGCCGCGGCAGCCGCAGCCCGCCGGGGCCTGGCCCGACGAGTTGCACGCCGTACGCCTCGTGCTGCCCGACGAGTTCGACCTCGCCCGGCGGATCTTCCACGACGCCGACGGCGACGGCGACACGGCGGACTGAACGACGGGCGGGCCCGGGGGAGTTCCCGGGCCCGCCAGCGTACGACCGGAGGTCAGAGCAGCGTCGCCGCCGCCGGGTCCCAGTCCAGCGGCAGCGGCTCCGGCGCGACCGGCTCGCCGAGCCGCGGCGACGCCGGGGCACCGGGCCGCCGGAACTCCCCGCTCTCCGCCGACTCCGCGATGGCCGCCATCGTCTTCAGGACATGCAGCGCCAGCGTTCCCGACGCCCGGTGCGGCTCGCCGGAACGCAGCGCCCGCGCCATCTCCACGACACCGATGCCGCGCCCCGCCGACGACCCCTCGACCGGGAGGTCCGCCCAGTCGTCCGCGCCGTTCGGCCGCAGCTTCAGCGGGCCCTCGAACTTGTTGGGGTCGGGCACGGACAGCGTGCCCTCGCTGCCGGTGATC
Organism: Streptomyces sp. MS19; assembly: GCF_047200595.1. Lineage (NCBI taxonomy): Bacteria > Bacillati > Actinomycetota > Actinomycetes > Kitasatosporales > Streptomycetaceae > Streptomyces > Streptomyces sp. MS19. Next base: position 196,633 of record NZ_JBJZOH010000001.1, on the reverse strand, counting down.
TCGATGACCGTGCGCGGCACCGACGAGTCGAAGCTGAACGTCGAGTTGGCGCGCGGCCCCGACGCGAACTCCAGCAGCGCGCTGACGTGCGTCGGCACGTTCACCGGGAACTCCTGGCCCGCCTTCGGCCCCGAGCCGACGACCCGCGTCGCCCGCCCCCGCGCCGCCGTCGCCGCCACGCCCGTGACCGGGCCGAACAGCGCGACCAGCGCCGTCAGGTAGTAGGGCCCGATGTCGAACAGCGGCCCGCCGCCCGGCTGGTAGAAGAAGGCCGGGTCCGGGTGCCAGCCCTCAGGGCCGAGGCTCTGGGTCGCCGTCCACGCGGACACCGGCGTGCCGATCTTCCCCGCCCGCACCGCACGCAGCGCCGACTGGATGCCCGCGCCGAGGAACGTGTCCGGCGCGTTGCCGACCAGCAGGCCCAGTTCGGCCGCCTCGGCGAGCACCTTCTCGCCCTCGGCCGGGGTGGCGGTGAGCGGCTTCTCGCCGTACACGTGCTTCCCGGCGCGCAGCGCGGCCAGCGCCACCTCGGCGTGCGCGACGGGCACCGTCAGGTTGACGACCAGCTCGACCTCGGGGACGGCCAGGGCGTCGTCCACCCCGCCCGACACCGGCACGCCGTACTCCTCGGCGGCGATCGCCGCCCGCGCCGGGTCGATGTCGGCGATCGCCAGGACCTCGACGTCGGCGAAGCCGGAGAGACTCTTCAGGTACTGGCCGCTGATGTTGCCCGCGCCGATGAGCGCGACGCCGACCGGCCCGCTGCCGGTCACGCGGCCTCACCCAGACCCGCGAGGTACGCACGGCTGTCGCGCAGACCGTCGAACACGTCGGTGGCGCAGGCGTCGAACTCCACGACGCGCCACGCGTCCGGCGCGGCGGCCAGGATCTCCGGCACGGCGATGGCGCCCGAGCCGACCGCGACGTTCGGCTCGTCCTTCACGGCGGGCCCGTCCTTCACGTGCAGCGCGTGGACGCGGCTGCCGAGGCCGCGCAGCAGACGCGGCACGTCCGCGCCGCCGACCACCGCCCAGTACGTGTCCACCTCAAGAACGACGCGCGGGTCCAGGTGGTCGGCGAGGATCTCCAGCGCGTGGCGGCCGTCGATCACCGGCTCGATCTCCCACCAGTGGTTGTGGTAGCCGAGCGTGAGGTCGTGCGAAGCGGCCTTGTCGGCCAGGCTGTTGAGCGTGTCGGCGGCGCGGCGTATGCCGTCGGGATGGGTGAAGTCCTCCTGCGGTATGCCCGCCGGGACGATCGCCAGGCCGGAGCCGAGCGTCGCCACGGCGTCGAAGACGGGGGCCGGGTCGCCGTCCTGGACGAGCTGGACGGCATGCGCGCCGGGCACGGTCAGCCCCAGGCCGTCCGCGACGCGGCGGAAGCCTTCGGGGTCGTCGGCCGGGGCGAACGGCTCCACGGCGGTGAACCCGAGCGCGGCGACCCGCGCGAGAGTGCCGTCACGGTCGGCCGCCAGTGCGTCGCGGAGGGTCCAGAGCTGAACGCCCAGTGGTGGTGCCATGGTTGTGCTGCCTCCGAAGAAGTTCTGTCGTACGGCTCAAGAGAAGCTAATCGGACTTATTGGTGCGTGGCAACGGTCTCCCTCCGGCACCATCCCCGCAGCCCAGGCGCGGCATGCGGACCGGCGCGAGTTCCGGAACAGCGGCCGGTCCGGGGCGGCCCGGCGAGCCGTCCCGGAAGGGGGGCGCGGGGTTCCGCGGGGTGGCCGCGTACTCACCGGCATGCTTGCCACTCCTCGTATCCCCCGGCGGTTCCGGGACCCGCGCAGCACCGAGTACCGGACAGCGGATGACACGGGTGGCCCGCCTCCCGGCGTGGATCAAGCGGGCGAGGAACCGGGACGAGGTCCTGCGGGCCGTCCGCCGCATCCGGTCCTCGTCGGTCGCCGTCTGACCTGCCGCCGGCGTGCGGGAGCCGGCTCAGAAGCCGGACGAGTGGTGTCGGACGAGTGGTGTCGGACGCGGACCTCTCGTCGGGCCGTGGCGGGCGGGACTCGGTGGTCATGGCAGCCATTGCGCGCACAGCCGGCGCCTGCGGACTGCCCATTGCCCCCTGCCGGACGCGCGGCCCGGCGGGAGCTTCCCGCGCGTCGGCGGGGCGTGTCCACTTTCGTCCGAGACCGAAGTCGTGGCGCAGTGGACTTTCGGTGGTAGTGGGCGGTCATCGGCGTCCGTACCGTCGTTTCCATGGACAGAGCGACGAACGGCGGCGGACCGGCCGCCCTGGTGGCGGGAGGGCCGGGGATGGCGAACCCGCGGCGGATGGTCCCGACCGAACGCGGCGCCGGGGCCGGTCGTCGGAAGGCGTGGCGAGTATTTTGGACCGAACGTTCTAGATGTGCGTACAGTCCTCGTCAGGCCAGAGCTGATGTGGAGACCTGGTGTGGGCCGATCCGCGCGCAGGGCAGTGAGGTGCGCCCCGGCTTGAGAGACTGAACGGTCCAGAAAACGTACGGATGGAGCGGTGTGATGACAGCAGGGATGCCGGACGCGACGGACGGGCGTTTCGGGGGGAAGGTCGTCCTCGTCACCGGCGGGGCGGGTGCCATCGGGCGGGTCACCGCGCGGCGGTTCGCCGCCGAGGGCGCCACGGTCGTCCTGGCGGGCCGCGACAGGGCCCGTCTCGCGGAGGCGGCGGAGGAGACAGGCGCCGACTGGGTTGCGGCCGACGTCACCGAGGCCCGCGAGGCGGCGGCCATGGTGGACACGGTGACCGCGCGGCACGGCGGCCTGCACGTCGCGTTCAACAACGCGGGCGTCTTCCCCACCCCCGGCCCGCTGGCCGACATGGACCCGGACACGTGGGCGGCGACCGTCGACATCAACCTGACCGGCGTCTTCCTGTCCATGAAGTACGAGATAGCGCACATGCGGCGCAGCGGCGGCGGCGCGATCGTCAACATGGCCTCCAACATCGGCGCCCACACACGCCTCCCCGGCATGGCCGCCTACGCCGCGACCAAGGCCGCCGTCTCCACGCTGACCAGGGCGGCCGCCCGCGACCACGCGGCCGACAACGTGCGGATCAACGCCGTCAGCCCCGGTGCCGTGGACACCCCGATGTCCTTCCGGCCGGGCGAGACGACCGCAGAGCGCGACGCACGGATCGCCGCGGTCGTACCCGCCGGGCGCGTCGCCGAGCCGGACGAGATAGCGGCGGCCGTGCTGTGGCTCGCGTCGGCCGAGGCGCCGATCGTCCTGGGTGCCGACCTGGTCCTGGACGGCGCGGCCAGCGCCTGACGGGCCGTGGCGGCGGGCGGGACGCGCGGTGCCTCGCGGGCCGCTGATGCAGCATGGGCGGAGTGGCCGAAGAGCGCGCCGGACGCGTGGGGGAGCGGCCGGTCGTCATGTGGTGGGGGCTCATGGTCGAGGAGCAGCGGGGGTGGGCCGGGGGATGTCGCGACCGTGCCGGAGCATGTCTTCGGCGCCAGCGAGGAGGCGATGGCGCGACTTGAGGCACTGGCCCGCGCCCACGAGCCCAGGCGCCCGTTGACCTCCTCGCGCACCAGGCTCCACCGGACCACCGGGGGATTCCCGCTTCTCCGCCGTCGAGCTGCTGTACGACAGCGAGGCGGCGAAGCAGGCGGGGAGGGACGCGCGCCGCCAGTGCTGCCCGGCGCGCCGTCCGCGCGGCCTCAGTTGAGCAGGCGCGGCAGGAACGCCGGGTGGTCGAACGGGCTCTGGACCAGCGTCCTGTCCAGCGGCGGCGCGCCGCGCGCGACGTGCCGTCCGCCGTAGCAGGCCATGCACGCCTCCGACCGCACCGCGTCGAGACCGCCCAGGCCGCCGAACGAGAAGACGTCCGCCGTCGAGCCGTGGCAGCCGCGCGTCGCGCAGGGGCAGTTGGCGCGGATCTCGGCGCCGCCCGGCAGCAGCGCCGGGACCCAGCCGCAGCGTACGCAGGGGAACAGGAAGTTGCCGTCCGCCGAGAAGCAGACGGAGATGGCCCCCGGGGTCTCGCATTCCGGGCACGTGCGCGCCATGGCCTCTCCACCGCTCGGTGCTCAGGGAGTCCGCACCGTAACAAAGACCGTGCACCGGTCATTTCGGCTTCCACCGGCGACTGGTACGGCGAATTTCTGTACTAATCGCGGTGCGCCCGTCAGCGCGCCGGGCGGCGCGTGGCGCGCAGGACGAACGACAGCGCCGCCGCCGCGCCCACCGCCGCCGCCACCGGCAGCAGCGCCCGCACCTCCGGCGCCGCCGGGCGCTCCGCCGCCACCGGCTCCCCGCGCAGCGCGGCGGCCAGCACCTCCGCGACATGCAGCGGCGGCGCGTGCCCCGTACCCGCCTGCTCGACCTGCGTCCGGCAGCTGAACCCGTCGGCCAGCACCAGCGTCTCCCCGTCCGCCTCCCGCACGGCGGGCAGCAGCCCGGCCTCCGCGCACGCCATCGACACCTCGTAGTGCCCCCGCTCGAAGCCGAAGTCGCCCGCCAGGCCGCAGCAGCCCGCGTCGAGCACGTCGGCGTCCACGCCCGCCCGGCGCAGGAGCGCGCGGTCCGCGTCGAAGCCCAGCACGGCGTACTGGTGGCAGTGCCGCTGCACGATCGCCCGCGCGTCCACCGCAGGCGGCTGCCAGTCCGCCGCACGCTCGCCCAGCAGCTCGGCGAACGTCCGCGTCCGCTCGCACAGCAGCCGCGCGTCCGGGTCGTCCGGCAGCAGCTCGGCCGCCTGCGAACGGAAGACCGCCGTACAGCTCGGTTCGAGGCCCACCACCGGTACGCCCCGCCGCAGGTCGTCCCGCAGCACGTCCACCGTGCGCGCCAGCACGCGCCGCGCCACGTCCAACTGCCCCGTGGAGATCCACGTCAGCCCGCAGCAGACCGCCGCCTCCGGCACCTTCACCCGGAACCCGGCCGCCTCCAGCACCTCCACCGCAGCCCGCCCCACCGCCGGGTGGAAGTGCTCCGTGAACGTGTCCGGCCACACCACCACCTCGCCCCGCCGCCCGTCCCCCCGCGCCCCGCCCCGCGCCCGCCACCACGCCGTGAACCGCTCCGGCGCGAACACCGGAATGTCCCGCTCCGGCGCGATCCCACCCGCCGCCTTCGCCACGCGCGCCAGCACCGGCACGGCGGCCAGCGCGTTCACGACACGCGGCGCCAGCCCCGCCATCCGCGCCACCGCCGGGAGCCACCCCATCGAGTAGTGCGCCAGCGGCCGAAGCCGCCCCGCGTAGTGGTGGTGCAGGAACTCCGCCTTGTACGTCGCCATGTCGACACCGACCGGGCAGTCCGCCTTGCACCCCTTGCACGCCAGGCACAGGTCGAGCGCGTCCCGCACCTCGGGCGAACGCCAGCCGCCGTCCACGGGCGAGCCGTTCCGCACCATCTCGAACAGCAGCCGCGCCCTGCCGCGCGTCGAGTGCTCCTCCTCGCGCGTCGCCCGGTAGCTCGGGCACATCACCCCGCCCCGCGACGACCGGCACCGCCCCACGCCGACGCAGCGCAGCGCCGCGTGGCTGAAGTTCCCGTCGTCGTCCGCGTACGCGAAGGCCACCTCCGGCTCCCACGGCCGGTAGTCGGCGCCGAGCCGCAGGTACGCGTCCAGCGGGTCCGGCACGACGACCTTCCCCGGGTTCATCCGCCCGCGCGGGTCGAAGAGCGTCTTCAGCCGCTCGAACGCCCCGACCAGCTCCGCCCCGTACATCCGTCCCAGCAGCTCGCCGCGTGACTGCCCGTCGCCGTGCTCGCCCGACAGCGAGCCGCCCAGCTCCACGACGAGGTCGGCCGCCCGTTCCACGAACGCCCGCATCCGCGCGATGCCCTGCTCGGACGTCAGGTCGAACGGGATGCGGTTGTGCACGCAGCCCTGCCCGAAGTGCCCGTAGACGGACGGCCGCCCGTACCCGAACTCCTCCCACAGCGCCGCCACGCCCCGCAGATAGTCGCCGAGCCGCTCGGGCGGCAGCGCCGCGTCCTCCCAGCCCTCCCACGCGTCCGGACGCCCCGGCGCGTGCGCGGTGGCGCCGAGGGCGGACTCGCGCACCAGCAGCAGCTCGTCCATGTGCCGCCGGTCGGTGTACCAGGTGTGCTCCACGCCGTCCGGCAGGCCCGCGACCAGCGCCCGCGCCTTGTCGGCCGTCTCCTCCTCCGACTCACCCGCCAGGACCGCCATCAGGTACGCCGAGCCGCCCGGCAGCAGCGCGAGCGCCTCCGGGTGCAGGTGCTCGCGGCGCTCGGCGACGACCAGCTCGTGGTCCACGCCCTCCAGCGCGTGCGGCTCGTGCCGCAGCAGCGCGGGAACGTGGTCGGCCGCCGCCGCGATGTCCGCGAAGCCCATGACGACGAGCGACGTGTGCGCCGGCACCGGGACCAGTTCCAGCTCGGCCCGCAGGACCGTCACCAGCGTGGACTCCGAGCCCGTCAGCAGCCCGGCGACGTCGAAGCCGTGCTCGGGCAGCAGTGAGTCGAGGTTGTAGCCCGACACGCGCCGCGGGATGCGGGGGAAGCGCTCGCGCACGGCGTCCGCGTACCGGTCGCGCAGCGCGGCGAGGCCCCGGTAGATCTCCGCCTCGCGGCCCTCGCCCGCCGCGAGGCGCGCCAGCTCGTCGTCCGCGGTGCGGCCGACCCACAGGCGCAGGCCGTCGTAGGTGAGGACTTCGAGGCGGTGCAGGTTGTCGACGACCTTGCCGTACGCCTGGGCGGTGGAGCCGCAGGAGTTGTTGCCGATCATGCCGCCGAGGGTGCAGGTCGCGTGCGTGGCGGGCCGGGGGCCGTACTGGAGGCCGTACGGGGCGAGCTGCCGGTTCAGGTCGTCCAGGACGATGCCGGGCTCGACGACGCAGCGCCGCGCTTCGGGGTCGAGCGACAGGACGCGGTTGCAGTACCGGCTCCAGTCGAGGACCACGGCCGCGTTGCAGCACTCGCCCGCAAGGCTGGTCCCGCCGCCACGGGACAGCAGCGGCGCGTCGAACTCCCGGCACACCGCCACCGTCTCCACGGCCGCCTCGGGACTGCGCGGCAGCACCACGCCGTACGGGACACGCCGGTAGTTCGACGCGTCCGTGGCGTATGCCGCGCGGGTGCCGCTGTCGAACCTGACGTCGCCGTCCACCCGCAGCCGCAGGGCCTTCTCCAGCGCGCGCACGTCCGGCGCGGGCGCGGGGCGGCGTACGGCGGGCATCGGCAGGTCGATCGGGTCCACGGGTCCTCCGGGCGGGCGCGGCGTGGCGGGCGGGGGACGGCCGCGAGTCCCCTGCGCCGACCGCCCGAAACCGGGCCGCGCGCCCCCTCACCCGCCCGGCGGCGCCCCCGGCGCGGCCCCGCGCGGCCCCGGTTTCGCCGGGGAGGGCCGGGGCAGCAGAAGGTGCGTGCCGTGGACCGCGCGCACACCGGCGTCCGGCGCGCCGGGCGGTGAAGAAACGTTCCTCTGCCCCGCCGGGCACACCTGGCATCCACCCGCACCCGCTCGTGCCTGCCCGGAGAAGGAGAGACGGCCCATGCACGATGACGCCATGGACGGCAGAAACAGCAGTGAAGGCAGCGGCAGTGCCGGCGCCCGTGACGGCAGACCGGACGGGCATGCCCACGGCGTGTCCGCGCTGCGCGACGAGACCCCCATGGAACGCGCCGACCGCAACTTCGCGGAACTCCTCCAGGAACTCCGCGTCATGCAGACCGGCGTGCAGATGCTCTTCGCCTTCCTGCTCACCCTCGCGTTCAGCGCCCGCTTCCCCGACCTCGACACCGTCCAGCGCGTGATGTACGTCGTCACCCTGCTGCTCGCGCTCGTCGCGACCGTGATGTTCACCGGCCCCGCCGCGATGCACCGCCAGCTCTTCGGCCTCGGCGCCAAACGCACCATCGTGGACACCTCCTCCCGCCTCGCGGGCGTCGGCCTCGCCGCCCTCGGCCTGTCGCTCACCGGCGCGCTCCTGCTGGTCGTGGACGTGGTCTTCGGCCGCCCGGCGGGCATCGCCGTGGGGGCGAGCGCGCTCGCGCTCTGTCTGGTCATCTGGGTCGCGCTCCCGCAGCACCTGCGGCGCAACGCGGGCCCCGGCCCGTACGCCTCGCACGCCGAGACGGACAGCGACAGAGGTGACGGCCGCTGACACCGCTCCCCGCACGTCCCCCCGGGTAGCGCCGGGCAAACGGGGTACTCGGCGTGTTTCCACACGAAGCAACGCGCTGAGGAGGCGGAGGCATGAGCCGCTCGCGAGTGGTGATCGTCGGAGCGGGGTTCGCCGGTTACCAGACCGCCAGGACCCTGGCCCGCCGCGCCCGCAACAAGCTGGACATCGTCCTGCTGAACCCCACCGACTACTTCCTCTACCTGCCCCTGCTCCCGCAGGTCGCCGCCGGAATCCTGGAACCCCGGCGGGTCACCGTGTCCCTCACGGGGACCCTGCCGGGCGTACGCCTGGTGCTCGGTGAGGCGCACGGCGTGGACCTCGACGCCCGGCGCGTGCACTACACCGACCCGGAGGACGGCGAGGGCGAGCTGTCGTACGACACGCTGGTCCTGTCCGTCGGCAGCGTCAGCCGCCTGCTGCCGATCCCCGGCGTCGCCGAGCACGCGCGCGGCTTCCGCGGCCTGCCCGAGGCGTTGTACCTGCGCGACCACATCGTCCGGCAGCTGGAGCTGGCCTCCGCCGCGAAGGACCCGGCCGAGGCGCGCGCCCGCAGCACCTTCGTCGTCGTCGGCGCCGGCTACACGGGGACGGAGCTGGCGGCGCACGGCGCGATGTTCGCCGACTCGCTGGCGCGCCGCAAGGACGGCCGCCGCGCCGTCAAGCCGCGCTGGACACTCCTCGACATCGCGCCGCGCGTGCTGCCCGAGCTGGACGAACGGCTCTCCCGCACCGCCGACCGCGTGCTGCGGCAGCGCGGCGTGGACGTGCGGATGGAGACCTCGGTGAAGGAGGCCAGGTCCGACGGCATCGTCCTCACCGACGACTCGGAGATGGACACGCGCACGCTGATCTGGTGCGTCGGCGTCCGCCCCGACCCGCTGGTCGCCGACGTGGGCCTGCCCACCGAACGCGGCCGGGTGTGCGTGGACAAGTACCTGAACGTGCCGGGCCACCCCGAGGTCTTCGCCTGCGGCGACGCGGCGGCCGTGCCCGACCTGACGAAGCCGCCCGGCGCGTTCACCCCCATGACCGCCCAGCACGCCTGGCGGCACGGGAAGACGGCGGCGCGCAACGTCGCCGCGCGCTACGGGATGGGCGAGCGCCGCCCGTACGTCCACCACGACAAGGGCTTCGTCGTGGACCTCGGCGGCTTCCAGGCGGCGGCCGACCCGCTGCACGTCAACCTCTCCGGGCCGCTCGCCGGCGCGGTCACGCGCGGCTACCACCTGCTCGCGATGCCCAGCAACCGGCTGCGCGTCGCCGCCGACTGGCTCCTCGAAGCGGCCCAGCCACGCCAGGCGGTGCAGCTGGGCATGGTGCGTTCCGGCTCGGTGCCCATCGACTCGGCCAGCCCCGAGCTGGCACGCGTCTTCCGGGACGAGCGGTCCGGCAGGCAGGCGGCGGGCGAGGACGCGGGGGAGGACCCGGGGCGGCACGCCGCCTGACCCGGCCGCGGCCCGCCGGTCAGAAGCCCGGCGGGCCCACGCCGGCCACGCCCACCACGCCCACCACGCCCACCATGCCGACCACCACGTCCCCGTCCACCACGGGCAGCCGCCGCACCGCCGCGGCCCGCAGCAGCCGCACCGCGACGGAGATCTCGTCGTCGGGCGACACGGCCGGCGGGTCGGGCGTGCAGACGGCATGGCACATCACCAGCAGCGGATCGAGCCCCTCCGCGACCGCGCGCACCGCGATGTCCCGGTCCGTCAGCATGCCGAGCAGCACCCCGTCCTGCGCGACGAGGACCTCGCCGACACCCTGGTCCCGCATCAGCCGCGCCGCCTCGACCAGCGACGCGTCCGGGCGCAGGGCCGTCACCGCCGGGGTCATCACGTCGGCGACACGCACGGGCCCGCCGCGCCCCGTTCCGTACGCGTGTCCGTCCATGTACACCGCCCCTTCCCCCGGGGCGGTACCCGGGGGAAGGGGCGGCATGCCCGGCGCGCGCCGGGCCGGTGCCCTCAGGCGGGGACGGCGTCCACGTCCCGGTCCCAGTGCCGGTGGTACGCGAGCACCTCGGTGAACGCCTGCGCCACCTCCGTCGGCCCCGCGTTGGAACCGGCCGTCACCACGCCGTGGTCGTCCACCACGCCGTCGCCGTCACCGGCGAGCCGTACGCCCGGCAGCCGCAGCGACCGCAGCAGCTCCACGCCCGCGCCGACCGCCGCGATGCTCTTGGCGTGCGCGAACGCCTCGCTGACGTAGTGCACCGCCCTGCCCGTCGCCGCCAGCGTCCGCACGCTCTCCTCGCCGCCCGGCACCACCACGCCGTCGTAGAGCGTGGACGCCATGGTGGTCAGCGCCCTGTCCACCACGACCACGGTCCCGTCACCCGCCGCCCGTACCTCGCCCGCGTGCGGCGCCAGCACCTCGGGCACCGCCCCGGCCGCGGTGAGGGTGTCCCGCAGCGCCGAGACGTCCGCCTCCGACACGCCGTTCGCGACGAGGATCGCCACCTTGCGCGTCACCACAGAACCGCCCTGGCCCCGCGCCATGCTGAGCGCGGGGGACGTACGGCCGTGGTTGGGGATGGCGGGCCCGGCGGGGGGCGTCAGGCCCAGGCCCTCGGCGACGCGGGACGCCAGCACGTTGTCGATGTGGTTGAGCTGCTCGACCGTGCGCTCGCGGACCGCGACCGTGTCGACCTTGCCCAGCTCGAAGCGGTAGGCGGCGACGATGTGGTCCTTCTCCCAGTCCGCCATGCTGTTCCAGAACAGCGTCGCCTGGCTGTAGTGGTCGTGGAAGCTGTCGCTGCGCTTGCGGATCTTCACACCGTCCACCCGCTCCTGGAAGTGGACGTACGCGCCGGTGCCGGCCGTCGCCACGCCGGGGCAGCCGCCGCTGAGGGAGTTGGGCGCGTACGCCGTGCGGTCGGGGTGGACGCGGTGCTGGCCGTAGCCGTCGCGCTGGTTGTTGTGCACGGGCGCGACGGGCCGGTTGACGGGCAGCTGCTGGAAGTTGGGGCCGCCGAGGCGGATCAGCTGCGTGTCGAGGTAGGAGAAGTTGCGGCCCTGGAGCAGCGGGTCGTTGGTGAAGTCGATGCCCGGGACGACATGCGCCGTGTGGAACGCGATCTGCTCGGTCTCGGCGAAGAAGTTGTCCGGGTTGCGGTCCAGCGTCATCCGGCCGACCGGCCGCACCGGCACGATCTCCTCGGGAATGATCTTCGTCGCGTCCAGCAGGTCGAAGTCGAACGAGAACTCGTCCTTCTCGTCCACCAGCTGCACGCCCAGCTCCCACTCGGGGAAGTCGCCGGCCTCGATGGCCTCCCACAGGTCGCGCCGGTTGAAGTCCGGGTCCTGACCGCCGATCTTCTGGCACTCGTCCCAGGCGAGGGAGTGGACGCCGAGCAGCGGCCGCCAGTGGAACTTGACGAACGTCCCCCTGCCCCGCGCGTCCACGAAGCGGAAGGTGTGCACGCCGAAGCCCTGCATCATCCGGTAGCTGCGCGGCAGCGCGCGGTCGGACATCAGCCAGAGCACCATGTGCATCGACTCGGGCTGGAGCGAGACGAAGTCCCAGAACGTGTCGTGCGCCGACTGGGCTTGGGGGATCTCGTTGTCCGGCTCGGGCTTCACCGCGTGGACGAAGTCGGGGAACTTGATCGCGTCCTGGATGAAGAAGACCGGCATGTTGTTGCCGACCAGGTCGTAGTTCCCCTCGCGGGTGTAGAACTTCGTCGCGAAACCGCGCACGTCCCGCACCGTGTCGGCCGAGCCGCGCGAGCCCGCCACCGTCGAGAAGCGTACGAAGACCGGCGTGCTGCGGTCCGGGTCCTGGAGGAAGTCGGCCTTCGTCCACTCGGCCATCGACTCGTACGGCCGGAAGTGCCCGTACGCCCCGGCGCCCCGGGCGTGGACCACGCGTTCCGGGATGCGCTCGTGGTCGAAATGGGTGATCTTCTCGCGGAAGTGGAAGTCCTCCATCAGCGTCGGGCCGCGCTCGCCCGCGCTGAGGGAGTTGTCGGTGTCGTGCAGCCGGGTGCCGGTGTTCGTCGTCAGGTACGCGTCCGCGCCGCTGTCGCGCAGCGGGTCGAGCTGTGCCTGCTTCTCCGGGATCGGGCCGTGCTTGTCCTGCGGGGACATCTGCGTCCTGTGTCCTTCCCTGTCGGGGCGGGCGGGGCGGGCGGGGGCGCCCTCCCGCCCACACCCTGCCCGACAAGGGCAAACCTCACAAACATGCCACTTAGGATTTTTCGGACGGGGTGCGGACGGGATGCGGACGAGGTGCGGCCGCGCGGCGGCTCAGGCGGCGTCCGCCGGGTACGCCGCGTCCCGCAGGTCCCACGACAGGTCGTCCGCCGGGTCGGACGCGGCGGTCAGCCACCGCCCCCGCATCCGCGCCACCTCGCGCCCGCGCTCCAGGCACCACCCCAGCCACGCGTCCAGCCGCCGTTCGTCAAGCCGCTCCGCCGGGACCAGCGCGGGCCAGCCGCAGGCCCGCGCCTGTGCCGTCACCTTCGCGCCGCCACGCACCGGGTCCACCGCGATGGGCGGCACCCCGACGCGCAGCGCCAGCACCAGACCGTGCAGCCGGTCGGTCACCACGACGTCGAGCCGTTCCAGCACCGACAGCAGCTCCGACGGCGTGCCGCACAGCCGCCCGTCCCGCGAGTCGAGGCGCGTCTCGACCACGACGGGCGCGCAGCGCGTGCCCGCCAGCCAGTCCGTCACCCGCCGCGCCACCTCGTCGTGCGCCCGCCGCCCGCCGTACTCGCGCTGCCCCTGCGTCAGCACCACGCCGACCACCGGGGTTTCCGGTTCGCGCGGCGCGCGCAGCGACAGGTCCTGCGTCGGCGCGCGCCCGGCCGCGTCACGGGCGAGGACGCTGTGGAAACCGGTCACCGCCGGATCGTCCGGATCGATCACCGACGTGCCGACGGCGACGCGGTGGCAGTGGGCGAACCGCTCGTGCAGCGCGGCGAGCGCCGGCCCGTGCAGCGGGCCGCAGACGAAGATCAGCCGCGCGTAGTCCGCCGGCCGCGCCGCTTCCAGCGACAGGCCGCCGGGGCGGAAGCGCGGACTCCACGCGACGTCGTACGGCACGCCCCGCGCGTCGAGGACCTCGCACACGCGGGACAGCGCCAGGACGTCCCCGGCCGTCGCCTCGCCGTCCACCAGGCTGAACCAGCCGGTCACGAGGGTGCGTCCGCCTTCACTCAGCATCGGCCCCGGGTCCCCGGCCCGCGGCACGCCAAACACGCCCCAGGCGCACGGGCGGGGAGTGTTTCGGACCGCGCGCGCCGGGCACTCGCCGCCGCGTGCCGCACCCGTCCATCGCGGTGGTCATCGCCACCCGCAACCGCGCCGCCAGGCTCGCCGTCACGCTGGAGCGGCTTTCCGCGCTGCCCGAGGACCCCGAGATCCTCGTCGTGGACAACGCGTCCACCGACGACACCCGCGCGATGGTCGCCGAACGGTTCCCCGCCGTCGGCGTCCTCCCCATGCCGGACAACCTCGGCCCCCTCGCGCGCAACGCGGGCGTCCGCGCCCTGCGCCAGCCGTACATCGCCTTCAGCGACGACGACTCCTGGTGGGAGCCCGGCTCCCTCGCCGAGGCCGTGCGGCTGCTCGACGACGACCCGCGCGTCGGACTCCTCGCCGCCCGCACCGTCGTCGGCGCCGCCCGTGAACCCGACCCGGTCAACGGGGCACTCGCCGCCTCCCCCCTCACCGGCCCCGCCGGACTGCCGGGACCGCCCGTCCTCGGCTTCCTCGGCTGCGCCGCCGTCACGCGCCGCGCCGCCTACCTGACCGCCGGCGGCTACCACCCGCTGCTGTTCATCGGCGGCGAGGAGACCCTGCTCGCGTACGACCTCACCGTCGCCGGCTGGACCGTCGCCTACGCGCCGGAGCTGACCGCCGTCCACGAGCCCGCCGACGACCCCAGGCCGGAACGCCGCGCCATCATGCGCCGCAACGAGAACCTCACCGCCTGGCTGCGCCGCCCCCTCCCCGTCGCCCTGCGCGACACCTGGCGCCTGGCCCGCGAGGCGCCCGTGGACCCCGTCGCCCGGCGGGCGCTCGGCCAGGTCGTCTCCCGGCTCCCCGCCGCGTGGCGCGCCCGCCGCCCGCTGCCGCCCGAGGTCGAGGCGGACGTACGCCTCCTGGAGCGCGCCCATGTCACCGCCTGAGCACCACGACCCGCGTGTCACCGTCGTCGTCATCACGCACAACCGGCGCGACGAGCTGCTGCGCACCCTCGACCGGCTCACCGCGCTGCCCGAACGGCCGCGCGTCCTCGTCGTGGACAACGGCTCGACGGACGGCAGCGCCCGCGCGGCGGCGGCCCGGCACCCGGGGCTGCGCGTCCTCAGCCCCGGCGCCAACCTCGGCGCCATCGGCCGCAACCTGGCCGTCCGTGAGGTCACCACCCCGTACACCGCCTTCTGCGACGACGACACCTGGTGGGAGCCGGGCTCGCTGCGCACCGCAGCCGACCTGCTCGACGCCCACCCGGAGGTCGCCACCGTCACCGCCCGCATCATCGTGGAGCCCGACGGCACCGAGGACCCGATCGTCGAGGAACTGCGCGCCTCCCCGCTGCCCAGGCCGGAAGGGCTGCCGGGCCCCGTGCTCGGCTCGTTCCTCGCGGGCGCGACCGTGCTGCGCACCGACGCCTTCCGCGCGGCGGGCGGCTTCTCCCCCCGGCTGTGGCTGGGCGGCGAGGAGGAACTGCTCGCCGCCGACCTCATGACGGCGGGCTGGTGGCTCGTCTACGCCGAGGACCTGCGCGTCCACCACCAGCCGTCAGGACTGCGCGACCCCACCCGCCGACGCTCGGACGGCATCCGCAACACGCTCTGGTACACCTGGCTGCGCCGCCCGCCCGCCGCCGTCCTGCGCCGCACGGCCCACCTGCTCCTGACCGTGCCGCACGACCGCACCTCCGCCGTCGCCGTGCTGCGCGCGCTGGCCGGGCTGCCCTGGGTGCTCAGGGAACGGCGCGCGGTCCCGGGGGACGTGGAGGCACGCCTGCGGCTACTGGAGGAGACGCAGCGCACCTCCCGCGCACGCCGTTACGTGGGCTGACGGCGCACCGGACGGCCGCGGGTGCTTTCCCGAACAGATGCCCGGCGCGCGACCGGAATTCGGCGCGGTGAATCACCACCCCGCGCGCCCCCTAATTCCGGAAGCATTCCCCTCGCTTCCGCTTTCCGGGAATCACGGGACGATAAATCCCTTTCCCGTTGCCCGCCTTGCGGCACTACCATGCGAGGGTTCGCGCTTCGCATTCCGCGTGGACGGGGGAAGTCCGTGAACGGGGGAGGAGAGGGCAGTGGCATTCACGCGCCCTGAAACGAGGACGCGCACCACCCAAGTCGTCTACAAGAGGGGGTTCGGCAATCCGCCGGAACTCCGGGCGGCCATCGCCCGAGCGCACGCCACCCGCCTGTGGTGGACCGTCACCGTCGCGCTGTTCGACCACCTGACGGTTCCGGCACTCCTGCTGGCCGCGACGTCGCCGCCGGTCCGCGACGCGGGAGGGCCGTTCACGGCCGCCGCGCTCGTCGTCGCGGTGCCCCTGGCGGCGCGGCAGTTACGCGCCCTCGAATGCCTCGTCCACGAGGCGTCCCACTTCAACTGGAGCCGCAGGCACCGCGCGCTCGGCGACGTCCTGGCGACCCTGCTCGCCGGTGTCCCGACCGGCGCACGGATCGCCGACTACCGGTCGAGTCACCTGGCGCACCACGGCCGTTTCGGCACCTCGGCCGATCCGGACCGCCGGCGCTACGAGGAACTGGGCCTGGAAGACCTCGACCGTTCCGGCGCCGTCCCCTTCACCCTCGGCCTGCTGCGCGGGTTCGGCCCCTACCAGCGCGGCTGGCTGGCCACCCTCGGCTCCGCGCCCGTCGCGGCCGCGCTGCCCTTCGCGTGGTGCGCCGCCGCGGTCCTCCTGCCCGGATGGCTCCTCGGGGACACGGCATGGGCCGCCCTCGCCGGCGCGGCATGGCTCGCCACCCACCTCCTGGCCCTGCCCGCGCTGCGTTTCACGGCCGAGAGCGGCGAACACGTCTACCGCGAGGCCGACACGGTATTCGCCGCGACCGTCAGCAATCTCGGCTTTCTCCAACGGGCCCTGATCCACCCGCACGGCGACGGCCACCACACGGTCCACCACCTGTGGCCGGGCGTTCCGCACCATCAACTCGCCCGATTGCACCGGCTCCTGCTCGAACGGAATGCGGAGTACCGCACCGGACTCAGGTACCGTACTCGGGTTCTGGAAAGCCCGCGCACCGGATGGCCGGGAACGGAGACACTTCCGGACGCCCGTCACGAAAGAGGCCAGGCCGCATGACGACCATCCACATTGACGAAGCCGTCGCGAAACAGTTCCCCGACGTCTCCGTCGCCGCCGTGACCGCCCGCGGCGTGGACGGCACCGGCACCTGGGCCGACGCGGAGGCCGCCCTGGCCGGTCTTGAGGCCGACGCCGCCTCCGGAGCGTGGACCGCGCCGGACGAGGCCGACCCCCGGATCGCCGCCTGGCACACGGTCTACCGCGACTTCGGCACGAACCCCCGCCGCACCAGGCCCAGCGTGGACGCCCTGTGCCGCCGCCTCGGGCGCAACGGCCGGCTGCCCCGCGTCAACGCGCCGGTGGACGCGTACAACTCCGTGTCCGTCCGGCACGTGCTGCCCGCCGGAGCCTTCGACCTCGACGCGGTCCACGGCGGCATCCACCTCCGCCCGGCAAGGGACGGCGACGTCTTCACGCCCCTCGGCGAGCCGGAGGCGGTGGAACGGCCGGGCCCCGGCGAGGTGGTGTACGCCGACGTCACGTCCGTCCTGACCCGGCACTGGAACCACCGCGACGCCGACCGGACCAAGGTCACCGCCGACTCCCGCGCCATCGTCTTCCTGCTGGAAACCGCCCAGGGCGACACAGGACGCGCCCTCCTCGCCGAAGCCGCCGCATCCCTCACCGCGCTCCTGACACCCCATGCCGCACAGGTCTCCTGGGAACTCCTCGGGCGGAGCGACGACTGAGGCATGGCGACGACCTACCTGGCCGGGCTGGCACTCGGCCTGGCCCTGATCGTGCCGATCGGCGCCCAGAACGTGTTCGTCGTCGGCCAGGGCCTCGCCGTGGGCTGGCCCCGGGCATGCTGGGCGGTGGCGGCGGCGGGCTGCTGCGACACCCTGCTCATCCTGGCCGGGGCCGCCGGCGCGTCGGGCCTGCTGAACGGCTTCCCGGCCCTGCGCGGCGTCCTCCTCCTCGGCGGCGCCGCGTTCCTCACCTACCTCGGGCTCCAGGCATGGCGCAGCGGCGCGACCACACTGAGCCTCGAAGCCGGCGATGTCCTCTCCGCGCGCACGGTGATCCGCCGCACCGTCGCCGTGTCCCTGCTCAACCCGCACGCGATCCTCGACACGGTCGGCGTCATCGGAGCCGCGGTGGCCGCCCAACCCGAGGCATCCCGCACAGTGTTCGCGGGCGGTACGGTGAGCGCGTCATGGCTCTGGTTCCTCCTCCTGGCCGCAGGCGCAGCCGCGACACGCCGCTTCCTGACCCCCCGCAAAGCCCTCTGGTTCGAGCGCATATCCGGCACGATCATGCTCTTCTTCGCAGCCCTGCTGCTCTACGAGTTCATCACCTTCGTCACCGCCTGATCCGGCAGGTCAGACGCCCCAGGGGTAAGGGTGTGGTGTGTGAGGAGCTGAGGACCAGAGCAGGCGGGATTCCAGGTGGGGGCCGAGGAGGGATGAGAGGCGGTCGGCGAACCATCCGTTCCAGTAGATGCCTACGGGGAACTGCGGTACGCGGAAGGCGGGCAGGTGGGTGGGGAGTGCTTCGGGTTGGAAGACGGTGCGCTGCATCTCGCCCGTCGAGCCGGGCCGTGACGACCTGGCGGTGTCGACGCAGTCGACCACCTCGTCCACGACGTAGACGAGGTACCCCTCGTCGTCCACCGCCCCGCCACCGTCCGTCACGGTGAGCGGCAGCAGGGTGCCCGCCGTCGTCAGGTCGGGGCCGAGCAGTTCGGCCAGCCGACGGCTGAACACCGGAGCGTCCGGATACGTGGACGGGAACTCGGGCTTCGGCCAGGCCGGTTCGCCCAGCCACTCGGCCTCGAACGCCGACGGACGTTCCTGCGGCGGCCCGTGGAACTCCCAGCGCTTGAGCTGGGTGAGCGAATCGTCGAAGCGCACGGTCCTGATCTCCGCGCGACTTGGCAGGAGCCGGTGGACGGCGGGTCCCGGCTGCGGGGCTTCGGTGGTCATCAGGCGGTCCAATACGCGCTCGGATGGGGCGTCCCACTGATGAGCTGGTCGAGTGTCAGGCGGCGGAGCTCGGATTGTACTTGGTCGCCCACTCTCCGCAGTTCGATCCGCAGCATGTCGCCGATCTCGGTGGTGCTGCGGCCGAGGGCCAGCTGGTTGCGTTCGAAGTTGTCGAGGTGTGCGTGCAGGCGGTCGAGGAACGGGCCGCGGTGGGTGAAGTTGTGCGGCCTGGGGTGGCCGAGCGGGATGCCGTTGGCCGCCTCGTCGATGTCCACGCTGTACCGAGCCAGGAGATTGCGCATCGCCGGGCCGTTGTTGCGGGTCATGCCGGAGGGCACGAGGTGCGCGGCGGCGCCGTTGGCCGGTACGGGCCGCCCGTCGAGCCGGAGGTTGGCACGCAGGATGTCCGCGTGCTGGCGGCAGGTCAGCAGGCCGAGGTAGTCGAACCAGGCCAGGGGGTCGGTCACGTACGCGTAGGCGTCGGGCCCCGCGTCCGCGCCCAGCGGGTCGGGGCTGAGGTAGCGGGCGCTGAGCGGGTCGTAGTGGCGGAAGTAGTTGTAGTGCAGCCCGGTTTCGGTGTCGTGGTACTGCCCGGGGGAGCGCAGCGGCGTGTCCGTGACGGCCGTCGTGTCGGACGTGGTGAGGCCCCACACGGTGGCACGGCCGTGCCAGGCGACGACGCCGTCCTCGCCGACGAGTTCGGTGGGCGTGCCGATCAGGTCGGTCACGACGGCGAAGAACCGTGCGTCCACCGCGTCCTGGCCGGATGGACGCGCGGACACGGTGCGCTCCGTCTGGGTCAGGGGGCGCACGCCGTCGCGTTCCCAGGTGAGCGTCCTGCGCTCCGCCGCGCCGTCCGGTGCGGAGTCCGTCGCCTCCGCGAGGTGGAGGCCGTCCCAGGTGAAGTCGGTGCGGCTCAGCACGGTGACGCCGTCGCTGTCGAGCCGGAGCTTGGAGGTGCGGCGGCCCATGGGGTCGTGGAGGTAGCGCCAGCGGGTGCCGTCCGGGGTGATGACGGAGGTCAGCCTGTTCTCGGCGTCCCAGGTGTACCGCCAGGTCTCCGGGCCGCGCGAGAGCCGCTTGCGCTGCCGCAGTATGACGCGCCCGGCCGCGTCGTACTCGTACCGCACCGCCCCGGCACGGGTGACACGGCTGCCGTCGTACGTCCGGGTGCCGCGCGCGGTCCCGCCGGAGTGCTCGTCGGGCCAGGCGGCGTCGACCGGGCGTCCGAGGCCGTCGTACGCGTAGGTCTCGTCCCAGTCGGCGGCGCGCACGGCCGTGACGCGGCCTCCCGCGTCACGGCCGTAGCGTCGCGGCCCGTACGCCCGGTCGTCCACACCGGCCGGACGGCCGTCGTCACGGTACGTGAACGACCGCTCGGCGAGCGGCTGTTCCGCGCCCGGGACGGCCAGCGCCATGCCGGTGAGCCGCTGCCCCGCGCTCCAGCGCTGCGTGAGGACGAGCCCCGCGCCGCCGATGCCGCGCCTGGTCTCACGGCCCAGCGGGTCGTGGGCGGAGGTCACGGTGCGGCCCGCCGTCGTGAACGCGGTCCGGCGGCCCGCCGCGTCGTAGGCGTAGCGCGTCGTCAGCCCCGAGGGCGTGCGGCGTGCCACCGGGCGGCCGAGGACGTCGTAGGCGCGGGTGAGCGTCCGGCCGTCGACGTCCTCGGTGAGGGCACGGCCCGCCGCGTCGTAGGTGAGGGTGAGGGTCACGTCCGGGCTCTCGGCGCGGAGCAGCCGCCCGAGGGCGTCGTGCGTGCAACGGGTCACCGCGCCGTCCACGGACTTGCTGATCTGCCGACCGAGGGCGTCGTAGCCGAACTCAACCGCCTGGCCGAGGGGGTTGGTGCGGCTCAGCAGGCGGCCGACCGGGTCGTAACCGTAGGTGACGGTACGCCCGTCGAAGTCCGTCTCGGAGACGAGGCGGCCCGCCCCGTCGTACGCGTAGTCCCAGGTGCGTCCCTGGGGATCGGTCACCCGGACGAGGCGCAGTTCCGTGTCGTACGCGAACGTGTGGCGCGTGCCGTCGGGGGTGGTGCGGGAGGCGGGCTGGTCGAAGCCGGTCCACGTCCAGCGGGTGACGCGGCCGAGGGCGTCGGTGTGGGTCAGGCGGTTGCCCTCCCCGTCGTACGTCCAGTGCTCGCCGGAGCCGTCCGGGGTGGTCCGCGAGGTGAGGAGGCCTTCCGGCGTCCAGGTCCACCGGGTCGTGCCGCCGAGCGGGTCCGTCGCGGTCGCGGGGTTGCCGAACGCGTCGTAGGTGAAGCGCGTCAGGTGGCCGAGCGGGTCCGTCGCGGTGACGGGGTGGCCCAACGCGTCGTTGGTGAAGCGCTGTTCGCTGCCGGAGGGGTCGACGAGCCGGGTCAGTGCGCCCGTCGCGTCGTGCTCGAAGGTGGTGACGGCGCCCGTCGGGTCGGTGACGGAGACGCAGTTGCCCCGCTCGTCCCACTCCTGACGCCAGGTGGTGCCGTCCGGCGCGGTGCTCTCCACCGGATTGCCCGCCTCGTCGTAGCGGGTGGTGGAGACCGAGCCGTCCGGGTGGTGGACCGCGGTGGGGCGGCCCGCGTCGTCGTAGGTGAGGCGGAGGGTGTGACCCGACGCGTCCGTGCGGCTGACGAGGCGGTCGCGCCGGTCCCACTCCTGGCGGACGGTGTGGCCCAGGGGGTCGGTCTCGGCGACCAGTTGGAGGCAGTCGTCGAAGCGGTGGACGGTCCGGTTCCCGAGGGAGTCCGTGACCGTGGTGGTGCGCGCCCCGGAGGCGGCGTCGGTGCCGTACGTGAAGGTGTAGGCCAGGGTGCCGTCCGCTCCGGCCCCGGCGACGCAGCGGTCGGCGTCGTCGTAGGTGAACCGGTACGCGACGCCGTTGCGGTCCTCCCAGCCCGTCAGGCGGTGCCGGGCGTCGTAGGAGAGTCGCAGGGGCGTGCCGGAGGAGTTCACCACCTCGGTGAGGTGGCCGGCCGCGTCGTAGCCGTAGCGGACGAGGGTCGGCCGCTCGGGATGGCTGAGGAGCGTCAGGGCGGTGATACGGCTGCCGGTGCGGGTGAGGGCGATGCGGTGGCCGCCGTGATGGGTCAGCTCGGCGGGCGCGCCCTCGTCGTCGTGGAGGACGCTGATCGTGTTGCCCTTGCGGTCGCTGATCGCGGTGAGGGGGAGGTCGGTCGGTGCCCGGCCGGGGCAGGGGCGGAAGCGTAAGGTCTGCCCGCTGTCGGTGCGGTGGACACGCAGTTCGCCCCCGGGTTCGCCGTCCCAGGCCAGGGGCCAGGCCGGGCCTTCGACGGGCAGGACGGGCGTGTCCGCGAGCGGGCAGGGATAGTCGAGGACCATGCCGTCGTGGGTGCACAGCCGGACGCCGTGCTCGGACAGTACGAGCCGTTGGTCGAGCGTGCTGCTCCATGAGGGGCCGAGCCACTGGCCGGAACGGCTGCCCGTGCGGTGGTGGCGTTCCAGGACGAGAGGGAGTACGCCGGGGAGTTCGACGTCGGTGGCGGACATGACCATCTGGCCGGTGGCGAGGTCGATCGGGTCGCCGCGCGTGATCAGGCAGCGGATGTCACGGCCCAGGTTGCGCATGCGCGGGCCGAGGCCCCGGATGCCCTGGGCGAGGCCGCGGAGGCCGGTGCGGGCGGCGGAGAGGCCGCCGCGGAGGCCGCGGGCGAGGCCGCCGAGGGTGGTGAGGCCCTTCATGCCCGGGATGCAGTCCAAAGCGGCGAACGCGACGTCCCAGAGCGACGCGCGGCCGTTGGCGTAGTCGATCAACGTGTCCGCGAGGACGATGAGTGCGGCGGCGAGGACGACCCACGCGAGGGGGCCGCCGATGATCATGACGACGACGCCGAGGACGGCGACGACGATCTTGCAAACGCCGACGATGGTGTCCCAGTTCTCGGTGACCCAGTGGACGGCGTCCTGCCACCACTTGCGGTTCTGGATTCCGGCGTCGGATGCTTCGTCGATGTCGCGGGCGGCCTGGCGTGCGGCCTCCTCGCGCATCTCCTTGGCCTGGCGGGCGAGTTCGCGGGCGGCGTCGAGGGATTCCTGCGCCGAATCGACGCGGGCTTGGGCTGCGTCGCGGGCTTCGTTCGCGGCCTGGCGATCACGGGTGGCGGCGCGGACCTCCGCCTCGTCCGGCGGCGGTGCGTTGTCGCGTTCCCCCTCGCGCTGGAGGCGTTCGGCCTCGTCCCCGGCGCGGGCGACCCAGTCCTGCGTACTGCTCAATGACCCCTGCGCTGCGGTGAGATCGGCCTGGGCGGCGATGGCCCGGTCCAGAGCGCGGTCCGCCTGGCCTTGCGCGTTCTGGAGTCTGGGCCAGTAGCTCTGCAATGCCTGCGCGCATAAGTCGTAGGAGTCGCGCAGCTTTTCGAGGTTGCCGGGGACGCCGTCGAACTCGCTGCGGAACGCCTCCGCAGACAACCCGGCCCAGTCCTGCATCGCACGGTCGGAGGCCAGACCCCGGATCTTCCCCAACGCCTCCGCCACATCGTCGGAGAACGTCTGCAACTCGTCCGCCAGCTCGCGGACTTCCTCCGGATCACCCGGCGTCGGATCGGAATCCATTCCCACCGGACTCCAGTCGGACGGACGCGCCATCGGTCACACCCCCCATGTGTGATGACACCGTGATCACTCCATGCTACGAGTGGTGATCATGCGGCGGCAATGGGCGTACATGACTCAGACGGGGAAGGCTGCCGTTCGTCAGTGGGGGTGGGGTGCCGAGTTGGACAGTGTGGCCGTGTCGAGTGCCGTCAGTACTTCGGGTGGTGTGATGCGGAGAAGGAACGGGTCGGGGGTTGTGGCGTGGGGGTTGCCTGGGTGGGGGAGTGATGGGTTGTCCGGGTGCCACAGTGTGCGGTGGTGTGGGAGTTGGGGTGGGCCCCATAGGGCGGGGGATACAGGGCCGAAGAGGACGACGGATGGTGTGCCGAGTGCTGTCGCCAAGTGTGCGATGCCCGTGTCGCCGACGACCACCGCGCGTGCCGATGCCACCAGTGCCGTGAGGGTGGGGAACGGGATGTCGGCCAGTACGGCGTCGTCCGGCAGGCCCGCGTCCTGTGCCACCTGTCGTGTGAGTGCCGTCTCCGTCCCGCTGCCGGTCACCACCACCTGGTGACCCGCCTGGTGCAGTGCCGCGCCGACCGTTGCGAAGCGGTCGGGGGGCCAGCGTCGTGCCGCCGCGTCCGCGCCCGGGTGGAGGATGACGGCGCCCGGCGCGGGGGAGGGGGTGGTGGGCGGGGGGATGCGGAAGTCCGACGCGTCGGCGGGGATGCCGTGCCACGTCAGGAGACGGCACCAGCGGGCTCGTTCGTGTTCGTCCTCCGCCCATGCGGGGCCGGACGCGTCCGCGTAGGCGAAGAGCGTGCCAGGGCGCAGTGCGCGCAGTGGGGCGGCGCTTTCCGGGCCGCAGCCGTGCAGGTCCACGGCGAGGGCCGGGGGCGGTCCTGTCCAGGGGATGTGGGTGGGGACCTCGCGCAGGGGCGCGGTGGTCGGCAGGAGTTCGTCCACCGTGCCGGTGGCGATGACGGCGGGGCGCAGCGCCTCGGATGCGGCCAGCACCAGCCGGTGGCCCGGGTACGCGCGGCGCAGCGCGCGCAGCGCGGGGACGGCCGTCAGCAGGTCGCCGAGACCCAGCGCCCGCAGCACCAGTACGCGCGGAGCGCTCACCGGCGTACGAACGCGGCGCGCCGCGCCAGTTCCGTCGTCGAGCGGCCGTCCAGGTAGGGCAGCACGAGCGTCTGACCGCCCCACTCGCGCAGCGCCGCCGCCTCCGGCAGGTCGCTCACGCGGTAGTCGCCGCCCTTCACCCACACGTCCGGCCGCAGCTCCCGCAGCAGCGCCTCCGGGGTGTCCTCGCCGAACTCGGCGACCGCGTCCACACAGCCGAGGCCGCCCAGCACCCGCACCCGGTCCTCCGCCGGGTTGAGCGGCCTGCCGGGGCCCTTCAGGCGGCGCACGGACGCGTCGGAGTTGACGCACACGATGAGGCAGTCGCCGGTGCGCCGCGCGTTCTCCAGGAACTGGACGTGGCCCGCGTGCAGCAGGTCGAAGCAGCCTCCGGCGGCGACGACGGTGCCGCCGCGCGCCCGTACCGTCTCCGTCAGCGCGCGGATCGCGGGCAGGTCGCGCGGCACCGCGCCTGGCACGTCCGCCTGCGCGGCCTGGCGGCGCCAGCCCACCGGGCTCGCGACCCCGCCGCCCGTCACGAAGGCCGCCGCCGCCTCGACGGCGCGGCTCACCGCCTCCGACGGCAGCCCGCCGTCCGCCAGGACGGTCGCCGCCGTCGCCGCGAAGCAGTCGCCCGCGCCGCACGGGTCGCAGTCGCCGCCCGCCGCCACCGGCAGGTACAGGGGGTCGTCCGAGTCGGCGCGGGTGAGGACCGCGCCGCGGTCGCCCAGCGTCACCGCGACCGCGCCGACCTGCCAGCGTTCGGCGAGCAGCGCGCCGCGCAGGCTGTGGGCGCGCAGCGAGTCGTCGCCCTCCTCGGTGACGATCCCGGCGACGCCGGGGCAGTGCTCGCGGACGAACAGCCGGGCCTCGTGCTCGTTCGGCGTGACCAGGCGGGCGCGGGCGACCGGCGGGCGTCCGCGCGGATGCGGGTCCCACACGACGGGCACGCGCCCGGCGGCCTCGGCCAGCTCCTGCCGCACGGCGGCCGCCGCGCCGCGCCCGTAGTCCGCGACCAGGACGGCCCCGGCCCCGGCCAGCGCGCGGCGTACGGCGGGTCCCGGCTCGCCGGCCGTGCCGCCGCCCCGGTCCATGCGCACCAGCGGGCGGCCGTCGGCCATGACCCGGGACTTGACCGGCAGGGTGCCCGCGAGCGGCAGTTCGGCGAGCCGTACGGACGGCGGCAGCATGGCGCGCACGGCCTCGCTCGCGCTGTCCTGCCCGATGGCGGTGACGAGCACGACCTCCCGGCCGTCCCGCGCGGCGAGCGCGGCCGCGAGTCCCGCGCCGCCGGGCCGGCGCCGCTCGGCCTGCACCTCGACCACCGGCACGGGCGCGTCGGGCGCGAGCCGGGTGGCCTCGCCGGTGACGTCCTCGTCCAGGAGGATGTCGCCGACGACGACCAGCGGCCCGCGCGGCGCGCTCACGCCGCCTCCCGGCGCGTCAGTACGGCGGGCGCGGGTGGCGCGTCGGCCGTCTCGGGGCTGACGGGCCTGGCGGGCCTGGCGGGCCTGGCGGCCTGCCGCGCCTCCGGGGCCTCCTCCAGCGCCTCGTCGAACGCCTCGCACACCACGTGCAGCGCGACGAGGTGCGCCTCCTGCACCGTCGCCGAGCTGGCGGAGTCCACGCACAGCACCTCGTCCGCCTGCGACGCCAGCGGATTGGGCACCGGCCCGGTCATGGCCCACACGCGCAGCCCGGCGTTGCGGCCCGCCGTGGCGGCGCTGAGCAGGTTGTCGCTGCTGCCCGAGGTGGACATCAGGACGAGGACGTCGCCCTCCCTGCCGTGCGCGGCGACCTGGCGGGCGAACACCTCGTCGAAGCCGTAGTCGTTGCCGATCGCCGTGACGCTGGACGTTTCCGCGTGCAGCGAGATCGCCGAGAACGGGCGCCGGTCCGCCGCGTAACGGCCCACCAGCTCCGCCGTCAGGTGCTGCGCCTGGGCGGCGCTGCCGCCGTTGCCCGCCGCCAGCAGTCTCCCGCCGCCCGACAGGACGTCCGCGAGACGCCGCCCCCACAGGACGGCCTGCGTCAGGCCGTACTCGCCGTCGTCCCGGAACGACCGGAGCGCGTCGTGGAGCGACTGGCAGTGCCGGTGCGCGCTGCGCGGTGCGTGCATGGTGGTCTCCTCCGGTGGTGCGGGGGTCGGGGTCAGGCCGTGCCGCTGACGGGCGCGGGGCGGCGGCTGGTGATGTCGCGGTAGACCTCCTCGGTGGCCGCGGCGACCGTGGCCCAGCGGTATCGGGTCAGCACCCGCCGCCGCCCGGCCGCGCCGCGCGCCGCCCGTTCCCGCGGCGAGGCGAGCAGCCCGGCGGCGGCCTCGGCGAGGGCCAGCGGGTCGCCCGGCTGCACGAGCCGGCCGGTGCCGGGGTCGGCGACCGTGTCGCGCTGCCCGCCGACGTCGCTCGCCACCACGGGCACACCGCACGCCATCGCCTCAAGCGGCACGATGCCGAACGGCTCGTAGTCCGCCGGGCACAGCACCAGGTCGGCGCCGCGCAGCAGCGTCGGCACCTCGTCGCGCGCCACGCCGCCGGTGAAGCGCACCCGCTCCGCCACGCCGTGCGCCCGCGCCACCGCCCGCAGCCGCCGTACCTCCGGGTCGTGGTCGATCCCGGCGGGCGGCGGGCCGCCCGCGATGACCAGTTCGGTGTCGGGCACGCGCGCCAGCGCCGCGATGGACAGCTCGGCGCCCTTGCGCGGCACGAGCCGCCCGAGCTGGAGCATCCGGTGCCGCCACCGGCCGCGCGGCTCGGCGGGGCCGACGGGCGTGAACCGTTCCGGATCGACGCCGCAGGGCACCACGCTGATCCGGGCCGGGGAGAGCCCCATCGAGGTCAGCTCGGCCACCTCGTCACGGCAGGTCGCCACGGTGTGGTCGGCGCTGAGGCCCACGTACCGCTCCCACGTGACGCGGTCGGCCGGACTGGTGTCCGCCGCGCCCTGGTGGCGCCGCTTCACCGTGCCGAGGGCGTGGAACGTGTGGGCGAAGGGGATGCGCAGCGGTCCGGTCGCCTGGAGCGTCGCGACGCCCGACATCCAGAAGTGCGAGTGCGCCACGTCGGGCGGCGCCTGCGCCCACTCCCGTTCGAGGAACGCCCCGAACTGCGCCATGAACGGCAGCAGCCGGTCCTTCGCCACCGTCTCCGGCGGCCCGGCCGGCACGTGCCTGACGGTCACGCCTGGCCGCATCGGCACGGTCAGCGGCAGCGCGGTGGAGTCGCGGCGCGTGTAGACCGTCACCGCGTGGCCGCGGTCGGCCAGTTCGGCGGCGAGCTGCGCCACGTGCACGTTCTGGCCGCCCGCGTCCTCGCCGCCGAGCGCGGCCAGCGGGCTGGCGTGCTCGGAGACGAGGGCGATGGCCAGTCCTCCCGACGGATCAGACGGATGCGGCCTCATCAGCGGATCACCTCCTCCATCAGCAGGTCCCAGTCGTCGAGGAACCTCTTCAGGCCGTAGCGCTCCAGCGCCGCGTGCCGCGCCGCACGCCCCGCCTCGGCCGCCGCGTCCTCGTCGTGCAGGAACTCGTCCGCCGCCCGTTCCAGCACCTCGGGCCGCGTCGAGATCACCCCGGCCTCCGCGGGCACCGCGTCGGCGACCTCGGTGGTGGCCAGCGCGACGATCGGCATCCCGAGGTGCATCGCCTCGATCAGCGACAGGCCGAGCGACGTCCAGCGCACCGGGTGCAGGTACAGCCGCCGCCGCGCGACCTCCTGGTGGAGGCGCGCCTGCGGCAGGTCGTACGAGCGGCAGCGCGCGTAGGGGACGCCGAGCTGCTCGGCGAGGCCTTCGGTGCGCATGCCGAAGACGTCGAGCGGGACGGCGGACGACAGTCCCGGCAGCAGGTCGGTGCCGGTGGTGCGGCCGCGCCGCACGGGCTCGTTGACGACGACGGCGGCGCGCGGCAGTTCACCCGTCCAGCGGTGCCCGGGGTCCACGACGCCGTGCTCGATGACGGCGGTCCGCGTCCGCCCGGCGTCCCAGAACAGGCGGTTGAAGTGGGTGACGTGCACGAGCGTCAGGTCGTCGCGGTCGGCGAACGGGTGGCGGGTGTCCGGCACGTCGCCGTGCGGCGCGTTGTGCTCCAGGTAGACGGCGGGCACGTCGCGTCCCGGCCTGCGTCCGCCGAGCCACCGTTCGGCGAGGTCCGCCTCGTGCGGCCGCTGGAGGACGACCAGGTCCACCGGCGCGTCGCGCAGCCCCTCGGGCGCCACCTCGGTCACCGAGGCGGGCCAGGAGTACGTCCGCGCGCGGCCGAGCCCGTCCGGGCCGCGGTCGGGCAGCACCGGCACCAGATAGGAGTGGGGGCCCTGGACGAACGCCGTCGTCCACGAGCCGTGCACATGCCACAGGAGGATGTTCATGCGACCGCCTTCGGGCCGACCGCGGCGCCGTGCCGGTTTCCGCCGCCCGTCAGCGCGGCGACGGCGGCCAGCACCTCCTGGTCGGTGATCGAGTCGAGACAGGGATGGCCCGCCACCGGGCACAGCCGCGCCCTGCTGTCGGCGCACGGGCTGTCCTGCCGCCCGAGCCGCAGGTGCGGCACCCGGTACGGCAGCCACCGTTCCGCGCTCACGACCGGCGCGAACAGGCTGATCACGGGCGTGCCGACGGCCGCCGCCAGGTGGGCGGGCCCGGTGTTGCCGACGATCACGGCCCGCGCGCCCGCCAGCACACCGGCCAGCTCGCGCAGCCCGGTGCGCCCGCCGAGGTCGAGCGCGTCGTCCCCGGCCACCCGGCGCGTCAGCGACGCCTCGCCGGCGCCGCCCGTGACGACGACGCGGTGCCCGGCCGCCGCGAGCGCCGCGACGGCGCGCGAGGCCCGTTCCGGCGACCAGGTACGGGCGGGTACGGCGGCGCCCGGGTGGACGACCAGGTACGGCCCGGTGCCGGTGAGCGCCGACATGTCGGGGTGGCCCGCGACGCGCAGCGTGCCGTTGTCGCCCTCGGGGAGCGCGAAGCCCGCCGCCTCGGCCAGTTCGAGGGCGGCGGCGGCCTCGTGCCGGTAGGGCGAACGGCGGTGGCGCAGCTGGAGGAGCGAGCCGGGGTAGTGCTCGCTGTCGGCGCCGATCCACGGGACGCCCGCCATCTTCAGCACCAGCGCGGCGGGCAGCGGGCTCTGGTGGTACGAGGCCAGGACGAGCGCCCGGTCGAACCGCCCGTCCGCGATCTGCTCCACGAGCGCGAGCACGTCGTCGCGGCGCGGCTCGGGCGGCGTCAGGCTCACCCAGGGGGCGTCGTACACCAGCAGCCGGTCCACGCCGGGCAGCAGCCGTCCGGCGTCCGCGCCGCGCGGGCCGCACAGCAGCGCGGTCGTGGACGACCCGGCGGCGACGGCGCGCACGGCCGGGCCCGCCAGGAGGACGTCGCCCGCGCTGTCGAGGCGGACGACGAGCGTGCGGGGGCCGGCCGCGGCCGTAGCGGTCGCGGCGGTCGCATGGGTCGGAGCGGACTCAGCGGTCACAGCGCACACCCCTCCCTGCGCCGCCGGGCGCCCCCGTCCGTGCACCGGCCGTCCCCGCCCCGGCCGGCGCCGGACGTTCCCCCGACCGGCCGCAGCAGCAGCGCCACCGCGCCCGGCAGATCGTGGGCCTTCTCCCCGGCCGCCGCGATCTCCGCGCGGCGCGTGGCGCGCGTCGGGACGAGGACGCCGCGCGCCCCCGCCGCCGCCGCGGCGCCGAGATCCGCGCCGATGTCGCCGACGACCGCCGTCCGCCCCGGGGGCACCCCGAGCCGGTCACAGGCCGCGAGGACGAGTCCCGGCGCCGGTTTGCGGCAGCCGCAGCCGTCCTCCGGGCCGTGCGGGCACACGGCCCAGACGGCGAAGGGGCCGAGCAGTTCCTCGGTCCGCCGCCTGACGGCCGCCACGCCGTCGCGCCCGAACAGACCGCGCGCCACGCCCGACTGGTTCGTCACCACACCCACCGCCACGCCCCGGGCCCGCAGCGCGTCCAGCGCCTCCCGGGCGCCCGGCATGGGCCGCACGAGGGCGGGGTCCGCGTTGTAGGGGACGTCCACGATCAGCGTCCCGTCGCGGTCGAAGAGGACCGCGCCGGGGCCGGGTCCCTCCGGGGCCTGGCCCACGCCGGACACCCCGGCGGCGCGGCCGGGTTCTGGCGGGAGGAGCCAGGGGCCCCTCGGGCGATTAGTCATGAACGAGTGAGTTGCCCGATTTTGTCGGCTCAAACGGCCTGGGCCGCACTCGGTGGCGGATCACCGCTCCGAGCCAGTACGCGGAGGCCACCGGCGGGATGACGGCGCTGGTCAGCAGCATGCGCGTGATCTCCTCCCGCGTCCTCGGTCCCGGGAGGACGCGCGCCGCCGCGAACTCGGCCGTCCCCGCCAGCCACACCGCCCCCCACCCCGCCGCCAGGCGGGGCTGCCGCCCGGCCGCCGACAGCAGCGCGAGCAGCCCGGCGGCCGTCACGAGGAGATGGCGCGGCAGCCGCCCGCGCGGCGCGCCCGCCCGTGCCCACCAGACGGGGCCGTGGAGGCGGTTCATCAGGACGTCGTCGGCGTTGCCCGCCTGCGTCCTGACGGACACCCACGTCCCGGCGGGGCGTACGGGGTGGGTCGTGCGCCGTTC
Source organism: Streptomyces sp. MS19 (assembly GCF_047200595.1). Lineage (NCBI taxonomy): Bacteria > Bacillati > Actinomycetota > Actinomycetes > Kitasatosporales > Streptomycetaceae > Streptomyces > Streptomyces sp. MS19. The sequence continues at coordinate 166,066 of NZ_JBJZOH010000001.1, read as the reverse complement.
GCCGATGGCGAGCGCCCAGCCCGCGTCCAGCACGCGCAGCGCCAGGTCCGCGTCCTCGCGGAACGCGCGGGGGAAGCGTTCGTCGAAGCCGCCCACGTCCGCCAGGGCGGCGCGGCGGTAGGCCATGTCCGCGGTGATCCACTGCGCCGTCGCGAGCCCGGCCGTGGTGCGCTCCCAGTCGGTGGGCCGCCGGTCGGTCGGCAGCGGTACGGTGATGCGCGCCTGCACCCCGGCCGTGTCGGGGTCGGCGCGTGTCAGATCGCGGGTGAGCGCCGCCGCCCAGCCGGGTCCTGGTACGACGTCGTCGTCCAGGAACACCACCCACGGCTCGCGCGTGACGCGCCACCCGGCGTTGCGCGCGGCGGCGGGTCCGGCCCCGCGCCCCGGGACGGTCTCGACCAGCGACCGCACCTCGTCCGGCACGGTCACCGGCAGCGGCGTCGGGTCGTGCGGCGGCCGGTCGTCCACCAGGACGATCCGCGCGGGACGCGGCCCGCGCTCGGCGGCGAGGGCGGCCAGCACCAGGTTCAGACTCGGCCGGCCCAGGGTCGGGATGACGATGGCGAACTCGGCGGACCGCGGTGTGCTCACGTTCTCAACCCCTCGTCCCGCTGCCGTCGCCGCCGCCCGCGAACAGCGCCGCGCGCCGCACCGTGAAGGGGCCGATCGCCAGCAGGTCCACCGGCGACGAGCCGAAGCACTCCAGCGCGTCGCGCGGGTCGTCCACCATGGGCCGGCCCGCCGTGTTCAGGCTCGTGTTGACGACGACCGGCAGGCCCGTCAGCTCCTCGAAGCGGGTCAGCATCCGCGCCACGAGCGGCTCCTGCTCCGGGTCCACGGTCTGGATGCGCGCCGTCCCGTCCACGTGCACGACGGCCGGGATGCGCTCCCGCCACTCCGGCCGCACGCCGTGGACGAACAGCATGTAAGGCGACGGCAGCGGCCCGCCCTCGAACAGCTCGGCCGCCCGCTCCGCCCGCACCATCGGCGCCACCGGGCGGAACTGCTCGCGCCCCTTGATGTCGTTGAGCCGCTCCAGGTTCCCCGAACGGCCCGGGTGCGCCATCAGCGACCGGTGGCCCAGCGCCCGCGGCCCGAACTCGGCGCGTCCCTGGAACCAGGCCACCACCGCGTTCGCCGCCAGCGCCTCCGCCACCGCCGCCGCCACGTCCGGCGGCCGTTCGAACGGGACCGCCGCCGTCTTCAGCCACGCCTCGATCTCCGCGTCCGACCAGCCGCGCCCCAGGTCCGCCCCGGCCATCGGCTCGACGGGCGCCGGGTCGTACGCGGCGGCGTGCAGCAGCGCGCCGCCCAGGGCCGTCCCGGCGTCGCCCGACGCGGGCTGGACCCAGACGCGCGAGAACGGGCCCTCGCGGACGATCCGCGCGTTCGCCACGCAGTTCAGCGCCACGCCGCCCGCCATCGTCAGGACGGAGTCGCCGGTGCGGCCGTGCAGCCAGCGGACCATGTCGAGCAGCGTCTCCTCCAGCACGGCCTGCGCGCTCGCCGCCAGGTCCGCGTGCTCCCGCGTCCACGCCTGGCCGGGCCGCAGCGGCGGGCACAGCTCCGACCACGGCACGCCCACGGCGCGGAAGCCGCCGTCGCCGGTGGAGTGCACGTACTTGCGCAGCTCGGGCAGCATGCGCGGCGAGCCGTAGGAGGCCATCGCCATGACCTTGTACTCGTCGCTCGACCGGAGGAAGCCGAGGTGTTCCGTCAGCTCCTCGTAGACCAGGCCGAGGGAGTGGGGGAGTGCCTGGCTGTGCAGGGGCTCCAGGCGGTCGCCGACGCGCCGGGCGGCCAGGTGCGACGCGGACTCGCCGCGCCCGTCGAGGACGAGCACCGACGCGTTCTTCGCGTCCGGCGCGGCGAAGACGGCGGACCCGGCGTGCGCCATGTGGTGCGGGACGAAGCGCACCAGGTCGGGGGAGAGCCCGGGGAGCGCGTCGGCGAGGAACGACGGCGCCTCGCGCGCGTACGTCAGGCGCAGCCCGTCCCACGGGTCGAACAGGCCCATCTCCTCGGCGGGGCGCGCCAGTCCCGGGTCGAACGAGTAGGTGACGGCGTCCAGGTCCTCGGGTCGCAGCCCGGCCTGGCCGAGGCACCAGGCCGCCGCCTTCTCGGGCAGCTCCCAGGCGGCGAACGGCACCGGGCGCTTGCCGTGCTTGCGGCGGGAGAACCGTTCCTCCTCGGCCGCCGCCACGGTCCGTCCGTCGATCACCAGGGCGGCGGCCGGATCGTGGAAGAGTGCGTTGATACCGAGTACGCGCATGGGGCCTCCATAGGGCGCGCGGGGGTGGTCGGGGGATCTCAGGCGGCCTTGCGCGCCGCGCGGTCGGCCTCGTGCTCCCGGCCCCGCGCGCGGCCCTGCTCGCGGTACCAGGCGATGGTGCGCGCCAGGCCCTCGGCGGCCCGCACGCGCGGTTCCCAGCCGAGCCGGTCGCGGGCGAGGGAGATGTCGGGGCAGCGGACGGTCGGGTCGTCCGTCGGCCGCTCGATGTGCCGGACCGCGGAGCGCGACCCGGCGAGGCGGATCACGGTGGTGGCCAGGTCGAGCATGGAGATCTCGTGCGGGTTGCCGATGTTGACCGGCCCGCGCAGGTCGGACGCGGCCATGGCCAGCACGCCGCGCACCGTGTCGTCCACGTAGGTCAGCGAACGGGTCTGCGTCCCGTCCCCGGCCACCGTCAGCGGCTCGCCCGCGAGCGCCTGCCGGATGAACGTGGGGACGGCCCGGCCGTCGTACCCGCGCATCCGCGCGCCGTACGTGTTGAACAGCCGCACGATGCCCGCGTCCGTGCCGTGCACCTGCGCCTCGGCCATGGTCAGCGCCTCGCCGAAACGCTTCGCCTCGTCGTACACGCTGCGCGGCCCGACCGGGTTCACATGCCCCCAGTAGCTCTCGCGCTGCGGGTGCTCCCGCGGGTCGCCGTACACCTCGGACGTCGAGGCCAGGACGAAACGGGCGCCGTGCCGCCGCGCGAGCAGCAGCGCGTTGCGCGTCCCGAGGCTGCCGGTCTCCAGCGTGTGCAGCGGCAGCCGCAGGTAGTCGGCGGGGGAGGCGGGCGAGGCGAAGTGCAGCACCAGGTCGGCCTGCGGCGCGACGTCGAACGGCTCCCGCACGTCGGCCTCCACCATCGTGAAGCCCGGGTGGCCGCGCAGGTGGCCGACGGTGCGCGGATCGGCCGTGCTCAGGTCGTCCACGCAGGTCACGGCCGTGCCCTGGGCGAGGAGCGCGGTGCACAGGTGGGACCCGACGAAGCCTGCTCCGCCGGTGACGACAGCGTGCTGGTGATGCATGGGCGTGCCCTCTCTCCGCGTGGTCCCCGCGTACTCCCGTACGTCCTTCGCTCGTTCCGTCCGCTCCTGTGACGTCCTGTGGCAATCCGTAGCGTTTGTATGGATCAGTGGTGATTCGCCCGTTGGCGACCCGTCCCAAGTACCCACCGGAAAAACGGGCAAACGGGGTGTCGTGCCGACGGCCCCGGGTACCTGGAGCGTTCACGGCCCCAGCGGCCCGACGACACACCCGGCGAAGGGAAGTCCCATGCGTGTGGTGATCGTGGGAGCGACCGGCAACATCGGCAGCGCGCTGGTCCGCGCCCTCGCCGGGGAACCTGCCGTCACCTCCGTCCTCGGCCTCGCCCGCCGCGTCCCCGACTGGCAGGTCGCCAAGACCACCTGGGCGCCCGTGGACCTGCGCGACGCCGACACGGTCGGCGACGAACTGCGCGCCCACTTCGAGGGCGCCGACGCCGTCGTCCACCTCGCCTGGCTCATCCAGCCGGCCCGCGACCCGGTGACCACCTGGCAGGCCAACGTCCTCGGCACCACGCGGCTGCTCGACGCCGTCGCCGCCGCCCGCGTCCCGGCCCTGATCCAGTCCTCGTCCGTCGCGGCGTACGCGCCGGGCCCCAAGGACCGCGCCGTGGACGAGAGCTGGCCCACGCACGGCTGGCCGCAGGCCGCGTACAGCAGGGAGAAGGCGTACGTCGAGCGGCTGCTCGACGCCTTCGAGTACCGGCAGCCGACCGTCCGGGTCGTCCGGATGCGGCCCGGGTTCGTCCTCTCCCGGCACGCCGCGGCGGCGCAGCGCCGCCTGTTCGTCGGGCCGCTGCTCCTCGGGCCGATGGTGCGCCCGGAGCTGAGCCCCGTGCTGCCGGACATCCGCGGCCTGCGCTTTCAAGTTGTGCACACGAGCGACGTGGCCGAGGCGTTCCGGCTGGGGATCACCGAGCCGGTGCGCGGGGCGTTCAACCTCGCGGCCGAGCCGGTCGTGGACGCGGCGCTGCTCGGGCGGCTGTTCGACGCGCGGCCCGTACGGCTGCCGCGCCCGCTGGTGCGCGCGGCGCTCGCGGCGGCCTGGCGCGCCCGGCTGACGCCCGCGTCGCCGCAGCTGTTCGACGCGTTCGTCCGGCTGCCGCTGATGGACCGCACGCGCGCCGCCGAAGTCCTCGGCTGGCAGCCCCGAGTGAGCGCCGAGGACACGCTGCGCGAACTGGTCGAGGCACTGCGCTCGGGCACGGGCGCGCTGACGCCGCCCCTCGTGCCCCGGCTGCCGGGCGGGCGCCTCAACGAACTGGCCACCGGCGTCGGCCGCCGCGCCTGACCGCCCGCCGGCGCCACCGAACCCCCACAAGAACTCGCAGAAGAAGGTGACCCCGGTCATGAGCCAGAAAGTCGCCGACCACATCCTCTCCCGCCTGCGCGAATGGGGCGTGGACGTGGTCTTCGGATACCCCGGCGACGGGATCAACGGCCTCCTCGCCGCCTGGGGCCGCGCGGACGACCAGCCCGCGTTCGTCCAGGCGCGGCACGAGGAGATGGCGGCGTTCCAGGCCGTCGGGTACGCCAAGTTCTCCGGCCGCGTGGGCGTCTGCACGGCGACCTCGGGGCCCGGCGGCATCCACCTCCTCAACGGGCTGTACGACGCGAAGCTCGACCACGTGCCAGTCGTCGCCCTCGTCGGCCAGACCGACCGCAGCGCGATGGGCGGCTCGTACCAGCAGGAGGTGGACCTGCACTCGCTGTTCAAGGACGTCGCCTGCTACCTGGAGACGGTCAACGTCCCCGAGCAGCTGCCGAACGTCCTCGACCGCGCGATGCGCACCGCCCTGTCCCGCCGCGCGCCCGCCGTGGTCATCGTCCCGGCCGACGTCCAGGCGCTCGACTACACGCCGCCCGGCCACGCGTTCAAGATGGTCCCCTCCAGCCTCGGCCTCCAGGGCTGGTCCACCGTCCCCGACGCCGACGCGCTGCGCCGCGCGGCCGAGGTGATCAACGCGGGCAACAAGGTCGCCCTCCTCGTCGGCCAGGGCGCCGCCGGGGCGCGCGCGGAGATCGAGGAGTTCGCCCGCCTGACCGGCGCGGGCGTCGCCAAGGCGCTGCTCGGCAAGGACGTCCTGCCCGACACGCTGCCGTATGTGACGGGCGGCATCGGGCTGCTCGGCACCCGCCCGTCGCAGGACCTGATGGACGACTGCGACACGCTGGTCGCAGTCGGATCGAGCTTCCCGTACAGCCAGTTCCTGCCGGAGTACGGGCAGGCGCGCGGCGTCCAGATCGACGTGGACCCGAACATGATCGGGATGCGCTACCCGTTCGACGTCAACCTCGTCGGCGACGCGGCGGCCACGCTGCGGGCGCTGCTGCCGCTGCTCGAAGCGAAGGAGAACGCGGCCGAGCGACACGAGCAGATCGAGAAGTCCGTCCTGCGCTGGTGGGAAGTCCTCGCCCGGCAGGCCGAGTTGGTCGAGGCCGACCCCATCAACCCGCAGCTCGTCGCCCACACCCTCGACCCGCTGCTGCCCGACGACACCCTTCTCACCGTCGACTCGGCCTCGGTCACCAACTGGTACGCCCGCCACATCACCATGCGCGGCACGATGCGCGGCTCGGTCTCCGGCACGCTCGCCACGATGGGCTGCGCCGTCCCGTACGCGGTCGGCGCCAAGTTCGCGCACCCCGACCGGCCCGTGGTGGCCCTCGTCGGCGACGGCGCGATGCAGATGAACGGCATGAACGAGCTGATCACCGCCGCCAGGTACCGCGACCGCTGGTCCGACCCGCGGCTCGTCGTCGGCGTGTGGAACAACCGGGACCTCAACCAGGTCACGTGGGAGATGCGCTCGATGTCCGGCGCGCCGCAGTTCCAGCCGTCGCAGGTGCTGCCCGACGTGTCCACGGCCGCGTTCGCCCGCACGCTCGGCCTGCACGCCGTGCGCGTCGAGAAGCCGGAGGACGTCGAGGGGGCGTGGCGCGAGGCGCTGGCGGCGGACGGCCCGGCCGTCGTGGAGTTCCTCACCGACGGGTCGGTGCCGCCCATCCCGCCGTCGGCGACGTGGGACCAGATGGAGTCCACGGCGAAGGCGCTGCTCAAGGGCGACCCGGAACGCGGCCACGTCATCAGCCGGGGCATCAAGGCGAAGCTCCAGGAATTCCTGGCCGGGGGCGACCCCCAGCCACGGCACGACAGGTGAACCACCGCGTACGGAACCACCGAACGGAGGTGCCCGGCATGGGCACGCAGGACGAGCAGCGCCAGGACCTCACTCGCACCCACCCCCGCCCCGACTACCCGCGGCAGGAGCAGCGACCGCCGGGCGACACCGAGGAGATGTCGCCGCGCCCCGACCACGGGGAGGACTCGTACGAGGGCAGCGGCAGGCTCCGCGACCTGCACGCCCTCGTCACCGGCGGGGACTCGGGCATCGGCCGGGCCGTGGCGCTGGCCTTCGCCCGGGAGGGCGCGGACGTCCTGGTCAGCCACCTCCCCGAGGAGGAGAAGGAGGCGGCGGAGACCTGCCGCCTCGTGACCGACAGCGGGCGCCGCGCGGTCTCCGTCGCCGCCGACCTGCGGGACGAGGCGCAGTGCGCGCGGCTCGCCGAACGGGCGGTGGAGGAGTTCGGCGGGCTCGACATCCTCGTCAACAACGCGGCCTACCAGATGGCCCAGCCCGACAGCATCTCCGGCATCACGACGGACCAGTTCGACCGCGTGATGCGGACGAACCTGTACGGCATGTTCTGGCTGACGAAGGCGCTCGTCCCGCACCTGCGCAAGGGCGCCTCGGTCATCAACACCACGTCGGTGCAGGCGTTCCAGCCGAGCCCGCACCTGCTGGACTACGCGATGACGAAGGGCGCCATCGTCACCTTCACGAAGGGCCTCGCCGCGCACCTCGCGGGCGACGGCGTCCGCGTGAACGCGGTCGCGCCAGGGCCGGTCTGGACGCCGCTGATCCCCGCGACGATGCCGGACACCGGCGAGTTCGGCGCGCAGACGCCCCTCGGGCGTGCCGCGCAGCCGGCCGAGATGGCGCCCGCGTACGTGTTCCTGGCGTCGCGCGAGGCGAGCTACATCACGGCAGAGGTGATGAACGCGACCGGCGGCAGCCGGCTCTGAGCCTCCGGCGGGCGGGCATGGAAGGGAGGCGCGCATGGCAGAAGTCAGCGTCGTGATCGCGACGCGCGACCGCCGGGACGAGCTGCTCCGCACACTGGAGCGGCTCACCGCGCTTCCCGACCGCCCGCCCGTCGTCGTGGTGGACAACGGCTCGCGCGACGGCACCCCGGCCGCCGTCGCCGCGCGCTTCCCCGCCGTACGGCTGGTCTCGCTCGCCCGCAACCACGGAGCCTGCGCCCGCAACGCCGGGGCGCGCCTGACGGACACGCCGTACATCGCGTTCAGCGACGACGACTCCTGGTGGGAACCCGGCGCGCTCACCCGGGCCGCGGAAGTCTTCTCCGGCCACCCGACAGTGGGCCTGCTGGTCGGCCGCATCCTGCTCGGCGAGGGCACGACCGCCGACCACGTCTCCGAGAAGATGGCCACCGCGCCACTCGGCACCCCGGACGACCTGCCGGGCCCCGCCGTCCTCGGCTTCCCGGCCTGCGCGGCGATCGTCCGCCGCGACGCGTTCACCGCCGCCGGGGGCTTCGACGACCTGCTCTTCTTCGGCGGCGAGGAAACACTCCTGGCCCTCGATCTCGCCGCCCACGGCTGGGGCGTCGCCTACACGGCGGACATCACCGCCCGCCACGCGCCTTCCCCCCACCGCGCCATCGCCCCCCGCCGCTGGGCACTGCACCGCCGCAACGACCTGCTGATCCACTGGATGCGCCTCCCCCTCCCGGAAGCCGCCCGCCGCACCGCACTCCTGGCAGCCCAGGCAACACACAACCGCGCAGCAGCCCAAGCCTTGGCCGGCCTCCTACGCCGCCTCCCCACAGCACTGCACCGCCGCCACCCAGTCCCACCCCACCTGACAGCACAACTCACCACACTCGGCGAACTACGCTGACCACCACCCGGGCGCCGCGGTGTCCCCCGGCTCAACACAGCAAGCTGTCAGGGCTTGTTGCTCCTGCCGACGTGTTCGATGTCGATCACCACCGGTTTCCTGCTGATGACCTGGTAGAGCACCCGGTAGGCACCGACGTGCATGCGGAACTTATCGCTGCCCCAGGGGCACACGCCTGCGGGTTGCGGGTCTCGAAGCAGCAGGTTGATGCTGTCCATGACCTGATCGACGCCCTTCGGGTCGGCCTTGTACAAGCGGGCAAGCGCACGGTCCGCCGCAGGCGTGAAGGTGACCTTCGCCCGGCTCATCCGAGCCCCTTCAGCTTCGCGATCATCTCTTCGCCGGAGATCGACCCCTTGCCGTCGCGCCGGTCCAACTCATTCTGTGCGACGGCGAGATGGTCTTCCAGGTCTTCCAGTTCCGGCAGACTCACCACGACGGCGACGATCCGGTCGTCCTCGTCCACCAGGGCGATGCGTTCCCCTGAGCCTTCCACCCGCCGGGCGAGAACGGCCATCTGCCCATCGGCGGCGCTGATCGGCACGGCCTGCCAAGGCCCAAGTTTCTTGAGCCCCTTCAAGGGCGCGTAGTCATCCATGCGCTGATCGTAGTCCCGTGCGACGCCGGGCCGGCCGTCGTTGTCTCCTTGAGGACGTCCGCGTGCGGACAGCGCAATTCGGCGCGCAGGCGGTCGGCTCGTCCTCCGAGTTCTCAAGCAACGAGAGATGGACGACGAGGGCGACGGCGTCGTCCGCCTCGGTGGCGGCCGCACGTGCGGTGCCGCGCGCCGCCGGGTGGGGTGGCGGCGCGTGGCGTGGAAGTGCTCAGCGGAAGGCGGCGGCGTTCTCCTCGGCCCAGCGGGCGAACGGGGTGGCGGGCGCGCCGGTGACCCGTTCCACCGTGTCGCGCACCGCGCGCAGCTCCGCGTTGACGTCCCCGCCCGTCAGGTCGAGCACGGCGGCGGCCACCTCATCGCCCAGGAACGCGGACATGTCCCGGTGGGCCTCTTCCCTCGTCACCGGAGTGACGCCCACCGGCCGCCCCAGCGCGGCGGCGATGGCCTCCACCTGCTGCCGCGGGCTGATCCGCTCCGGTCCGGTCAGGGCGTACGTGCTCCCCCGATGGCCGGGGGCGGTGAGTGCCGCGTGGGCCACCGAGGCGATGTCGGCGGGGTGGATGGTGGGTAGGCCGGTGTCGGCGTACGGGACGCGGACGGCGCGGCGGGCGCGGATGGCGTCGGCCCACCAGAGGGTGTTGGAGGCGAACTGCGTGGGTCGCAGGATCGTCCATTCGAGGCCGCTGTCCCGCAGGTGCCGCTCGGTGGCGAGGTTGCGGCGGGCGGGGTTGAGGTGAGGGTGGGTCAGGACGGTGATCGAGGAGACGAGGACCGCGTGCTCCACGCCGGCGCGGCGGGCGGCGTCGAGCAGGCCGGTCTCCGCGCCCGTGCCGCCGAGGAGGAAGAGGGACCGGACGCCGTCGAGTGCGCGCTCCAGGGAGGCCGGGTCGGTGAGGTCGCCCTCCACGGCCTCGGTGCCGGGCGGGAACGCGTCGCGCGAGGCGTCGCGGGTGAGTGCCCTGACGGGCCCGCAGGTGCCGGACGCGCGCAGCTTCGCCAGCAGGGGGCGGCCTATGTTGCCGGTGGCGCCTGTCACGAGGATCATCGGGTCTCTCCGGGACGTCGGTCGGTCGATACCCCGGCAGGCTAGGAGTTCAAGTCTCGTTGAGGTCAAGGCCGCCCCGGGCGGGCCAGATCCCGCCGCCCGTGGGCGAAAGCGCGGACGCGGGAGGAACGGTTCTTGCGCGCACGGGCGGGTCGGGCCCCGGCTCCCGGGAGTGCACCGGCTCTGTACGGGGCGCCGGGGCCGGGGACCTACTTGATCAGCGTTCCGTCCACCACGCTCGTGACGAACGCGGACCACCCGTTGAGGGGGGGAGTCAGCATGGCGCTGCCTGGCCGCTTGCTGTCGCGCACACCGATTGAGGAGCCGAGGTCGGCGACCTCGACGCAGTCCCCGTTCCCGTTGCTGTAGCTTGACTTGGACCACTGCACGTTGTGTGGGTCAATCTTTTTCATAGCTCCCTGCCATTTCAGCGAGCAGACGCTTCGACGCCTGCTCGTCCAGCGCGGCGTTCCAGATGCGCTGGAACGCTGAGTCGTCATAGGGCCGTCGCCCTAATCCGTCGGTGGCGAGGCGTAGTAGTCGGCGAGCATCTCGGTGGGCCAGGCGGGCTGGCGCACCTCGCCCCGAGGGCCCGTTTCGGCGAACCAGGGCTTGATGTCGAGCACCGGTGTGCCGTCCACGGCGTCGAGGTCTTCGACGTGGAGGTCCAGTCCGTCGATGCCGATCAGCCGACATCGGGAGACGCCGAGCCAGTTGAGGCGCCGCATGTTCCGGTGGGCGAAGATGCCGCCGAGGGGCCAGTCCGGATTGTCGCGCGGACGCCGGGGTTCGGGGTGCAGGTCGGTCGGGTCGGTGAGGTGGAAGCGGAAGACGACCTCCAGGTGGGAGAAGTCCTCAAGCCCCATGACCGAGCCTTCGGTGAAACGGTCTGCGTCTACCCGGATGATCGCGCGGCTTCCACCCCAGAAGTCGTCGGTGGGTTCAGCCCGCCCGCCGACGACATGGGCGACCGGTACGACGGTGAACTCGTCTGCCATGCGATCTCCAGATAGTTGCTTTTACGCTGCCCCACGCAGATAGTGGGCAGCCGCACGATCAAGCCGCGTCACGGCGGCGATGCCACGGCGGCGCAGTGGGGACAGCGCCTGCCGCATGTCCTGCACCACTTTGCGTGTACGGGCCGAGTGGATACCGTCCACGACATCGAGCGCACGCGACCATGTGGTGCACGCTTCCTCGATGGCCCCCTGCCTGACCTGGAGCGAACCCAACTCGCCCAAGGTCACCGCGTGCACGCGGGCGAATGCTGTCGAATTGCGGGCACGCACGCTTTTGCGGAACTCGCGCGCGGCACCGGACAGGTCTCCGCAGTATTTGAGCGCATAGGCCCGTTGATACGTGAGGTCCGCCTCGCCGAAGATGAAGAGTCGGTCGGGTTCGTAGGCACCCGACTGATCGGCGGCAAGATCCTCCTCAGCGCGGACCAGCGCAGCGGCTGCGGCCCTGTGTCGCCCGGCCGCAGCTTGACTTCGAGCCAACTGCGCGCCGAACATGGCTCGTTCGCGTGGGCTGGCCAGTGAGTACCGCTTGCCTTCCATGGCTGCCTCGATCAGGTTCACGGCCTCCGCGCCGTGGCCCATGTCGACCGCCTGGTAGGCCATCCCGCGAAGCGCGTGACCGGCTGTCGGCGGATTGTTCGCTTCCGCCGCGAGTTTCAGGGCGGTGACGAAGTACCGCTGGGCCACGGCATGCTCGAAGTTGTCGAACGCCGTCCAACCGGCCAGATAGGCCAACTCGCTCGCGGCGGAGAACATGTCGCTGCGGACCTGGTCATCGATGAAGCGACCGTTGAGGTAGGTGGAGACGTCGGTGATGAGATATTGCACCACCGCCGTGCGGGCGTGACCGCCACCATGCCGTTGATCGATCCTTGAGAAGGCCGCGACCATCTCCCGGACGGCCTCCAGATCTCCACGCCCGACACGCCGGCCGCTCGCCGCTGAACGGCGTGCCGACTCGTCGGAACGATGCGCCCACCAGCGTTCGCCGGGCAGCGCCAGGGCTTGCAGAGAATAGGCGGCGGCTGCGAGAGCCTGTCGACGCTCCACGTCCAAGTCCCGCCTTCCCAACTCGCCCATCATCGCCAGCGTATCGCCATCCCAGCTCAGAAGGTCGTCCGCCGATTGCGGAGCCAGCCCGATCTCCTCCGCGCCCACCGGACGTCCGAGTAGTCGGCACAATGCCTCGACGACAAAGGGTACGGTCGCGGGGGCGGGTGCTGTCCCGGCGATCCAGTGTGCGACTGCGCTCCGGTTTGTCCGCAGTGTTTTCCCGGACTGAGCCGCAGTCACACGAACACAGGAAGCCAACGCTTCGTACGTCACTCCGCCCGCAGCGAGGAGCGCCTTCAATGCGGTGTTGGGGTTCTTCTCCCCCTGGTCCATCGTCTCTCCCCGACGTTCTTCGGCGCGGCCAGCTTAGCGAGTGATCGCAGCGGAGGGTTAAACGCGATAAACGCATTGTGCTGCTCTGGCCCCTGCCGGTGGGCACGGTCCAGCCGTTGACTGGCTGACGACAGACAGCGGGAGATGCGATGACAGGTCCGAACCGATTCGCCGGAAAGCTGAGCCCCTCCTTCACCTGGGACATGGCTGCTTGTGCCCAAGGGATCGAGACGTGGCGGAGAACTGTGGCGTTGGTGCTGCGGTCCTGGGGGGCGTCGGATGCTGCTGTTGAGGTAACGCGGCTGGGTGTCTCCGAGTTGCTGTCCAACGTGGTGCGGCATGTGGACGATCCGCTGTGCCGGTTGTCGGTGGTGCTGGACGGTGCGCGGGTGAGGGTCCTGGTGGAGGACCGGTCGCCGTGTGTGCCGAAGTTCGCCGAGCCCACGTGGAACGCCGTGTCCGGGCGCGGTCTGTGGATGCTCCGCGCGATGTGTCAGGGCTTCGGCTGTGAGCCCGGTGCGGACCGCAAGACGATGTGGTTCGCGGTGGACCTGGACCCGGCGGAGCCGGTCGAGCGGGCGGTGGCCTGATGTCGGCCTGGCGGTGGGCGGGGACGGTTCTCGGTGTTTCGGCCGTGGTGGGTGGGGGCGTCCTGCTGGCGCTGTTCGGTCTGTTCCTGTGGCTGGTACGGGTGTTGCGGGAGTCCGGGGAGGGCGAGGCATGACCGGGGAGCCGTTCGCCGTGCCGGGTGACGGCAACGAGTGGCTGGTGGGGCCGTGTTGGTTCTGGTGCGGGCACCGGGTGGCGCTCGTCGTCCGGCTCGGGACGGTCTCGGTGGGGTCTCCGCCGGGTGAGGCGCCGCTGTATGCCTGCGGGCGGTGTGTCGAGCGTCTGCACAGCGCCGTCGCCGACTACGCGGAGGTCGCGGCCACCGGACCGGCCGGGGACGGCCTGTATGTGGCGCCGGACTGTCCGCCCGGGATCGTCTGGGCGCGCCCGCAGGGGCGCCACCGGCGTACGCGTACGGTGCTCGGCCGCCGGTGGCTGCGGCTGGTCGATGCCGACACCGAGGAGCCCGCCATACCGGGCACGCGGTCTCCCGTTCCCCGGCGGTGCGTCGCCGGGGAACGGGTTCCAACGGGAGAGGGGGCGTCGTGGGACGTCGAGTGGTCGGGCAGGCCGTGGTGGCGGGGCTGGTGGGAGCGGTGGCCGGCCTGGGCGTACGGGTGGTGGAGCTGGGCCCGCCCGAGGCGGCGCGGCGGGCGCTGTTCGCGGTGGATCGGCGGTGGTGGCGGCTGTACCGGCGAGCGCTCGTCGCGCTCGGTGAGGATGCCGGAGCCCTGGACAAGGACCCGCCCGACCCCGCCCACGTCGAGCGCGCGCTGACCGGCCTGATCGCCTCGCTGACGGCCGAAGAGAAGGCCCGTACACGGAAAGAAGGACACATGCACCGCGAGAGCGACTTCACCGCCCCCCCGCCGCGACGGCTCGGCGCGCTGGCACTGATCACGGACGAGTTCGGTGACGTGCTGCTGGTGGAGAAGGCGTACAAGTCGGGGCCGGAACGGTTCGGTCTGCCGGGCGGCTGCGCCCGGCCGGGAGAGCCCCTGCCGACCGCCTGCACGCGGGAGGTGCGGGAGGAGACGGGGCTCGACATCATGCCGCAACGGGTCCTCGCCGTACACCAGATGCCCGCGAGCGGGACCGCCACCGAGGGCGTCAACCTGGTCTTCGACGGCGGCCTTGTCCCGAGGGAGACGGCGCTGACCCTGCCGCCGGACGAACTCTCCGGCTACCAGTGGTGCCCCGTCGCCCACCTCCCCGACGTCGTGGCCCCGTACACGCTGTGGCGGATCACCACAGCCCTGAGTGCACTCCACGGCGAGCCCGTCCGCCACCTCCACGGCCACCCCGGCGAGTTGGGGAGGCCGACGGAAAAGCCTTCTTGGTCACCTCGTGTGTTCTGACAGACTCTCAGCGCACAGGCCAGGGCCGGGCGGGTGCAGCCACCCGGCCCCGGCACGCGGTCTCGCGCGACGAGCGCCGAACCGAACGGGAGCGGAAGCGGGAATGGTGGAGCAGGTACGGCCCCTGGCGAGCGATGTGGAGGCCGCCGTCCGAGCGGCCATGGAAGCGGTTCTTCCCCCCGAGGCCTCCGCGGCGGACCCGCTGATCCGAAGGTCCGAGCACGCGGACTACCAGGCCAACGTCGCGCTCTCCCTCGCCAAGCGCATGAAGAGCAACCCTCGCGAACTCGCCGGGACGTTGCGCGATCAGCTCACCGATGTGGAGTGGATCGAGGCCGTCGAGGTCTCCGGTCCTGGCTTCCTCAACATCACGCTGTCGGACACCGCGCTGCTCGACCGCCTCACCACCCGGGCGAACGACGACCGGCTGGGGGTGCCGCGGTCCCAGGCCGCCGAAACGGCGGTCATCGACTACTCGGGACCCAACGTGGCCAAGGAGATGCACGTCGGCCACCTGCGCTCCACGCTGATCGGTGACGCCCTCGCCCGCGTCCTCGGCTTCCTCGGCGCCCGCGTCGTCCGGCAGAACCATGTCGGCGACTGGGGAACGCAGTTCGGGATGCTGATCCAGTACCTCCGCGAACACCCCGAAGCCGCCTGGCGTGACCGGGATGTGGACTCGTCCGGGACGGCCGGGGCCGTCTCCGCCCTGGACGCGCTGTACCGGACGGCCCGCAGCGAGTTCGACGCCGACGCGGCCTTCAAGGAACGCGCCCAGCGCCGTGTCGTCGCCCTCCAGACCGGGGACGAGGAGACCGTCGCCGCCTGGCAGGAGATCGTCGCCGAGTCCGAGAAGGCGTTCCAGCGGATCTACGAGCGCCTCGGCGTGCTGCTGACGCAGGACGACGTCATGGGCGAGTCGTTTTACAACCCGTGGCTCCAGGAGATCGTGGACGAGCTGCGCGAGAAGGGCGTGCTGGAGGACAGCGAGGGCGCCAAGGTCGTCTTCTTCGACGACATCCGCGGCCCGGAGGACAAGCCCGTGCCCATGCTGGTGCAGAAGAGCGACGGCGGCTTCGGCTACGCGGCGACCGACCTGGCGACGATCCGCCACAGCATCCGGACATTCGACGGCACCCGGCTCGTCTACGTGGTCGACGCGCGGCAGTCGCAGCACTTCGACATGGTCTTCCAGGCCGCCCGGCGCGCCGGCTGGCTCGCCGACGACGTGCAGGCGGTGCATGCCGCGAACGGCACCATCAACGGACCGGACGGCAGGCCGTTCAAGACCCGCGCGGGCGGAACCGTGCGCCTCGCCGACCTCCTGGACGACGCTTTGGAACGTGCGCGCGAGGTCATCGCGGAGAAGGACCCGGACCTGAGTCCCGAAGAACTGGAGAACGTCGCCCACTCCGCGAGCATCGGCGCCGTGAAGTACGCCGAGCTGTCCACCTCCCGCACCAGGGACTACTCGTTCGACGTCACCCGCATGGTCAGCTTCAACGGCCAGACGGGCGTGTACCTCCAGTACACGCACACCCGCATCGCGTCGATCCTCCGCCGGGCACAGGAGGCGGGGCACGGCCGGGGGACCTTCCACCGCGATCTCGCGCTGCTTCCGGCAGAGCGCGAACTCGTACTCGTGCTGGACGAGTTCAGCGCTGTGCTGGTCGCGGTCGCCCAGACACTCGAACCTCACCAGCTCGCCAACTACCTCTACACCCTGGCCAAGGCGTTCACGACGTTCTACGAGTCCTGCCCCGTCCTCAAGGCCGATGTGCCGACGGACGTACGCGACAACCGGCTTGCCCTGTGTGACCTGACTCGCTCGACGCTCGCCAGAGGGCTCGCACTCCTCGGTATCGCCGCACTCGAACGCATGTGACGGGACTCTTCGTCTCGTCAGGCCGTCGTTACTTCTACGGCGTCCGGGCGCAGCGGGGACACGCACTCCAGGTCGGGCGGTGTCTCGCCCGTCAGCAGTGCCGTTGCCCAGCGGTCGGCGAGCCAGGGGGACAGGGCCAGACCCGAGGGGCCGTAGCCGGTCAGGGTGCTCAGGTTGGCGGTGCCGGGGAGGCGGCCCGCCAGGGGGAGGCCGTCGCGTGAGACGGGGCGGAAGCCGACGCGTGTCTCGATCAGTGTCGCGTCCGCCAGACCCGGCGCGGTCTCCAGTGCCTCGCGCAGCACCTCCGCCTGCCCGGCCGCCGTCACCCGCTCGTCGAAGCCGGTGCCCTCCTCCCGCGTCGCGCCCGCCACCACCCGCGAGTCGTCGAACGCCAGCAGGTAGTGCCCCCGCACCGCCGACACGGCGGGCCACGCCGACGTGTCCGTGCCCGGCAGTCCCAGGTGGCTGATCTGCCCCCGCTGCGGGCGGACGCCGAGGTCGATGCCGCACGGGCGCAGCAGCTCCCCGCTCCACGCGCCCGCCGCGACGACCACCTCGTCCGCCGGCAGCGCCAGCCCGTCCACCAGCGCCTCGGCCCGCCCGCCGCGCAGCCGCAGCTCCGCCCGGCCCGTGACGACCGACGCGCCGCGCCGCCCGGCCGCCGTCAGCAGGGCGACGCGCAGCAGCCGCCCGTCCACCCGCGCGCCGCGCGACGTGTGCAGCCCGGCCAGATCCGGCGCCAGCACGGGGAACAACTCCCGCAGCTCCGCGCCGTCCACCCGGCTCACCGTGCCCGTCTCGTCCTCCGGGCGCTCCCGCAACAGCGCCTCGACGCGGTCGAGTTCGGCCGGGTCGAGGCTGACCCACAGGCCGCCCACCGCCCGGTGGCCGAGATCGCCCGCCCCCTCGTCGGCCAGCTCCGCCATCAGCCGCCCGTGGTGCGCCACCGCCCGGCCGAAGAGATCGGCGTACGGCGCCGGGCGTATCGCCGCCGACGCCTTGACGATCCCCGCCCCCGCGAGCGTCGCCGCGCCCCGCCGCGACTCCTCCACGACGGTCACCGCCGCGCCCGCCCCGGCCAGCCGCCACGCCAGCGCCGCCCCCGCGACCCCTCCGCCCACGATCACCGTACGCACGCCACGCTCCCGTCCTCGGTCGCCCACCCCCGCCACCCTAGGGGTATTGCCAGCGGGGCCCGGGGTGCCTACGATGCCGTCCATCGATCGAATCGATTCGACGAATCGATTCGACAAGCAGCACGGGACCGACCGCGAAGGAGCGGGGATGGCCACGATCAAGGATGTCGCGGAGCGCGCGGGTGTCGCGCCCAGCACCGTGTCCTATGTGCTCAGCGGCTCGCGGAAGATCTCCGACGAGACCCGCCGCGCCGTCCAGGAGGCCATCGCCGAGCTGGGCTACCACCCCCGCGCCAGCGCCCGTACGCTCCGCAGCGCCCGCAGCGAGGTCCTGGTCCTCGCCGTCCCCCGCGAGCCCGGGAAGTACCGCGCGATGGACGGCCGCTTCGCCATCGACATCGCGGACGCCGCCCGCGGCCACGGCTACGACGTGCTGCTGATGACCGACTCCGAGGGCGTCGCCCCGCTGCGCCGCATCGCCGCCAGCGGCCTGGCGGACGGCGCGATCCTCATGGCGGTGCGCGAACGGGACCCCCGCGTCGCCGCCCTGCGCGACCTCGGCTTCCCCACCGCGCTGCTCGGCCACGCGGACAGCGACGACGACACCGGCCCGCCCTGGGTGGACCTCGACTGGGACGCCGCCGTCGCCCTCGCGCTCGGCGAGGCCGTCGCGGCGGGCCACCACCGCGTCCTCTTCTGGTCGTCGGCGGACCACGAGATCGACGCCCGGCGCGGCTACGCCCTGCACGGCCTGGCCGGCGCACGCCGCGCCGCGCGCGCCACCGGCGCGGACATCCGCGTCACGCCGTCCAGCGGCGACCCCGACGAGCTGCGCAAACGGCTCCGGCGGGCCCTGACGACCGGCTCGGCGCCCACCGCCCTGGTCGTCCAGCACCTCATCCTCCTGCCGACGCTGCTGGACGAGATCGCCGCGCTCGGCCTGCGCGTGCCGGAGGACCTGGCCGTGGTGCCGGTCGGCAGCCTGCCGGACGAGGCGGAGAGCCGTTCCCTGCCCCGCATCGACCTGCCCGTGGCGCGGATGTCGGCGGCCGTCGCCCAGCTCGTCGTCCAGGCCATCGCGGCACGTGAGACCCGCGACGCGCCGCGCTCCGCCGGGGAACTGCTCACCCCGCAGATGGCGGAGGGCCACCCCGTCACACCCCCGACCCGCTCCTCCTGAGCCGCGAAACGGAGAACCACCCCCATGCGAACGAGACCCGGGCGCACCGTCGCGCCCGTCGCGCTGGCCCTGGCCGGGGCCCTGGCCGCGGTCGGGCTGCCCGGCTGCGCGGCCGAACCCGACCCGGACACCGTCACCGTCCTCAACTCCGCGACCGACACCGCCGAGCACGACGCCAACCAGGACTTCTTCGACCGCTGCGCCGAGCCGCTCGGCCTGCGCGTCGAGCAGATCAGCGTCCCGGCAGACCAGGTGGCGTCCAAGGCGCTGCGCATGGCGTCGTCCGACTCGCTGCCCGACGTGCTGGAGCTGGACGGCTCGGAGCTGCCGCAGTTCGCCGGGACGGACGGGCTGCGGCCCCTCGCCGACCTCGGCGTGGACACGGGCGAGTTCTCGGCCGCGGCGAACCAGCTCGGCTCGTTCGACGGCACGCAGTACGGCGTCGCCAGGTCCGTGAACTCGCTCGCGCTGGTCTACAACGTGGACATGCTCGCCGACGCCGGGCTCGAACCGCCCACCACCTGGGACGAGTTGCGCTCCACCGCCGCGGCCCTCACGCAGGGCGACACGTACGGCATGGCGTTCAGCGCCTCGCCGAACGCGGACGGCGTCTACCAGTTCCTCCCCTTCTTCTGGTCGGCGGGCGGCGACGAGACGCGGCTCGACGACGCGGCGGGCGCCTCCGCGCTCCAGCTGTGGAAGGACCTGGTGGACGACGGGTCCGCCTCGCGCTCCGTCGTCAACTGGAACCAGCAGGACATCAACGACCAGTTCGTCGCCGGGCGCGCCGCCATGATGATCAACGGGCCCTGGCAGGTCCCGGTGCTCAGCGCCCAGACCGACGTGGACTGGGCCGTCGCCTCCATACCGGTGCCCGAGGCCGGGCAGGACCCGGTGCCGCCCATCGGCGGGACCGTGATGACCATCCCCAAGAACGACGGCCACCCCGAGCGTGAGGACAACGCCGCCCGCGTCCTCGACTGCCTCAACTCCCAGGAGAACCAGCTCGCGTGGGGCGAACGCGTCAACAACGTCCCGACGCGCGCCGATGCCTCCGCGGCCTACCGGGAAGCCAACCCGGAACTGGCGGCGTTCGCCGACCTGGTGCTGACGGCCCGCTCCCGCACCGCCGAGGTCGGCACGCGCTGGCCCGTCGTCCAGGACGCCATGTCCGGCGCCTTCCAGTCCGTACTGACCGGCAGGTCCTCGCCCGAGGACGCGCTGCGGCGCGCCCAGCGGCAGGCCGAGGCGGGGGAGTGAGCACACCCATGACCACCACCGTCCCCACCCCGGCCGAGGCCCCGCCCGCCCCCGCGCGCCGCACCCGCTCCCGTCGCGGCGGCGCGGCCGGGCGGCGGCTGTGGTCCTGGCTGTTCGTCGCCCCGGCCGTCGTCTACCTGCTGGCGTTCTTCGGCTACCCGCTGGTGCGGAACGTGCTGATGAGCTTCCAGTCGTTCACGCCGCGCACGTACTTCACCGGCGAGGCGCCGTTCAACGGGCTCGACAACTGGCGGCACGTCCTGGAGGACGAGCTGTTCGGCGACGCGCTGTGGCAGACGATCCTGTTCACCGTCGGCTCGCTCGCGGGGCAGTTCGTCCTCGGCCTGGCCCTGGCTGTGTTCTTCTCGCGCCGCTTCCGCCTCTCCGGCGTGATCCGCGCCGTGCTGCTGCTGCCCTGGCTGGTGCCGATGGTCGTGTCCGCCGTGGTGTGGCGGCGGATCATGGACGAGGACCACGGCATCCTCAACAGCTTCCTCCAGACCGTCGGCCTGTCGCAGGACGGCGTGCCGTGGCTGAGCAGCCCGAGCGTCGCGCTGCTGTCCGCGATCCTGGTGAACATCTGGATCGGCATCCCGTTCAACATGGTGATCCTCTACGGCGGCCTCCAGGAGATCCCGCGCGAGCTGTACGAGGCGGCGTCGCTCGACGGCGCCGGGCCGTGGCGGACGTTCCGCTCCATCACGCTGCCGACGCTGCGGCCGGTCGTGACGGTCGTGCTCGTCCTCGGCTTCATGTCCACGATCAAAATCCTCGACCTCGTCCTGGCGCTGACCGGCGGCGGTCCCGCCGACTCGACGCAGACGCTCGGCACCCTGACGTACCAGCTGTCGTTCCTGCGGCTCGACTTCGGCGCGGGCGCGGTCGTCGGCAACGTCCTGATCCTCATCAGCGCCGTCTTCGCGGTGCTCTACCTGCGTGCCAACCGAGCCGACGCGGCCCGGGGGAAGTGAGCCGACATGAACCGCACCCCCACCCGCGCCCGGCTGCGCGGCGGCGTGAACACGGCCGTCGCCCTGCTCGTCCTGGCCGTCATGCTCTTCCCGGTGTACTGGATGGTGTCCACCGCGCTCCAGCCGGACACCAGCATCGCGGCGACCGACCTCTTCCCGGCCTCGCCGTCGTTCGACAACTTCTCGGCCGCGCTGGACAGCCAGGGCGGGTCGCTCGTCACGAGCCTGGTGGTCGCGCTCGGCGCGGTCGCCGTCTGCCTGGCGCTGGCGGCCCCGGCGGCGTACGGCCTCGCGCACTTCGGGCTGCGCGGCAGCCGGGGCATCGTCTTCGGCACGCTGATCACGCAGATGGTGCCCGGCATCGTCGTCGCGAACGCGCTGTACAGTGCGTACGCGGATCTCGGCCTGGTCAACTCCTACCTGGGGCTGATCCTCGCCGACGCGTCGCTGGGGCTGCCGTTCGCGATCGTGCTGCTGAGGGCCTTCATGGTGTCCATACCGGCGGAGGTCGTGGAGGCGGCGATGGTGGACGGCGCGAACCGGTTCACCGCGTTCGTCCGGATCGTCCTGCCGATGAGCCGCAACGCCCTGATCACGTCCGGGCTGTTCGCGTTCCTCTTCGCCTGGGCCGACTTCATCTTCGCCCTCACCCTCAACACGACCGACGACGTCCGCCCGGTGACGCTCGGGATCTACCAGTTCATCGGCGCCCACGTCAGCGACTGGGGGGCCGTCATGGCGACCGCCGTGCTGTCGGCGATCCCGGCCGCCGTGCTGCTGGTCGTCGCGCAGAAGTACATCGCCGCCGGAATCGCCGGCGGCTCCGTCAAGTGACCCGTCCACGCGAGCAAGGGATGAACAGCACCGTGACCCCTGGCGACACCACCGCCTCGTTCCCGCGATTCCCCGAGGGCTTCTTCTTCGGCGCCGCGACGGCCGCCTACCAGATCGAGGGCGCCGCCCGCGAGGACGGGCGCGGCCCGTCGATCTGGGACACCTACTGCGCCGAGCCCGGCCGCGTCGCCGGCGGCAGCTCCGGCGACGTCGCCTGCGACCACTACCACCGCTACCGCGAGGACGTCGCGCTGCTGAGCGGCCTCGGCGTGGACAGCTACCGCTTCTCCGTCGCCTGGCCACGCGTCCAGCCCACCGGCGCGGGCGCCCCCGAGCCGCGCGGCCTGGACTTCTACGACCGGCTCGTGGACGAACTGCTCGCCGCCGGGATCACCCCCGCCGCGACCCTCTACCACTGGGACCTCCCGCAGGCCCTGGAGGACCGGGGCGGCTGGCGCGTACGGGAGACGGCGGAGCGGTTCGCCGAGTACGCGGGCCACGTCGCCGCGCGCCTCGGCGACCGCGTACCGCGCTGGATCACGCTGAACGAGCCGTTCTGCACCGCGTTCGTCGGCCACGCCATCGGCCGCCACGCGCCCGGCACCCGCGAGGGCGCGGCGGCCCTCGCCGTCGCCCACCACCTGCTGCTCGGGCACGGCCTCGCCACCCGCGTCCTGCGCGAGACCACGGACGGCGAGATCGGCATCACCCTCAACCCCGACCGCCTCCTGCCCGCGACCGGCAGCCCCGCCGACCGCGCCGCCACCGACCGCGCCGAGACGCTGCACAACCGCGTCTTCCTCGACCCCCTCTTCGCCGGGCACTACCCGGACAACGAGGCCGACACCTGGGGCGGACTCGCCGCCGACCCCGCCTGGCGGCACGACGGCGACCTCGACGTCATCGGCACCCCCCTCGACTTCGCGGGCGTCAACTACTACCGCCCCATCACCATCGCCGACGCCCCCCACACCGACCCCGACCCGGCGACCCGCACCGCCGTGGACATCCGCGCCACCGAGACATGGCGCGACGACGTCCGGCACACGGCGATGGGCTGGCCCGTCGTCCCGTCCACCTTCACCGACCTCCTGACCGACCTCACGCGCCGCTACCCGGCGATGCCCCCGCTGGTCATCACGGAGAACGGGTCGGCCGAGGACGACACGGTCGCCGCCGACGGCCAGGTCCACGACACCGACCGCGTCGCGTACCTCCACGGCCACCTCCACGCACTCGCCGACGCCCTCGCGCAGGGCGTGGACGTCCGCGGCTACTACGTCTGGTCGCTGCTCGACAACTTCGAGTGGGCCTTCGGCTACGACAAGCGCTTCGGCATCGTCCGCGTGGACTACGACACGCAGGAGCGCCTCCCCAAGGACAGCTACCGCTGGTTCCGCGACCTGATCGCCGACCACCGCGGCCGCACCGGCGGAGAGTGACCGGCGCGCCCGCACCACCCCACCCGCACCACCGGCGCCGCCGCCCCCGCGGCGGCGCCACCGAGGAGACACGAACACCGTGAAGTTCACCGATGGCTACTGGCTCATGCGCGATGGGCTGCGGGCGTCGTTCGCGCGGCAGGTGGCGGACGCCCGGGTCGAGGAGGACCGCCTCACCCTGTACGCCACGCCCACCCCCGTGACGCGCCGCGGCGGCACGCTGAACCAACCCCTGATCACCGTCGAGTGCTTCTCCCCGGCGGAGGGCGTCATCGGGGTGCGCTCCACCCACCACGCGGGCGGCGTGGACCACGGCCCGTCGTTCGCACTTGCCGCCGATCCGGCGCACCGACCCGCCACCCGCCGCGACGGCACGGCCCTCGAACTCACCAGCGGCGGCCTCACGTTGCGCGTCGACACGGCAGAGCCCTGGGCGCTCGACTTCTCCGCCGGCGGCAGCCCCCTCGTCTCCACCCGCCGCCGCGGCACCGGCTGGGTCACCACCGACGACGGACGGCACTTCTCGGTCGGCGGCCTGTCCCTCGGCGTCGGCGAACTCGTCTACGGGCTCGGCGAGCGCTTCACCCCGTTCACGAAGAACGGCCAGTCCGTGGACATCTGGCAGGCCGACGGCGGCACGGCCAGCGAACAGGCCTACAAGAACGTGCCGTTCTACCTCACCAACCGTGGCTACGGCGTCTTCGTCAACCACCCCGGCGCCGTCTCCTTCGAGGTCGGCTCCGAGACGGTCGGCCAGGTGCAGTTCAGCGTCGAGGGCCAGTCCGTCGAGTACCTCGTCATCCACGGCCCGACTCCCAAGGAGATCCTGGACCGCTACACCGCGCTGACCGGCCGCCCCGCGCTGCCGCCCGCCTGGTCGTTCGGCCTGTGGCTGTCCACCTCGTTCACCACCGACTACGACGAGGCGACGGTCACCCGCTTCGTCCGCGGCATGGCCGAACGCGACATCCCCCTCAGCGTCTTCCACTTCGACTGCTTCTGGATGCGCGCCTACCAGTGGTGCGACTTCACGTGGGACCCCGACGTCTTCCCCGACCCGGAGGGCATGCTGCGCCGCCTCAAGGACGAGCAGGGGCTGCGTGTCTGCGTGTGGATCAACCCGTACATCGCCCAGAAATCAGCCCTGTTCGAGGAGGCGCGCCAGGCCGGCTACCTCGTGCGCAGGCCGGACGGCGGCGTCTGGCAGTGGGACATGTGGCAGGCGGGCATGGCGCTGGTGGACTTCACCAACCCGGACGCGCGCGCCTGGTTCGCCGGGAAGCTGCGCGGACTGACCGCCCAGGGCGTGGACTGCTTCAAGACCGACTTCGGCGAACGCGTCCCCACCGACGTCGTCTGGCACGACGGCTCGGACCCCGAGCGCATGCACAACTACTACACGCAGCTGTACAACCAGACCGTCTTCGACGTGCTCACCGAGGCGCGCGGCGAGGGCGACGCCGTGCTGTTCGCCCGCTCGGCGACGGCGGGCGGGCAGCAGTTCCCCGTGCACTGGGGCGGCGACTGCGAGTCCACGTTCGACGCCATGGCCGAGTCGCTGCGCGGCGGCCTCTCGCTGGGCCTGTCCGGCTTCGGCTTCTGGAGCCACGACATCGGCGGCTTCGAGGGAACGCCGTCGCCCGCCGTCTTCAAGCGCTGGGCGCAGTTCGGCCTGCTGTCGTCGCACAGCAGGCTGCACGGCAGCAGCTCCTACCGCGTGCCGTGGGACTACGACGAGGAGGCCGTCGCCGTCACCCGCGACTTCACGCGGCTCAAGCACCGCCTCATGCCGTACCTCTTCCGCGCCGCCCAGCAGGCGGCCGAGGAGGGCACGCCGGTGATGCGCGCGATGCTGCTGGAATTCCCCGACGACCCGGGCTGCCACCCGCTCGACCGGCAGTACATGCTCGGCGGCGACTTGCTCGTCGCGCCCGTCTTCCGCGAGGACGGGACGGCCGAGTACTACGTCCCGGCGGACACGTGGACGCACCTGCTGACCGGCGCGCGCGTCGAGGGCCCCGGCTGGCGGCGCGAGCGCTTCGGCTACGACAGCCTCCCGCTGCTGGCCAGGCCGGGGTCCGTCGTCCCCTTCGGCGCCACGGACGACCGGCCCGCGTACGACTGGGCCGACGGCGTCACCCTGCGCGTCCACCCGGGCGCCGAGGGGACGGAGACGGTCACCCGCGTCCCGCGCCCGGACGGCGCGCCGCCCGCCGTCTTCCGCACCCGCCGCGACGGCGGCACGGTGACGGTGCGGGCGGACGGCGCGCCCGGCCCGTGGCACGTGGTCCTGGCCGGCCCTGACGGTTACGCGGCCCCGGTGACGGCGGAGGGGGACGAGCTGGTCCTGCCCGTCACCGGAGCCTGACGGGCGCGGGTCAGTCGGCGGCGACCGCGAAGCCGAGCCCGAAGTGGTCGATCGTGGCGGGCACCGGCTCGCCCGCCACCGGCCGCACCCCGGACGTCACCGCGTACTCCCGCCCCTCAAGCAGCGCGGCCAGCCAGGTGCTCGCGGTGAGCAGCACAACGTCCTCACCCGGGCACTTGCCGGGCCCGCCGCTGAACGGGACGAGCGCCGGGTTCCGCTCGGCGCGCCCGTCGAGCCAGATCTCCGGCTCGAACGCGTCACCGTACGACCCGGCCGGGTCCGCGCGGTGGAAGTACGGCGCGAACGCGGCGAAGACCGTCCCGGCCGGGATCACGGTGCCGTGCCACGTGGTCGGCTCCGTGCTCTCCCGCAGCAGCACCGGCGTCGTCGGCCACAGCCGCAGCGCCTCCAGGACGCACGCCCGCAGGTACGGCAGCGTGCGCGGCCCCGCCGGGTCGCCCTCCTCGGCCTCGGTGCGGGCCCTGGCGGCGTGCTCGGGGTGGCCGGCCAGCAGCGCGAGGGTCCGCAGCGTCGCGGCACCGGCCGCGTCGTACGCGAACAGCCAGTGCGGCACCTGCCCGGCCGCCTCCTCGGTGTCCGGGAGCCTGCCGGCCAGGGTGTCGTCCCCGGCGGCGCGCACCCGCTCCTCCAGCCGGGCGAGGAAGTCCTCGCGGGCGCGGCGGCGGCGCGGCAGCAGGAACGACCAGTTGCCGGCCGAGCGCAGCCTCGCGAGCCGGTCCGTCAGGCCGGCGTCGTCCGCCGCCGCGTCGCCGAGCACGACGCGGCGCACCGAGCGCCACCACCCCGCGGCGAAGTCGTCCCAGGACAGCGCGCCCGACGCGGTGGCCACCCCGGCGACGGCGGACGCCTCGGCGCGTACGCGCTCCGTGATCGCGGGCGCGAGGTCGTGGAGCGGGCGGTCCATCTCCAGCGCCAGCTCGTTGATCCGCCGCCTGGGCTCCCGGCGCGGCCCGCGCGTGATCAGCGACCCGTGCGGCTGGAACTGGTCCAGCGCCCGCCGCTTCTCCCACGCGCCCGGCGTGAACGGCTCGGGCGTCTCGCGCAGCATGCGCGCGAGGTCGTCCGGGTCGAGCACGAGCGCGACGGACCGCCCGGCGGGGGAGAGCTGGAGCGGCCCGGGGCCGTACCGTTCGCGCAGGTCGCGCACCGTCGCGACGGCGTCGCTGTCGGCCTGGACGCGCGCGGCCCAGGCCATCGCCCGGGGCCGCCGCCGGATCAGCCCCTCGGCGAACGCGGGCAGCAGCAGCCGGGTGAGCAGGCGTGTCTGGTCGCCGGGCCGGACGCGCGGCAGGCCGGTCCTGGCGGCTGTGGGGGGCGGGGCGCTGTCGGGCTCCTCGATGGTGGACATGACGCCGCGTCTTCCCCGCCCCGGAGGCTTCACGCGGCGGCGCGCCCGGCCGGACGCGGCCCGGACGGCGGCCCGTCCATCCGTACGGTGCCCTGTACGGCCGTACGCGCGGCGCGCCCGGCCGCCGCGGTCTTCTTCCGCGCGGCCTTGCGGGCTGCCTTTCCCGCGGCGGCAGCGGTGGCGCCGGGAGCGGCCTCGCCGGTGCCCTCCACCTGCTCCCGCACGCTCTCGCACGCCCGGCTCAGCAGCCGCGACACGTGCATCTGCGAGATGCCGAGGTGCCGCGCGATGCGGCTCTGCGTCATCCCGTGGAAGAACCGCAGGTAGAGGATCTCCCGCTCGCGCTCCGGCAGCTCCCGCAGCGGGGAGCGCACCGACTCGCGGTCCACCACCATGTCGAAGCCGGGCTCCGGCTCGCCCAGGGTGTCGAGCAGCGAGTAGTCGCCGTCCGAGCCCGGCAGGTCGGCGTTGAGCGACAGCGTGCTGTAGCTCTCCAGGGCTTCGAGGCCGGTGCGCACCTCGTCCTCGGTGAGCCCCGCGTGCTCGGCGATCTGCTCGACGCTCGGGCCGCGGTCGTCCAGCCGGTACGTGAGCTGGCGGGCGGCGGCGCGGACGCGGTTGCGCAGCTCCTGGGTGCGGCGCGGGACGTGCAGGCCCCACATGTGGTCGCGGAAGTGCCGCTTGACCTCGCCGACGATCGTCGGCACCGCGTAGCTCTCGAACGGGCGGCCCCGGCTGGGGTCGTACCGCTGCACCGCCTTGACGAGGCCGAGCGCGGCGACCTGCTCCAGGTCCTCAAGGGACTCGCCGCGGTCGCGGAACGTGCGCGCCAGGCGGTCCGCCATGGGAATCCAGGCGCACACCACCTCGCGCAGCAGCCGGTCGCGTTCGGGGCAGGGCGGCAGCTCGGCGATGCGTTCGAACTGCCGCCGGGTATCGGGGGCGTCGTCGTGCGGGTGGCGGCCGCGCCTGCGGGGCGTCCCGGCGGGGGGCGCCGGGGCGGGGGCGGCGGGTGTGGCGCCGCCGTTCGTGGCGTCCGCCGCCTGCGGAGGATTGGACGGCCCGCTACCGGGGGACTCGGTGACGGACCCGGGATGAGGGGGATGTGCGGGAGTGTTCATCTGCTCTCCCAGGTGCGGGGGCGTGCGTTCCGCTCTGCGCTCGCCACGGGAGCCGGTGGGACGTTCCTCCTCAGTCTGCCTGTACTTCGCAATCGCCACATCTCGGACATTCGCGGCGGATGGTTTCCCCGCGCCCGGGAGGGAAACCCGCCACCGCATCGCCGGGGGCATCCAGCAGACGCACGGAGATCCAGAAAGGCAGCCCGACCATGACGTACGGAGACTTCCTCAGCAGCGTCAGAGCGAGCGGCGACTACCCCGACGAGGAGGCCGCGACCGCCGTCGACGCCGTCGTCAGGACCCTGGGCGAACGGCTCCCGCAGCCCTCGTCCCAGCACCTCGCCGACCAGCTGCCCCAGCCGGTCGCGGGACTCCTCGAAGACGCCGCGGACGCCTCCGACGAGGGCCGCCCGTGGGGCGTCGAGGAGTTCATCCAGCAGGTCGCGCTGCACACCGGCGAGGACCGCGACACGGCGGAGACCGACACCCGCAACGTCTTCTCGGCCATATCCGAGCGCGTCAGCGGCGGCGAGATGAACAAGCTGCTCAGCCAGCTCCCGTCCGGCTACGCCGAGTTGTTCGGCTACTCGGAACTCGCCTGACACGCCGGGCCCGCCCACCGCGCCGGCACGGACGCCGTGCCGCGCGGGAGGCGCGCGGCACCTCGGCCCCGGCGGCATCCCGCACGGCCCGGCGTCCCTCGTCGCGTCAGCCGCGGAGCGGGAATCCGAGGCGTCCGCCCGCCAGGAGGCGCGCGACGCGGGCGCACGCCGTACGCACCCGTACCGGCCACGCCCACGAACGAGTCAAACCCGGGCCGCGCGGCCCAGCGACGGTAGAACGGCCGCTGACCACGCGAAAGGACCCGGGACATGGCGACGCTCACCCCACCGGAGACGAGGGCCCCGGAGGCACACCGGCCCACCGGCGCCGGACGCCGCGCCGTCAACTGGCTGACGACGACGGACCACAAGGAGATCGCCAAGCTGTACTTCGTCACATCCTTCGCGTTCTTCCTGTTCGCCGGACTGCTCGCGATGGCCATGCGCGCCGAACTCGCCCGCCCCGGGCTGCAACTGCTCAGCAAGGAGCAGTACAACCAGGCGTTCACCCTGCACGGCACGATCATGATGCTGCTGTTCGCGACCCCGCTGTTCGTCGGCTTCGCCAACGCGATCATGCCCCTCCAGATCGGCGCCCCCGACGTCGCCTTCCCCCGGCTGAACATGCTGAGCTACTGGCTGTTCACGTTCGGCGGGCTGCTCGTCGTCGCCTCGCTGCTGACCCCGTCCGGCGCGGCCAGCTTCGGCTGGTTCGCGTACTCCCCGCTCAGCAACTCCGTCCACACACCGGGCTTCGGCGCCGACATGTGGGTCATGGGCCTCGCCTTCTCCGGCTTCGGCACGATCTTCGGCGCGGTCAACTTCATCGCCACGATCATCTGCATGCGCGCCCCCGGCATGACGATGTTCCGCATGCCGATCTTCACCTGGAACACGCTGCTGACCAGCGTCCTGGTGCTGATGGCCTTCCCCGTCCTGGCCGCCGCGCTCTTCGCGCTCGCCGCCGACCGCCTCCTCGGCGCGCGCATCTACGACGCGGCGAACGGCGGCGCCCTGCTGTGGCAGCACCTCTTCTGGTTCTTCGGCCACCCGGAGGTCTACATCATCGCGCTGCCGTTCTTCGGCATCATCACGGAGATCCTCCCGGTGTTCAGCCGCAAACCGGTCTTCGGCTACATCGGCCTCGTCGGCGCGACCATCGCCATCACCGGACTGTCGATGACGGTGTGGGCCCACCACATGTTCGCGACCGGCGCGGTGCTGCTGCCGTTCTTCTCCATGCTGTCGTTCCTGATCGCCGTGCCCACCGGCGTGAAGTTCTTCAACTGGATCGGCACCATGATGAAGGGCTCGCTGTCCTTCGAGACGCCGATGCTGTGGTCCGTCGGCTTCCTCGTGACGTTTCTCTTCGGCGGCCTGACCGGCGTCCTCCTCGCCTCGCCGCCGCTGGACTTCCACGTCACCGACTCGTACTTCGTCGTCGGGCACTTCCACTACGTCGTCTTCGGCACGGTGGTCTTCGCCATGTTCGCCGGATTCCACTTCTGGTGGCCGAAGATCACCGGGAAGATGCTGGACGAACGGCTCGGCAAGATCCACTTCTGGACGCTCTTCACCGGCTTCCACGGCACGTTCCTCGTCCACCACTGGCTCGGTGCCGAGGGCATGCCCCGCCGCTACGCCGACTACCTCGCCGCCGACGGCTTCACCACCCTCAACACGATCTCCACCATCGGCGCCTTCCTCCTCGGCCTCAGCACCCTCCCGTTCCTCTACAACGTCTGGCACACCGCCCGCCACGCACCCCGCGTCACCGAGGACGACCCCTGGGGCTGGGGCCGCTCCCTGGAGTGGGCCACCTCCTGCCCGCCGCCCCGGCACAACTTCACCGCCCTGCCCCGCATCCGCTCCGAGTCGCCCGCCTTCGAACTGCACCACCCGGGCGTGTCGGACCGCGACCAGGCGCGGCACGAGGGCAACCGCGACGTCGGCGACGGCACCGTCAGGTCCCAGGGCGGCCACTGACCGCGCCGCCGCAGGGGCGAAAGCCGCGAATCGGGGTACACGGGCCGCAAGGAGTCCCCCCACGGAGGTGAGCCGGAATGAAGGCGGCGGTGTGGCACGGCAAGCGAGACGTCAGGGTCGACGAGGTGCCCGACCCGGTCATCCAGGCGCCCACGGACGCGGTGATCCGCGTCACCTCCACCGGACTGTGCGGCTCCGACCTGCACCTCTACGAAGTGCTCGCGCCGTTCATGAACCCCGGCGACATCCTCGGCCACGAGCCGATGGGCGTCGTGGAGGAGACCGGGCGCGACGTGACCGCGCTGGAGCCGGGCGACCGCGTCGTCATCCCGTTCGGCATCGCCTGCGGCGCCTGCTGGATGTGCCGCCAGGGACTCCAGAGCCAGTGCGAGACGACCCAGGTGACCGAGTACGGCAGCGGCGCCGCCCTCTTCGGCTACACCAAGCTGTACGGGGCCGTGCCCGGCGCCCAGGCCGAGTACCTGCGCGTCCCGCAGGCCCAGTACGGGCCGGTCAAGGTCCCCGACGACGTCCCCGACGACCGCTACCTGTTCCTCTCCGACGTCCTGCCCACCGCCTGGCAGGCCGTCCGGTACGCCGACATCCCGCCCGGGGGCAGCGTCGCCGTCCTCGGCCTCGGGCCCATCGGCGACATGTGCTGCCGCATCGCCACCCACCAGGGCGCGGGCCAGGTCATCGGCATCGACCTCGTCCCGGAGCGGCTCGCCCGCGTCATGGCGCGCGGCGCCGAGGGCCTCGACCTCACGCAGCACTCCGACATCGCCCAGACCGTCCGCGAGCGCACCGGCGGCCGTGGCCCCGACGCCGTGATCGACGCCGTGGGCATGGAGGCGCACGGCAGCGGCGCGGGCCGCCTGGCGCAGTCGCTCCCCGGGCTGCTCCCGGAGCGGATGGCGGAGAAGCTGGCGCAGAAGGCGGGCGTGGACCGGCTCGCTGCGCTCAACCTGGCCATCGACATGGTGCGGCGCGGCGGCACCATCTCGCTGAGCGGCGTCTACGGCGGCATGGCCGACCCGATGCCGATGCTGCGCCTCTTCGACAAGCAGATCCAGCTGCGCATGGGCCAGGCGAACGTCAAGCGCTGGGTCCCCGAGATCCTGCCGCTGCTCGGCGCCGACGACCCGCTGGGCGTGGACGACTTCGCCACGCACCACATGGCCCTCGACGACGCGACGCTCGCCTACGACATGTTCCAGCACAAGGACGCGGTGAAGGTCGTCCTGCGGCCCTGACCCCCGCCCCCTCGCGGGGGCGTGTGAGCAACGGCACGCGGGGCCCGCAGCCCTTGTGCCGCACGGAGTGACGGCGGCGGCGCCCGCGCCGGGACGATCTTGGTCTTCCCCGGCGCGGGCGCCGCCCTGCATGGTGGGCATCGCTTCCGGCGGTGCGACGTCGCCCGGCACCGGGAGCCGTCCCCCCTCCCAGGTGACCCCTGATGCCTTCCCTCGTCCCGGCCCGCCCGCGCGCCCCGCGCACCGGCGACCGCAGCCCGTGGCGCTGCCTCCGGTACCCCAGCATGCGCTGGTGGTCGCTGGCCAACCTGTTCTCCAACCTCGGCACGTGGATGCAGCTCACCGTGCAGAACCTGCTGGTCCTGGAGGTCACGGGCTCCGCCGCCATGACCGGGCTGTCCCTGGCCGTCCAGGCGGGCCCCGGGCTGCTCCTCGGCCTGGTCGGCGGCGCCGCCGTGGACGCGTGGCCGCGCAAGCTGACGGCCGCCGTCAGCCAGGCGGCGCTCGGCCTGGTCGCCTTCACGACGGCCGCCATGGTGGCGTTCGGCATGCTGAACGTGCCCACGCTGCTGGCGCTGTCCGCCGTCACCGGCATCGTCGCGACCGTGGACGGCCCGGCCTGCTCCCTGCTCGGCAACGACCTGGTGCGCCGGGAGGACGTCCCCTCGGCCATCGCCCTGGGCTCGGCCGTGCACAGCGTCGGCCGCCTCGCGGGCACGGCCACGGCCGGTGTCGCCGTGGCGCTGGCGGGCACGGCGTCCGCGTTCGTCGCGAACGGCCTGTCGTTCCTCTTCGTCGCCGCCGTGATCCCGTTCCTGCGGCTCGCGGAGCGGCCGGAGACCGAGCCGTCCGCGCCCGCCGCCGGGCCCGCCCCGGCCCCGGCCCCGGCGCCGCGCGTGAGCGCGGACCCGCGCGAGGGCCTGCGGTTCTTCCTGGGCCGCCCCCGGCTGGTCGCCCTGGCGGCCGTCACCGCCCTGAGCGCCGTCTTCGGCCGGAACTACGGCCTGACCCTCGCCGTCCTGGTGACGGGCCCGCTGGCGGGCGGCGCCGGGTCGTTCGGCTCGGTCGCGACGGTCCTGGCCGTCGGCGGCATCGTCGGCGCCCTCGCGGCGGGCGTGCTCCAGCGGCCCTCGGTCCGCCTGGTCGCCGCCATGGCCGCCACCGGCGCCGTGCTCCAGATCGCCGCCGGTCTGTCCCCGTCCCTGGGCCTGCTGATCCTGCTGGTGCTGCCCATGGCCGCCGTGGAGTCCCTGTCCGACACTGCCGGGGCCACCGTGCTCCAGACCGACCCGCCCGAGCACATGCGGGGCCGTGTCCTGGGCGTGTGGCGCAGCCTGAGCACCGGCTGGGGCCTCGTCGGGCCGCCCGCCATCGGCGTCCTGATGGAGGTCATGGGACCGCGCGGCGCCCTGGTCCTCGGCGGCGTCGTGATCGCGGGCGCCTCCACGGCCGGCATGCTCCTGCACGCGCGGCGCAGGCCGTCCGCGACGGTGGCGCCCGTGGAGGCGGCGGTCCCCGCGCCTCGCGCCGCCGAGCTGACACCGGTGGCCTGAACCCTCTGCACCACGACGCCCCCGGCCCTCCCGCCGGGGGCGTCGCCACGCGCGCCGGGGAGGCACGCCGAAAACCCCCGCCGCCCGTGGGGCGGCGGGGGCGGGGAGGCGGGCCGGGAGAGCGCCGCCGCACGGAAGGGGTGGCGGCGCGTCCCGGGTCCGCCTCGGGCGCGCGTCAGTCGAACAGCGACTTCTGCACGTCGCTCGGCCGCTCGAAGGTGTCGTCCTTCAGCGACTCCATACGCTGCACGAGGCCCCGGTCGGCGTGGTTCTTCTTCGCCTGCCGGGCCAGGTCGGACTTGTCCGCCGGGTAGCTGATGCCCTTGAGGGCCTTCTGCACCTCGATCGGGTTCGGCTTCGCCATGCTCGGCCTCCTTGGGTACGTCCTGGGGATCACCCCTTTTGTCGCGTCTGCCGCGTACCCGACGCTCGCGCGCCCCAATCAGGCCGCCCGCTGATCCCCCGCCGGACGCGGCGCGGGCGGGCCGACCAGCTCGACCAGCACGTCCTCCATGGTCACGAAGCCGAGCAGCCTCCCCTGCCTGCTGATCACGGCCGCCAGGTGCGTGACCGTGCCGCGCATCGCCGTCAGCGCGTCGTCCAGCGGCGTGTCCAGCCGCACGCGCACCACCGGGTGCAGGGCCTCGCGCGGGAACGGCCGGTCGCGCTCCGCCTGCTCCAGCGCGTCCTTCACGTGCAGGAAGCCGAGGACCTGGTTGCCGGGGCCGGTCACCGGGAAGCGCGAGAAGCCGGACGCGGCCGACGCGCGCTCCAGCCGCCGGGGCGTCACCCGGTGGTCCACGGTCCTCATGCGCGCCAGCGGCACCATGACCTCGGCCACCGCCCGGCTGCCCAGCGCCAGCGCGTCCCGCAGCCGGTCGCCCTCGTCCGGCGGGAGCAGCCCGGCGTCGGACGAGTCGCGCACCAGCCGGGCCAGCTCCGCGTCGGTGAAGACGGACGCCACCTCGTTCCTGGGCTCGACGCGCAGCAGCCGCAGTATGCCGTTGGCCAGCGCGTTGATGCCGAAGATCACCGGCTTCAGCGCGCGCGTCAGCGCCACCAGCGGGGGAGCGAGCAGCAGCACGGACCGCTCGGGCGCGGCCAGCGCGATGTTCTTCGGCACCATCTCGCCGAACAGCATGTGGGCGTATGTCGCGAGCGTCAGCGCGAGGGCGAACGCGACCGTGTGCCCGAGCCCGGCCGGCATGCCGACCGCCTCGAAGGCGGGCTCCAGCAGGTGGGCTATCGCGGGCTCGGCCACCGCGCCGAGGACCAGCGACGACATGGTGACGCCGAGCTGCGCGGCGGCGAGCATCTGCGAGAGGTGCCGCAGTGCCCACAGGACGGTACGGGCGCGCCGCTCGCCGTTCTCGGCGCGCGGCTCGATCTGGTCGCGGCGCACCGAGATCAGGGAGAACTCGGCGCCGACGAAGAACGCGTTCGTGACGAGGGTGAGGACGCCGACGGCGAGCTGTACGAGGGTCACCGGTCCGCCTCCCCGCCCGTGCCGTCGCCGTCCTCCCGGCCGGGCTCGGGCGCCGTGATCAGGACCCGTTCCGCGCGGTGCCTGGTCACGACCAGGACGTCCAGCCGCCAGCCGTCCACCGCCACCACGTCGCCCTCCTCCGGGATGCGCTCCAGGCGCGTCGCGATCAGCCCGGCCACCGTTTCGTAGGGCCCCTCCGGGACCCGTAGTCCGAGGGCGGCGAGCTGGTCGACGCGGGCCCTGCCCTCCGCCTCCCAGCGGCCCTCGCCGGCCGGTGCCAGGTCGGGGTCCTCGTCCGGGTCGTGCTCGTCCCTGACCTCGCCGACGACCTCCTCGACGATGTCCTCCAGCGTGACGACCCCGGCCGTGCCGCCGTACTCGTCCACGACGACCGCCATCGACCGCGTGCCGCGCAGCCGCTCCAGCAGGCGGTCCACTGGGAGGGTGTCCGGCACGAGCGGCGGCTCGGTCAGCAGCCGGGACACCGGCGTGTCCGCGCGTTCGCCGTCGTCCAGGGCGAGGACGTCCTTGATGTGGACGACGCCGACGATGTCGTCCAGCCCGTCGTCGTAGACGGGGAAGCGGGACAGGCCGGTCGCCACGGTGAGGTTCGCCGCGTCGGACGCGGTGGCGGTGGCGGCCAGGGCGTGCACGTCGACGCGGGGCGTCATCACGTTCTCCGCCGTCAGGTCGCCGAGGTGCAGCGTGCGGACGAACAGCTCGGCCGAGTCGGACGGCAGCACGCCCTCGGCCGCCGAGTGCCGCGCCAGCGCGACCAGCTCCTGGGGCGTGCGGGCCGAGGCCAGCTCCTCCGTCGGTTCGAGGCCGAGACGGCGCACGAGGCGGTTGGCGGTGTTGTTCAGGTGCCGGATGAAGGGGCCGAACGCGTGGGTGAACGCGCGCTGCGGCCCGGCGACCGCGCGCGCGATCCGCAGCGGGCTGGAGATCGCCCAGTTCTTCGGCACCAGCTCGCCGATCACCATCAGCACCACCGTCGAGAGCCCGACGCCCAGGGCCACCGCCAGCGTGGACGCCAGCCCCTCCGGCAGGCCGAGCGACCGCAGCGGCCCGCGCAGCAGCGCGGCCAGCGACGGCTCGGCCAGCATGCCGATGACCAGCGACGTCACCGTGATGCCGAGCTGCGCCCCGGACAGCTGGAGCGTCAGCGCCTTCACCGCCCGCAGCGCGCCCGCCGCGCCCTTGAGGCCCTCGGCCTCCGCCCGTTCCAGCTCGCCACGCTCCACCGTGGTGAGCGAGAACTCCGCCGCCACGAACACCGCGCACACCAGCGTCAGCGCCAGCGCGACGAACACCAGCAAAACCTCGGTCAGCATCTCGCCCCCTTCAGCCCTTCTCCGCAGTCCCTCACCGGCACCGGCACCGGTCCCGGCGGCGCACATTGTCGGCACGCGCGGCCACCCCCGGGCGGACGCCGTGCGGGAGGGACGGGCGCCGGTACCCGAATGCATCTACCCAGGGGCCCCGCCACCATGGGTGACGTGCGCGTCCGCCCGCCGCGCGCGCCCTCGGCCACGCGGCGGCCCCGTTACGCACCCCGCGCCCCGGGTACTCGCCGCCGATGACGCCACGCACGGACCCCTACGTCGCGGCGGAACCGGCCGCCGACCGCGAATTCCTCCGGGTCACCCTCGCCTCGGGCCGTTCGGTGCGCTTCTCCTGCACCGTGCCGCTGCCGGGCGTGCTGCGGCTGCGGCTGGTCAGCCCGAGCGGCGCCGACCCCGGGCCGCGGGGCGCGTCCCCGATGCTGACGGACCTGCCGCACCGCCCGGCGGAGCTGCGCCGCGTGCCGGGCGGCACCGTGATCACCGGGCCCGGCGTCCGCGCGGAGTGGGACGAGGGCACCACCGGGAAGCTGCCGCCCCAGCAGGCGGCGCCGCAGGGGCTGCGCCTCGGTCCATGGACGCGCTTCTCCGAGCACGAGGGCGCGACCGTCCCGTTCCGCGCCGGGTACCTCGAACCCGAGCCGGGCAAGCCCGCCGGGTGGGTGGAGACGATCCACCTCGCGCCGGACGCGGGCGTCTACGGCGGCGGCGAGAGCTACCAGGGCATCAACCTGCGCGGCCGCCGCCGCAGTCTGCGCAACGTCGAGGAGGACCGCGCGGCCGGGCGCGACTCCGCGTACCTGAACATCCCGTTCCTGTGGTCCGACGCGGGCTGGGGGATGTTCGCGAACACCGGCGGGCCCGTCGCCGCCGACCTCGGCGCCACGCACTCGGAGGCCGCCCGCATCGAGGTGCGCGGCGACGAGCTGGACCTCTTCCTCATCCTGGGCGACGCGCCCACCGTCCTGAGCCGCTACCTCGCCCTCACCGGCCACTCCCTCGACATGCCCGAGTGGGCGTACGGCGTGTGGATGAGCCGGTCGTCCTACTTCACCGCCGACGAGGTCGTGCGGACCGTGGACGAACTGCGGGCGGCCGACTGCCCGGTGGACGTCGTCCACGTCGACGAGTGGCTCGACGAGAACGTCCTCACCGACGCCGCCTGGACCGCGCCGCCCGACCGCGCCCGCTTCCCGGCGGGCTGGACCCGCGCCCTCACCGACCGGGGCGTCCGCGCCAGCCTGTGGATCAACCCGTACCTGAAGCGCGGCACGCCCGTGGCCGGCGAGGCGGCGCGGCGCGGCTTCCTCGTGCACGACATCCACGGCCGCCCCGCCGCCACCGCCGACAACCCGGACTCGCTGCCGGTGGACTTCACGAACCCGGACGCCCACGAGTGGTGGGTCGAACGCCTCACCGCCGTACTGCGCGAGGAGGGCAACTCGGCCGTCCTCGCCGACTTCGGCGAGGAGATCCCCGACGAGGCCGTCTTCGCCGACGGCACGCGCGGCACCGAGCGCCGCAACAGCTACGGCCTGCTCTACCAGCGGGCCGTCCGCGAGGCCGGACTGCGCGCCAGGGGCGGGGACTTCGTGCCCGTCGCCCGCTCGGGCACGGCAGGTTCGCAGCGCGACGCGGCGCACTGGGCGGGTGACCTGCCCTCCACGTGGAGCGGCCTCGTCTCGACGCTGCGCGCCGTGCTGTCGATGTCCCTCAGCGGCTGCTCCGCCGTCAGCCACGACGGAGGCGGCTTCTGGACGCCCGCCGCGTACGAACGGGCGGCCGTGCTGCGCGCACACATGACGCCGGACGGGGCCTTCGCCGACGTCGAGCCGGAACTGTACGGGCGCTGGGCGCAGCTGGCCGCGTTCACGCCCCTCATGCGCTTCCACGGCGTGGGCAGGCGCGAGCCGACCGCCTACCCCGAGCCCGCCAGGTCGGCCGCCATCGCCGCGTGCCGCCTGCGCCACCGCATGCGCCGCTACCTGGTCAGGTCGGCTGACGGGCTGCCGCTGATGCGCCCGATGCCGCTCGCGTACCCGGGCGACCGGGCCGCCCGCGACGCCGACCTCCAGTACCTCCTCGGGCCCGACATCCTCGTCGCACCCGTCCTCGAACCGGGCGGACGCAGGAACGTGTGGGTGCCGGAGGGGGAGTGGCTGCCGCTGCTCGGCGGCGCGCCGCAGCGCGGGCCCGGCTGGCGCGAGGTCGTCTGCGGACCGGGCGAGTTCCCCGCCTTCGTGCGGGCCGGGCGCGGCATCGAGGGCGTGCTCGAACCGGCCTGAGGCGCCGCCGCCCCGGTCAGCCCTCCCCTTCCGCCGCCCACGCGGCCCGCACCTCGCGCCCCCGCCGCCTGACACCGGGGGCGCGGTGTGCCGGGGCGGGCGGTCAGGTGGCGAGCGCCGCCAGTTCCGTGCCCGCCAGGAGGAACGCGCCGACGCCGAAGTCCGCCGTGCTCTCGTACGTGACCGGCTGGCTGGACTCCGGGCGGTCGCCCACGTTCTGCACGTAGCCGAGGAAGCCGTCCGGGTGGACCGCCGTGGCCACGAGCCCGTTCCACGCCCGCGCCGCCACCGGCAGGTACGTCGCGCGGTCCACGAGGCCCGCCGCCACGGCGTACCCCGTCCCGTACGCGAAGAACGCCGTGCCGCTCGTCTCGGGACCCGGCAGATGCGCGGGGTCGGCCAGGTTCACGTTCCAGAAGCCGTCCGCGCGCTGCACCGGCCGCAGCGCGCGGACCAGTTGCGCCAGCGTGTCGCGGTACTCCGGGACGTGCGCGGCGGTCGCGGGCAGCGTCTTCAGCGTCTTCACGTGCCCCGCCGCCACCCAGCCGTTGCCGCGCGACCACAGCACGGGCCGCCCGTTCGGCGAGAGGATGCCGCCGGGCAGGAACCGGTCGTCGCGGTACCACAGGCCGCCCTGCGAGGGGGCGTACAGGCCTGGCCCGCCCTGGACGCGCTTGGTGTGGTGGTGGAGGGAGTACAGCTTGTCCCAGAAGCGCGTGTCGCCCCGCAGCCGCCCGATGCGGGCGAAGGGCGGCATCGCCATGTGCAGGGCGTCGTCCCACCACCAGTCGTCGTTCTTCTGCGGCCGGTCGGTGTAGACCATGCGCCGGAGCGAATCCTCGATGGCGGTGATCTTCGCCGGCTCGGGCTCGGCCTCGTACAGGTCGAGG
The DNA here is from genome assembly GCF_047200595.1 of Streptomyces sp. MS19. Classification (NCBI taxonomy): domain Bacteria; kingdom Bacillati; phylum Actinomycetota; class Actinomycetes; order Kitasatosporales; family Streptomycetaceae; genus Streptomyces; species Streptomyces sp. MS19. The sequence continues at coordinate 126,766 of NZ_JBJZOH010000001.1, read as the reverse complement.
TAGGCCTGGCCCGCGTTGTGGTTGTCGGCGTGACGGGTGGTCACGCCGCCGTTGAGCCCGTACGCGTGCCGCTCCGCCCAGCGGCGCGCGTACGCGAGGTAGCGGGGCTCGCCGGTGAGCCGGTGCAGGGTCGTCAGGCCGCTGAAGAACGTCGCGCGCGCCCAGCGGTTGTCGCCCGGGTCGGTGTGCGCGCCGATCCAGTGGTCCGCGACGCGGCGCAGCACGGACACGATCGCCGCGCGGGACGGCAGCGTGGGGGAGGGGGCGGCGTGTGCGGGGGCCGCCGTGACGAGCGGTACGGCGGGTGCCGCCGCGATGAGCGCGGCGGTGGTGAGGAGTTGTCGCCTGTCCAAGGGGCCGACCTCCGTCGGTGGGGGGCGTCGGTGGGGCCTCCCATCGTTCAGGTCTAGACCTGACGTGTCCACGTCTTGAACGGGCCCACCCGAGATCCGGAACACGTTCACCAGGCTGAACGTCCGGAGCGCCGACTGCCGCGCGGTTCCGGTCCGTTCAGCTCCTTGACACGAAACGGGGCCGCAACAACACTCCTGGCGATGGCCTGAGAGAGCGCTCTCTCCCTGTGTTCACCCGCTTCCGCCCCCCACCAGGAGACGCCATGACATCCCTTTCGGCACATCCACCGGGCAGATACCGACCGAGCTGGCGGCGCTCACGGGCCGCCATGCTGTGGGCCGTCCTGCTGGTCGCGGCCGGGCTGCTCGTCGCCCCCGCCACCACGGCCGAGGCCGCGCCCACCCTGCTCTCCCAGGGCAGGACCGTCACCGCCTCGTCCACGGAGAACGGCGGCACGCCCGCCTCGGCCGCCGTGGACGGCGACACCGGGACCCGCTGGGCCAGCGCGTTCAGCGACCCGCAGTGGATACAGGTGGACCTCGGCAGCACCGCGACGCTCAGCCAGGTCGTCCTCAACTGGGAGGCGGCGTACGGGCGGGCCTACCGCGTCGAGGTCTCCGCCAACGGCTCCAGCTGGACCACGGTCCACACCACCACCGCCGGGACCGGCGGCATCGAGACCCTGAACGTCACCGGCACCGGCCGCTACGTCCGCGTCTACGGCACCCAGCGCGCCACCGGGTACGGCTACTCGCTCTGGGAGTTCCAGGTCTACGGCACCGTGGACGGCGGCAGCGGCCCGACCGTCCCGCCGACCGACCCGCGCAACCCCGACCTGGGCCCGAACGTGTACGTGTACGACCCGTCCACGCCCGCGTCCACGATCCAGAGCCGCATCAACACCGTCTACGACCAGCAGCACACCAACCAGTTCGGCGAGCAGCGCCACGCGTTCCTCTTCAAGCCGGGCAACTACAACCTGGACGTCCCGGTCGGCTTCTACACCCAGGTCGCCGGCCTCGGCCTGAACCCGGACGACGTCAACATCAACGGGCACGTCCGCGTCGAGGCCGACTGGCTGTCGCAGGGCGACAACCCGGACAACCTGGGCAACGCCACGCAGAACTTCTGGCGCGGCGCGGAGAACTTCTCCGTCACCCTGCCCGCCAACCAGGTCGAGCGCTGGGCCGTCTCGCAGGCCGCCCCGTACCGCCGCATGCACCTGCGCGGCATCGGCACGCAGCTGTGGAACGGCGGCGACGGCTGGGCGAGCGGCGGCCTGCTCGCGGACACCAAGATCGACGGCTTCGTGCAGTCCGGTTCGCAGCAGCAGTGGCTGACCCGCAACAGCGAGCTGGGCTCCTGGACCGGCTCCGTGTGGAACATGGTGTTCGTCGGCTCGACCGGCACCCCGCCGCAGAACTTCCCGAACCCCTCGCACACCGTCGTCGGCCAGACGCCGGTCGTCCGGGAGAAGCCGTTCCTGTACGTCAACGGCGCGGGCGAGTACAACGTCTTCGTCCCGGCCGTCCGGCGCAACGCGGTCGGCACCAGCTGGTCGAACGGCAACGCGCCCGGCTCCTCCGTCTCCCTCGCCGACTTCTTCGTGGTCCAGCCCGGCACGCCCACCGCGACGATCAACGCCGCGCTGGCGCAGAACAAGCACCTCCTCTTCACGCCCGGCATCCACCACCTGTCGGAGACCATCCGCGTCACGAACCCGAACACGGTCGTCCTCGGCCTGGGCCTCGCCACCCTCGTCCCGGACACCGGCGCGACGGCCGTCTCGGTCGCCGACGTGGACGGCGTGAAGGTCGCCGGCCTGTTCATCGACGCCGGGCCGAACAATTCGGCCAACCTGATGGAGGTCGGCCCGCCCGGCTCGTCGGCCGACCACTCGGCCAACCCGACGTCGCTGCACGACGTGTTCTTCCGCATCGGCGGCGCGCACGCGGGCCGGGCGACGACGAGCCTCACCGTCAACAGCGACGACGTCATCGGCGACCACCTGTGGCTGTGGCGCGGCGACCATGGCGCGGGGATCGGCTGGAACACCAACACGGCCGACCAGGGCCTGATCGTGAACGGCGACGACGTCACGATGTACGGCCTGTTCGTCGAGCACTACCAGAAGTACCAGACGATCTGGAACGGCGAGCGCGGCAGGACGTACTTCTACCAGAACGAGATGCCGTACGACCCGCCCGACCAGGCCGCCTGGATGAACGGTTCCACGCAGGGGTACGCGGCCTACAAGGTCGCCGACTCCGTGAACACCCATGAGGCGTGGGGTCTCGGCAGCTACTGCTTCTTCAACTCCAACCCCGCCGTCACGGCGGCGCGCAGCTTCGAAGTGCCCGACAAACCGGGCGTGCGGTTCCACGGGCTCGTGTCCGTGTCGCTCGGCGGCGTCGGCACCATCAACCGCGTCATCAACGACACAGGGGGAACGGCGAACCTGGCCAACCAGGTCCAGTACGTCGCCAACTACCCGTAGGCCGGGCCCGCACCGGCCCGCCTGAGGTATCCCGAGGGGCGCCACCCGACCCGGGTGGCGCCCCTCCGCCCGAGGTGGCGGCCCTGATCGTCTTCCTCCTGTCCGGCGTCGCCGGGAACATCACGGGCGCCGACCACCTCATCGACGGCGGCACGGTCAAGGCGCTCTGACCCCGCCCGTCCTCCTCCCGCCTTCCGGCCGCCGCGCCTACGCCCCGGCGTCCCCCTCCGGCCGGAAGGCGGCGATCAGCCGCTCCGCCGCCAGCGTCGCGGTGAGCGCGCCGTCACGTACCTGCTGTTCGAGCAGCGGCGCCAGGCGCCGCACCTCCGGGTCGCGGCGCAGGCTCGTCAGCAGATGCTCCGTCACCATCGCCCACGTCCACTCGACCTGCTGGTCCCGCCGCTTCGCCGCGAGACCCCCCGCCGCGTCGAGCGCCGCCCGGTGCGCCTCGACCCGCTCCCACACCTCGGCGAGCCCCCCGCCCTCCCGCGCGCTGCACGTCAGGACGGGCGGCGTCCACGCCCCGTCGTCCGCCGGGCCCATCATCCGCAGCGCACCGGCGAGTTCACGGGCGGCACGGCGGGCGTCACGCTCGTGCGGCCCGTCCGCCTTGTTCACCGCGATCACGTCCGCCAGCTCCAGCACACCCTTCTTGATGCCCTGCAACTGGTCCCCGGTCCTCGCGAGCGTCAGCAGCAGGAACGAGTCGACCATCCCCGCCACCGCCGTCTCCGACTGCCCGACGCCGACCGTCTCGACCAGCACCACGTCGTACCCGGCCGCCTCCATCACCACGATCGACTCACGCGTCGCCCGCGCCACCCCGCCCAGCGTCCCCGCCGCGGGCGAGGGCCGGACGAACGCCGCCGGATCGACCGCGAGCCGCTCCATCCGCGTCTTGTCCCCGAGGATCGACCCGCCCGTACGGGACGACGACGGATCGACCGCCAGCACCGCCACCCGGTGCCCCCGGCCGGTCAGCAGCGTCCCGAGCGCGTCGATGAACGTCGACTTGCCGACTCCCGGCACCCCGCTGATCCCCACCCGCCGCGCCCGTCCCGCGTGCGGCAGCAGGCCGAGCAGCAGCCGCTGCGCGAGCCGCCGGTGGTCGTCCCGCCGCGACTCGACCAGCGTGATCGCCCGTGCCACCTGCGCCCGCGACCCGGCGAGCACGCCCTCGGCCAGCGCGTCCGCGTCGATCGGCCTCGCCGGGCTCACAGCGCGTGGCCCAGCTCCGCCGCCAGCGCGGCCACCAGCTCGTACGCCGCGTCCGGGATCACCGTGCCCGGCGGGAAGACGGCCGCGGCGCCCGCCGCCCGCAGCGCCGCCACGTCCTGCGGCGGGATCACCCCGCCGACGACGACCATGACGTCCTCCCGCCCGGCCAGCGCCAGCTGCTCCCGCAGCGCCGGAACCAGCGTCAGGTGCCCGGCCGCCAGCGACGAGACGCCGACGATGTGCGCGTCCGCCTCGACGGCCTGCCGCGCCACCTCCTCAGGTGTCTGGAACAGCGGGCCCACGTCCACGTCGAACCCCAGGTCGGCGAACGCCGACGCGATCACCTTCTGCCCCCGGTCGTGCCCGTCCTGCCCCATCTTCGCGACGAGGATGCGCGGCCTGCGCCCCTCCGCCTCCTCGAACGCGGCGACCAGCGCGCGCGTGCGCTCCACCCCCGGCGAGCCGCCGGCCTCCTCGCGGTACACACCGGAGATCGTACGGATCTGGCCCGAGTGCCGCCCGAAGACCTGCTCAAGGGCGTCCGAGATCTCCCCGACCGTCGCCTGCGCGCGGGCCGCGTCCACGGCGAGCGCGAGGAGGTTCCCGTCCCCGGCCGCCCCGGCGGTCAGCGCGCGCAGCCGGTCCCGGCAGACGGCCTCGTCCCGCTCGTCCCGCAGCCGCCGCAGTTTGGCGACCTGCCGGGCGCGCACCGCCGAGTTGTCCACCGAACGGACCTCGATCGGCTGGTCGTCCGCGACGCGGTACAGGTTGACGCCGATCACCGGCTGCCGCCCCGAGTCGATCCGCGCCTGCGTACGGGCCGCCGCCTCCTCCACCCGCAGCTTCGGGATGCCCGCGTCGATCGCCCGCGCCATGCCACCGGCCGCCTCGACCTCCTCGATGTGCCGCCACGCGCGGCGCGCCAGGTCGTGCGTCAGCCGCTCGACGTACGCGCTGCCGCCCCACGGGTCGATCACGCGCGTGGTGCCCGACTCCTGCTGGAGGAACAGCTGCGTGTTGCGGGCGATGCGCGCCGAGAAGTCCGTCGGCAGCGCCAGCGCCTCGTCCAGCGCGTTGGTGTGCAGCGACTGGGTGTGGCCCTGCGTGGCGGCCATGGCCTCGACGCAGGTGCGCGTCACGTTGTTGAACACGTCCTGCGCCGTCAGCGACCACCCGGAGGTCTGCGCATGGGTGCGCAGGCTCAGCGACTTGGGATTCTCCGGGCCGAAGTCCCGCACCAGCCGCGCCCACAGCAGCCGGGCGGCGCGCAGCTTCGCGATCTCCATGAAGAAGTTCATGCCGATCGCCCAGAAGAACGACAGCCGCGGCGCGAACGCGTCCACCGCCAGGCCCGCGGCCTGCCCCGCCCGCAGGTACTCCACGCCGTCGGCGAGCGTGTACGCCAGCTCCAGGTCGGCCGTCGCGCCCGCCTCCTGGATGTGGTAGCCGGAGATGGAGATCGAGTTGTAGCGCGGCATCCGGCGCGAGGTGAACGCGAAGATGTCCGAGATGATCCGCATCGACGGCCGCGGCGGGTAGATGTACGTGTTGCGGACCATGAACTCCTTGAGGATGTCGTTCTGGATGGTCCCCGCCAGTTTCTCCGGCGGCACGCCCTGCTCCTCGGCGGCCACGATGTACAGCGCCAGGACGGGCAGCACCGCGCCGTTCATCGTCATCGAGACGGTCATGCGGTCGAGGGGGATGCCGTCGAAGAGCTGCCGCATGTCGAGGATCGAGTCGATCGCCACGCCCGCCATGCCGACGTCGCCGGTGACGCGCGGGTGGTCGCTGTCGTAGCCGCGGTGCGTCGGCAGGTCGAAGGCGACGGACAGGCCCTTCTGCCCGGCCGCCAGGTTGCGGCGGTAGAACGCGTTCGACTCCTCGGCCGTCGAGAAGCCCGCGTACTGCCGCACGGTCCACGGCTGGTTGACGTACATCGTCGGGTACGGGCCGCGCAGGTACGGCGCGATGCCGGGCCAGGTCCCGAGGAAGTCGAGGCCCGCGAGGTCGTCCGCCGTGTAGAGCGGCTTGACCGCGATGCCCTCGGGCGTCTCCCACACCAGGTCGCCGGGGCCGTGGCCGGTCGTCTCCTTGACCGCCGCGCGCCACCGCTCCTCGCCGCCGGGGGACGGGCCCGCGCCGGCGCCCTCGCCGAGCCCGACGTCCGAGAAATCGGGGATGCCCGCCATCACGCCTCTCTCTTTCCTTCGAGTCCCTCTTCGTGTCCCGTCGTGTCGAGGACCGACGCGAGGAACGCCACCACGTCACAACCCGCGTAGACGAAGCCGTCCACACCCGCCGCCCGCAGCTCCGCCTCCCGCTCCCCCGGCCGCCCCGCCAGCAGGACCCGCCCCGCACCGGCCGCCCGCAGCGCCTCGGCCACCCCCACCGCCCGCTCGTCGTACAGCGCGTCGCTGCCGCACAGGCACGCCACCTCCGCGCCGCTCGCCGCGAACGCCGCGCCCGCCGTCGCCGCGTCCACCGACACCGGCTCGTGCACCGGCACGAGTCCCGCCGCCTGGAACACGTTCGCCGCGAACGACGCGCGCGCCGCGTGCGCCGCCGCCGGGCCGAGCGCCGCCAGGAACACCCTGGGCCGCACGCCCGTCGCCGCCTCCCGCGCGTCCGCGCGGGCCCGCAGCGCCTCGTACGCCTCGTCCCGCCGCACGCGCGGCAGCCCGCCGCCCGGCGGCCGCGGCGCTGGGGGCCGCACCACCGGCGCCTCCGACACGTCCGCGAACTCGCTCACGCCCGTCACCGGTTCCCGCCGCGTCGCCAGCAGCCGCGAGCGGCGCTCCCACTCGGCGGCGATCCTGTCGGCCACCAGACCCGACCGCAGCGCCTCCGCCTGGCCCCCGGCCCGCTCCAGCTCCTGGAACCACGCCCACGCGGCCCGCGCCAGATCGTCCGTCAGCCGCTCCACGTACCACGAGCCGCCCGCCGGGTCGATCACGCGCCCCAGGTGCGACTCCGACACCAGCACCGACGACGTGTTGCGCGCGATCCTGCGGGCGAACGCGTCGGACAGCCCCAGCGCCTCGTCGAACGGCAGCACCGTCACCGACTCCGCGCCCCCCACGCCCGCGCCCAGCGCGGCGACCGTGGTCCGCAGCATGTTCACCCACGGGTCGCGGCGCGTCATCATCACCCGCGACGTCACCGCGTGCTGCCGCTGCGCGCCCGCCGCCGCACCCGCGCCCGCCACCTCCGCGACGCGCGCCCACATCCGCCGCGCAGCCCGCAGCTTCGCGATCGTCAGGAACTGGTCGGCGCCCGCCGCGTACCGGAACTCCAGCTGCCCCAGCGCCGCGTCCACCGGCAGCCCGCTCGCGGTCAGCTCCCGCAGGTACGCCACGCCCGTCGCCAGCGCGCAGCCCAGCTCCTGCGCGTCCGAGCCGCCCGCCTCGTGGTACGGCAGCGCGTCCACCGACACCGCCCACATACCGGGCAGGTCCCGGTGCGTACGGACGGCCAGCCCCGCCGCCGCACGCAACCGCCCCGCCAGGTCTCCAGCGGGCCCGGCGTCCCCGGTGCGCGCCACGAGCCCCAGCGGGTCCGCGCCGAACCCGCCGCGCAGCGCGGCGGCTCCCACGCCGCGTTCCTCCGCCACGTCCAGCAGCAGCCGGGCGGCGGGCTCGAAGTCGGGGCCGGGTTCGAGCACCACCGGCGCCAGGTCGAGCAGCACCCCGTCCAGCGCGGCGGGCAGCCCGGCGAGCGGCAGCCCGCCCTCGCCCGTCACCAGCCACAGGGAGGTCGCGCCGTTCTCCAGGTCGGTGAGCACCGCGTCGTTGGTCCGCGCCGGGTCGGGGTCGGCGTGCCGCTGCCGCACATCCCACCCGCCGACCGTCCCCGCCGGCCGCGCACCCCGCACGTACGGCGCCGCTCCGGGGAAGCCGGGCGGGACCGACGGCGCGTCGTCCGCCGCGTACAGGGGACGCGTCACGATGCCGTCCGCCAGCCGGGTGGCCAGCGCGTCCTCGACGGCGGCACCCCCGTCACCGTCCACCGGCCGCCCGGCCTTCCGCAGCACACCCGCGACCAGGGCCCGCCACTCCTCCCGCCCCGCCACCGGAAACCCGTCGGCAAGGGCGAAGTCACCCCCGGCCGGACCAGCAACCGGCGAACCGGCGATCTCGGACATCAACACTCCTCACGGGCGACACTGCACGCTGCCCCTACTGTCCCCCACACACCGCCCCCACATACAGACGACTCCGTCACACCACCCGCCGCGCCCCCGGAACGCGCGAACGGGACGGCACGGCCCCACCGGCGGCCGGGGAGGGTGGGGGTGACGCAGACTGGGGGCATGGATCTCCAGATCACCGCGACCGATCCGCGCCATCCCGCGACGCTGCTCGACCTGCCGTGGCACATGCCGCTGGAGGAGTGGCCGGACAAGCACCTCGTCGCCCTGCCGCGCGGCATCTCGCGGCACGTCGTGCGGTTCGCGCGCGCGGGTGAGGAGGTCGTCGCCGTCAAGGAGGTCGGCGAGTGGGCCGCCGTGCGGGAGTACGGCCTGCTGCGCGACCTGGACCGGCTCGCCGTGCCGTCCGTGGACCCCGTCGCCGTCGTGACGAGGCGGAGCACGCCGGACGGCGAGCCGCTGGAGCCCGTGCTGATCACCCGGCAGCTGAAGGGCTCGCTGCCGTACCGTTCCATGTTCGAGACGACGATGCGGCCCGGCACCATAAAGCGCCTGCTCGACGCGCTCGCGGTCCTCCTCGTGCGGCTGCACCTGAACGGCTTCGCGTGGGGCGACTGCTCGCTGTCCAACACGCTGTTCCGCCGCGACGCCGGGGCCTACGCCGCGTACCTCGTGGACGCCGAGACCGGGCAGATCCAGCCGACCCTGTCGCAGGGGCAGCGCGACTACGACCTGGAGGTCGCGCGCGTCAACATCGCGGGCGAGCTGATGGACCTGGAGGCGGGCGGCTCGCTGCACCCGGCCGTGGACCCCGTGCCGTTCGGCCAGGACATCGTGGACCGCTACAACGCGCTGTGGCACGAGCTGACCCGCACGTCCGTCTACCCGCGCGACAAGCGGCACTACATCGACCGCCGCATCCGGCGCCTCAACGACCTGGGGTTCGACGTCGCCGAGATGCAGATCCAGCGCTCGCCGGACGGCGACGCCGTGACGTTCGTCCCCAAGGTCGTCGACGCCGGGCACCACCAGCGGCAGCTGCTGCGCCTCACCGGCCTGGACGCCGAGGAGAACCAGGCGCGCAGCCTCCTCAACGACCTGGAGACGTGGATGGTCTCCCAGGAGGACTACGCGCCGGGCGACCCGCTCGGCGCCCGCATGGAGGTGCTGGCGCACCGCTGGGTGCGGGACGTCTTCCGGCCCGCCGTCCGCCTCGTGCCCCTGGAGGTGCGCGAGGGCCTCGACACGGCGCAGGTCTACCACGAACTGCTCGAACACCGGCTGCTCCTGTCGGAGCGGCGCCGCGAGGACGTGCCGACGGAGGCTGCCGCCGCCGACTACACGGAGGTGCTGCGCAGCCGGCCGGCGGTCGTCCCCGACGACGACGTGTGACGGCGGCGTGTGACGGCGGCGTGTGACGGTCAGACCAGGCGCACGCCGGGGGCGCCCGCGTCCACGCGCAGCCGCACCGGCCCGCACACCGGTTCCGCGCGGGTGGTGCCGCGCCGCACGATGCGGCGGAAGCGCGGGTCGGCCGCCACCTGCCACTCGACCTCGACGGCGCGGTCCGGCATGCCGCCGCCGTTCAGTGGGTCGGGGGCGAGGCGCGTCCACAGGACCACGCCGTCGGGGAGCGGGTCGCCCGAGGCCACGCCCAGGGTGAACAGGCCGTCGGGCAGCGGGGCGGCGGTGGGCCGGTGCGCGGGGCGCGGGACGTACGGGGTGGCGCCCAGTGCGGGGGCGGGCACGGCCAGCTGGCCGGCTGTGGCCGCGCCGAGGGCGGCGGCGCCGGAGGCGAGGAACCGCCTGCGGCCGGTGGGGGAAGGACCGGCGGGGGAGGGGGCGGTCGGGTCCTGGGACATGTGGGGTCCCTCTCGTCTGTCGGACGGACAGGCTTCGACGTGACGAGAGGCTGACAGCGCGACGGGACGCGGCCCTGAACAGGCGGGGGCCGCGACATGACGCCGGAATGTGATCCTGCCGCGACGCACGGCGTCCGGCTGGGTGCGGTGTGGGCACGGGGAAAGCCGCCCGTGCGGTGCGTGTCCTGCACGGGCGGGGGCGGTGGGGTGTGTCAGAGGGGGGTGGTGGCCTCCAGCTCGCCGAGTGCGGTGAGCCACAGTTCCGGCAGGTCACCGGCGCCGGGGAGTGCCCGGTCATGGACGACGGTGCAGCGCGCGGTGCCGCCGGTCCTGGTCAGCGAGACGTAGCAGAGCACGCCGTGCGGCAGCGCCGTGAACATGCTGGCGGCGCCGACACGGGACCCGAAGCAGCTGACGTCGTGGGGGAGATGCACGTTGCTGGCGATCAGCGAGATGCGGGGCGTGGTGATGGCGAGCTGTTTCCTTATGGTCGCCGCCGCCGGAGCCCAGTTGAACAGCCGGCCCGCGATCTCCCGCTGCCCCGACGTGCGCAACTGCCGCGTGTCGCAGACGAGCCGCCGTACGCACTCCGCGGGCCTGGCCTGCGAGCAGGGCAGCGCCACGCGCGCGAACACCAGGCGGTTGCCCGGCGCGTGCTCCTCGCCCTTCCTGCGCAGGGACATCGGCACGACGGCCGTCACGTCCCCGCAGGGCGGGTGGGGCGCGGGCCGCCTGGCGTGCCAGGCGCGGAACGCGCGGGCCAGCGCGGCGAGGTACATGTCGTTGACCGTTCCGCCCCAGCGCGCGGCAAGGGTACGCAGCCGCGCGTCGGGGACGTCGCGGTACGACCAGGCCAGGTCGTCGGCCGGGGGGACGCCGAGGACGCCCCAGCTGCGGTCGCGGCGCAGGCTGCCGTACAGGTCGCGGCCGAGTCCGGTCAGGCCCCGCAGCGTCACCGGCACGGGCCGGTGGGCGCGGGGGCCCGGCGTGCCGGGGTCGTCGGTGAGCAGGCGGGTCACCGTGTGGGCGGCGCCCACGCCGTCCTGTAGCGCGTGGTGGACGCGGAAGCAGAGGCGGTAGCCGTCCTGGCCCGGGTTGCGCAGGAGCCAGATGTCCCACATCGGGGCGGCGCCGGAGGGGAGGGGGAGGTGCAGCAGTTCCTGGCTCGCCGCGTCGAGCGCGGCGCCGCCTGGGGCGACGTCCCGCGTCCTGATGTGCCGGGCGGGGTCGAGCGCCGTCGCCCGTCCCCAGCGCGGTCCCGGCGCGGCGAGCTGGTGCAGCGCGGGCAGTTCGGCCACCCGGCCGAGTGCCCGGTCGCGGAGCGCGCCGGCGGACGGGGGAGTGCCCGGGAGGTCCATGAAGAAACCGGTCGGGATCACTTTGCTCCCGGGGGAGCCGTAGAGAAACCGTTCCAATGGGCCGGCCCGGAAAGAAACACAGTCTGCCATGGTTGTTCGGCGTCCTGACTACGCGAGTCGTGCGGAGCACTGTTGTCAAGGGCACCCTGCCCAATAGGCGGCCGAACTGTACATCCGGCGGGTGATTTTCCGCCTGAGAGGTGATCGCGGCCACCGGTTCGCCGACTGGTGCGACAGGGATACAGGAATTCGAGAAGTCACACGGCCGCGTGCCTGGTGGGGCCGGGTGTGGGCTGGTGTGCGGCCTTCGCCCGGCCGTGCGGGGCGTGCGAGAAAGTGATCGCTCTCCTGCCGCATGCGCGCGGAAGCGGATATGGCGGATCGCTTTCCTGTCCGGGGTAAATCTTTTTCCGTCAATCCCGCATGGACGTCCCGGCGCCCGGAAAGCGTCGCAGCGCACGGCGAATGCAGGGCAGTCTTTTCCGGGCAACAGGGTCCTCCGGGGGACGGAGTCCACCGGGGGAACAGTACGAGACAGTGTGAGACAGCACGAGACGAGGCACGCCATGGAACGTCCACCGTTGCCCCTCACGCCGGACGGCCGCGCGACGGCGGCCCGTCCAGGCGGCTGATGTCCCTCGCGCCCCGGGCCGGGCACGGCTCCGCGGACACGGCGGCCGACGTCCTGGCCACCACCCTCGCCGACGCGCTCACCCCCGGGGGAGGAACGTTCACCCTGCGCGCCGGTCTCGACGGCCGCGTCGATCCGGTCCGCGCCCTCGGCGCCCTGCGCGGCACCGGCGCCGATGTCCTCGCGCCCTTCCTCCTCGGCGGCCACCCGTTCACGGCGAGCGACGCCGCGCTCGTCAGGGCCGCCGTCACCGCGTTCCCCGCGCCGGAGCCGCGCACGCCCGACGACGCGGCCTGGGAACTGCGCGACGCCGCCCTGACCCAGGCGCTCGCCGCGCTCGGCGTCCCCACCCGCGACTGGGAAGGACTCGCCGCCGACCGGCACACCGCCCTCACCGGCCCCACCGCGCTGCCCGACACCACCGCCTGGACCGCGTGGACCGCCGAGGCCGTCCGCCTCAGCGCCCTGGCGCTGCCGCCCGTCACCGGCACCCTCCGCGAACGGCTCGGCGCGCACACACCCGTCCTCCTCAACGGCCTGGTCCACGCGCTGCTGCGCCGCGACCACCTCGCCGCCGCCCGCACGGCCCGCTGGCTCGCGCTCGACGCCGGCACCACCCCCGACCCGCTCCTCCCCGCGGCGCTCACCCACCTCACCGCCCTCGGCCCGCACCGGCCGCGGACACTTTTCGAACTCGCCGTCGCCCGGCGGCTCCTGGGAGGTGCGGGCTGATGGACGCGGCGACCGTACGGCCGGCACACCAGGTCGCGGAGAACGCGCTGGCGCGCCTCGGCGCGGACCGCGCCCGTTTCTCCCTCCCGCCCGGCGTTCCCCGCCAGGACATACCCGCCGCCGCCCTCCGCGGCCTCGCGGAACTCGCCCTCGCCGCGGGCACCGTCCTGCGCTTCCCCGTCACCGGGCCCGACGCGGCACGCACGGCCCAGGACCTCATGGACTTCGCCTGGCACGAACTGCGCGACGGCGAACTCCTCCACCAGGTACAGCGGGACACACCGGCGGCCACCCGGCCCGTGGAGGTCTACAGTCACTTCGCCGCCGCCGGATACCGGCACGCCGGACTCGACGACCTCGCCGCGCACCTCCACGGCCTGCGTGCCGCACACGTCACCGAACTCCCCCCGCACCGGCGACTGGCCGTCCTCGCCGCCACCCGCAGACTCGGCCTCCCCGACCCGCCCGACGCCGCGGAACTCACCCGCAGGACCTGGCTCGGCGGCACCCCGGAACCCTGGATGCTCGACCGCGCACACGCCCACGCCCTCGCACGCACCGTCCTGCACCTGACGGACTGGGCGGCGCACCCCCATGCGCTCCCGCCCGACCTGGCCGCCTACACGGACCGCTGGCTCCCCGTGTGGACCGAGACCTACGCCGGGACGCACTCCTGGGACCTCGTCTGCGAACTCCTCGCAGCCGGGGCCAGCCTGCCCCGCCCCAGCCTCCCGCCCACCCTCTGGGCGCGCCTCGCCGAGGCGCAGCACCCGGACGGGACCCTGCTCACAGGGCCGCCGCCCCACGACAACGGCGACCCCCCAGCCGACCACCACCCCACCGTCGTCGCGGTCGTCGCGGGCACCCTCACCGTCCTGCGCGCCCTCGACACCGTCACGGACGGGACTCCTCCATGACACGACCCGCCCTCCCCGCCCCCAGGGTCACCGAGATCCTCCGCGCCACGGCCGTCCCCCTGGTCACCGGCCGCGCCGCCCCCGGCGTCGCCGCAGCGGCCGTCATCGGCACCGAACAGGCCGTCCTCGCCACCGGCCACCGGACGGCCGGATCGCGCGAACCCGTACGCGCCGACACCCCGTTCGCCCTCGGCTCCCTGACGAAGACCCTCACCGCCCTGCTGCTCGCCGAACTCGCCTCCCGCGGCGACGTCTCCTACGACGACCCGATCGACCTCCACCTGCCCCCGACCGCCGCCCCCCGCCGCGGCGGCCCCCCGATCACCCTCCTCGATCTCGCCACCCACAGCGCCGGACTCCCGCGCCTGCCCGGCAACTTCCTGCGACGCGCCCTGCCCCACCCGCTCGCCAACCCGTACGCCCGCTACCGCGCCGAAGACCTCCACCACGCCACCGCCCGTATCCGGCCGCGCTCCCGCGTCGTGCGCTACTCCACGTTCGGCATGGGGCTGCTCGGCCACCTCCTGGCCAACGCGGCGGGGACCGACTTCGGCACGCTGCTCACCGAGCGCGTCCTGCGCCCCCTCGGCATGACGGGCACCAGCCTCTCCCGCCTCCAGGGCCCGCCCCCCGACGCCATCACCGGCCACCGGCGCGGACGACCCGTGCAGCACTGGACGTTCGACGCACTCGCCGGGGCAGGCGCCGCGTACGCCACGGCGGACGACATGCTCCGCTACCTCCAGGCCCACCTGCGCCCGCACCAGACCCCCATCCCCACCGCGCTCACCGCCACCCACCAGCCGTACCACCCGTACCCGCGCAGCCCCAACGCCACCTGCATGGCGTGGACCCACCGCGCCACGCAGGACCGCACCCTGCTGTGGCACAGCGGCGGCACCGGCGGCTTCACCGCGTTCATCGGCTTCAGCCCCGAAGCCCAGGCGGGCGCCGTACTGCTGGCCAACGCGACGCCCACCCGTGCCCAGCCCGTGCTGCGCGCCGGGCGCCTGCTGCTCGACGCCGTCGTCAGCGCGGCCACACCCCGCTGACCAGGGCAGCAGGGAGCGGCGGGGGAGCGGCGGGGGAGCGGCGGGGAACAGATCGCGCCCGCCGTCCGTTCCCCCGTGGGCACGCCCCGCGCGACCGCCACACGGAACGAGGGTTGAGGCGATACGCCCCGGTATGCCAGGATGCGGCGGTCCCGTCCCCACCCGCCCCCACCGTCGCACCAAGGAGTCCCCGTGACCTACGTCGCATCGGACCAGCGCTACGAGTCCATGCCCTACCGGCGTGTGGGCCGTTCCGGTCTCAAGCTGCCCGCCATCTCCCTCGGCCTGTGGCACAACTTCGGGGACGCCAAGCCCTTCGCCGACCATCGGGCGATCCTGCGCCGCGCGTTCGACCTGGGCATCACCCACTTCGACATCGCCAACAACTACGGCCCCCCGCCCGGCGAGGCCGAGCGCAACTTCGGCCGCGTCTACGCCGCCGACTTCCGCGCTCACCGCGACGAGATCGTCGTCTCCACCAAGGCCGGATACCTGATGTGGCCCGGTCCGTACGGCGAATGGGGCTCCCGCAAGAGCCTGCTGGGCAGCCTGGACCAGAGCCTCGCCCGCACCGGCCTCGACCACGTCGACATCTTCTACTCGCACCGCCCCGACCCGGACACCCCGCTCGAAGAGACGATGGGCGCCCTCGACAGCGCCGTCCGCCAGGGCAAGGCGCTCTACGCGGGCATCTCCAACTACTCGCCGGAGCAGACCCGCGAGGCCGCCCGCATCCTCGGCGAGCTGGGCACCCCGCTGCTCATCCACCAGCCCTCCTACTCGATGGTGAACCGCTGGGTCGAGGACGGCCTGCTGGACGCCCTGGACGAGGTGGGCGCCGGGTCCATCGCGTTCTCCCCGCTGGCGCAGGGCGTGCTGACCAGCCGCTACCTGAACGGCATCCCGGAGGGCTCGCGGGCCGCCGGGGACAGCCCGTTCCTCACCGCCGAGGGCGTCGAGAAGGCCCTCGGCACCGTCCGCGCCCTGAACGCGATCGCCGAGCGGCGCGGCCAGACCCTCGCGCAGCTCGCGCTGGCGTGGGTGCTGCGCGGCGGGCGCGTCACGTCGGCGCTGATCGGCGCCAGCAGCGTCGCGCAGCTGGAGGACAGCGCGGGCGCCGTCCGCAACCTCGACTTCAGCGACGAGGAACTGGCCGAGATCGAGGGCCTGCTGCCCTGACCTCCGGCACCACACCCGGCACGGGCCGGTGACCGCGCGCCTTCCCCGCACGCGGCCACCGGCCCGCGCCCGTTCCCGGCCAGGCGCACCGAGCGGGATGCGGATGCGGGTCGGCACCGATCTGCCCGGCGGCGGGGCGACGAAGGCGGACGGCTGCCCGACCGCGCCGGGGCCGTCCGCTGCCGCCGCTGCACCGGCCCGTGTCCGGGGCGTCCGCCGTGACCGGGCAGAATGCGGGGCATGACCGCCCTGCCCGACGACCTGCGCGCGGCCCTGGACGACGCCCTCGACGGACTCGGCCGCCGCGACCTCGCGCGCGCCGTGGAACGCCTCAGCGGCCGCTATCGCGAGGGCCGCGCCGCCACCGCGCCGATCCTCGCGACGGCCGGTGACGTCGCCGCCTACGCGGGCTATCGCATGCCCGCCACCTACGCCGCCGTGCACGCCGCGCTGGCCGAGGTGGCGCGCGCCGCGCCCGGCTACGCGCCCGCGACCATGGCCGACCTCGGCGGCGGCACCGGTGCCGCCCTCTGGGCCGCCCAGCGCACCTGGCCAGGACTCGGCGAACTGGCCGTCACCGAACAGGTCCCCGAGGCCATCGAGCTGGGCCGCCGCCTCGCCGCCGCCGCGACCGCGCCCGCCCTGCGCGGCGCCACCTGGCGGCGCGGCACCATCGACCCGGCGGCCCCGCCGCCCGCCGCCGACCTCGTCACCCTCTCCTACGTCCTCGGCGAACTGCCCGCCGCCGCACGGGAGTCCGCCGTCCGCTGGCTCGCCGACGCCGCCGGGGACGAGGGCGTCGTCGTACTGGTCGAGCCGGGCACGCCCGACGGGTACGCGCGCGTCGTCGCCGCCCGCGACACCCTTGTCGGGCACGGCCTCACCGTCCTCGCCCCCTGCCCGCACGACCACGCCTGCCCCATCCCGCGCGGCCAGGACTGGTGCCACTTCGCCGCCCGCCTGCCCCGCCTCGACACGCACCGGCAGATCAAGGAGGGGACGCTCAACTTCGAGGACGAGAAGTTCTCCTACGTCGCCGCCTCCCGGCACCCGTACGGCCGGGCCGCGAGCCGGGTGCTGCGCCATCCGCTCAAGCGCAAGGGCCTGGTGGCGCTGCGGGAGTGCACGGCCGGCGAAGGGCTCGCCGACACGACCGTCACCAAGCGGCAGCGCGAGCTGTACCGCGCCGCGCGCGACGCGCGGTGGGGTGACGCGTGGCCGCCGCCGGGCGACTGAGGCGGCGGCCACGCGCCGGCCGGTGTCCGGGCCGGAGCGTCAGCCGATCCGGTCCCTGATCCACTCGCCCGCCGCCTTCAGCGAGCCCGGGTCCGCCCAGCTGCCGCTGTCGCAGGTGCCCGGCTCGAACACGGCGCCCGAGCGGAAGTCGTCCGAGTAGTTCCAGTTGGTCCAGCTGATGTTCTCGCGCGCCATCAGGTCGAGGTACCGCTGCGACATCGCGAAGTCGTCCGGCCCGTCACCGGTGTACTCCTGGGTCCCGAACTCGGTGACGAAGATCGGCAGTTCCTCGGCGGCCCGCGCCAGCGTGTCCAGGTACCAGTCCTGGTGCGACGCCGCGTAGAAGTGGAACGTGTACATGATGTTCTCGGCGTTGACCGGCGCATCCACGACCTCCGACTCGTCCGCGCCGTCCGAGACGCCGAGCGACGACCAGGCCCGGGTGCCGACGATCACCACGGCGTCCGGGTCGCCCTGCCGCACCACCGGGATCAGGGTGTGCGCGTAGTTCCTGATCGCCTGCCAGCTCACGCCGTTCGGCTCGTTGGCGATCTCGTAGAGGATGTTGTCCTGGTCGCCGAAGCGCGCCGTGATGTCGCGGAAGAAGCGCTGGGCGAGCGCGGTGTTCGCGTTCGGGTCGCCGGGGTCGAGCATGTGCCAGTCGACGACGACGTACAGCCCGCGTTCCGTGGCCTCCTCGATGACGCGGCTCGCGAGGTCCGTGAAGTACTGCGGGTCCGTCTCGTAGCCGTCCTCCTGGACGTACGTCGAGACGCGCAGCACGTCCGCGCCCCAGTCGTACGCCAGCACGTCGAGGGACTCGTCGGTGACGCACTGCCCGTACCACTGCGTCCCGTGCGTGCTCATGCCGCGCAACTGGACCGGGGCGCCGTTCTCGTCGCACAGCGACGTGCCGCACACCGCCACGCGGCCGTACTGCTCGAACGGGGTGGCGGCGGCACCGGGCGCGGCGTTCGCGGGGGCGGCCAGCGTACCGGCCGCGCCCAGCGCGAAGGCCAGGCCGGCCAGGCGGCGTCGCGTCGGCCGGCGGGGGCTGGGGAAGGCCATGGCGCGTCCTCTCTGCGTGGGGGTGGAAGCGGTGCAAGCGCTTCCTGGTGCGGGAAGTTAGGGGCATCGTGACATGTGGTCAAGACCACCTGCCGCGATGCCCCACACCTCCCGCGCGCCCGCTCAGCCCGCCGTGCAACTGGGCGCGGGCGCCCGGTCGTCCGGCCAGGGGCCGCTGCCGAGATACCCGAACGTGGTGCTCGCCCCCGGCGCCAGCGTCGCGTTCCAGGCGGACGGCGTCGCGCGGACGGTGGTCCCGTCGCCCGTCACCTCGGCGTTCCACGCGCTGCCGGGCGCCTGCCCGCCCGTCTCGCGCCAGGCGACCCGCCAGCCGGTGAGCGGGGTGTCGCCGGTGTTCTCGACGGTCACCTCGGCGAGGTGACCGGTTCCCCAGCTGCGGGTCACGGTGTGCGTGGCGCGGCAGCCGCCGTGGGTGCGGAAGTCGCCCAGCTCGTCCAGGGTGATGACGCGCTCGTGGCCGTAGACGTGCTCCAGGTGCTCGCGCGGGTTGCTCACCCCGTCGGTCAGGAAGTCGCCCGACCACGTGACGAACCAGCTCCAGTCCGCCTCGTACGCCTCCAGCAGGTCCGGGTCGGGGAGGGAGCCGACCTCGGTGAGGGCCGCGATCTTCCGGTCGCCCGCCAGCTCGACCAGCTTCTCGTACGTCGCGCTGACAGGACCGTGGTCACCTGCGGGCGGGTACGAGTCGGCGCTGACGATGTCCACCACGTCGTCGCCCGGGTACCAGGCGGGGTCCACGGAGTTCCAGACCCAGATCAGGTTGTGCAGGCCGTGGACGTTGGTGAGCCGGTCGTAGAGCAGCCGGAACAGTTCCTTGGCCGGTCCAGGCCCCTTCGCGCCCCACCAGAACCAGCCGCCCTCCGCCTCGTGCAGCGGCCGCCACAGCACGGGCACGCCCGCGTCCTGGAGCCGCCCCAACTGCACGGCGACGGCGTCGATGTCGCGCAGCAGCAGCGCGTACTCGGCGGAGTCCGGGTCGGCCAGCGCGGCGGCGAGGTCGAACGTCGTCGCGTCCGTGTAGAAGCCGCGCCACCACTCGCGGCCCGGCTCGTCGATCAGGCCCGCCGGCGCGTTCCAGTGCCAGACGAACGTGGTGATGCCGCCGCGCTCGTCCCAGGCGAGGGCGTTCTCGACCTCCTGGGAGGTGGTGCCACGCTCGACGCGGCTGGGGGAGTAGTCCATCATGTCGAGCCCGGCGACGGCGGGGGTCCGGCCGATGTTCTCCTCGATCCAGCGGACGCCCGCCATGTCCTGCTGGCCGCTGAGGATGTGGTCGCCGTAGCCGTCGGTCAGGTAGCGCAGCAGGGCGCGGGCCTCGGGTGTCGCGTCGGGATCGACCGGCTCGCCCGTCACCTGGTGCGGCGGGCGCGGCGGCACGGGCGCGAGGGTGACGGCGTCGATCTCGTACCAGCCCCAGGAGTTCTGGAACGTGACGGTGTTGTCTCCCTCCTCCAGCAGGACGCGGCCTGCGGAGACCGTGGAGAAGGTGTCGGTGGCGGGGAGGGTGATCTCGCCCATGCCGGTGTCGTTGAGGCGCAGCGCGGTGTTCTTCTGGCCGTACGGGGCGCGGTAGACCACCGTGAGGTCGTGCAGGCCGCCGGGGCTGTCGGGGATGGTGACGGTCACCTGGTCGTCGGGGGCGTCGAAGCCCTCGACGTAGCCGGTGCCCGAGTAACCGGGGGCGGAGGAGCCGACGGTGACGCCGGAGAGGACGCCGTCCTCGGCCTCGTACACCTGGGCCGCTCGCGGGGCGGTGGCGGGCGTGGTGGGCGCGGTGGCGGTGGCGGCCGGGGCGAGACCCAGTGGAACCAGCAGGGCCGCCAGGGTGGTGAGCAGGGCGGGGGCGGCCGTCCGTCCTCGGGATGGGGTGCGTACGCGCATGCGGTCTCCTTCGCCTCGACAAGGGATGGGAGCGCTCCCAAGCGAGGTCATTGGATCGCGGCGGCGCGGCGGCGTCAATGCGTTGCGCAACACGGGGAGGAGCGGGTGACGGACGGTCGTCACGCCGTCGGCCACCCGCTCCTGGTCGCGCCGTTCCTCGGTGGTCCTGGTTCTCCGTCGCCCTCGCGCGGTGCTGCCTTGTGGCCCGTGCCGCGCGGCGGTCCCCCCGCCCGGGGATCTCCCGGCCGCCGGGCCGGGGGACCGTCGCGCGTCGTGTGCCCGCGGCGTACGGTGCCGTGTGCAAGGGCGGGTCAGTAGCGTCGTACCCGGTTGGCCACGAGATTGCCGATGGCGAAGTACACGACAGCGGCGAGACCGTAGCCGCACACGACGCGCGCCCACTCCTCGTCGAAGGTGAACAGGTCGTGGGACCAGCCGGCGAGCCAGCGGGACGCGTCGTGGGTGAAGTCCACGAGCGCGTTGCCCGGATTGGCGTCCAGCAGGTACATCAGGATCCACAGGACGATGATGAATGCGGCGATGTCGGCGATCGCGGCGATGATCGCCCCCGCCGGGCCGGTTCTGCTCGTATGCGGTGACATGACATGCGCATTGCCCGGACGCGGAGCGTGAAACGCACCCCGGAGGCGGTGGGGTGCCGGCCCGCTTCCGGGGGTACCACGCCGCAGCCGGGGGGCGTGGGGCCGCTCCCATGGCGGGGTGGCGGGCGGTTCGGCGGGGGCGGGCCGTTTGAAAAATTATGTGGACCGGTCTATTTTTGCGGGCATGGGACAGAAGGGCGCCGAGACGCGCGACAGGCTGCTGGACGCGACGCGTGAACTTGTCGAGGCGGGAGGGTACTCCGCCGCCGGGCTCAACCAGGTGATCGCCGCCGGCGGGGCGCCCCGCGGCTCGCTCTACTTCCACTTCCCCGGCGGCAAGGACCAGTTGGTCGCCGAGTCACTGCGGCGCGCCGGCCAGGCGGTCGGCGACACCCTGGCGGGGCTGTCCGAACGCGCCGGGTCGGCGACGGAGTTCGCCGGCGCCGCGCTGCGGCTCCTCGGCGACCGGCTGGCGGAGTCCGGCTGGCGCCAGGGCTGCCCGGTGGCCACCGTCGCGCTGGAGACCGCCGCGACGAACGACCCGCTCCAGCAGGCCTGTTCCGAGGTCTACGCCTCCTGGGAACGCGCCCTCCGCGACCGGCTGGCGGACCGCCCGGACGCCGACGACCTCGCGGTCACGGTGCTGGCGCTCGTGGAGGGCGCGCTCCTGCTGGCCCGTACGCACCGCAGCAGGGCGCCCCTGGACAGCGTGGCGCGCCGGATCGGCGTCCTGCTGGACGCCTGACGCGGGCCGCGGCCGTCGTTCGCCGCGGCCCGCGTGTGCCTCAAAAATATGCAGACCGATCTACTGAGGAGATTCATGGACGCCATCGTCTTCGGCGCGACCGGCTTCGTCGGCCGTTCCCTCGTCGCCGAACTGCTGGGCCGGGGGCAAGAGGTCGCGGCGGCCGTCCGCACCGACACCCTCACCCCCTGGCTGACCGGCCGGGGCGTGGACACCGGCGGCCTCCACGTCGTGCACGCCGACATCACGCGCCCGCTCACCGGGCTCCCCGAGGCGCGGGACGTCTACAACGCCGCCGCCCTGTTCGCCTTCGGCCTCGGCACCGGGGAGGCGCGCGCGGTCAACGTCACCGGCGCGCTCAACGTCCTCGAATGGGCCGCCGCCCTGCCCGCCCTGCGGCGGCTGGTGCATCTGAGCGGCTACCGCGTCAGCCCGCCCGACGGGCAGGCGGCGTCCGTGCCGACGGGCGCGTACGAGGCGTCCAAGCTCGAAGGCGACCTGGCGGTGCGCGCCCGCGCCCGCGCGCTGGGGGTGCCGCTGACCGTCGCCAACCCCAGCACGGTGATCGGGCCCGGCCAGTACATCGGCCTGGCCGCCCTCGTCGCGGACCTGTGGCGGGGACGGCTGCCCGCGATACCGGGCGGCCGCGACACGTTCGTGCCGATCGTGACCGTCGGCCACCTCGCCCGCTTCCTCGCCGAGATCCCCGCCTCGCCGCTGGCGGGCGACAGCCACTGGGTGCTCGACGACGACACCCCGCCGCTGCCCGGACTCATCCGCACGATCGCGGAGCACGCCGGGGTGCGGGCGCCCCGCCGCACCGTCCCCGTCGGCCTGCTGCGGCGGCTGCCGCGCAGGCTCACCGGCGCCGACCCCGAGACGCTCTCGTTCCTGTCCACCGACCGCTACCCCACGGACTCCGCCCGCGCCCTCGCCGCGCACGCGGGCCTGGAGACGCCCCTGGCAGCCGATGCGCTCCGGACCTGGACCGACGACCTGGTGGCGGCCCGTTTCGGCGCCGCCACGCCGTGGCTGCGGCCGTACGGCTTCCGCGCCGTCGCGGGCAGCCGTACCTGGGTGGCCGGCGAACGGCGCGACCCCGCCCACGTCCTGCTCCACGGCCTGCCGATGAACGCCGACCTCTGGGCCCCGCTCGTGCCGCACCTGCCCGGACCCGTCCTGGCCCCCGACCTGCCGGGCCTCGGGCGGTCGGCACCGGCGGGGCAGTCGGTGGACGCGTGGCTCGCCGACCTGCTCGGACCGGTGCGCGGGCGCCCGACGCTGGTCGCCCACTCCGCGGCCTGCGGGCCCGCGCTGCGCTTCGCCGCCGACCGTCCGGACCGCGTCGGCGGGGTCGTCCTCGTCGCGCCCGCCTTCCTCCAGGCGCCGGGGCGGCGGTTCACGCGCTCCCGGCTGGCCGTACCGGTGCTGCGCCGCATGCCCGCCGCCCGGCTGGCCGCGACGCTCGGGGTCCCGGAGGGGGCGGAGGTGGAGAGCGCGGTGGCCGACCTGCGCCGCCCGGGGGTGGCGGGCCGGGTGGTCGCCGCCCTGCGCGCCGGGGCCGCCGAACGCGAGCGGACCCGGGCGCTGCTCGACCGCGTGCAGGTGCCCGTGCGGATCGTCGTCGGCTCGGACGACCCGCTGACCGCGTCCGACGCCCCGGGCATCGGGCACCCGGTGGCCGAGATCCCGGGCGCCGGGCACTACCCCCAACTCACGCACCCCGCCGAGGTCGCCGCCCACCTCGTCCTCTGACGCCTCGGGCGGCGCGCGACGCGCCACCCGAGGCGTCACGGCGGAGTCCCGCTCCCGTTGACGGATGACCGCGGCGGTAGCGGGCGGAGCCTCATGGCGGGTCCCGTCCGCAAGCCGGAGCGGCCCACGCCGAGGCGGGGGGCCACCGTCAACTCGTCGCTCCTCCACCGCTGTTGCACCGCTCTACAGACGTCGGTCCGCAGCGCGGGCCGCCCGCAGGGGATCGACGGTCGTGCGGCGGCACCTTGTCCCCCGGGGGGTTCTGCTGCCCGCGTTCCCGCCCGGACACCGTGGGCACACACCGAACGGGCGGGGGGTACCCGAGTGCCGCGCATACCGCGTTCCCTGACCACGCGGCGGGACGTGGTACGAGAGAGTGACGGGGCCCGCCTTCCGCGGCTTCCCCGGACCGAACCGTCGGCGGGAGGAGTTCTCCAGCACCGCGTCCTGGGCCACGGTCCAGCCCGGGACGGGACACCCTGGACGGCTCCTGCGGCCTGCCGGGCGGGGCGGGATCGTCCGGCATACTCCGGCAGCACGGCGGACCTACCTCGCTCGCCGCCCGTAGCGGGTGGCCCTCCGTCCCGCGCGCTGTCCAGGACCCGCAGGCGCACGTTGGACCGGCCGAGTGCCGCAGCGCCCTGTCCGCCCCACACCGTGACGGCGCGGGAGGCAGGGGCGCGTCACGGGGGAGCGGCGGACTCCGTGCACCGAGGCTTGCCCTGGCCTGTGCTGTCGGCGGGGAGCCCTCTCGGGCCCCGGGCAGCGCGACGCCGCGTCCGGTACTCAATCCGCCGGGGACGGGAAGGCACGTTCCTCTTCTTCCCCTCCCGACGCGGCCTCCGGCCCGTCGAGGAACGGCGATTCGTGTCGCCGGCAGGTGGCTTCGGCAACGTGCCGGGTGGTGGCAGTCGGTGCCGCCGCCGCGCCGTCAGGGGCGTCACGGCGGCGGCCGGGGGACGGTCAGGGCTGGATCGCCACGCAGGCGGGGGACCCCACCGGCACGCGGTACTCCTCCGTGAGGGAGCCCGTCCCGTGGTCCACGGTGAGGACCACCACCGTGTCGCTCTCCTGCGCCGCGACGTACATCCGGTCGCCGTCGAGCGCGAACTGGCGCGGCCACGCGGCGTCCAGCACGTGTTCGCCGACGAGCGCGGGCTGCTCCGCGCCCAGCGCGAAGGTCGCGACCGTGTCGGGGCCGCGGTTCGAGAGGTACCCGAAGCGGCCGTCCGGCGAGAGCGCGAAGTGCGCGGGCATGGTGTCGTCACCCGGCTGCCCCGAGGCGGGCACCGAGGCGACGGGCGCGAAGGTGCCGGGCCCGTTCTCCGCCACCACGACCAGCTCACGGGCGAGTTCGCCCACCACGTACGCGCGGTTCTCCGTCGCGCGGATCAGCTGCCGCGGACCCGTCCCCGCCGTGAGCACGCTCGCCGCCACCCGCTCCAGCGTGCCGGTGCCGGCCGCCAGCCGGTACGTCCACAGCGTGTCCGTCCCCAGGTCGGTGACGGTGAGCAGCCCGTCCGCGCCGTGCAGCGTCACCATGTGGGCGTGCGGGCCCCCCTGGCGGTCCGGGTCCGGCCCCGAGCCCGAGTGCGCCACCAGGTCGGTGCGGCCGACCAGGTCGCCCGCCGCGTCCAGCGCGAAGACGGCGACGCTGCCGGAACCGTAGTTGGCCGCCAGCAGGTGCCGGCCGTCCGGTGTGACGGCGAGGTGGCAGGGCTCTGCGCCGCCGGTCGGGAGGGTCCCGCGCACCGTCGGCACACCCTCGCCGTCGAAGGCGACGGCGCTCACGCCGCCCTCGGCCAGCTCGTGCACCGCGTACAGCACCGGCAGGGTGGGGTGCCACTCCACCCAGGACGCGCCGGGCAGCGGCAGTTCGCCTGACGGCGCGAGGCGTCCGCCCTGGCCCGTCGGGCGCAGGAGCGTGAGGCCGGGGCCACGGCCGCCGGTCTCCGCCGTGTAGGAGCCGACACAGATCAGTCGGTCTGGCATGTCTTCGAGTCCGTTCGCCGGAGGAAGTGACGACCCGTGGACCGTACCAACCGGCCGCCGTCCGCCTCCGGGAGGCCCGCGCCACCGGGCCCGGCGGCCCGCCGGGCCGCCCGGCATACCAGCCGTACGGCGGGCCCGTGCCCCTTCCCGGGAGGACATGACACGTTCGACTGAACACGCGCCTGCGCCGCCCTGAGCCGGGCAGGGGGACCCCATGACTCCCACGGACACTCCCCCCACGGACGTTCCGGCGGACGTGCAGCCACCCCTCAGGAGGGCCCTCACCACGCGGCTGCTCTTCCTGTTCATCCTGGGCGACGTCCTGGGCGCCGGCGTGTACGTGCTGGTCGGTCAGATGGCCGCCGAGTCGGGCGGCGCCGTCTGGGTGCCGATGCTCGCCGCCCTCTGCCTCGCCCTCCTCACGGCGGCCTCGTACGCCGAGCTGGCCACCAAGTACCCGCGCGCCGGGGGAGCGGCGCACTACGCGCATCTCGCCTTCGGCCCGTTCCCCGGCTTCCTGACCGGCTTCTGCATGCTCGCGGCGGGGACCGTGTCCGTCGCGACGCTCACCCGCGCCTTCGCGGGGGACTACCTCGGGGCCTTCGTCACCGTCCCCCCGGCGGCCGTGGCCATCGCCTTCCCCTTCGCGCTCGCGCTGCTCAATGCCCGGGGCATCGCCGAGTCGATGCGGGCCAACGCGGCCGCCACGGTGGTCGAGGTCGGCGGCCTCGTCCTGATCATCGCGCTCGGCGCCTGGGTCGTCCTGCGCGGCGACGGCGACCCGTCCCGGCTGGCCGACCTCGGCACGGAGGAGGGCGGCCCGGCCGCCGCCGTCCTCGGCGGCGTGGTCCTCGCCTACTACGCTTTCGGCGGCTTCGAGACGTCCGTCAACCTGGCGGAGGAGACCCACGACCCGCGCCGCTCCTACCCGCGCGCCCTGTTCTGTGCCCTCGGCGCGGCCGGGCTGCTGTACGGGCTCGTCGCCGTCGTCGCCGCCACCGCCGTGCCCACCGAGCGGCTCGTCGAGTCCAGCGGTCCGCTGCTCGAAGTGGTCCACGCCGCCGGGGGAGTGCCCGACCGGCTGTTCAGCTTCATCGCCCTCGTCGCCGTGGCCAACGGCGCCCTGCTGACCGGCATCATGACGTCCCGGCTCACCTACGGCATGGCCAGGGACGGCCTGCTGCCTTCGTTCCTCACCCGCGTGCTGCCCCGGCGGCGCACCCCGTGGGCCGCGATCATCGTCACCACCGCGCTGTCCATGTGCCTCGCCCTCACCGGCGACGTCGCCACGCTGGCCTCCACCATGGTGATGCTGCTCCTGTTCGTCTTCGCCGTCGTCAACGCCACCGTCCTCGTCCTGCGCCGGGACCCCGTCACCCGCGACCACTTCCGCGTACCCGCCGTCGTCCCGCTGCTCGGGGTCGTCTCCTGTGTGCTGCTGGCGACCCAGGTCGAGCGCGAGGTCTGGCTCAGGGGCCTGCCCCTGGTCGCGGCGGGCGTCCTGCTGGGGATCGCCGCGGAGTTCCGCAGGCGCCGCCGCGCGGGCACCGCCCAAACCGCCGAAACCGCCGACCCCGCCGGCACCGCCGGTGCCGCGGGGACTGCCGTCTGACCGGCCGGGCCCGTGCCCTGCCGGGCCGGGCGGCGGCAGCGTGCCCCGGCGGTCGAGGGGCGAGAACTCGCCACCCGCGGCATGGCGGCACCAGGAACGCGGGCAATGCAGGGAAATCCACTGATACCCGAGCGACGCATTGTGCCGTTCCGCACCCGCCCGCCGCCGCCGCAGGCGATACAGTCGCCAGCGTTTCCCCGTCACAGCCGGTGCCGGAGCGCGCGCCCCTGTCGCCGTCGATCTCCGGGGCCCGGCGACCGCCGGACGTCCCACGGCGGATATCGCCGGGGCGCCCGCCGGTGAAATGCCGTTGTCCCCACACGCCCCGCGGATGTCCGCCGGGGGAATCCCCGCGCGGTCGCGGCGGGCCCGGATCGGCATTGCCGGGCGAAAATCAGGCCGGGCAGAGGGCGTGAATACCACTCCATTGGCCGTATACTCCCGGTCATGGCAAAGAAAGTGGTCACCATCTACACCGACGACCTCACCGGGGACGAGGCCACCGATGTCGGTACGCATACCTTCAGTCTCGACGGCGTGAACTATGAGATCGACCTCGCGCCCGACTCCTTCGACCGGCTTCTCGAAGCGCTCGGCCCATTCATCGACAAGGGCCGCAAGACCGGCCGCTCCCAGCGCGGCGGCGGCTCGTCGGCCAAGCGCTCGACGCCTGGCGCCGACCCGGCCAAGGTGCGTGAGTGGGCCAAGGAGAACGGCTACGAGGTGAACGGCCGGGGCCGCGTACCCGGAAACGTGCAGGAAGCCTACGACAAGGCCCACTGAACCCCCCGGGCCCAGGCGGCCCGGTGCTTTCCGCCCCACGCGGCACTCCGGCACGCCGAACCCCCGCGCCGCCGCCCGCCGCCGGGCCCCCGTCGCGCCGGGGCGAGCCCCGCCCGCAACGCCGGGCGGCACGCCCCCGGTCCGGCTTGTCCCGTCCTCCCGCCGCCGGTTTACCCGCCGGAACGGCTCCCCGCGAAAGGCCGGGACCGCGCGAATCGGCAGCAAGGGCACCGTCGCCGCGGCATGCTTCTCCCGGACCGCGCCCGCCGAATCACCCAATTCGGGGGCCGGCCGGAGCCCAGGAAATCGCCGGCGTTCCCACCCGATGCCCCGCGTGTGAACAGAAAACGGCACCACCGTGCCCATCAGGCGACGTGCGCCCACCCGCTTGCCCGGCCCCGGGCCCGGCAATGCGGGGCCACGCCCCGGTCTCCCGGCGCCTCCGCCATATTCCGCAATCATCTGCCGCACGAAACCGCCCCCTGCTTTCCCCCGCGTGACGCCCCGCGTCCCGCGATTCCCTCAACGCGTGGGTAACGTTACTCTCCGTAATCGGAGGTGGCAAGGGTATTTCCCGGCTATTCACCCGCCGACCCCCGGGCCGCCCTTCCTGACGGACCGTCCG
Source organism: Streptomyces sp. MS19 (assembly GCF_047200595.1). Classification (NCBI taxonomy): domain Bacteria; kingdom Bacillati; phylum Actinomycetota; class Actinomycetes; order Kitasatosporales; family Streptomycetaceae; genus Streptomyces; species Streptomyces sp. MS19. The sequence goes on along the minus strand of NZ_JBJZOH010000001.1, from coordinate 98,496 downwards.
CCCGGCGGCTCCCCGCGAGGTATCGGATCGATAACTTGCGTGCCCATGCGGCGAGTTGATGATCAACAACGGGGTGTCTGCCCGCGTCACGCACGTTAGTCTTGCCCGACGCGCGGGGCGTCCGGAACGCGGACGGAACCGGAGAGACGCCGGAGACAAGCCGGGAAGAGGGGAGGTCCGCCATGGCGGATCAGCAGAACGGGACACCGGACGGCGGCACGGCCCCGGAGATCGATCTCAGCAGGCCGAGCATCGCGCGCGTCTACGACGCGGTCCTCGGCGGCAAGGACAACTACGAGGTCGACCGCGTCGTCGCCGACGAGGTGCGCCGCAACATGCCGCACATCAGCGATGTCGGCTGGTACAACCGCGCCGCACTCGGCCGGATGGTGGGCCACCTGGCCTCGGACGCCGTCGGCATCGACCAGTTCATCGACCTCGGCGCGGGCCTGCCCACCCTGGAGAACACCCACCAGGTCGCCCAGCGCCAGAACCCCGACGCGCGCGTCGTCTACGTCGACAACGACCCCATCGTCCTCGCCCACGGCCGCGCCCTGCTGGAGGAGAACGACCGCACCGCCGTCGTCACCGCCGACCTCCGCGACCCCGCCGCCGTCCTCGGACACCCCGGCGTCCAGCGCCTCATCGACTTCTCCAAGCCCGTCGGCGTCATGCTGGTCGGTATCCTGCACCATCTCCACGACGACGAGGGCCCCCAGGGCGTCGTCACCGCCTACATGGACGCGGTCCCGCCCGGCAGCCACCTCGTCCTCACCTGCTTCTGCGACACCGGCCCCGAGGCACGCGCCGTCGAGGTGACGATGCTGGACTTCCTCGGCACCGGCCGCTTCCGCACCATCGAGGAGATCACCGCCTACTTCGACGGCCTCGAACTCCTCGACCCCGGCGTGGTGTCCCTGCCGCTGTGGCGGCCCGACAGCCCTGTCGCGCTGCCCCTCGACGTGGCCCAGGAACTGATGGCCGGAGGCGTCGCCCGCAAGGCCTGAGCCGCACCGGCGTCCGACTTCGCCCGAGCGCCCGCGCGTGGTGTGTCCGTCCCCTCCCTGGCCGGACGCGCCACGCGCCGCCGTTTCCACGGCTGTTCACCGCGGCAGCGGAGGTACCACCAGTTCCCCCGCCAGCATGTCCATCAACAGGCCGTCCCGCACAGTCCCGTCCGCCCGCCGCTCGTACTGCCGCATCACGCCCACCGGCCGGAATCCCAGCCGCTGATACAGCCGCACCGCGCCCTCGTTCCCCACCGCCGGATCGATCGTCAGCCGATGGTGCCCCTCCACCTCGAAGAGGTGACGCGCCAGCACATACAGCGCCGCGCCCCCGAATCCCCGCCGCTGGCACGCGGCGTCCACCGCGACGTCGAGCCCCGCGTGCCGGTAATGAGGCGTTGTCTCCTCCCATGCCTGCACGAGCCCGACCACCGCACCGCCGCGCTCGATCGCGTACGAACGCGTCCCCTCCTCCGGCGCGCACACCCCCGCCGCCTCCTCCCGCGCGTCACCCCACCAGCGCGCCACCCCCGGCGCGGCGAGGATGCCGGTGAACCGCTCGCGGTCCCCCTCACCCGCCGCACGCAGCCGCACGCCGTGCCCCTCGATCACCCGCATCCGGTGCCTCCCGGTTCATGGCGCGGGCCCGTCGCCGCGGCCCCTGCCGTCCATGCTGCACGGCCGGGACCCGGCCGTCAGTCCCATATCTCGGCGGCCCACTCGGGGTGGTCGACGAAAGGGTTCCTGTTGTGCTGGTACGACGCGTAGACCGTCTCGTTCCGCTGCCGCTCGAACGCGTCCGGCGGGTCCGCCTCGTGCCACTCCAGCAGTGTCGACAGCCGCCCCATGTACGGGCTGCCGCCGTTGTCCACCGCGTCGTTCAGCTCCAGGTCGGCGAACCCGCCGCCGCCCTCCCACCGCACGGCCATGTAGAACAGCGCACGCGCCACGTCGCCCTTGTCCGCGTCGCGCGGCTCCCAGGAGTCGGCGTCCGTGTAGTTCCCGGGCGCGCCGGGTGCGGCTGAGCCGCCGTCGTCGAAGTCCTTGTTGCCGCGCCTGCTGTTGACCTGCACGTCGGTCGGCCGCAGGTGGTGCAGGTCGGTCCCCGGCCCGCGTCCCGTGCCGAAGTCGCCGTGCGACTGCGCCCATAGGTGTTCGCGGTTCCAGTCGCCGACCGCCCCGCCGTTCTCGTCGGCGTCCCGCAACTGGCCGGTGTAGAAGAGGACGACGCTGTCCGGGTCGGACGGCGCCCGGTCGGTCACCTTGAGGGCGTCCCACACCTGCGCGTACGTCAGGGTCGTCACGCCCGTGCTGACGATGTCGTGCAGCGCGTCGCGCAGCGCCGCGCCCGTCAGCCCGTCCGCGTCGTCGTAGTACCCGGCCGCGCCCGTGCCGGCGTCCGCCGAGGCGTAGGGGGCGGGGACGAGCAGGGCGAGCGCCAGCGCGCCGGCTGCCGGCGGTATCCGCATGGGAGGGCCTCTCCGTGGGGGGCCGGCCGGTCGCGGCCGGTACTTTGATATGTACCTGCCAGTCGTCGGCCGGAAACTACGCGCGTCACCCCGGTCGGCCGCCCGGCGCCCCCGTCATGGAACGCCGGGCCCGCGCCCGTCAGAACACGCCCACCGGCATGTACTCCGTCACCAGCAGCCGCCGCGCCTGCGGGTGCGCCAGCCCGTCCGCCGCCTCCGGTGGCGCCGCCAGCCGCAGAGCGGGGAAGCGCCCCAGCAGCGCGGGCAGGAACACGGCCAGCTCCAGCCGGGCCACCGACGCCCCCAGGCAGTAGTGCGCGCCGCTGCCGAACGACAGGTGCGCCGCCGCCGAACGCCGCGCCGCCGGGTCCAGGTTCGCCGGCCCGAGCAGCAGGTGGACGAGCTGGTCAGGCGGCACGCGCACGCCCCCCAGAGTCCGTTCCTCCGTCGCGACGCGGCTGAGCAGCGCCGCCGGAGGGTAGCGGCGCATCACGTCCTCGACCGCCGCCGCCACCTCCTCCTCCGGCGCCTCGCGCAACCGGTCGCCCAGCGCGGGCTGTTCGAGGACGACACGGGTCACCGTCGCGAGAAGCGCCGCCGTCGTCTCGAAGCCGGTGACGAACAGCAGCGCCGCGTTCACCACGTACTCCTCCTCGCTCAGCCCGCCCGCCGCGATCCACCGCGCCAGGACGCCGTGGCCCCTGCCCGCCGCGCACGCGCGCACCACCGGCGTGAAGTACGCGCGCAGCTCGCCCTGCGCCCGGTCCGCGTCGGCGATCTGCGCCTCACTCGGCGACAGCTCGTGCACCGCCGCGAAGCGCCGCGACAGGCCCGTCAGCACCGGCGCGTCCTCCTCCGGCAGCCCCAGCCACGAGCACATCACGCGCGCGGGCAGCGGCACGCCGACCTCGGCCGCGATGTCCGCCACGCCCTCGCGCAGCACCGCCGCCAGACCGTCGAGGCAGTCCTCGGCCAGCTCGGCGATCCTCGGCCGCAGCCCAGCCACCGCGCCGCGCGAGAACAGCGGCGCGAGCGTGGCGCGCAGCCGCCCGTGGCCGGGCGCGTTCGACGTGAGCAGCGACGAGTACAGGTCCCGCATGGCGGGGTGCGCGCGCCAGCCGGGCTGGTGCCTGTCCCGCCAGCCCGCGTCCGGGTGGATGAACGATCCGTCCCGCAGGATCGCGCGGCACTCGTCGTGGCCTGTGACGACCAGGGACCTCAGCCAGGGCACCCGCAGGACGGGCCCGAGGGCGCGCAACTGCTCGTGGACGGGGGCGGGGTCGCTCGCCGTGCGCAGGCGCAGCAGGAGTCGGGCGGTTTCGACGGCACGGGACGGGGGCGCGAGGGCCGGGAGGGTGTGCATGACTGCTTTCGTGCGTGTGGATGTGCTTGTGGATGTGCGTGCGGAATCGGGGTCGGATGCGGAACGGGGGAGAGGGGGCGTCAGGCCGCGAGGAGGAGGAGCGCCGCGTTCTGCCCGCCGAGCGCGGTGGAGACCGACACGGCGGTCCGCAGGGCCGCGCGCCGGGGGGCGCCGGTGACGACGTCCAGGGTGAACTCGGGGTCGGGGCCGGTCAGCCCCGCCGTCGGCGGGATCAGCTGGTCGCGGAGGCTGAGGACCGTGACGACCGCCTCGATGGCGCCTGAGCCGGCGCCCGCGTGGCCCAGGGCGCCCTTGGTCGCGGTGACCGGGGGCCGGTGCGGCAGCAGCCGGGTGAGGGCGCGGGCCTCGGCGCGGTCGTTGAGGCGCGTCGCGGCGCCGTGCGCGTTGACGTGCCCGACGGCGCACGGCTCCGCGCCGCCCGCCGCCAGCGCCGCGCGCAGGGCGCGCTCCGCTCCCACGCCGTCCGGGTGCGGCGCGGCGACGTGGTGGCCGTCCCCGGCGGCGCCGTACCCGCCGAGCCAGGCAAGGACCTCCGCGCCCCGCGCGCAGGCGTGCGCACCGCTCTCCAGGACGAGTACGCCCGCCCCCTCGGCCGGTACGAAGCCGTCCCGGTCGGCGGCGAACGGCCGGGCCGCGGTCCGCGAGACGACGCCGAGCTGCGCGAAACCGGCGGCGGCCAGCGGGTGGCGCAACGATTCAGCACCTCCGGCCACCACCACGTCCACCGTCCCGGAGCGCAGCAGGTCGCGGCCCACGCCGACGGCCACCGGCGCCGACGCGCAGCCCGCCGACGTCGCGAAGCCCGGCCCCGACACGCCCAGGTCGAGCGCCACCTCGGCGGCGGGCGCGCTGGGCAGCGAACGCGGCAGCGTCATCGGCGAGATGGCCCGCGCGCGCCCCGCGAGCAGCTTCGGGTACGCGTCGGTCAGCCCCTCGAAGCTCGACCCGCCGGCGCCGAACAGGACGGCGACCCGCTCCCCGGGCCACGTCCGCCCGCCCAGGCCCGCCATCGCGACCGCCTCCCTGGCCGCCACGACGGCGAACTGCGCCACCCGGTCCATCCGCCGCGCGAGCCGCCGCCCGAGCAGCGCGTCGCCGTCGAAGTCCGGCACCGCGCACGTCAGGTCCGCCGGCTGCCCGGCCAGCTCCGGGTCGCACCGCGCCGTCGGCAGCCCCCGGCACACCGCGTCCCACGCCCCGGCCACCCCGGTCCCGCCCGGCGTCACGAGCCCGACGCCCGTGACCGCGACGGCACCGGGGCCCCAACAGGCGTCCGGGACACCGCCCATCAGGCCGCGCTCCCGGACGGCGCCGACGCCGCCTCGAACCCGGCGGCGGCCCCGGCCAGCGTGCTGTCCAGGCCCAGACCGGCGTCCTCGACGAAGACACCGGTGCGGTCCGCGACCAGCACCGCGATCTCCGCCAGCGACAGCGAGTCCAGCTCCAGACTCCGGAAGGTCGCCTCCGGCGTCACCGCGTCCGCCTCGCAGCCGAACTCCTCGACCAGCAGCGCGGCGAGCATCTCGTACACGAAAACCATCCCTCGAATCGGCCGTGCCCCGTCGGGGCCTTCCCCCGAAGCACCCGTTCCCATAACGACGTTGGGCATCGCGGGTTACTGCGGGAACATGTCTTCCATGACCCCCGTACGCCCAGAACGGAGCGGAGAGACCACCATGAGCACGTCCGACGCGCAGAGCGTCCCCGCCGGCATCGACACCTCGGTGCCCCACTCGGCGCGCATCTGGAACTACTGGCTCGGCGGCAAGGACAACTACCAGGTCGACCGCGAGGCCGGCGACGCCTACCGCCGCACCGTCCCGGACATCGACGCCATGGCCCGCGCCTCCCGGTACTTCCTGACGCGCTCGATCCGCTTCCTCGCCGGGGAGGCGGGGATACGGCAGTTCCTCGACGTCGGCACCGGCCTCCCGACGGTCGACAACACGCACGAGGTCGCGCAGCGCGTCGCGCCGTCCAGCAAGATCGTTTACGTCGACAACGACCCGCTGATCCTGCTCCACGCGCAGGCGCTCCTCACCTCGGCGCCCGAGGGGGTCACGCAGTACATCGACGCCGACCTGCACGCCCCCGAGACGGTGCTCGCGGAGGCCGCGAAGACGCTCGACTTCAGCAGGCCCACCGCGCTGATCCTGTCGGACGTGCTGGGCCACGTGGCCGACTTCGGCGTGGCACGGAACATCGTGCGCCGCCTGGTGGCGGGCCTGTGCCCCGGCAGCTATCTGATGCTCAGCCATGGCGCCGCGACCGATCCCGAGCTGATCGCCGCGCAGGACACGTACAACGACACCGGCGCCGTCCCGTACATCCTGCGGTCGGGCGAGCAGATCACCGCCTTCTTCGACGGGCTCGAACTGCTCGAACCGGGCGTCGTCCCCATGCCCGAGTGGCGGCCCGACGTGCAGGTGGGGGACTACCCGGCGAGCGTCGGGATGGGCGGCGTCGCCCGCGTGCCGTGACCGGCGGCGCACGCGGGTGAGGGAACGCGTACGCCCCGGCCGGGCGGGAAGCCGCCTGGCCGGGGCGTACGGGCTTACGGGCGTACGGCGCGGGCTGCGCGTCAGGCGAGCGAGTCGATCGCCTGGTTGAAGGTCTTCGACGGGCGCATGACGGCCGCCGCCTTCTCCGGGTCGGGCTGGTAGTAGCCGCCGATGTCGGCGGGCGAGCCCTGCGCCGCTGCCAGCTCGCCGACGATGGCGGACTCCTGCTCGGCCAGCGTGGCCGCGAGGCCGGCGAACGCCGCGGCCAGCTCGGCGTCGTCGGTCTGCGCGGCCAGCTCCTGGGCCCAGTAGAGCGCCAGGTAGAAGTGGCTGCCACGGTTGTCGATGCCGCCGACGCGGCGGCTGGGGGACTTGTCCCGGTCGAGGAACGTCGCCGTCGCCCGGTCCAGGGTGTCGGCGAGGACCTGGGCCCGCGCGTTCCCCGTGGTCTGCGCCAGGTGCTCGAAGCTGACGGCCAGCGCGAGGAACTCGCCCAGGCTGTCCCAGCGCAGGTAGTTCTCCTTGACGAGCTGCTGCACGTGCTTGGGGGCCGAGCCGCCCGCGCCCGTCTCGAAGAGGCCGCCGCCGTTGATCAGCGGGACGACGGACAGCATCTTCGCGCTGGTGCCCAGCTCCAGGATCGGGAAGAGGTCCGTCAGGTAGTCACGCAGCACGTTGCCGGTGACGGAGATGGTGTCCTCGCCCTTCCTGATGCGCTCCAGGGAGAACGCCGTCGCCTTCTCGGGGGACATGATCGCGATGGTCAGGCCCTCCGTGTCGTGCTCGGGGAGGTACGCGCGGACCTTCTCGATCAGCCGGGCGTCGTGCGCGCGGTCCTCGTCCAGCCAGAACACGGCGGGTGCGCCGGTGGCGCGCGCCCGGCTCACGGCCAGCTTGACCCAGTCGCGGACCGGCACGTCCTTCGTCTGGCACATGCGGAAGATGTCGCCCGCGCTCACCGTCTGCTCCAGGACGACGGCGCCGTCCCCGTCGAGCACGCGCACGGTGCCGGTGGCCGGGATCTCGAACGTCTTGTCGTGGCTGCCGTACTCCTCGGCCTTCTGCGCCATCAGGCCGACGTTCGGGACGGAACCCATGGTGGCGGGGTCGAAGGCGCCGTTGGCGCGGCAGTCGTCGATCACGACCTGGTAGACACCGGCGTAGCTGCTGTCCGGGATGACGGCGAGGGCGTCGGCCTCCTGCCCGTCGGGGCCCCACATGTGGCCCGAGGTACGGATCATCGCGGGCATGGACGCGTCCACGATGACGTCGCTCGGCACGTGGAGGTTGGTGATGCCCCGGTCCGAGTCCACCATCGCAAGCGCGGGGCCCGAGGCCAGCTCGGCCTCGAACGACGCCTTGATGCCGGCGCCCTCGGGCAGCGACTCCAGGCCCTTGAGGATGCCGCCGAGCCCGTCGTTCGGCGTGAGACCGGCCGCGGCCAGGGTCCCGCCCCAGGTGGCGAACGTCTCGGGGAAGAACGCGCGCACCACGTGGCCGAAGATGATCGGGTCGGACACCTTCATCATGGTGGCCTTCAGGTGGACGGAGAACAGCACGCCCTCGTCCTTGGCACGCGCCACCTGCGCCGACAGGAACTCGCGCAGCGCCGCCACCCGCATCACGGAGGCGTCCACGATCTCGCCCGCCAGGACCGGCACGGACTCGCGCAGCACGGTGGTGGTGCCGTCGTCGCCGGCCAGCTCGATGCGCAGCGCCCCGTCGGCGGCGACGACGGCGGACTTCTCGGTGGAGCGGAAGTCGTCCGCCGTCATGTGGGACACGCGGGTCCGGGAGTCGGACGACCAGGCGCCCATGCGGTGCGGGTGGTTCTTCGCGTAGTTCTTGACCGAGGCGGGGGCGCGGCGGTCGGAGTTGCCCTCGCGCAGGACGGGGTTGACCGCGCTGCCCTTCACCTTGTCGTACCGGGCGCGGATGTCGCGTTCCTCGTCGGTGCGCGGGTCGTCCGGGTAGTCGGGCAGCGCGTAGCCCTGCTCCTGGAGCTCGGCGACGGCCGCCTTGAGCTGGGGGATGGACGCCGAGATGTTCGGCAGCTTGATGATGTTGGCGCCGGGGGTGCCGGCCAGGGCGCCCAGCTCGGCGAGCGCGTCGTCGATGCGCTGGTCCTCCGTGAGCCACTCGGGGAAACCGGCGATGATCCGGCCCGCCAGCGAGATGTCACGGCTCTCCACGCGCACGCCCGCCGTCGAGGCGTACGCCTCCACCACCGGCAGGAACGAATACGTCGCCAGGGCCGGGGCCTCGTCGGTGTGGGTGTAGATGATGGTCGAGTCAGTCACCGGATGCTCCGCTCCACGTCTCCACGTCTGCAACATTGCTCGACATCAAGATATCTCGTGCGCGGTGCGCGTTCGACAGGGCTCCCGTCCGCCGCGCACGGCCGGACCGGGCGGCCCGGCCGTGCCGGGTCGCTCACTCCTCGGGCCTGGGCAGCCCCGGCGGGTTGATCTCGGACGCGTCGAGCGCCTCGTCGGACAGGCCCCAGCGCTCCAGGACCTCGGCGTAGGCGCCGTTGTCGATCACCTCGTTGAGCGCCGCCGCGAGGGCCTCCACCAGCCCGTTGTCCTTCCGCGTGGTCGCCGCGATCTCCCCCTGGAGCGCGTCGCCGCCGCCGGAGAAGACGCCGACGACCTTGGTCTCGCCGCTCACCCTGGCGTGGTAGGCGGCGCTGGGGTTCGGGCCGAGGTACGCGTCGAGCCGCCCGGAGCCGAGGGCGAGGTAGTAGTCGGTGGGGTTGGCGTAGTACGCGATCTCCACCGGGTCGAGGCCCGCCTCGACGTTCTGCTCGTTCCACTCGACGAGGATCTGCTCCTGGTTGGTGCCGGAGCCGACGCCGATGGTCCTGCCCGCCACGTCCTCGGGGCCCTCGACGGTCCAGTCGGCGTTCACGGACGTCTCGAACGCGACGCTGTCTAGCCGGTAGGTGGCGAAGTCGTACTTCTCCTTGCGTTCCTCGGTGACGGTGATGTTGCTGAATCCCACGTCGTACTGCCCGCTGTCGAGGCCGACGAAGATGTTGGCCCAGTCCACGGTGCTGAACGAGACGTCGAGGCCGAGCACGTCGCCGACCAGCACCGCGACGTCCGTCTCGCTGCCGATCACGGTCTCGTCGTCGGTCGCGTAGAAGTTCAGCGGCGGGACGGCGCCCACCGAGTTCACGACCTCCAGGGTGCCGCGCTCGCGGATCTCCTCGGGGACGAGCGCGGCGATCTCGGGGACCTCCTCGGCGCGGACGCGGTCCTGGTCGGGGCTGGTGTTCACCCCCGGGTCGTCCGAACCGGCGGAGTCGCCCGGGGCGGCGCCGCCCGTGCCGCCCTCCGGCTCGTCGGGCTCGCCGCAGGCCGTGAGCGCTGCGGCGAGCGCGAGGGTCAGGGCGGCGGCGGTTCTGCGGCGGGCGGTGCGTGGCGTCATGGCTGCTCTTTCCGGGAGGGACGAGACGGGGTGGTGAGAAAAGAAGAGAAAGGGGGAGGAAACGCCCGCCGGACGGCCGGGCCGGTCCGCCGCCCCGGCGTACGGGTGGCCGGGGCGGCGGACGGGCGGACGGTCAGAGGACCCGGGAGAGGAACGCCCGCGTCCGCTCGTGGCTCGGCCGGTCCAGCACGTCGGGCGGCGGGCCCTGCTCGACGATCCGCCCCCGGTCCATGAAGACGACCGTGTCGGCCACCTCGCGGGCGAAGCCGATCTCGTGCGTGACGACGATCATCGTGGTGCCGGAGCGTGCCAGGTCCCTGATCACGCCGAGCACCTCGCCGACCAGCTCGGGGTCGAGTGCCGACGTCGGCTCGTCGAAGAGCAGGACCTTCGGCTCCAGCGCCAGCGCGCGGGCGATCGCCACCCGCTGCTGCTGCCCGCCGGACAGGCGGCGCGGGTAGTCCGCCTCGCGGTCCGCGAGCCCGACCCGGGCGAGCAGGGACCGCGCCGGCGCGACGGCCTCGCGGCGCGGCCTGCGCAGGGCCGACACCGGCGCCTCGATCACGTTCTCCAGCACGGTCAGGTGCGGGAAGAGGTGGAAGTTCTGGAAGACGAAGCCGATGTGCGCGCGCTGCCTGAGGACGTCGCGCTCCTTCAGTTCGCGCAGCGTGCGCCCCGCGCGCCGGTAGCCGATCAGCTCCCCGTCGATGCGCACCGAGCCCCGGTCCGGCTTCTCCAGGTGGTTGATGCCGCGCAGCAGCGTGGACTTGCCCGACCCGGACGGGCCGATCACGACGGTCACCTCCCCGGCCCGCACCCGCAGGTCCACGCCGCGCAGCACCGGAAGGGCGCCGAACGACTTGTGGACGCCGCGCACGTCCACCATCACCCCGCCCGTCCCGCCGCTCACCCGGCACCTCCCGCCGCACGCGCAGTCCCCGGCCGCCTGCCGCCCGCCAGCTCCCGCAGCCGCCGCACCGGGCTCTCGGCGGCCCGCGGCGTCGCGCCCCGCGCGAAGCGCCGCTCCACGGAGTACTGGGCGACGGTCAGCACCGTCGTCAGCACGATGTACCAGACCGTCGCGACCATCAGCAGCGGCACGACCCGCCCGTTGCGCCCGTAGATCACCTGCACCTGGTAGAACAGCTCGCCGATCGCCATCACCGACACGATCGACGTGCCCTTGAACAGGGAGATGATCTCGTTCGCCGCGTTCGGCAGGATGCCGCGCATCGCCTGGGGCAGCACGATCCGCCGCCACTGCCGCAGCCGCGGGATGCCGAGCGCCGCCGCCGCCTCGCGCTGCCCCGGGTCCACCGCCAGCACGCCGCCGCGCACGATCTCCGCCGCGTACGCCGCCTGGTGCAGCGCCAGGCCGATCACGGCGGCCGTCATCGCGCCGATCAGGTCCATCGTCCCCACGCTCCACAGGACGGGGCCGAACGGGACGCCGAAGCCCAGCTCGCGGTAGAGGTACGCCAGGTTGAACCAGAACAGCAGCTGCACGATCAGCGGGATCGAGCGGAACGCCCACACATACGCCCACGCCACGCCGCGCAGCACCACGCTGCGGGACAGCCGCATCAGGCCGAGCACGACCCCGAGCGCGAAGCCGAGCAGCGTGCCGTACAGGGTGAGCTGGACCGTCAGCCAGACCGCCCGCAGCACGCTGTCGGCCAGCAGGTAGTCGAAGAAGACCGGCCAGTCCCACGCCGGGTTGGTGACCAGGCCGTGGGTGAACTGGGCCACCAGCACGAGGACCGTGAGGCCGGCGAGCCAGCGCCCGTAGTGCCGGGCGGGCACGATGCGCAGGCCGGAGAGGTCGTCCTCGCCGTGCGGCTCGGGCTCGTGCGCGCGTTCCCGCTCCGGGGCGGCGACGGCGGACGGCGGGCCCTCTCTGTGGGCGTCCGATGTCATGGTCGGGTCCCTCCCGGTCTTCCGGCAGCCGGTACGGCGCCGAGGAGCTTCTCGAACGGCAGCGGCCCGATCGTCTCCGGGTCGGCCGCCGTGTCGAACAGCGGCGTGTACCCGGCGGCGAGGTACAGCCCGCGCGCCTCCGGCTGCCGGGGCCCGGTCGTCAGGTACACGCGGCGGTACCCGCGTACGGCGGCGGCCCGTTCCAGCTCCTCGACGACCCGGCGCGCCAGCCCGCGCCTGCGGTGCGCCGCGTGCGTCCAGATCCGCTTCAGCTCGGCGGTCCGCCCGTCGTACCGCCGGTACGCGCCGCCCGCCACGGCCTCGCCGTCCCGCAGCAGGAGCAGCAGCAGGCCGTCCGGCGGGGCGAACTCCGCGTCCGGGTAGCGCGCCATCTCGTCGGAGGCGACGGGCCCGTACCGCGTGACGTACTCCCGCTCCAGGTCGCGCAGCATCGGTCCGCACAGCGGGTCGGAGAGCCTGACGGGGACGACGGTGAGGCCGTCCGCCTTCGCGGTCGTCGCCGTCCCGGTGTCCTGGGCCGTCATCCGTCGGCCCCCGCCGGCGCGGGGATGCCGAGGTTGTCGCGCAGCGTGCCGCCGGTGTACTCGGTGCGCAGCGAGCCGCGTTCCTGGAGCAGCGGCACCACCTTGTCGACGAACTCGTCGAGCCCCGACGGCACCAGGTGGGAGCCGAGGATGTAGCCGTCCGAGCCGTCCCGCTGGACGAAGTCGTCCAGTTCGTCGGCGATCCGCGTGGGCGTGCCGACGAACTCCGCCCGCCCGAAGACGTGGATGGCCAGCTCGCGCAGGCTGTAGCGGTGCGCCTCGGCGATCTCCCGCCACTGCGCGACGGTCCTGCGCGCGTCCTGGAAGATGCTCGCCCGCCCCTGGATGAAGCGGGGTTCGTCCGTGCTCGGTTCGACGTCGGGCAGCGGCCCGTCCGGGTCGTAGCCGGACAGGTCGCGGTTCCAGACGGTCTCCAGCAGGATCTGCGCCGTCTTGCCGCTGATCTGCCGCAGCACGATGTCCCGGTGCCGCTCGACGGCCTCCTCCTCCGTCTCGCCGAGCACGACGTGCGCGGACGGCAGCAGCTTCACGGACCCGGGCGCGCGCCCCTGCCGTGCGGCCCTCGCCTGCACGTCGTGGTAGAACTCCCGTGCCTGCTCCAGCGGTTGGAGGGGGCAGAAGACGGCGTCGGCGCCCCCGGCGGCGAAGTCGCGGCCCTGCGGCGAGCCGCCCGCCTGGAGGATCACCGGGTGCCCCTGCGGGCTGCGCGGTGTCGCGAACCGCCCCTCGATGCCGAACTGCTTGCCCGAGTACGCGAACGCCCCGGCGTCCGCGCGGCGCAGGAACGCGCCGCTCTCCTTGTCGGCCGCGACGGCGTCCCCGTCCCAGGAGTCCCACAACTGCCGCGCCGCCGCCAGGAACTCCTGCGCCCGCACGTACCGGTCGTCCCGGTGCAGGAAGCCGCCGCGCCGGAAGTTCCGCCCGGTGAACGCGTCGAAGGAGGTGACGACGTTCCACCCCGCGCGCCCGCCCGAGAGGTGGTCGAGGGACGCGAGCTGCTTGGCCAGCTCGTACGGTTCGTTGAACGTCGCGTTGAACGTGCCGACGAGCCCGAGGTGTTCGGTGACGGCGGCCAGCGCGGCCAGCAGCGGGAACGTGTCGGGCCGTCCCACGATGTCCTGGTCGAAGACGAGCCCGCCGCGCTCGCGCAGCGCCAGGCCCTCGGCGAGGAAGAAGAAGTCGAACTTCCCCCGTTCCGCCGTCTGCGCGACATGCCGGAAGGTCGAGAAGTCGATCTGGCTCCCGGCCCGCGGATCGGACCAGACGGTGGTGTGGTTGACGCCGTTGACGAAGGCGCCGAGGACGATCTGCTTCTTGTGCTTCCGCTGGGCTTCCGCGCTCATGGACGCCGTCCGATCGGGAGGGGGGTGGGAAAGGGGACGCGGGGCGCGCGGGCGCCGGTCACCGGACGGCCGCGTAACGGTTGGCGGGCCTGCCGAGCCCGAGGAGGCCGCGCAGGGTGTCCGCCTCGTAGGCGGTGCGGAACACACCGCGCCGCTGGAGTTCGGGCACCAGCGCGCCGGTGATGGCCGCCAGGTCGTCGGGGAGGACGGCGGGCCGCAGCCGGAAGCCCGTCAGGCCGCCGTCGCGCAGCGCCAGCAGCAGGTCCGCCAGCTCGGCCGCCGTCCCCGTGAACACCTGCGTGTCGCTCGCCGGCGCCCCGCCCGCCCGCGCGTCGAGCGCGGCCCTGCGGTCCCCGGCCTCCGCGGCCGTCGCGGCGAGCGTCACGTCGAGGTCGCCGAAGACGTGCACGGTCTCCCCGCCGCGCCCGGCCGCCGCCTGCTCGGCGCGCACGTCGGCGACGGCCGCCCGCGCGTCCTCGCCGTCGCGCGGCGTGACGTACACGACGTCCGCCGACCGCGCGCCGAGGCGGCGGGGCGCGGCGGCGTGCGCCAGGACCGTCACGAGCGGCTGCCCCTGCGGCGGGCGCGGCACGATCGACGGGCCCCGCACGCTGAACCAGCGCCCGGCGAAGTCCACGTAGTGCAGCCTGTCGCGGTCCACGAACCGCTCGGTCGCCGCGTCGCGGATCTCCGCGTCGTCCTCCCAGCTGTCCCACAGCCGCCTGACGGCCTCCACGAAGTCCTCGGTCTCGCCGAACGCGTCCGCCGCCGCCCGCTCGTACTCCTCGGGCGGCGCGAGCCGCCCGCCGGGCCCCGGCGCGGGGAACGGGGCGATCTCCCGCCGCCCGAAGTGCGGCGCCTCCAGCGGGCGCGCGATCTGCGCCCGCCAGCCGCCCCGGCCGCCGCTGATGTGGTCGAGCGTCGCGACGGCCTTGGAGATGTGGAACGGCTCGGTGTGCGTGACCGTCACGGTCGGCACCAGGCCGATGTGCCGCGTCAGCGGCGCCACGCGGGAGGCGACGAGCACCGCGTCCAGGCGGCCGCGTACGAGGTCGGTGCGGTCGTCGGGCGCGTTCGCGTCCGTGGACTGGAGGGCCAGCGCGTCCTCCAGGGTCACGAAGTCGAGCAGCCCCGACTCGGCCAGGGCGACGAGGTCGGCCCAGTAACGGGCGGTCAGCAGCTCGCCTGGCCTGGCGCGCGGCTCGCGCCAGGCCGCCGGATGCCAGCCCGCGCCGTCGAGGGCGACCGCGAGATGGAGATGGTCGGGAGTGGGCATCGTGCGCTCACCTTCTGGGACGGGGCTGCCGGGAAGGGGGAGGAGGCGTCAGGACGCGGGCGCGCCGGTACGGCGCGGCGCGCGCCGCGCCGGGCGGAGCCAGGGGGATGACGGAGCGACGGGAGCGCACGGCGCGTACGGACCGCGCGCGGCGCGGGGAACGGGCGCGTGACCCGGGGTCAGCTACAGAGCGAACCGGCCGAGCGGCGCAGGTCGATGGCCAGCCGCCGGAACAGGGGCACGCGCTGTGTGATCCGGCGGGGCGCGGCGAAGGCGTACGGGAGAGCCGTGGTTCCGTGCGGGACGCGGGTCATGCGTGTGCCTCCTCACCCGGGGCGCGACGGGCCCGGCGGAGGCCGCCGGGCGGATGACGGGAAGCTAACAGGGGCTCTTCCGGCTTGTCCATGGGTCTCCTGGGCGGCCGGACGGGGGCGGCGCGCGTTCGGGACGGCAAGTGCGCCGCTCAGGGGCCTGACCGCGCCCGGCGGGCCCGTATGTGTGTCCATGCCATGGTCACAGCATCGCAACATTGGGTGGTCACAGTGGGACCGTGCGTTCGACCGGACGTCCTTCGGGCGGCCTTCCCGTGCCCCGGCGCGTGCCCCGGCGCGTGGCCGCCCGACGTGCCGACGACCCCAGGGAGACACCCACCGCATGAAGCCACCCGTGCCCCTCTCCGTGCTCGACCTGGTACCCGTCAGCTCCGGCTCCACGGCCGCGCAGGCCCTCCGCAACACCGAGGAACTCGCCCGCAGGACCGAGGAGTTCGGCTACCACCGCTACTGGCTGGCGGAGCACCACCTCAACCCTGGAGTCGCCGGCACCACGCCCGCGCTGGTCATCCAGCTCGTCGCGCGGGCCACACGGACGATCAGGGTCGGCTCGGGCGCCGTGCAGCTCGGCCACCACACGCCGCTCGCCGTCGTCGAGCAGTTCGGGCTGCTCGACGCGCTGTTCCCCGGCCGCGTCGACCTCGGCCTCGGCCGCTCCGGCCCGCCGCGCCTCCCGCCCGGCGCACGCCCCGGCGCGCCGCCGCCCGCCGCGCCCGGCCGGCACACGCCTGAGGGCCTGTACATACCGCCGCGCTTCACCGGCTTCGCCCGGCTGCTCGACTCCCCGCGCTTCCGGCTGCACCAGGCGCTGCTCCAGCAGCCGAAGGCGGAGACGCCGGACTACGCGGAGCAGGTGGACGACGTCCTCGCGCTCCTCGCGGGCACCTACACGGACGGCGAGGCCGACGCGCGCCCCGTGCCGGGCGCGGGAGCGGACGTCGCGGTGTGGGTGCTCGGCAGCAGCGGCGGGCAGAGCGCCGAGGTGGCAGGGGAGCGGGGCCTGCCGTTCGCGGCGAACTACCACGTCAGCCCCGGGACGGTGCTCGATGCGGTCGAGGCGTACCGCGCCGCGTTCCGCCCGTCGGCCGCGCTGGCGGAGCCGTACGTCCTCGTCTCCGCCGACGCCGTCGTCGCGCCCGACGACGCCACCGCGCGCGAACTCGCCACCGGCTACGCCCCCTGGGTGCGCAGCATCCGCAGCGCGGAGGGCGCCATCCCGTTCCCGACGCCCGAGGAGGCCGCCGCGCTGCCGTGGACCGACGAGGACCGCGAGCTGGTCGCCGACCGGGTGGACACGCAGTTCGTCGGCTCTCCCGACACCGTCGTCAAGGGGCTGGCCACGCTGCGCGAGGCGACGGGCGCCGACGAGCTGCTGATCACGACCCTCACGCACGGCCACGCGGACCGGGTGCGTTCGTACGGACTGCTGGCCCGCGCCTGGGCCGAGGCCGGGTGACACGACGTGCCCGCCCCCGGCGCGGGCCGCTGCTCGTCCGTGCCGGGGGCGGTGCCGGTGGCGCTGACGGGATGGGGGCCGGGGTTCAGCAGTACAGGTTGGCGCCGGTCGGGACGCCGAGGATCGACGTGAAGCGCTGGTAGGTGGTGACGCGGCTCTGGACCTGCGTCGGGTTGCCGCCGTTGCACTCCAGCGAGCCGTTGATGCTGCGGATCGTCTCGCCGAAGCCGCGCTGGTTGACCATGGCGTTGTGCGGCGTCATGGTGCCGGGGCCGTTCTGGGTGTTCCAGTACCACAGGGCGGTGCGCCAGGCGATCGCCGAGTCGTTCTGGACGAGCCAGGGGTTGCCCAGCAGGTCGATGCCCAGGGCGTCGCCCGCCGCCTTGTAGTTGAAGTTCCAGCTGAGCTGGATCGGGCCGCGCCCGTAGTAGGCGGCCTGCCCGGCCGGGCAGCCGTACGGCTGGCCCCAGTCGCAGTAGTGCGGGTAGTTGGCGGTGTTCTGCTCCACGATGTGGACGAGGCCGCCCGTCTCGTGGCTGACGTTCGCGAGGAACGCCGCCGCCTCCTGCCGCGAGATCGTCGCGCCGCCGGTGGTGGCGAAGGCGGGGTACGAGCTGAGCGCCGCCGTCAGGCCGCTGTAGCTGTAGAAGGAGTTCCTGCCGGGGAACATCTGGTTGAACTGCGCCTCGGAGACGACGAATCCGCTCGGGTTCGGGTTGCCGCCCCCGGTGGCCGGGGCGTTCCACTTCTGGTTGGCCGCGCCCGTGCAGGTCCAGATCTGGAGGCGGGTGCCGTTCGCCGAGTTGTTGCCGGTGACGTCGAGGCACTTGTCGGCCTGGGGGTTCACGATGTCGCGCGCGGCGGTGACGGTCCAGCGCTGGTTGGCGCCGCCGGTGCAGTCCCACAGGTGGAGCTGCGCGCCGTTGGCGGTGGAGTTGTCGGCGACGTCCAGACACTTGCCGAGGGCGCGGATGGTGCCGTCCGAACCGACGTTCCACTGCTGGGCGTTGGTGCCGTTGCAGTCGTAGAGCTGGACGGGCGTGCCGTTGGCGCTCGACGCGGCCGCGACGTCCACGCACTTGCCGGCCAGCCCGCTGATCTGCCCCGTGGCGGCGGACGCGGGTGACACGGGCAGGACGCTCAGCAGCCCGACGACCAGCGAACCGGCCGCGACGTACCTGACCTTGCGGAGCGCGCGTCTCCACCATTTTTGCATGATCATGACATACCTCTCGCCGGAAGAGGGCGCGGGAGTGACCGATGGGGGTGCCCTCCGGCTGATTGAAGAAGCGGACGCACCCCGCCGTCAAGACTATGGTCTGTACCAATCGTAGACCCGCCCCGCCGCGTCGGGCGCGGAGCGCAACACGGGTGTTCTCGCGACTCGTTGGCGATGCCGCGCCCCGTGCGCCCCGAGTGGGTTCCGGAGGGCTGTCCGTATTGGCGTGGGCATGCCAATATGGCGACGCGACTCCTCAGAAACTCCCAGAGGAGCACGCGTTCGCACACTTCCGCTGTCCCCCACGTTCGCGCCACGAAGCGACAGAAGGAGAACCCCCATGAGACGCGGCATCGCTGTGCGCCTCTCCCTGTCCGCCCTGCTGGTCACCGGAACCCTGGTCGGGACCGGTGCCGCCACCGCCACCGCCGGTGCTGAGGGGAGCGTCGCGCAGCCGCTCTCCGCCGGCCTGCTCAGCGCGCTCCAGCGCGACCTCGGCCTCTCACCGGACGAGGCCCGTACGCGCCTGGCCCAGGAGGCCGACGCCGCCGAGACCGAGCCCGCCGCCCGCGAGGCCGCGGGAGACGCGTACGGCGGCAGCTGGTTCGACCCGGCGCGCGGCACGCTCGTCGTCGCGGTCACCGACACCGGCCGCGCCGACGACGTGCACGCCACCGGTGCCGAGCCCCGGCTCGTCACGCACACCGACGCCGAACTCGGCGCCACCGTGACCGCTCTCGACCGCCTCGACGCACCCGCCTCCGTCGCGAGCTGGCGCGTCGATCCTCGCGCCAACAGCGTCGTCGTCACCCTCGTGACCGGGGCCGAACGGGACGCCGCCACCGAGGACTTCCTCGCCGCCGCCCGCGCGGCCGGGCCCGTCACCGTGTCCGCCACGACGACGCGCGCCCCGGAGACGTTCGCGGCCGGGACGGTCGGCGGCGACCCGTGGTACACCGGCAACGTCCGCTGCTCCATCGGCTTCTCCGTGCACGGCGGCTTCGTGACGGCCGGGCACTGCGGCCGCGCCGGGCAGCAGGCGTACGGCTGGGACCGGTCCCTGATCGGGCAGATCCAGGGCTCGTCCTGGCCGGGCAACGACTACGCGTTCGTCAGCGTCGGCAACGGCTGGTGGACCGTGCCCGTCGTCCTCGGCTGGGGCACCGTGCCCGACGTCCTCGTGCGCGGCTCCGCCGAGGCCCCCGTCGGCGCGTCCATCTGCCGCTCGGGCTCCACGACGCACTGGCACTGCGGCACCGTCCTCGGCAAGAACGAGACCGTCAACTACTCCTCGGGCGAGGTGGTCCACCAGCTGACGCGGACGAGCGTGTGCGCCGAGCCCGGTGACTCCGGCGGCTCCTACATCAGCGGCGACCAGGCCCAGGGCGTCACCTCCGGCGGCTGGGGCAACTGCGCCGGCGGCGGCGAGACCTGGCACCAGCCGGTCAACGAGATCCTGGGCGCGTACGGCCTGACACTGCACACCGCCTGATCCGTCGGGCGGCCGTCCCCCCGTGCCGCCGCCGTCAACGCGCGGCGGCGGCACGGGAGACGCGCGCGTCTCCCCCGGCCCAGCGGCCGGGAGTGCCCCCCAGGCGTGTGCGATCGCAAGGCGCCGGATCGCCCTTGTGCCGGGCGTACCGGGGCGATGTGGCGACGCGGCGAGCGTGCGCGCCTGGAGGCGCCGCGAGCAGGGCCACCCGGCACCGGTACCGGTCAGACCCCGCCTCGGCTGACACCGGGGGTAGCCGGGCGGATCGGGACGGGCGCGAGCAGCGGTGATCGTCCCCGCGCGCACTCAGTCCGCGTCCGCGTCCGCGTCCGCGCCCGGCGGCAGGTCGAGCACGTAGCGGTCGAACAGGCCGCCGTCCAGGCGCCGTACCTGCCCCGCGTACGTGAAGCCCGCCCGCACCGCGACACCGGCCGAGCGCGGGTTGCCCGGGTCCACCTGGATCACGCCCTCCGACGCCCCCTCGCCCGCCGCGTACCAGCACGCCAGCCGCACCGCCCGCGTCGCCAGCCCCCGCCCCCGCCACGCGGGGTAGAGGCCGTACGCGATGTTCACCTGGTGCGGTTCGAGGCCGGGCATGGCGAAGCGCAGGTCCACCGTGCCCGCGAGCACCGGGGGTTCACCCACCCGCAGGCCGAACGCGCGCAGCGGCCCGCCGCGTTCCCACTGCTCGCCGCAGTGCCGCACGTGGTCCGCCACGTCGGCACGCGTACCGGCCCCGCCGTTCAGCCAGCGGACCAACTCCTCGTCCTCGCCCGCCAGATGGGCGTCCACATCCCCCGGCAGCAGCGGTGACAGGGTGACATCACCCTCGGTGAGCTTCACGGACGCGGACCCCTGCATCCCCCGATCCTCGGCCCCCGCACCACCGCAGCGCAAGCGCGACGGCGGCGGGGTGACCCGTCACACGCCGCGCGTCCTGCGCAGCAGCCAGAGGAAGTACGGCGTCCCGATCACGGCGGTCAGCAGCCCGGCGGGCAGCTGCGCGGGGGCGATCACCGTGCGGCCCAGCAGGTCGGCGGCGACGACGAGCGTGCCGCCGAGCAGCGCCGCCACGGGCAGCACCCACCGGTGGCGCCGCCCCATCAGCGTCCGCGCCGCGTGCGGTGCGACGAGGCCGACGAACCCGATCATCCCGATCGCCGCGACCGCCGTGGCCGTCAGCACCACGCCGCACGCCAGCAGGAACAGCCGCGTCCGCGGCACGCTCAGCCCCAGCAGGCGCGGGGTGTCGTCGTCCAGCGAGATCAGGTCGAGCCGCCGGTGCGCCGCCCAGGCGAGCGGGATGACGACCAGGCAGCTGATGCCGAGCGGCACCAGGTGCTCGTACGTGCGCCCGTACGTCGAACCCGACAGCCACGTCAGGGCCTTGGTCGCGTTGAACGGGTCGGTCGCGACGATCAGGACCGTCACCAGCGCCGACGTCACGTACGACACCCCGACGCCCACCAGGACGAGCCGGTCGGACGCGAAACCGCCGCGCGCCGACAGCGTGAAGATGACCAGCGCCGCCACGGCAGCGCCCGCCCCCGCCGCGCCGGTCAGCGCCCAGAACCCGACCATCGGCACGTACGTCACCACCAGCACCGCGCCGACCGACGCGCCGCCCGCGACGCCGACGACGCTGGGGTCGGCGAGCGGGTTGCGCGTCACGGCCTGGATGGTCGTGCCCGCCACCGCGAGCGCGGCGCCCGCCAGCAGCGCCGCCGTCAGCCGCGGCATCCGCGTGTCCAGCACGGTCGTGACGAGCGGACCCGCCTCGCCGCGCGCCCACATCGCGAGGTCCCCGAGCAGGAACGTACGGTCGCCCACCAGCGCGGCGGCCAGCAGGACACCCACCAGCGCGGCGGCCACCGTGCCCGTCAGCAGCGCCCGGTGCCGGGTGCCGGTGCCGCGCACCTCAAGTGCCGTGGCCGCGCCGCCGATCGGCGTGGCGCGCAGCCGCAGCGCCAGGCCGATCATCAGCAGCCCGCCGAGCAGCGACGTCACGATGCCGGTGGGGACGCTGACGGCGCTCTGCGCGCCGATGACCGCGCGCAGCAGGACGTCCGCGCCGAGCACGACGCCGATGCCGGTCAGCGCGGACAGCGGGACGAGCGCCCGGTGCCGGTGCAGGCCGGGCACGTGCGGGACCAGCAGCCGGACGATCGCGGGCGCCGCCAGGCCGACGAAGTACACGGGACCCGTCGCGGCGACGGCGGCCGTGGACAGCAGCACGGCCAGCAGCACGACGACCAGCTGCGTCCGCCGCACGGGGACGCCGAGGGCGCGCGCCTCGTCGTCGCCGAGCGCCATGACGTCGAGCCGCCTGCCGTACAGCAGCAGCGCCGCGACACAGGCGAGGACGACGGGGGCCAGCATCCGCATGGTGCCCAGCCCGTTCTGGCTGAGTGACCCGGCGGCCCAGGCGTACAGGCCCGTGCCCTCGTTCGGGTAGAGCAGGAGGAGCGACGTCGTGAGGGACGACAGCGCGAGCGAGACGGCCGTGCCGCCGAGGACGAGCCGCACCGTCCCGTACGCGTCGCCGGTCAGCAGCAGGACGACGACCGCCGCGAGCAGGCCGCCCGCGAACGCGAGGGCGACCTCGCCGAAGAACGGCAGGGACAGGCCGGTGACGGCGCCGGTGACGAGCGCGAGGTGCGCGCCGCCGTTGACGGCCAGGACGTCGGGGGACGCCACCGGGTTGCGCGAGACCGACTGGAGCACGCACCCGGCGGCGCCGAGCGCGGCGCCGACCGTGAGCCCGGCGACGAGCCGGGGGACGCGGGACTCGACGACCACGGCCGTCCCGGTCCCGCCGTCGCGGCCGAGGAGCCAGGACACGAGGTCGCCGACGCCCACCGCGGCGGTGCCCTGCGTGAGGTGCACCGCCGCCAGGAGTGCCAGGACGGCCAGCAGCGTCCCGGTCAGCGCCACCAGCCGCCCGGCCGGGGGGCGTTCCCCGGCCGGGGCGACGGGGGCGGGCCCGGCGGTCCGCCGGGTGAGCGTGCCGATGCTCATCGCGTGGTCAGCTCGCGGCGTCCACGACCGCGTCGATGAACTGCTCCATCGACGCCGGGCCGCCGAACATCCAGATGGCGTCGGGGAAGCGGACCGTGTCGGCGGCGAAGGGCAGCGAGTTCCATACGGAGTTGTCGGCGAGGACCTCGGTGAAGACGTCGGGCTCGCTGTCGTTGGCGATGTACCAGAACGCGGTGTCGTCCGGCAGCGCGGTCAGGCCCTCGACATCGGTCTGGGCGAGCCCGTAGACCGGGTCGAACTCCAGACCCTCGACGCCGCTCCACGCGTTGGTGAGGCCGAGTTCGGCCAGGACCCCGCCGATGAGGGAGCCCTCGCCGAACGGGCGTATGGAGACCGCCTCGCCCGCCTGGTACGCGTCGGCGAAGGCCACGGTCGCGCCCTCGGCCCCCGCTTCGGCGAGCGCGGTGCGGCCGTCGGCCAGCGCCTCGTCGAACGCGTCGCGCATCCCGGCGGCCCGGTCCTCGGTGCCCGTCGCCCGCGCCACGAGGTCGAGGTTGTCCCACATCGTGCCGACCGGGTCGGCCTCGTCGCCGCCGGGGACGACGATGACCGGCGTGTTCTCCTCGATCTGCTCCAGGGCGCCGTCCACCATCTCGTCGGTGGCGAAGACGACGTCCAGGTCGAGCGTGGCGAGCGTGTCCATGCTGGGCTCGCCGCGCGTGCCGATGTCGGTCACGCCGTCGTCGAGCCGCACCGAGCTGTCCCACGTCTCGAAGCCCTCGACGTCGGAGACGCCGACGGGCTGGACGCCGAGCGAGACGAGGTACTCGACCACGTTCCACTCCGTGCCGGCGACGCGGACGGCCGGGCCGTCCAGGGTGACCTCCTTGCCGCGCGCGTCGGTCACGGTCAGGGGCGCGGCGGACGAGTCGGAGCCGGAGCCGGTGTTCTCGTCCTCGGCCGGGTCCTCGGTGGTGCCGCAGGCGGTGAGCGCGGCGAGCGCCACGAGCGTGGCCAGGGCGGGGACGGAGCGGGATCTCAACGAAGTGGTCCTTTCAGGGGTGGTGCGGGTGCTGGGGCCGGCTGAGGCGGCTGTGGTGACGGGCGCGGGGCCGGGTGTGGACCAGGCCGGAGACAGGGTCGTGGTGGACGTCGACGTCGATGCCGTACGCGGCGGAGAGCAGGCTCGCCGTCATCACCTCGGCGGGTGGCCCGGCGGCGGCGACGCGTCCTTCGACGAGGAGCACCACGTCGTCCGCGACCGCGGCGGCCTGGTCGAGGTCGTGCAGGACGAGGCCGACGGCTATGCCGTGCTCGTCGGCCAGGTCGCGCACGATGTCGAGGAGTTCGACCTGGTAGCGCAGGTCGAGGAAGGTGGTCGGCTCGTCCAGCAGCAGGACGGGGGTGTCCTGCGCGAGGCAGCTCGCCAGCCACACGCGCTGGAGCTGGCCGCCCGACAGGCTGTCCACGGGGCGCGCGGCGAGGGCGGTGACGCCGGTCATCTCCATGACGCGCCGGACGACCTCGGGGCCCTCCTCGTCACCGGGGCCCCAGCGGGGCCGGTACGGGTGGCGGCCGTACTCGACCACCTCGCGCACGGTCACGCCGCCCGGGGTCGGGCGTGCCTGTGACAGCAGGGTCAGGCGGCGCGCGAGGTCGCGCGGGGCCAGCTCGCGTACGGCCGTGTCGCCGTCGAGGACGAGGTGTCCCGCCGTCGCGGGGTGGAGGGCCGCCATGGTGCGCAGCAGCGTCGACTTGCCGCTGCCGTTGGGCCCGATGAGCGCGGTCACGCGCCCGGCCGCCAGCCGCACCGAGGCGTCGTGCACGACATCGGTGCCGCGGTAACCCGCCCGCACACCCTCGGCACGCATCGCCGCCGCTCCGGCGGACGCAGAGTTCACTGTCACGCCGACTAAGGTAAGGCATGCCTAACCGTGCTCTTCACCGCCCCCTCACCGTAAGGCCGCCGACGCGCCGGTGAAGCTGGCCACGCGGCCGGGGAACGGCCATGCTGGAGGCATGGGGAGACACGAGGGGGACGATGAACTGCCGGACGTGCGCAACGAGATCAGCGGTGGCGACATCGACGGACCGGTCGGGCAGTTCGGCACGGTGCACGGCGATGTGAACATGCACTGGGCCCGTCCCCAGGACCCCGCGGAACTCGCCCGCGCGATGGAGCAGGCCATGCTCGGCGCGGAACGGGCCCGCCGCGAGGAGGCCGCGCGGCAGCAGCGCCTGCGGCACGAACAGGAGGAGGCGGCGGAGAGCTTCCGGGTGATCGTCGGACTGGTGTGTGCCTGCGTCCTCTTCTGCGTCTTCTTCTTCCTGCTCGACTTCTGGTGGTGGGCCGCCGCCCTCCTCGCCCTCGCGGGCGGGGGGAAGGTCTACGAGTGGATGGAGTGACCGCCCCGGCGCGCGGTCACGGGTGGGCCGCCGCGTAGAGCAGGGCGCGGATCGGCGGGCGGTGGTCCGTGTTCGCCTGCCACACCAGCCGCAGGCTGAGGTCCGGGACCGGGAGGGCGAGGGGGACCAGCGCGCCCGATGCCAGGCTGTCCGCGATCGCGAAGCGCGGGAGCAGCGAGATGCCCAGGCCGTGTTCCGCCCAGGCGCGCATCACCGGCACGCCCCCCGCCCTGATCCGCTCAAGGCCGGGGCCGAGGGCGCGTGTCCCGGCCATCCAGAACGAGCACTCGGGGACGTTCACCAGCAGCCGTTCCCCGCGCAGGTCGTCCGCCGTCAGCGCGGGGCGGCCCGCGAGGGGGTGTGACGGCGCCGCGACCAGCGCCAGCGGCACCGGTTCCACGTCCACGAACGCCAGCGACCCGTCCCCGGCCGCGAAGCCGAGCCCGCCCAGCGCGTCCCCCGTGTCCAGCAGCAGCGCCGCGTCGAGCCGCCCCCCGGCCACGTCGTCCAGGAGCACGGCCCGCGAGCGCTCGGGGCGTACCTCCACCGCCAGGTCGGGACGCCGCCCGGCGAGCCTGGCGAGGACCGGCGGCACATGCGTCCCGGCGAGCGTCTCCAGCGCGCCGAGCCGCAGTGGCGCGCGCTCGCCGCGTACGTCGCGCCGCGCCCGTTCCGCCTGCTCCAGCAGCGTGCGGGCCCAGGTCCGCAGCCGTTCACCCGCCTCGGTCGGCTCCATGCCCCGGGCGCCGCGCACGAACAGCGGCACGCCGAGCGCCGCCTCCAGCGCGTGGACCTGCGCCGACACGGACGACGGCGCGAGCCCCAGCGCGTGCGCGGCGTCGGTCACCGTGCGGTGCCGTACGACCGCCTCGAACGTCCTGAGCTGGCGCAGTTCCATGCCCGGCCCCAACGACCGGGAGCGTGCGGAAATTCCGAACGCTCCCTGCGCCCGCGCCGGTGGAGCCGCCCGCCCCCTCCCGCGCACAGTGGGCCGCGTCCATCCCCTCCCGCTTCCAGGACCCGGCATGACCACTGTGCTTTCCCCCGCCCCCCACCGCCGCCGCGCGCTGACCGGCATCTCCCTCGGCTACTTCATGGTGCTGCTCGACATGACCGTCCTGTCCGTCGCCGAGCCCGACCTCGCCGCGTCCCTCGGCACCTCGATGGCCGGCCTCCAGTGGGCGACCACCGGCTACACCGTCGCGTTCGCCGCCCTCCTGCTCACGGCGGGCGCCGTCGCCGACCGCCACGGCGCCGAACGCGTCTTCCGCGCCGGTACCGCCGCGTTCGCCGCCGCGTCACTGCTGAGCGCCGCCGCCCCCACCTTGGGCGCGCTGGTCCTGCTGCGCGCCGTCTCCGGCGTCGCCGCCGCCGCGTGCGTGCCCGCGTCGATGGCGATGATCGCCCGGCTGTACCCCGCCCCGGCGGAACGGGCGCGCGCCGTAGCCGCCTGGGCCGCCGTCAGCGGGGCGGCCGTCGCGGCCGGGCCCGTCCTGGGCGGCGCGCTCGTGGACGCGGCCGGGTGGCGGGCGGTGTTCCTCGTCAACGTGCCCCTCGGCCTGCTGGTCCTGGCGCTGACATCGGGCCACGCCGCCGACCGCCCGCGCGGCGACCGCCGCGTGGACTGGCGGGCGCAGCTCACGGCGGCCGCCGTCCTCGCCCTGTTCACGGACGCGCTGATCGCCGCCGGTGCCCGCGCCTGGACGCACACGGCCTGGTCCGCCGCCGGGCTCGCCGCCTCGGCCGCCGCCTTCCGCGCCCTCGAACGCCGCAGCCACGCGCCGGTCCTGAACCGCGCCCTGCTGCGCTCCGCCCGCGTACGCGCCGGGCTCCTCGCCGCCGCCGTCGTCAACTTCGCCCTCACCGGCGCCCTGTTCGTCCTGCCGCTCCTCTTCCAGCAGGAACGGCACCTCGGCCCGCTGGAGACCGGCCTCGCCTTCCTGCCGCTGACCGTGCCCTTCGCCGCCAACCCCCCGTTCACCGGCCGGATCGTCGCCCGCAGGGGCCCGAGGCCGCCCGTCCTGGCCGGGCTCGGCCTGCTCACCGGCGGCGGCGCGACGCTCGGCGCGGCGGTCCTCGCCGACGCCGCCTACCCCTGGCTCGCGCTCGGCCTGCTGGCGACCGGCCTCGGCGTCTCGTACGCCCTGCCCGCCCTGGTCACCGCCCTCGTCGGCGCCGCGCCCGAGGGGACGGCGGGGGCGGTCGGCGGGCTGCTCAACGCGGTGCGCCAGGTCGGCGCGACGCTCGGCGTGGCCGTCATGGGCGCGGCGGTCGCGGCGGACACCGGCTGGTCCCTCGTGGTGTCCGCCGCCGTGTGCGCCGCGGCCTGGGCCGTGTTCGCGCTGACGCGCGGGGATGCCGGTACGCGTGCCGGGCGAGCGGAGACCTCCACGTCCGGCACACCCGCCACCGGGAGGGACGCGGCCCGTGCGCGGTGACACGGGGGTGGGCGAACCCGGCAGCCCGAAGAGACGTGCCACTGCGGAAGCTCGCACGCGACGGCCTGGTACCGCGCACGTGCCACCCCGGAGTCCCCTCGCGGGTGGAGTACGGGATCAGCGGTGCTCGCGAACTGGTCGGGCGGCAATCCGGAGAAAGCCCGCCAGGCCAGGACCGATGACGAAAAACGCGAACTCCCGCGTCGGCGCCGCTGACACCGGCGCTTTGTCACGCCCGCTCTCCTCTCCCCTTTGATCGGCGATTTCCGCCCCTTTTCGCCGCGTCGCCAGACGGGAATGGCGACAGCCCGCACGAGGCTGTGACCCCGCCCGGCACCGGCCGTGCCCAGTCGCCCCGCCCCGCCGGCGGAAGGCCGTTGACCTCGGCTTGAGCCGCCCCCGCGCCCGGCTACCCGTCCAATCCCCCACTTTCCGCTAGGTAACTACAAGGAGCGCGGTGCTAGCGTCGCGGTCTCGGCTCCGAAAAGCCAAGCAGGAGACATCCGATGACCTTTCACCGCGCGGACGTGTCCGCGCCCGCAGGCGATGGCACGAAAAGTCCGGGCCTCGTCCTGGCGTTCCTGTGCATCGCGCAATTCATGGTTTTCCTCGACGTGTCGATCGTGAACGTCGCCATTCCGTCGATCGAACGGTCACGGGACATCTCGGCCGCCGACCTGCCCTATGCGGTCACCGCGTACGGCACGTTGCTGGGCGGCTGCCTGATGCTCGGCTCGCGGCTCGCGGACACGTTCGGCCGCCGCAGGGTCCTCCAGGCGGGGCTCGCGCTCTTCGGCCTCGCCTCCCTCGCGGGCGGCGCCGCGCAGGAGCCGATCCTGCTGTTCGTCTCCCGGGGCGTGCAGGGCCTCGGGGCCGCGCTGATCGCCCCCGCCGCCCTGAGCACCCTGACCGTCACCTTCGCCGAGGGCGAGGCGCGGAACAAGGCACTCGGCATCTGGGGCGGCCTGGCCGGCATCGCTTCCGTCGCCGGTGTCGTGTCCGGCGGGCTGCTCACCGAGGGCCCCGGCCGGCGGTGGATCTTCTTCGTCAACGTGCCGATCGCCGTCGCCGCCGTCCTGCTCGCGCCGCGCATCCTGCCGGAGAGCAAGGGCGAGCGCCGCCCGTTCGACATCGCCGGCGGCGGGACGGCTCGGCGCACCTCGCGCCGGTCCGGTTCACCTGGGACGACAGCGCCGGGCTGATCCGCGTCATGACGACCGCGTCACGCGTCAAGACCCGCAACGTGCGCGACAGTCCCGGCACGCGCGCCGCCCTCTGCCAGTCGGTCCAGTTCCGCTGGATCACGTTCGAGGGCCCCGCGACCGTCTCCGGCGACCCGGCGCGGGACGCCGAGGGAGTGCGCCGCTACCTCCAGCGGTACGCGTCGCCGCCGCCGAACGTGCCCGGCATGGTCGTCATCGAGGTGGCCGTGGACCGCGTCATGGGGCTCTGGTAGCAGCGCCGAGGCCAGCCCCCGTCAGCTGTCCCCCCGTGGACAGGAATTCACCCCCAGAACAGGACATCATGAGCGACACCCAGGCAACGCCCTCCCTCGCGGGCGCCGATCCCCGGCCCGGCTTCTTCCGCGCCGTGGCCCTGGCGGGCGAGACCATCGCCGCCGTGCGCCCCGACCAGTACGGGGCCGCGAGCCCCTGTCCCGACTTCGACGCCGAGCAGCTCGCCCGGCACCTGATCGCCGTGCTGCGCCGGGTCGCCGTCAGCGGCGGCGGCGGGCACCCGTTCACCGTCGACTCCTTCGCGGACGTGCCCGCGGCCGAGTGGACCGAGGCGTGGCAGGAGGCCACGGCGGAGGCCGAGGCCGTCTGGTTCGACCCGGCGATCCTCGGCAGGACGTGCGAACTGGGCTTCGTCACCCTGTCCGGCGCCGCCGCGATCGTCGTCTACACGACCGAGATCTCCCTGCACACCTGGGACCTCGCCAGGGCCACGGGCCAGGAACCGGCGTGGGACGACGCCGCCCTCGCCCCGTCGGTGGCCGCCATGCGGCACGCCGTCCCGGCCGAACCCCGGGGCGGGCCCGTGCCGTTCGGCCCGGTCGTCGAGGTGCCGGACGACGCGCCCCTGATCGACCGGCTCGCGGCGTGGTACGGCCGACGGCCGTGACGCGATGACGTCCCCGGCGGCGGGAACCCCGTCCCACCGCCGGGGACGCCGCCCGTCCGGACGACCGGGACCAGCACCGCCCCCCGCGGTGCTGGTCCCTCCTCATCCGCCACGCGCCCTCCTCACCCGGCGGGCCCTGATGAACCGGCACCGGGGGCTTGCCACCTCGCCGTCAACTACCGCGTCCTCGTGGACAACCCGGCCACCGCGCCCGGATCTTGAGGCGGGCCCAGGGCCGCTGCCTCACCGCACCGTACGATGGGGGTGACTTCGCGTCACCATCGGCGATCACGAAGCGGGGAGCCATGGAATCGGCGAGCTGGGGCACGGTCGGGGCTCTTGTGGAGTGGCTCGACAGGAACGGCGCCCATCCGCGGGAGACCGTCCGGCTTCTGCGCATCCTCAAGATCCAGGAGGAGGCCGGGGAGGTCGCCGAGGCCGTTCACGGGGCCATGGGGTCGAACCCGCGGAAGGGGGCGAGCCACACGTGGGCGGACGTCGAGAGCGAACTGTGCGACGTCATCCTCACCGCCATGGTGGCCCTCGCCACACTCACCCCTGACGCGGAGAAGGCCTTCCGGCGTCACCTGGAGCACGTGGCCGACCGCTCGCTGGACTGAGCGCCCGAGCGTCCGCACGGCCGGCGGGACCTGGACCGCCCCCCCCGGCTGGTCACGCCGCCGGTCATGCGGCCGCCCGGCAACCGTTCCGCGCCCGGCTCGATGGCCGTACGCCTCCAGGCTGTGGTTGACGCCGGTGGCCAGCCGTGTCACTCGGCCCATGGCGACGTGCCTGCGCTCCGTGCCATCGTCGGGTGATCATTCCATCAGGCTTCTGATCATTCGTTCCCATGCCTCAAGAGCGCCGTGCGAGATGTGGCCCAACTGGACCGTGAGGGTGCGTACTTCCCTCTCGGACGGGCGAGGTCGGCGAGCCGTAGCCTCAGAAATCTCCACAAGCGTCGAGACGAACGACGTGAGATCATCGGCCAGCTTTATGGGCTCGGCTTGGAGGTCGCGCGTAAGGAGAAGGACTGATCCATTGATCCCGTCCAGGCAAAGAAATCCGTCAGGGAACAGTCCCAGCATCAGAACGCTGTCCGACTTGGCCCACGCCGGCAGCTCCATGCCCGTCAAGAAGTGGCTGATGGGCACCATGCCGCGCGGGTTGGTCACGACGGAATCCCGTATGCTGGTCGGCACGCCAAGATATTGCAGCGTCCATCTCGCCTCCCTCTCCACCAGTCCTTCCGGGATTTCATTCGGCCTGAGGACCGGCGCCAATGCGGGTCCGAAGATGCGCAACATGTCGGAGCGATTCACGTGCCTGGTATTCCGGTAGTTGTCGAACGGATCGGCGATGTCGTCTCGTGACTCCGCGATCCGGCGAGCCAGTGACGTCATCCATTGTTCACGCGGTTGTTCACGCCGGGCCTCCGGGAGTCCCTGAACAGCAGAAGACCCCGGCTCGGCCGGGGTCTTCGTGAGTGTCCGAGGGGGGACTTGAACCCCCACGCCCTTAAACGGGCACTAGCACCTCAAGCTAGCGCGTCTGCCATTCCGCCACCCGGACAAGGTGTGCGCGGGCCCGTGGGCCGCGGTGACACGGGCAACCATATCAAGTCCCGGGCGGTGCCACCGCCGCCGGTGCGGAGCGTGAGTGCGAGGGTGCGGAGGGTCAGGAGGCGAGCGACTTCAGCCATGACGGGCCGCTGAGCAGTTCCAGGAGGAGCAGCAGGCGGGTCAGCGGGTCCCAGTCGGGGTCGTCGGCCGCCGGGCCGTCCGAGCGGCCCGGCCGGTCGGGGTGCGACTCGTCCGACAGCAGCGCCCACACCGCCTTGCCGTGCCTGTCGGGAGTCGTCCAGCCCCAGTTGGCCGAGAGCGCCGACAGGACGTGCAGGCCGCGGCCCGACTCGCGCAGGTGGTCGGGCTCCTTCATGCAAGGCGCGCCGCGTCCCGGGTCGAAGACGGCGCACAGCACCGAGCCCTCGCAGTGCACCAGGCTGAGGAGGAACGGCTCGTCCGCCGTCGCGGGCGGCAGCGGGCGGTGGGCGCGGCTGACGGGCCGGCCGTAGCGGACCGCGTTCGTCACCAGCTCCGAGACGATCACCGACGCGTCGTCCACCAGGCGGGCCAGGCCCCAGCCGCGCAGCGTCCTCGCCGTCATCCGGCGCGCCTCACCCGCGGCGCCGGGGGAGCAGCCGAACGGGAGGGTGGCGAATCCCGCGGCGTCGGCCGCCCCGCCCGGGGACGGCGGCACCTGCTGGGGCGCCATCGTGGCGAACGGGAGAGCTGTCATGAACGACCTCCGCGACGTGCTGGCTCCGCCCTGGGGCGGCGGCTCCGCTAAGTCCATCCTCATCCAGCTCAGCGTATCCCTGCAAGTACATCTGAAAGGACGAATGCAAGAACATCTGCAAGAACAGATGCAAGAACGCTCACAGTTGAGGCACTATTCGGTCAGTGGCCGTCCACACCCCACAAGGACGGCCGGACCGACGGAACGTAGGAGTACGACATGCCGCAGCTCGTCAACGGTGTCCCGGCAGGCCTCATAGAAGGGGCCGCCTGGCGGAAGAGCGGACGCAGCAACCCCAACGGCAACTGCGTGGAGGTGGCGGGGCTGCCCGACGGCGCCGTGGCCGTGCGCAACTCGCGCGACCCCGAGGGCCCGGCCCTGATCTACACCCGCGCGGAGATGACCGCCTTCGTCCTCGGCGCGAAGGACGGCGACTTCGACGACCTGGTGGACCGCGCCTGACCGATTCGCCCCGAGGTGCCCGGTGTTGCCCGGGAGCAACTGTACGACTGGCTGCAACAGTGCGACACTGGGCCCGATTTCGACAACCCAGGGGACAAGACTCATGGCGTCAGCTCAACCAGGCAACGCCTCCTCGGTGCGGGACCTCCTCGCCCACCCGAGAGGCGGACCCACGGTCCTGCGGATCGTGCTCGGCACCCACCTGCGCAGCCTCCGCGAGGGGTGCCGCATCAGCAGGGAGGCCGCCGGGGACGCCATCCGGGGCTCGCACGCCAAGATAAGCCGCCTGGAGCTGGGCCGGGTGGGTGCGAAGGAACGCGACGTCGCCGACCTGCTCACGCTCTACGGAGTGCACGACGAGCCGCGGCGCGGACAACTCCTCGCGCTCGCCCGGCAGGCCAGCACGCCGGGCTGGTGGCAGAAGTACAGCGACGTGGTGCCGAGCTGGTTCGAGACGCTGATCGGCCTGGAGGAGGCCGCGTCGGTGATCCGGACGTTCGAGGTGCAGTTCATCCCCGGCCTGCTCCAGACGCCCGGCTACGCCCGCGCCTGCATCAGGCTCGGCAACCCGCGGGCGAGCGAGCGGCAGGTCGAGCGCCGCGTCGAACTGCGCATGGAACGGCAGAAGATGCTGTTCAAGGAGCACGGGCCCAAGCTCTGGGCCGTCGTGGACGAGGCCGCGCTGAGCCGCACCCTGGGCTCACGGGAGACGATGCGCGGCCAGATCCGCCACCTGCGGGACCTCGCCGACCGGCCGAACGTGACGATCCAGGTGGCGCCGTTCGACATGGGCGGCCTCGCCGCCGCGGGCGGTCCGGTCACCATCCTGCGCTTCCTGGAGCCGGACCTCCCCGACATCGTCTACCTGGAGCAGCTCAACAGCGCGCTCTACCTCGACAAGCGCGACGACGTCGAGGACTACCTGGCGGTCATGGACAGCGTGTGCGCGACCGCCGAACCGCACAGCAAGACGCCCGACCTGCTCGACGGGCTGCGCGTGCTCGACGGTCTGAAGAACAGGCCCTGAACCGCCGGCGGCCGCCCGCCGCTCACCCCGGCAGGCGGTCGTCCAGCCACGCGGCGATGTCGTCCCGGACCTCGGCGCGGTTCGTCTCGTTGAGGATCTCGTGCCGCGCGCCGGGCCAGGCCCGCCACGTCAGGTCGCGTACGCCGCCGCGCGCGAAGTCGTCCAGCAGCTCGTGGACCTGCGTCAGCCCCGCGTTGCACGGGTCCTGGTCGCCGACCACCACGCGCACCGGCAGGCCGCCCGGGACGCGCGCCTGCTGCTCCGGGTCGTTGATCTTCAGCACGCCCAGCACCCAGTCGAGGCCGAGCCCCGCGCTGAACGGGAAGCCGCACGCCTCGTCCGCGGCGTACGCGTCCACCTCCGCCGTGTCCCGCGACAGCCACTCGAAGCCGGTGCGGTACGGGTACGGGTCGTTGAACGACGCGAACAGGTCCGGCACGAACGACGACTCCGCGCCCCGCCCGTTCGCCTCCGCCTCCGCCCGCAGCCGCCCGGCCGCCGCCGCCAGGTCACAGCCCGGGAGTGACCTGAACGTGCCCGACAGGACCAGCCCGGCGAGCCCGTCCCCGTGCTCCTGCGCGTAGTCGCGGGCCAGCTGGGAGCCCATGCTGTGGCCGAGCAGCACCAGCGGCACGCCCGGGAGTTCGGTCCTCGCGCGCTCGCTGACGGTCCACAGGTCCTCGACCGTCGCGCGCCAGCCCTCGTCGCCCACCACGCCGAGGCCGCCGGTGTGCGGGGCGGTCGCGCCGTGCCCCCGGTGGTCCGAGGCGACGACGGCGTAGCCGCGCGCGTTCAGGTACCGGGCGAACCCGTCGTAGCGCAGGGCGTGTTCGGCCGCCCCGTGCACCAACTGCACCCACGCGCGGGCCGTGTCGCCCGGCGGCAGCCAGGTGTACGCCGCGACGGGCACGCCGTCGGACGCGAGGACGAAATCGGTCCTGGCGCCGTGCTCGTGTCCGCTGTCCATGGTCACTCCTCTGTCCGGGCCGGCCGCCTCGTCCGCGCCGCTCTCGAACGCCGGTACCCAGGAACGCGGCCATCCGTGCGAGACCGGCCGGTGCATCTGTGCTCCGCGCCCGCATATCCCGTTGCGGGCCGCCCGCGGGGCCGAGGAGCATCGGCTGATGACAGAGCCGCGACAGCTCCATCCCGAGATCCTCGCCTACTACTCCCGGGGAGAGGAGGACGGCCGCCTCTCGGACGCCGACGGGCATTCCGCCGCCGCCCGCCTCGAACTCCTGCGCACCCGGGACGTCCTGCGGCGCACGCTCCCCGCGCCGCCCGCCCGCGTGCTCGACGTCGGCGGCGCGGGCGGCGTGCACTCCCGCTGGCTGCGCGACGACGGGTACACCACCGAACTCCTCGACCCCGTACCGCTGCACGTCGAGCAGGCGCGCGCCCACGGCCTCACCGCACGGCACGGCGACGCGCGGGAACTCCCGGTGCCCGACGCCGCGTTCGACGCCGTGCTGCTCCTCGGCCCGCTCTACCACCTGCCCGAGCGCGCCGACCGCGTCCGCGCCCTCGCCGAGGCCAGGCGCGCCGTACGCCCCGGCGGGCTCGTCGCCGCCGCGGCCATCAGCCGCTTCGCGCCGCTGACCGACGGCCTGCTCAAAGGCCAGGCGTACGCGCCGGGGCGGCTCGCCAGGTTGCTCGGGCACGTCCGTACCGGCCACCTCCCGGACGGGCGCGGCGGCTTCACGACCGCCTGGTTCCACGAACCGGCGGACCTCGCCGCCGAGTTCGCCGACGCCGGCCTGCCGGGCGCCGTCACGCGCGGCCTGGAGGGGCCCGCCTGGCTGATCGGCGACATGCGGGAGCGGCTGGACGACCCGGCGGCGCGTGCCACCGTGCTCACCGCCCTGCGCGCCGTCGAGACCGAAACCGCGCTGCTCGGCGTCAGCTCCCACCTGCTGACGACGGCGCGCGCGGCCTGAGGGCCCGTGTTGACGGACGCGGGAGCGCCGGGCGATGCTCCATCGCGCCGTCACGGCACCGGACGTGCGGTACACAGCGGACACAGCCGAGGGAGAGTCGAGGCCGCGTGAGCGAGAGCAGGACCAGGGTCACCGTCGTCGGCGAGGTCCTCGTCGACCTGCTGTGGCGTTCCGGCGCCACGGAACTGCGGGCCGTGCCGGGCGGCAGCCCCGCCAACGTCGCCGTGGGCCTGCACCGCCTCGAACGGCCCGCGACGCTGCTGACCACCTGGGGCGACGACCCGCCCGGCGTCCTCGTCGCCGCGCACCTCGGACGCATCGGCGTGGACGTGCGGCGCGTCCCGGCGGGCTCCGGCCGCACCACGGTCGCGCTCGCCCACCTGGGCGACGACGGCGGCGCGACGTACGACTTCCTCGCCGCCTGGGACCCGCGCGAACTGCCCGTCCCCGACGACACCGCCGTCCTCCACACGGGCTCGCTCGCCGTCGTCGTCGAGCCGGGCGCCGCCCGCGTGCGCGACCTGTGCCGCGCCCAGCGGCAGAACGGCGTCACCGTCGCGGCCGACCTGAACGTCCGGCCCGCCGTCCAGCCCGACCGGAACGCCTACCGCGCCGCCTGCCTGGCCCTCGCCGGCTCCGTGGACGTCCTGAAGGCCAGCGACGAGGACCTCGCCTGGCTCCACCCGGGCGTGCCGCCCGCCGACGCGGCGCGGCTGCTGCTCGACGCCGGGCCGCGGCTCGTCGTCGTGACCCTCGGCGCGCGGGGCGCGCTGGCCGTCACCGCCGCCCACGAGGTACGGGTCGCGGCGGAGACCGAGGTCGTGGACACGGTGGGCGCCGGGGACGCCTTCCAGGCGGCGCTGCTCGACGCCGTCGCCGGGCAGGGCGGGCCGCCCACCGATCCCGGGGTGCTCTCCGCCGTGCTGACGCACTGCGCATCCGCCGCGTCCGTCACCTGCACGCGGCCAGGCGCCGACCCGCCCACCCGCGCCGAGCTGGCCGCCCTCTGACGACCGCGGTCCGCCGGGACGCGTCAGCCGTCCACCTCGCTGTCCAGCCGGAAGCCCACCTTCAGGCCCACCTGGAAGTGGGCGACCGCGCCGTCGTCGATGTGCCCGCGCACCTGCGTCACCTCGAACCACTCCAGCAGGCGGAGCGTCCGCGACGCCCGCTCGATCGCGTTCCTGACCGCCGCGTCCACACTCTCGCTGGACGAACCGACGATCTCCGTCACCCGGTAGATGTGCTCGCTCACCATGGCCTCCGGTCGGTGGTGCGGCTGTCGGCACCGCACCTCCACCGTGCACCGGACCCGTCCGTTCCGCGACCTCGGCACCCGCCCCCGGGGGGACGCGATGCTACCCTCGCAGCGGGCCGTGACTGGCGCGTCGAAGATGGACAACCATTGGGGAGCGGCCCCTTCGGAGCGATGAGGAGCCGTGCGCCTGGGCCGTCGCGACTCACACTCAGGAGGCCCCGCCATGACCACGGATTCCCCGCAGCGATCCACCGCCGAGACGGCGTCCGCGGCGTTCCGCGACAGCCTGGACGTCATCCGCGGCGTCGAGCCGCGCATCGCCGACGCGATCGGCCGCGAGATCGACGACCAGCGTGCCTCGCTCAAGCTGATCGCCAGCGAGAACTACGCCTCGCCCGCCGTCCTGCTCACCATGGGCAACTGGATGAGCGACAAGTACGCCGAGGGCACGGTCGGCCGCCGCTTCTACGCCGGCTGCCGCAACGTGGACACCGTCGAGTCGATCGCCGCCGAGCACGCCCGCGAGCTGTTCGGCGCGCAGCACGCGTACGTCCAGCCGCACTCCGGCATCGACGCGAACCTCGTCGCGTTCTGGGCCGTCCTCGCCTCCCGCGTGGAGAGCCCGGCCCTGGAGCGCGCGGGCGTGCGCCAGGTGAACGACCTCAGCGACGCCGACTGGTCCGCGCTCCGCCGCGAGCTGGGCGACCAGCGCATGCTCGGCATGTCCCTCGACGCGGGCGGCCACCTCACGCACGGCTTCCGGCCGAACATCTCCGGCAAGATGTTCGACCAGCGCAGCTACGGCACCGACCCGGAGACGGGCCTGCTCGACTACGACGCGGTCCGCGCGGCGGCCCGCGAGTTCCGCCCGCTGATCCTGATCGCCGGCTACTCGGCCTACCCGCGCCTGGTCAACTTCCGCATCATGCGGGAGATCGCCGACGAGGTCGGCGCCACGCTGATGGTGGACATGGCGCACTTCGCCGGTCTCGTCGCGGGCAAGGTGCTCACCGGCGACTTCGACCCGGTGCCGCACGCCCAGATCGTCACCACCACGACGCACAAGTCCCTGCGCGGCCCGCGCGGCGGCATGGTCCTGTGCGACGACTCGCTCGCCGACCAGGTGGACCGCGGCTGCCCGATGGTGCTGGGCGGCCCGCTGCCGCACGTGATGGCCGCGAAGGCCGTCGCGCTGGCCGAGGCGCGGCAGCCCGCGTTCCGCGACTACGCGCAGCGCGTCGTGGACAACTCGCGCGCCCTCGCCGAGGGCCTGACGCGGCGCGGCGCCCGCCTCGTCACCGGCGGCACCGACAACCACCTCGCGCTGATCGACGTCTCCGGCTACGGGCTCACCGGCCGCCAGGCGGAGGCGGCGCTGCTCGACGCGGGCATCGTCACCAACCGCAACGCCATCCCGCGCGACCCGAACGGCGCCTGGTACACCTCCGGCATCCGCATCGGCACTCCCGCGCTCACCACGCGCGGCCTGGACACCGACGGCATGGACGAGGTCGCCGACCTGATCGACACCGTGCTGCGCCGCACCACCCCCGGCACGGCCAAGAGCGGCGCCGCCTCCAAGGCCACGTACGTGCTGGAGGACGGGGTCGCCAAGCAGGTCCAGGAGCGCTCCGCCGACCTGCTCGCCAGGCACCCGCTGTACCCGGGCATCGACCTGAGCTGACCCGTGCACGTCCACACCACCCCGGCCACCGAGGAGGAGGCGACCGCCGAGCAGCTGCGGCTGCGCGCGCACGTCGTCCTCGACCCGTCGGGGCCGCCGCCCGGCGGCCCCGGCACCCTGGTGGCCGGGGTGGACGTGGCGTACGACGACGACCGGGGCGTGGTCGCCGCCGCGGCCGTCCTGCTGGACGCGGCCACCCTCGCCGTCACCGAGACCGCCACCGCCACGGGACCCGTCCCCTTCGCCTACCTCCCGGGGCTCCTCGCCTTCCGCGAGCTGCCCGCCGTCCTCGACGCGCTCGGCAGGCTGCCCCGCACGCCCGACCTCATCGTCTGCGACGGCTACGGCATCGCGCACCCGCGCCGCTTCGGACTCGCCAGCCACCTCGGCGTCCTCACCGGGCTGCCGACGATCGGCGTGGCCAAGACCCCGTTCGTCTTCGCGTACGCGCAGCCAGGGCCGCGCCGTGGCGACCGCTCGCCGCTGCTCGACGGTGACGAGGTGGTCGGCGCCGCACTGCGCACACGTGACGGCGTGAAACCCGTCTTCGTCTCCCCGGGCCACCGCACCACGACCGACGACGCCTGCGCGCACACCCTGCACCTGACGACACGCGGCTTCCGACTCCCCGAGACGACACGTGCCGCCGACCACGCGTGCCGCGCCGCACTGCGCGCGACCGCCTGAGCCGCGATCCCCCCGCCATGGTCACGGCGGATCGGCTCTGCTGTACTCGGGAGATGCCGTACTCCACCGCCGCCACCTGGGGCGCCGACTTACGGGGGCGCGCGTGCTGCCCCTCTTCCTGAGTTTCTGCCTGTTCCTCACCGCCTTCGGCCTGGGAGGGCATGGGCTGCGCACGCTCGGCAGACGCTCCCCGGGCCGTCCGGCCACCCCACGGGTGCTGCGCGGCCTCACCGCGCTCTCCGCCGCCCTCACGACGCTGCTGTACGCCGGTGCCCTGGCGATCGTCGGACTGGTCTGGCTGGACGCGCACGACGGCGGTACCGACTCGGAGCCCGCCCGTCCGTGCCGCGTCGGCACCGCATGGCAGGAGACCGGTATCGCCCGGCACTACGCCACCTACCTGCCGCCCCGGTACGTGTGCGAGACCGCCGACGGCAGCAGCTTCACGACCGGCGACGTGCCCGCGCGTTCCGACCTCGTCCTGGCGGCCTCGGCGCTGACCACCGCCGCCCTCGGGGTCGCCGCCCGCCGGAAGTCGGACCGCCGAGAACGGACCGTCCTCACCACGGCCGACGTCGGGCGGTTCACGCGTTGATGCCTCCTGCCATCGGACAGTAGGGTCGTCGGATGATCACCCCCTGGGACCTCGGCGCCCCCGGCGTCCTGCGGCTGCCCTCCGGCCGCCTCGTCAGGGGCCGCGGCCTGCGCCACCCCCTGCCCGACGGCCCGGAACCCACCTACGGCCTCTACCTGCTGGCGAAGGAGCCCCCGCCCGTCGCCTGGGAGTCCCGCCTGCTGCGCTGGCCCGACTTCCGCCTGCCCGCCGACCGGGACGACGCCGCCCGCGCTCTCCGGGACGTCTGGGAACGCGCCCCCGGCGAACGCGTCGAGCTGGCCTGCGGCGGCGGCAAGGGCCGCACGGGCACGGCGCTCGCCTGCCTGGCCGTCATCGACGGCGTGCCGCCCCGTGACGCCGTCGCCTACGTGCGGGAGCACTACGCGCGCGGCGCCGTCGAGACCCCCTGGCAACGCCGCTACGTCACGCGCTTCGGCGACGTGGCCACCGGCGCGTAGCCCCGGCGGACATCCCCGTGCGCACGGCCCCCTGGCAGCGGTACCGGCGGCGGATCACCCACCGGGGCGAGCGCGGCCATCAATGGCACCCGCTCGGCCACTCCGGCCCCCGCCCCGTGCCCAACGCCGCGCTCGTCTCCGGCACGCTCGCCGACTGGGCCGCCGTACACCTCGCCGAAGCCGCCGACGAACTGGCCGACCCGCGCGGCGAACTGCGCCTCGAACGCTTCCCCACACCCTCCGCCGAAGTCCCTCCCGCGCTCACCCTGACAGCACCACTGCACGGCTGATCGCCGCGGCCCCGGAGTGCAACGCCTCCCGTACGGCGCGCACCATGCCCGACGCGCCGTCACCTCCCCGGGCAATGGGCCCCACAGGCCCGCAATTCACCCCGTCTGCACAGTCCGTCGCCGCACGGGAACGCTAAGGTGACGCCCGGCGCCGGGAGTCCGCGCCCCGCGAACCGGGAGATCGAGCCGCGTGAGGGACCTGGAACCGCCCGACCTGCGGCGGATCGGGGCCTATCGGCTGCTGGCGCAGCTGGCCGAGGGCCGTACGGGCGTCGTGCACGTGGCCCGCCCCCAGGGCGGCCCGCCCGTCGCGCTCAAGGTGATCCGGCCCGAGCACGTCCACGCCCCCGGCTTCCGCCCGCACTTCGAACGGGACGTCGCCGCCGCGCGCCACGTCCGGCACCCGTACCTCGTCACCGTCATGGCCGCCGACACGGCGGGCCGCATCATCTGGGCCGCCTATCCCCACTACCCCGGCCCCACCCTGCCCCGCGCCGTCGCCACACGCGGACCCCTGCCCGTCCGCACCGTGCGCATCCTCGGCGCCGCCCTCGCCCAGGCGTTGCGCGCCGTGCACGCCGCGGGACTGTCCCACCGCGACGTACGGCCCGGCCATGTCCTGCTCGCGCCCGACGCGCCGCGCCTCACCGGTTTCGGTGGCAGCGGCATCCTCCCCACCGGACGCGACGCGGAGGCACCCCGCGACATCCTGGGCCTCGGCCAGGTCCTCGCGTTCGCCGCCGCGGGGCGCCCCGCGCACGCCCCCGGCGGGGAGGAGACGCCCGACCTCGCCGACGTGCCGCGCGCGCTGCTCGAAGTCGTCCAGGCATGCCTGGCGGCCGACCCCCGCGTACGCCCCACCGCCGCCGACCTCTGCGCCGAACTGGCCGAATCCCGCCCCTTCGGCTGGCTCCCGCCCGCCGTCGCCCGCGATGTCGCGGAACGGTACGCCGCCCCGCTCCCGGCCCTCCGCGCCCCCGCCGACACACGCCATGTCCCGGCGGCGCAGGAACAGCCGGGGGAACAGCCGGGGGAGGAGCGGCCTGGCGGGCGGACGTTCCGCCGGCGCCGCGCGGCCCTGCTGCTCGGCGCGGGCACGCTCGCCCTCGCCGGGTCGGCCACCGCCGGTCTGGCGCGGCGCCGCACGAAGGCGCCGCGCGGCGAGCGGTACGTCATCGGACTCCAGGCCGATCTGACCGGGCCGCACGCCGTGCTCGGCACGGGACAGGAGCACGGCGTCACCCTCGCCGTCGAGGAACTGGCCGTCCTCGGGACGCTCCCGTTCACCGTGGCGACACGTGTCGTGGACGACGGCGGCGACCCTCGGCACGGCGCCGAGGCCGCCCGTGAACTCGCCGCCGACAAGGCGGTGATGGCCGTCATCGGACCGACCACCGACGCGGTGGCCGGCGTGGTCGCCGCCGTCTACGGGCGGGCGCGGCTCCCCCTGCTCGCGCTGTCGGCGGGCGGCTTCGGGACCGGCCCCGGCACCGAGACCGTGCTGCGGGGCAGGCCGGGCGCGATACGCGCCGCGCGGGCCGTGGCCCGGCTCCTCGGCACCGAACTGGGCGCCGCGCGCGTCGGGTTCGTCGAACCGGTGCAGGACGGCGGGTCCGGCACGCGCCGCACCGACGCGGTGCGCGCGGCGCTCGGCGGCAGCCGCGTCACGGCGCTGCCGACCGTACGGCCCCCGGCGGCGGGCGACATGGGCCCGGCCGCCGCCTGGCTCACGGCCGAGCACGCCGACGCCGTTCTCTACGCGGGCCCCCCGGCGGGCGCGGGGCGGCTGGCCGCCGCGCTGCGGGCGGCGGGCTTCACCGGCGCGGGCCTCGCCGGGCAGCAGGCGCTCGCCCCGCCGTTCTGGGCCGAGGCGGGGGAGGCGGCCGACGGCTGGCACTTCGTCACGCCGTGGTGCGATCCGGACGCCGATCCGGCGGCCAGGGGCTTCGCCGCCGCGCACCGGGGGCGCTTCGGCATACGCCCCGACCCGTACGCGGCGGAGGCGTACGACGCGGTGCGCTTCCTGGCGGACGCCATGGCGCGGCTGCGGGGGAGCGCGGCCCTGACCAGGACCGGGCTTGTGGACGGGCTGCGCGCCGGAGCGCGCTGGGGCATCGGGCGGCAGCTCGCCTTCGACGCGGCGGGGAACTACACGGGCGCGGGCCCGGTGGCGTACCTGTATCAGGTGACGGGGCACGGTCTGGAGTACCGCGCGGCAGGGGTGTGACGGCCGCCGGGCGGCGGGCGTAGCGGGTCCGGGAAAGTTCCGGCGGTCACCGCGTATTGACATGCTCTCAGCATTCCGGAAACACTCCGAGGCATGGGAGAGCGCTCTCCCGCTCTCCCTCTCCCATCCCCCACTGGATCGAGGAGATCGCATGCCTCGCAGATCACTCCTGTCCTCAGGCCTGACGGCCGCCGCCGCGCTCGTGATGGTGGCGGGCGGCCTCGGCGCGATGAACAGCGCATCCGCCTCCGACGCGCCGGCCGCCGCCGTCGCGGCCCCCGCCGCCGTGGCCCCCGCCGCGCCCCCGCCGGGGCAGTGGATCCCCGTGAACCCGCCGGTCCAGGGCATCCCGCCGTCCCCCGACGTGCCGTACGCCTCACACCACGAGTTCCAGGCCAACTGCTCGGTGAACCACACCGCGCCGGACGACCCGATCGTCTTCCCCGGGCTCCCCGGCGCGTCGCACGACCACACCTTCATGGGCAACGACACCACCTACGCGGGCTCGACCCTCGACTCCCTCCGGGGCGGCGACACGACCTGCAAGGTGCCCGGCGACCTGACCGCGTACTGGATGCCGACGATGTACAACGGCGACCAGGAGGTCCGGCCCATCGGTGAGCAGGTCATCTACTACAAGGCCGGGGTCACCGACTTCCGGACCGTCCGCCCCTTCCCGCCCGGCCTGCGCTACGTGGTCGGCGACCCGGGGCAGAGCGAGCAGGCGTTCCTGGACGCGACGGTCGAGGGCTGGGAGTGCGGGGACTCGTTCTTCAACTCCGACATCCCGGACTGGTGCGCGCCCGGTTCGCAGCTGAACGTCCGCTTCCAGGCGCCGAGCTGCTGGGACGGCCGGCACCTCGACTCGCCCGACCACAAGGCGCACATGGCCTACCCGGTCCCGGTGGCGAACAACCACGACGTCTGCCCGGCCAGCCACCCGGTGGCCGTGCCGATGATCGAGTTCAAGATGGCGTTCCCCGTCAGCGGGGACACGTCGCGGGTCAGGCTGGCCAGCGGTGAGGGCTACTCGTTCCACTACGACGTCTTCAACGCCTGGGACGAGCCGGTGCTCGCCCGGCTGGTCCAGCACTGCATCAACGGCGGGCTCCAGTGCGACGCGCGGGGCTTCGACCAGTACAAGCCGGAGCGCGGAGCCGCGTTGAACGAGAACTACGAACTGCCCTGAGCACTGCCCTGAGTACTGCCCTGAGCACCGATCGGGGCCCGCTGACCGGGTCCGCGCGGTAGAGCGCTCTCTCACCCCCCTTGCGACAGGGGAGCCGCGTGGGCCCGACCCACTGTCCCCCGGCCGCCGTATCCGGCGGCCGGGGGACAGTGCTGTGCGGGGAGGCACAGCCCCGGGGCCCGCGGGCCGGGCCCCGGGGTGGTCGGGATCAGGAGCGGTAGACGCCGAACTCGAAGAGCGAGTAGCCCCAGCCGGTACCGCGCTCGGTGCCGAGCACCCGCACGTACCTGCCGGACCCGTTCACCGCCGTGGTGTCCACGCCGCCCTGGCCGTTCGTGACGGTGTGGATCGTGCGCCAGTCCGTGCCGTTGTCCGACGTCTGGACCTGGTACGCCCTGGCGTAGGCGCCCTCCCAGACGAGCTGCACGTTCTGGAACGCCGTCACCGAGCCCAGGTCGATCTGGAGCCACTGCGGATCGCTCCAGTCGCTCGCCCAGCG
The DNA here is from genome assembly GCF_047200595.1 of Streptomyces sp. MS19. Classification (NCBI taxonomy): domain Bacteria; kingdom Bacillati; phylum Actinomycetota; class Actinomycetes; order Kitasatosporales; family Streptomycetaceae; genus Streptomyces; species Streptomyces sp. MS19. Next base: position 54,523 of record NZ_JBJZOH010000001.1, on the reverse strand, counting down.
GGTCGCGCGGTTGCCGTCCGTCGCGTTCGACGGCGGGAACGGCGCGCCGTCGCCGACCGCCTGGTACGAGGACGCGGTGGTCGGGCGGCCCTGCGCGATGTTGGTGCCGGGCACCGGCGGCGGGACGACGTTGATGGTCGTCGTCTCGATGCCGACGTTGCCCCGGCCGTCACGGGCGAGCAGATAGACCTTCCAGACGCCGGGCCGGGTCGGCGCGGTCACCGAGAAGGTGTCGCCCTGCCGTGTGAACTGGGCGTCTACCAGCGCGCCGTTGTCGTCGATGTACTTGCTGCTGAACGCGACGGACGGCGTGATCGTGTCGCCGTTCGGGTCCGTCAGCGACGCGCCGAGCGTGAACTGCCGCCCGGCCGGGACCGCCGTGCGGCTGCCGGAGACGGTCAGGTTCGACACGACCGGCGGGGTGTTGGTGCCCACCGAGCCGCCGAAGATGTCCGCCACCGCGTAGTACGACAGGCGCCGCTCGCCGCCCGGCAGCAGGTTGAACCACACGCCGCCGAAGTCGCGTTCGGTGCCGTAGTGGAAGAGCGTGCCGCCGAGCGCCACACCCTCGTGCCCCATCAGGCAGTCCCACGCGTCGCGGTAGCCCTCGGCCTTGTCGACGTCGGTCGGCTCCTGCGGGACGCCGTTGACGTCGTCGTCGGTCTCCCACTCGCCGGCCGGGCCGCCCTCGGTGAGGATGTACGGGCGGTCGTAGCCGCCCGCGGTCCAGAACTCCTCGATGTCGCAGACGGCGCCGTAGGAGTTGACGGAGAGCAGGTCGAGCTCGGGGCTGTGCTCCTGGTAGTACGGCCAAGCGCCCGTCCACGCGTCCGTCGAGGTGACGGGGTGGTTCGGGTCGAGCGCGTGGATCTCGCCGGCCGCGTCGTTGACGAACTGGGCGTACGCGTCGCGCTGCGCCTCCAGTTCGGCGCCGGAGTAGCAGTTCTGGAGGCCGAGCAGGGATTCGTTGCCGACGTTCCACATCAGCACGCCGGGGTGGTCCTTGTACGCGGCGACCCACTCGTTCATCAGGTAGAGCTGGTAGCCCTTGTAGTCGTAGTCGTTGACATAGTCCACACAACCGCCGCTGCCCGGCCCGCCGCCCGGCTGGAGCCAGAAGCCGGCGATGACGCGGATGCCGTTGGCGGCCGCCGTGTCGAGGAGCGGACGGGTGCTGGCGTCGGTGCCCCAGGTGCGGATGGTGTTGACGCCCATGGAGGCGAGGTCGGGCATGTAGCGCCCGGCGTCGGCGATGGCCGGGCCCCAGGTGAGGCCCTTGACGGTGTACGGCTCGCCCTCGACGGTCAGCTGCCAGTTGCCCTGGCTGCCCGTCACCTCGACGGTGCCGCCCTCGACCGGGCCGGTGCCGCCCGTCTCGCCGTAGACCTGGAACTCCCAGAGCGAGTAGCCGTATCCGGTCCCCCGCTGGGTGCCGAGGAGGCGGACGTAGCGGCCCGTGCCGCTCACGGCGATGGTCTGGTTGCCGCCGGAGCCTGCCGTCTCGGTGTGGACGGTCGTCCAGGAGCCGCCGTCCTGCGACGTCTGGATGCGGAAGGCCCTGCCGTACGCGCCCTCCCAGTTGAGGACGACGCGGGACAGCGCGGCGCTCGATCCCAGGTCGACCTGGAGCCACTGGTCGTCGCTCCACTCACTGGCCCAGCGGGTACCGGCGTTGCCGTCCACGGCGAGGGAGGCGGCGTAGCCCGCGCCCTCCTGGGACGAGGCGGTGGCGGTCTTCCCCTGGGACAGGAGCTGTTCGGCGGCGACGGCGCGCCCTGGCTGGAGCATGACGAGCGCCCCGGCGAGCAGGGCGAGGACCGACAGGATGAGTGCGGGCGGCCTGGCGAGGCCGCGCAGGGGTGTACTGCGGACAAGCACGGATGTCTCCTCGGTGCGGAAGACGGCGGCGCCCGACCCGTCCTGGCAGGGGCGTCGCCGTGATGAGGTGGGGGGTTGGGAGAGCGCTCTCCGCTGAGACTGGCTTGCGGTATGACGGGTGTCAACGCCCGTGACGTGAGAAGTCGCGGTTCCGGAACGCGGCGCGCGTCCTGCCCGTCCGCTAGGCCGACTTCCGTACCACCAGGGAGGGTTCGAAGATGACCGAGGCCGGGCGGCGGCCCGGCGTCTCGATGCGGTCGAGCAGCAGCCTGGTCATCTCGGCGGCCATCTGCTCGATCGGCTGGCGCACCGTGGTCAGCGGCGGGCGGCAGGCCAGCGCGGCGCTGCTGTCGTCGAAACCGACCACCGCCACGTCGCCGGGGACCGCGCGGCCCGTCTCGCGCAGCGCGTGCAGCGCGCCCTGGGCCATCAGGTCGTTGGCGACGAAGACGCCGTCGAGCCCCGGCTCCTCGGCCAGCAGCCGGTGCATCGCCGCCTCGCCGCTGTCGAGCGTGAAGTTCCCCTCGGCGCTGGGGACGTACGGATGCCCGTGCCGGGCCATCGCGTCGCGGAAGCCCGCCAGCCGGTCCTGGCTCGCCAGGACGTCGAGCGGCCCGGTGACCGTCCCCACCACGCGGCAGCCGCGCGCGACGAGGTGGTCGGCCGCCAGCCGCGCCCCGTCCTGGTGCGCCAGGTCCACGTAACTGACCGGCGCGGGCCGCGCGGGCCGCGCGAAGAGCACCACGGGCAGTCCGGCGGCGACGAGTTGGCGCGGCAGTGGGTCGGCCGGGTGCGTCGAGACGAGCAGCGCGCCGTCCGCGTGGCCCTGCCGCAGGTAGGCGAGCACCTGGCGGCGCGCCTCGTCCGAGTCGGCCAGCATCAGCACGGGGTGCATGCCGCGCGGGCGCAGGGAGCCGAGCACGCCGCCCGCGATGCGGCCGAAGAACGGGTCGCCCGGCAGTCCGGCGCCCTCCCCCTCGTCCCCGGCGCCGGAGACGACGAGGGCGACCGTGCCCGCGCGCCGGGTGACGAGCGTGCGCGCCGCGGAGTTGGGGACGTAACCGGTGTCGGCGATCGCCTGGCGCACCACCTGCTGGATCTCCGGATCCACGTTGCGGATCCCGTTGATCACCCGCGAGACCGTGGCCCGGGAGACGCCCGCCTCCCGGGCCACGTCCTCCAGCGTGGGAGAGCCCTTGGCCGCCCTGTCGCTCATGGGCGTCTTTATAACACAACTGGAAAGCGCTCTCCCGTCAGTCCGCGGCGCGGGATAGGTTGCTCCTGAAGGGCACACGGGTGAAGACATGGGTGAAACGAAGCGCCGGACAGTGCGCGATCTGCGGCGCGCCAACCGCGCCGCCCTGCTGCGGCATCTGTACTTCCACGGCCCGCTCAGCAGGCACGAGCTGGGGCTCGCCACCGGGCTCAGCTCGGGGACGGTCAGTACCGTCACGTCCGGGCTGCTCGCCGACGGCCTGCTGTGCGAGGCGGGTTCGGTCGACTCGGACGGCGGCCGCCCGCGCACGCTGCTGCGCGTCGATCCGTCCTGCCACCGGCTGATCGGTGTGGACGTCGGCGAGACCCGGGTGCGCGTCGAGCTGTTCGACCTGGCGCTGACCGAACTGGCGCGCGTCGAGTACCCGCTCGGCGGCGAGGAGGCCGCCGCCCGTGCCCCGCACGGCGCGGGTCACGACGTCGAGCTGATCGTGCAGTACGTGCGCGACGGCATCGCCACCGTCCTCAAGGCCGCGGGCGCCCCGGCCGAACTGCTGCTGCTCGGCGTCGGCGTGGGCGTCCCCGGCGTCGTCTCGCGCGACCAGGACAGCGGCCTCGGCGCCGTGGTGCACGGCCAGACGACGGGCTGGGACGCGGTCCCGCTCGAACGGCTGCTGCGCGGCGCGGCCGGCCTGCCCGACCGCGTGCCCATCCATGTGGCGAACGGCGCGCGCACCTGCGGCCAGGCCGAGTTGTGGTTCGGCGCGGGCCGTGGCGCCCGCGACGCGGTGATCGCCCTGCTCGGCTCGGGGGTGGGCGCGTGCATCGTGACGGACGGCGTGCCCTACGGCGGGGCGAACAGCGGCGCGGGGGAGTGGGGGCACACCACGCTGAGCGTCGGGGGCCGCCTGTGCCGCTGCGGCGCGCGCGGCTGCCTGGAGGCGTACGTGGGCGCCGTCGCGCTGCTGGAGCGCTGGCGCGAGGCGGGCGGCGACGTGCCGGCCACCGGGCAGGAGGCGGGCATCGCCGCGCTGCTCGCCGCGGCCCGCGCGGGCGACCCGCGCGTGGTCGCGCTGCTGGACGAGACCGCCGAGTACCTCGGCGCCGGCATCGCCGACCTCGTGAACCTCTTCAATCCGGAACGGATCGTCCTCGGCGGCTGGATGGGCCTGCTCCTCGGCCCGTACCTGCTGCCCGCCGTCCGGGAGGCGGCGGGCGCGTACGCCCTCCGGCACCCCGCCGCGCGCGCCACCATCGAGATGGGCCTGCTCGGCCCGGACGCCGTCACCGTCGGCGCCGCGACCCTGCCGCTCGCCGGACTCCTCGACCACGGCGGCACGTCCTGGTGAGCCCGGCCGCCCTTGTGCGCCCGCGGCGGGCGTTCCTATCATCGCCCCGTCCGCCCGTCGCCCCGCCGTGGGCGGCGGGTCCGCGCGCACACCCGGGAGCCCGATGGCAGCAGGGACGCGAGAGGACGGGCACGGCGCACCGGCCGGGCCGCTCGACGGGCTGCGCGTCCTCGAACTGGGCGGCATCGGCCCCGGACCGTTCGCCGGGATGCTGCTCGGCGACCTCGGCGCGGACGTCGTACGCGTCGACCGCCCCGGCCGCGGCCCCGGCCCCGACGGCACGGCGCTCGACCCGCGGGCCGACCTGACGCGCCGCAACAAGCGGTCCGTCCTGCTCGACCTCGGCACCCCCGGCGGCGCGCGCACCGCGCTCGCCCTCGCCTCCCGCGCGGACATCCTGGTCGAGGGCTTCAGGCCGGGCGTCGCCGAACGCCTCGGCCTCGGCCCCGCCGCCTGCCACGCCCGCAACCCCCGGCTCGTCTACGGCCGGATGACCGGCTGGGGGCAGGACGGCCCGCTCGCCCCGCGCGCCGGGCACGACATCGGGTATCTCGCCCTCAGCGGCACGCTCGGCATGATCGGCCCGGCCGACGGCCCGCCCGCCGTCCCCGCCAACCTCCTCGGGGACTACGCGGGCGGCGCCCTCTACCTGGTCACCGGCGTCCTGGCCGCTCTCCACCACGCCCGCGCCACCGGTCACGGGCAGGTCGTGGACGCGGCGATCGTGGACGGCGCCGCCCACCTCGGCACGCTGTTCCACGGCCTGCTCGCGGCCGGGGCGTGGCGGGACCGCCGCGCGGTGAACGCCCTCGACGGCGGCTCCCCGTTCTACGCCGTCTACACCGCCTCCGACGGCGGCCACCTCGCCGTGGGCCCGCTCGAACCGCGCTTCCGCGCCGCGTTCCTCGATCTCCTCGGCGTCGCCGACGACGCCCCCGACCCCGACGACCCGGCCAACGCGCCCGCCCTCCGCGCCCTGATCGCCGCCCGCCTCGCCACCCGCGAGCGCGACGCGTGGGCCGCCCACTTCGCCGGAACGGACGCCTGCGTCGTCCCCGTCCTGTCGCTCCGCGAGGCGGCACGCCACCCGCACCTCACCGCCCGCGGCACCTTCACCGACCACGACGGCGTCCGCCAGCCCGCGCCCGCCCCGCGCTTCTCCGCGACCCCCACCGCCGTCCGCCGCGGCCCAGCCCTCCCCGGCGACGGCGCCGCGTCCGTCGCGCGAGACTGGGACCTCCCCGACGACCTCCCCGACGACCCCGCACCAGGAACGGCCACCGATGCAGCGTGACGTCTTCACCGCCGACCACGACGCGTTCCGCCGGACCGTCCGCACCTTCCTCGCCAAGGAGGTCGCGCCCCACTACGACGCCTGGGAACGGGACGGCATCGTCTCCCGCGACGCCTGGCGCGCCGCCGGACGCCAGGGCCTCCTCGGCCTGACCGTGGACGAGGCGTACGGCGGTGGCGGCGCCGACGACTACCGCTTCTCCGCCGTCCTGGCCGAGGAGTGGTCGCGGGCCGGCGCCCGCGGCTTCGCCGTGCCGCTGCACAACGACGTGATCGGCCCGTACCTCACCTCCCTCGCCACCGGCGAGCAGAAGCGCCGCTGGCTGCCCGGCTTCTGCTCGGGCGAGCTGATCACCGCCGTCGCCATGACCGAGCCGGGCGCCGGGTCCGACCTCCAGGGCATCCGCACCACCGCCACCGACCAGGGCGACCACTGGCTGCTCAACGGCGCCAAGACGTTCATCTCCAACGGGCACCTCGCCGACCTCGTCCTCGTCGTCGCCCGCACGAGGCCGGAGGGCGGCGCGCGCGGCCTGTCGCTCCTCGCCGTCGAGCGTGGCACGCCCGGTTTCGAACGGGGCCGCAACCTCGACAAGATCGGCCAGCACGCCCAGGACACCGCCGAGCTGTCCTTCCAGGACGTGCGCGTCCCCAAGGGCAACCTCCTCGGCCGCCTCCACGGCGGTTTCGGCCACCTCATGGACCACCTCCCGCGGGAACGCCTCACCATCGCCGTCGGCGCGGCGGCGGCCGCCGAGCGGCTGGTGGAGATCACCACCGCCTACGTGCGGGAGCGCGAGGCGTTCGGCCGCCCGCTCGCCGCGCTCCAGCACATCCGCTTCGAGATCGCCGAGATGGCCACCGAGTGCGCCGTCACCCGCGCGTTCACCGACCGCTGTATCGCCGCCCACGCGGCGGGCGGCCTGGACGGCACCGAGGCGGCGATGGCCAAGTGGTGGGCCACCGAGCTGCACAAACGCGTCGCCGACCGCTGCCTCCAGCTGCACGGCGGCTACGGTTACATGCGGGAGTACCCCGTCGCCCGCGCGTTCACGGACGGCCGGATCCTCACCATCTACGGCGGCACGACCGAGATCATGAAGGAGATCATCGGACGCTCGCTGCTCGCCGGCCGCAGGGCCACCGACGAGAAGGGGACCCCATGACCGCGGGCACCACCGGCACCGTCCCCGAGGCGTACCTCTACGACGCCGTACGCACCCCGCGCGGCCGCGGCAAGTCGGGCGGCGCGCTGCACGGCACGAAGCCCGTGGACCTCGTCACCGGCCTGCTCCACGCCGTCCTGCGCCGCAACCCCGGGCTCGACCCGGCGGGCGTCGACGACGTGGTCCTCGGCGTCGTCAGCCCGCACGGCGACCAGGGCGCCGACATCGCGAAGGTCGCCGCCCTGGCGGCCGGGCTGCCCGACACGGTCGCGGGCGTCCAGCACAACCGCTTCTGCGCCTCCGGCCTCGACGCCGTCAACGCGGCGGCGGCCCGCGTCCGTTCCGGCTGGGAGGACCTGATCCTGGCGGGCGGCGTCGAGTCGATGTCCCGCGTGCCGATCGGCTCGGACGGCGGCGCCTGGATGATGGACCCGATGACGAACCTGCGCGCCGGCTTCGTCCCGCAGGGCATCGGCGCCGACCTCATCGCCACGCTCGACGGCCTGAGCAGGCATGACGTCGACAGCTACGCCGCCCTGTCCCAGGAACGTGCCGCGCACGCCTGGAAGGACGGCAGGTTCGCCCGTTCCGTCGTCCCGGTGACGGACGGCGCCGGGCTCGTCGTCCTCGACCACGACGAGCACCTGCGGCCGGGCACCACCGCCGAGAGCCTCGCCGGGCTGCGGCCCGCGTTCGCCCGCGCCGGGGCGGAGGGCGGCTTCGACGCGGTGGCGCTCCAGAAGTACCACTGGATCGAGCGCATCGAGCACGTCCACCACGCGGGCAACTCCTCCGGCATCGTGGACGGCGCCGCCCTCGTCCTCGTCGGCTCCCGCGCGGCGGGGGAGCGGCACGGCCTCACGCCGCGCGCCCGCGTCGTCTCGGCGGCCGTCACCGGCTCCGAGCCGACCATCATGCTGACCGGCCCGGCCCCCGCCGCCCGCAAGGCGCTGGACCGCGCCGGGCTCACCATGGACGACATCGACCTCGTGGAGATCAACGAGGCGTTCGCCGCCGTCGTCCTGCGCTTCCTGCGCGAGACGGGCGCCGGCGCCGACCGCGTCAACGTCAACGGCGGCGCCATCGCCATGGGCCACCCCCTGGGCGCGACCGGCGCCATGATCCTCGGCACGCTGCTCGACGAGCTGGAACGCCGCGACCTCCGCCGGGGCCTGGCCACCCTCTGCGTCGGCGGCGGCATGGGCATCGCCACCGTGATCGAACGCGTCTGACGCGCCCGCCGCCCCAGCCGCCCGCCGCCCCAGACACTCAGGAGAGCCCCGTGCCCGACTGGCACCGCGACCCCGACGGCATCGTCACGCTCACCCTCGCCGGCCCCGGCGACCCGGACGCCCTCACCGCGGCCGCCGACCGGCTCACGGCGGAGGCGGCGACGCTCCGGGGCGTCATCCTCGTCCTGGCGGGAGACGCGTTCCTCACCGGCGACCCCGCCCGCCTCCACGACGCGGAACCCGGCACGGCCCGCCGCGTCTTCGACGCCGCCACCCGCGCGGCCCGCGACCTGCGGCAGATCGAGACCCTCGGCCGCCCGGTCGTCGCGGCCCTCGGCGGCGACGCGCTCGGCGGCGTGCTGGAGACGGCGCTCGCCTGCCACCGCCGCGTCGCCGTGGACGCCCCCGGCAGCCGCGTCGGCCTGCCGGGCGTCCGCCTCGGCCTGCTGCCGGGCGGCGGCGGCGTCACCAGGACGGTCCGCCTCCTCGGCATCGCCGACGCACTGCGCCACGTCCTCCTCGACGGCACGCTCCACACGCCCGCCCGCGCCTTCGAGACCGGCCTCGTCGACGAACTCGCCCACGACCACGACGACATGACCGCCCGCGCCCGCGCCTGGATCGACGCCGCAACCGACCCGCGCCAGCCGTGGGACACCCCCGGCCACCGCATCCCCGGCGGCACCCCGGCCGACCCGGCGTTCGCCGCGCTGCTGCCGTCGCTCCCCGCGCTGCTGCGCCGCAGGACCGGCGGCGCGCCCGCCCCGGCGCCCCGCGCGATCCTGGCGGCCGCGGTCGAGGGCGCGCAGGTGGACTTCGCGACGGCCGTGACCGTCGAGGCACGGTACGCGGCCGAGGTCGCCGCCGGGCCCGTCGCGGCGAACATGGTCCGCGCGTTCCACACCGAGCTGGCCGCCGTGCGCGCCGCCGCCCCGCGCCCGGCCGCCGCGTCCGCGTCCGGCGGCCGGATCGCCGTCCTCGGCGCGGGGGCGCGCGGCGAGGAGATCGTCCGCCTGTGCGCGGAGGCGGGCGCCGACGTCGCCGTGGGCGACCCGGCCGGCTGCGACACCGTCCTCGTGACGGGGGACGGCGACGCCGCCGGGACCGGCGCGCTCCTGCGCCGGGCCGAGGAGGCCGCCGTCCCCGGCGCGCTGCTGTGCGCGACCGCTCCCGTGCCCCCGCTCGCCGGCCTCGCGAAGGAACTGCACGGGCCCCACGCGCTCGTGGGCCTGCGCCTGCACGCCGTCGTGGACGGCATGCCGCTGGCCGAGGTCGTGCGCGGCGCCGCGACGGACGACGCCGCCACGGCCCGCGCATGCGGCCTGGCCGTACGCCTCGGCCGTACGCCGCTCGTCGTGCGCGGCCCGTTCGCCGACCGCCTGACGGGCCGCTTCCTCGCCGAGGGTCTGGCCATGATCGCCGAGGGCGTCCCCGCCCCGTCCGTCGAACAGGCCGCCGCCCAGGCCGGTTTCCCGACGCCGGTCCTCGCCCTGGCGGACGAGCTGGGCCCGACGCTGCTTCCCGCCTGCGCGGTGCTCGACCGGATGTCCGGCCTCGGCCGCCCGGGGCGCGCGGCGGGCGCCGGTTTCCACGACTACGCGGACGGCCGCCGCACCCGCCTGTGGCCCGGCCTGCGCGCGCACTTCGAACGCGCCGGTGACGCCCCGCCGTTCGCCGATCTGCGCGAACGGCTGCTGCTCGCCCCGGTCATCGAGGCACTCCGCCTGCTGGACGAGGGCGTCGTCTCCTCCGCGGCGGACGCCGACATCGGCTCGCTCCTGGGCGCGGGCTTCCCCACCTGGACGGGCGGCGTCATCCGATTCGCCCTGTCACAGCCCGACTTCGCCGCCCACGCCACCCGCCACGGCGAACGCTTCACCCCACCCTCCAACCTGCCCGACCTCCTCGCACACGCCACCGGATGAGGCGTACCGGCGTCCGCCGCCGTGATCCGACGCGCCCTCGGGAAGAAGTCGGCCCGCGCATGCGTTCTCAGTGAGCGAGAGGTAACGGAACGTCGATCAGGAGGGCGCAGCCGTGGCAGTGCCGTTGGACGAGGAGACACGCAGGCTTCTGGACGGGAGGAACTTCGCCACCGTCGCGACGCTGAACCGGGACGGCGGGCCGCAGACCTCGCTGGTCTGGATCGCGAGAGACGGGGACTCGGTGCTGTTCTCCACCACCGAAGGGCGGCAGAAGGCCCGGAACATCAGAAGGGACCCGCGGGTCAGCCTCACCGTCTACGACAGCGGGAACCCGTACCACTCCGTGGACATCCGCGGCACCGCCGAAGTGATCGAGGACTCCGACAAGTCGCTGCCACGCACGCTCTCGCTCAAGTACCTCGGCGAGGACCCGCCCGCCGAGCCGGACGAGGTCGTCCGGCTGATCGTCCGGGTGACGCCGCTGCGGATCTCCGGCTTCTCCGTCTGAGGCCGGCGGCGCGCGGAACCGGGGGAGAGCGCTACCGGTACCCGGCGTCCGACGAGACGCGGACCCAGACGCGCTTGCCCTCGTCCGTCCGCTCGAACCCCAGCTCGTCGGCCATCTCCCGCAGCAGCCACAGGCCGCGGCCCTCCTCGGCGGTCCAGTCGGGGAGGGTGATCCGCGGCAGCGCCGGTGACCGGTCGTGCACCGTCACGCGCACGGCGCCGCCCAGGTCGGTCAGTTCGAGCGTGCAGCGCGGATTGTCCACGTGCCGCGCCACGTTCGCCAGCAGCTCGGTGACGCCGTGCAGCACCACCTCCACCACGTGCGGCGGCTGGTCCCACGCGCGCAGCGCGACCGATGCCAGGCGGCGGAAGCGCGCCAGGTCCTCCCGGCGCGCGGTCAGCAGCCAGCTGTGGGTGAGCCGCCGGGTTCCGGTACCCGGGGTGGTGAGCGTCATGGTCCCTCCTGAACTCATCTCTCCGCGAACGGCGGGCGGCAGGGAGATACAGCCACGCGTGGGGAGTTCATATCACTCGCGGGACAGTCCAGTTGACTGACGATCAGTTTCCGGGACGCGCGGCGGCGTCCTCGCGCCGGACGTCAGCGCGCGTCGCCCCGCCAGTCGGAGGCCAGCGCGGAGCGGAGCGCCGCCATGTGCGCGTCGGCCGCGCCGACCAGCCGCTCGGCGTCGACGCCCAGGTCCCCGTCCCAGCTGAACACCGCCTGAAGTGCGGTCACGAAGTAGACACCCGCCAGCAGCGTGGGCCGCGGATCGCCCGGCGCCGTGCCCTCCCGGCGCGCCAGCACCGTCCCCAGCAGCAACTGCTCCTCAAGCCCGAACCGCAGACAGGCCACCCGTGCGCCCGGGTCCGCGCAGATCACCCGCAGGGCTGACAGGCACAGCCCCATCGGCTCCTCGACGATGCCGGTGACCGTGACGCGGGCCCCTTCCCGCAGCGCCTCCAACGGCCCCTCCTCGGCGGGCCTGCGCGCCACTTCCTCCCGGAACGCGCTGCTGGCGTCCCGCAGCGGGTGGAGGACCAGGTCCTCCTTGCTCGCGAAATAGCGGAAGAATGTGCGTTCGGACACGTCGCCGCGCCGCGCGATGTCGCTCACCGTCGTCCGGCCGTACCCGTGTGCGAGGAACAGATCGAGCCCCGCGCGCAGCAACTCGTCGTGGGTGCGCTGCTTCCGGACCTGGCGCAACCCAGGAGACGTCCCGTCGGAACCCATGCAGGCATCGTACGGGGACCGCGCGCCCCGCCCGACCCTCCGCGTGCCGGCGACCACGCAAAGCGAGCCCACCGGCCGCGGCATCAGCGGTGCGTGACCGGCGCGCGACGTGCCGCGCGTGGCGGGAACCCGCCCGTTGTCGGCGGCGCCTGTCAGAATGCACAGCGCGGCGCACAGGGCGCCGGGAAAGCGGAGCGTGATCGTGACACAGTCCGTCGCAGGCCGGTCCATCGAGAACAGGATCGCCGAGGAGCTGGGCGTACGGGAGGGGCAGGTCCAGGCGGCCGTCGGCCTGCTGGACGGCGGCGCGACGGTGCCGTTCATCGCCCGCTACCGCAAGGAGGTCACCGGCACCCTGGACGACGCGCAGCTGCGCACGCTGGAGGAACGGCTGCGCTACCTGCGGGAGCTGGAGGAACGGCGCGAGGCCGTCCTGGAGTCCGTGCGCTCCCAGGGCAAGCTGGACGAGGCGCTCGAAGCCACCATCCGCGCCGCCGACACCAAGGCGCGCCTGGAGGACATCTACCTCCCGTTCAAGCCCAAGCGCCGCACCAAGGCGCAGATCGCCCGCGAGGCCGGTCTCGAACCGCTGGCGGACGCCCTGCTCGCCGACCCCGCCACGGTCCCCCGGGAGGCCGCCGCCGCGTACGTGGACGCCGAACGGGGCGTCGCCGACGCCGACGCGGCGCTCCAGGGCGCGCGGGCCATCCTCACCGAGCGGTTCGGCGAGGACGCCGACCTCCTCGGCGAACTGCGCGAGAAGATGTGGACCTCGGGCCGCGTCGTCTCCGCCGTCCGCGAGGGCAAGGAGACCGAAGGCGCCAAGTTCGCCGACTACTTCGCCTTCTCCGAGCCCTTCACCGACCTGCCCTCGCACCGGGTCCTCGCCATGTTCCGCGGCGAGAAGGAGGGCGTCCTCGACCTCACGCTCGACCCCGAACCGGCCGCCGACGCCGCCGCGACCGGCCCCTCCTCGTACGAACGCGCCATCGCCCACCGCTTCGGCGTCCAGGACCGCGGCCGCCCCGCCGACGCCTGGCTCGCCGAAACGGTCCGCTGGGCCTGGCGCACCCGCATCCTCGTCCACCTCGGCATCGACCTGCGCACCCGCCTGCGCACCGCCGCCGAGGACGACGCGGTCGGCGTCTTCGCCGCGAACCTCCGGGACCTGCTGCTCGCCGCCCCCGCCGGGACCCGCGCCACCATGGGCCTCGACCCGGGCCTGCGCACCGGCGTCAAGGTCGCCGTGGTCGACGCCACGGGCAAGGTCGCCGCGACCGACACGATCTACCCGCACGCGCCGCAGCGCCGCTGGGACGAGGCCCTCACCCGCCTCGCCGCCCTCGTCACCGCGCACCACGTCGAGCTGATCGCCATCGGCAACGGCACCGCGTCCCGCGAGACGGACAAGCTCGCCGGCGAACTGATCGCCAGGCTCCCGGACGCCGGGCTCTCCCGCATGGTCGTCTCCGAGGCCGGCGCCTCCGTCTACTCCGCGTCCGCCTACGCCGGGCAGGAACTCCCCGACCTCGACGTGTCGCTGCGCGGCGCCGTGTCCATCGCCCGCAGGCTCCAGGACCCCCTCGCGGAACTGGTGAAGATCGACCCGCGCTCCATCGGCGTCGGCCAGTACCAGCACGACCTGTCCGAGGTGAAGCTGTCGCGCTCGCTGGACGCCGTGGTCGAGGACTGCGTGAACGGCGTGGGCGTGGACGTCAACACCGCGTCCGTGCCGCTGCTGGCCCGCGTCTCCGGCGTCAGCGGCACGCTCGCCGAGAACATCGTGGCCCACCGCGACGCCAACGGCCCGTTCGCCAGCCGCCGTTCCCTGAAGGACGTGGCCCGGCTGGGCCCGAAGGCGTTCGAGCAGTGCGCGGGCTTCCTGCGCATCCGGGGCGGCGACGACCCGCTCGACGCCTCCTCGGTGCACCCGGAGGCGTACCCGGTCGTCCGCCGCATGGTGACGGCGACCGGCGGGGACGTGCCCGCGCTCGTCGGCAACACGGCGGCGCTCCGCGCCCTGAGGCCCGCCGACTTCGTGGACGACACGTTCGGCCTGCCGACCGTCACGGACATCCTGCGCGAGCTGGAGAAGCCGGGCCGCGACCCGCGACCGGCGTTCCGCACCGCGCAGTTCAAGGAGGGCGTCGAGAAGATCGGCGACCTGGAGCCGGGCATGGTCCTGGAGGGCGTGGTGTCCAACGTCGCCGCGTTCGGGGCCTTCGTGGACGTCGGTGTGCACCAGGACGGCCTGGTCCATGTCTCGGCGATGTCGCGGAAGTTCGTCTCCGACCCGCGCGAGGTCGTGAAGCCGGGCGACATCGTGAAGGTCAAGGTGCTCGACGTGGACGTGCCACGCAAGCGGATCTCACTCACGCTGCGTCTGGACGACGAACGGCCCGCCGGTGGCGGCAGGACGCGCGAGGACCGCGCCGACCGCGCCGACCGTGGCGACCGGCGCGGCGGCGGCGCCCCGCGCCAGCGCGACCGCAGGGGCGGTGGCGGCCAGCAGCGCCGCGACAGCGCCCCGCCGCCCGCGAACAGCGCCATGGCCGACGCGCTGCGCCGCGCCGGTCTCGTCCGCTCGGACCGCAAGCCGCGCTGACGGACCGCCCACCGGGGCCTCCCCGCGCGAGTACGCTGCGGCGCGGGGAGGTCACGCATGGATGCGGCGACGGTGGGCGTACGGCTGGCTTCGAGCGCGCCCGGACCGCTGGTGAAACGGCTGTTCAGGACCGAGCCGCCGGGGGCGAGGCCGGCGGACCGGCCGGTGCGGCTGGACGCGCTGGTCGCGCTCGGCGCCGAGAAGGACGCGCTGACGCCGGACGATCTCCGGTCGCTCGCCGGCGAGATCACCGCCCGGGGGGGCCACGAGGTGACCACGCTCACCAGCCTGCGGTATCTGCGCAGGCTGGTGGCCACCGCGCACCGAAACACGGTTCTTCCCGACCTCCCGACGGATGCGGAGGTGTCCGTCGTGCCCGCGTCCCGGTAAGGGCCGACTTCCTGACCGTGCCATGCCGAGCGTCGCCGAAATCACGTCCGCGCGGGCCGCGCTTCCCTTGCCACAGGGGGCTGTGACAACTTACGGTGCCGTAACCTACGGTCTCGTAGGTAGTTGTCGTCGTCCCCCGCTCAGGAGCTTTCGTGACCTCCACCCCCTCTCCGATAACCAGGCAAGGCGATTGGTCCGACGTCCGTCTGATCCATGCCCTGGAGGAGGTGGTCGAGCGGGAACTGAACCGGCACCTCGCCGTCGCGAAGGACTGGATGCCCCACGAGTACGTGCCGTGGAGCGACGGCCGGAACTTCGACGGCCCCCTCGGGGGCGAGCCCTGGGACCTCTCCCAGTCCAAGGTCACCGACGTCGGCCGCACCGCCCTCGTCGTGAACCTCCTCACCGAGGACAACCTCCCCAGCTACCACCGCGAGATCGCCAACATCTTCGGCCAGAACGGCGCCTGGGGCACCTGGGTGCACCGCTGGACGGCCGAGGAGGGCCGCCACGGCATTGTGCTGCGCGACTACCTCCTCACCACCCGCGCGGTCGATCCGGTCGAGCTGGAGAACTTCCGCATGTCCCACATGTCGGAGGGCTACGAGTCCGACAACAACCACTCCATGCTGCACTCGGTGGCCTACGTCGCCTTCCAGGAGCTGGCCACCCGCATCTCCCACCGCAACACGGGCCGCGAGTCCGGCGACCCGGTGTGCGACAAGCTGCTGGCCCGCATCGCCACCGACGAGAACCTGCACATGGTCTTCTACCGCAACCTCCTGCGCGCCGCGTTCGAGCTGGCCCCCGACCAGACCATGTGCGCCGTCCGCGACGTCGTCACCCGCTTCCGCATGCCAGGACACGGCATCCCCGGCTTCGAGCGCGCCGCCGCCCGCATGGCGCTCGGCGGGATATACAACCTGCGCATCCACCACGACGACGTGCTCCAGCCCGTCCTCCGCTTCCTCAAGGTCCTCGAAGTCTCGGGACTGGGCCCCGAGGGCCTCAAGGCCCAGGAGGAACTGGGCCTGTTCATGAACGGTCTGGACGCCGAGGCCCGGACGTTCGAGGAGCGCATGGCCGCCCGCGCCGCCCGCCTGGCCGCGCGCGGCCAGAAGACCACCCCGTAGAAGACCACCCCGTAACCCCCGTACACCGCAGGAAGATCCGGCGGCGGCCCTGCCCCGCCGGAATCCGGTTGCCCCGCACGCCGCACCCCCGTACCGTCGGGGCGTTCTGTCGTCGCACGGGGGAGAGGCCGTTGAGAAGCTGAGGTCGCGGACACCGTGAGCACGTGGCAGGCGTACCGGTAGGTACGTCCCCCAGCCGCGCGCCGCGCCACCGACCTCGCACGCGAACGGCCCCGGCACGCGCCCGCCCGTTCCCGTCGTCTCCGGTCAGCCCCGCCCGGTCGGCTCAGCCCCCGGCTCCGGTGTCTCCACGTCGCAGGTCGCCCCCGTACTGCCTCGGAACACCTCAGGAGACCCGCATGAGCGCTTCCGCCGTGCACATCACCTGCACCCGCCTCACCCACGCCTGGCCGGACGGCACCCCGCTGTTCGACGGGCTCGACTTCGCCGCCGGGCCGGGCCGCACCGGACTCGTCGGCCTCAACGGCAGCGGCAAGTCCACACTGCTGCGCATCGTCGCGGGCGAACTGACGCCCGCCGCAGGCACCGTCCGCGTCGGCGGCGAGGTCGGGTACCTGCCGCAGAACCTCACCCTCGACACCACCCGCCGCGTGGACGACGTCCTCGGCGTCGCCCGCACCCGCACCGCCCTGCACGCCATCGAGAACGGCGACGCGTCGCCCCGGCACTTCGACGCCGTCGGCGACGACTGGGACATCGAGGAGCGCACCCGCGCCACCCTCGACCAGCTCGGCCTGACCCACGTCGCGCCCGACCGCACCGTGGGCCAGGTCTCCGGCGGCGAGACCGTCCTGCTGCGCCTCGCCGCGCTGCTGCTGCGCCGCCCGTCCGTGCTCCTGCTGGACGAGCCGACCAACAACCTCGACCTCGCCGCCAGGCACCGTCTGTACGACACGGTGACCGCCTGGCGGGGCGTCCTGGTGGTCGTCAGCCACGACCGCGAGCTGCTGGAACGCGTCGACCGCGTCGCCGACCTGCGCGCGGGCGGCATCACCTGGTACGGCGGGACGTTCTCCGCGTACGAGGCGGCGCTCGCCGTCGAGCAGCGCGCCGCCGGGCGTGCCGTACGGTCCGCGGAGGCGGACGTGCGCCGCCAGAAGCGCGAACTCATCGACGCGCACGACAAACTCGCCGGCCGCGCCCGTGGCGCGCGGAAGGCGTCCGAGAACGCCCGTGTGCCCCGGATCGTGATGCGGGCGCGCAAGTCCGCCGCCCAGCAGAGCGCGGGCAAGTTCCTCGGCCTCCACCAGGAGCGGCTGGCCGGGGCCAGGGAACGCCTCACCGAGGCCGAGGAGGCCGTCCGGGACGACGACGCGATCCGCGTGGACCTGCCGCACACGCGGGTGCCGCCGCGTCGCCGCGTACTGACCGTGCGGGACCTGGCGGTCCGGGACGGCGCGCCCGCCTCGCTCGATGTGGTGGGCCCCGAACGGATCGCGCTCGTCGGCCCGAACGGCGCTGGCAAGACGACGCTGCTCGACACGCTCGCGGGTCTGGCGGTCCCCGCCGCGGGCACCGTCGAGGTGCACGTGCCGCTGCGCTACCTGCCGCAGCGGCTCGACCTCCTCGACCCGGCGGCGAGCGTCCTGGAGAACGTGCGCCGGTTCGCGCCCGGCGCGGCCCCGCAGGCGGTGCGGGCGCGGCTCGCGCGGTTCCTGTTCCGCGGGGACCGTCCTGACCAGGCGGTCAGCACGCTGTCCGGCGGCGAGCACTTCCGCGCCTCGCTGGCCGCCCTGATGCTGGCCGAGCCCGCGCCGCAACTCCTGCTGCTCGACGAGCCGACCAACAACCTCGACCTCGCCGGGGTGCACGCCCTGACGACGGCGCTGGAGTCGTACCGGGGCGCGCTGCTCGTCGTGAGCCACGACCTGCCGTTCCTGCGCGGCCTCGGGATCACGCGCCGCCTCACGCTGGACGGCGGGCTGACGGAGGGCGGGCCGCTGTGACGCCGGGGGCGGCCGGTGGGGCGGCCGGACGGGGTGTCCGGCCGCCCCCGGGCCGCTCAGGTCATCTGGCGGGCCTGGAGCCGGGCGTACGCGCCGCCCAGCCGCAGCAGCTCGGCGTGCGTGCCGATCTCCTGGATGCGGCCCTGCTCCAGCACGATGATCCGGTCCGCGTTCCGCACGGTGGACAGGCGGTGCGCGACGACGAACACCGTCCGTCCCCGCATCAGCCGGGCCATGGCCTCCTGCACCAGCGACTCGGAGCGGGTGTCGAGCGCGGACGTCGCCTCGTCGAGGACGAGGATGCGCGGGTCCCTGATCAGCGCCCGCGCGATCGCGATGCGCTGGCGCTGCCCCCCGGACAGCCGCGCGCCGCGTTCGCCGACGACCGTGTCGAGCCCGGCGGGGAGCCGGTCCACGAACTCCAGGGCGTTCGCGTCCGCGAGCGCGGCGCGCACCGCCTGGTCGTCCACGTCCGGCAGGCCGTAGCCCACGTTCTCCCGGATGCTGCCCTCGAAGAGGACCGACTCCTGCGGCACCACCGACAGGAAGCGCCGGTAGCTGCGCAGGTCGAGCGAGGACATGTCGGTGCCGTCGAGCAGGATGCGCCCCGACACGGGTCTGATGAAGCCGATCAGCAGGTTGAGCACCGTGGACTTGCCCGCGCCCGACGCGCCGACCAGGGCGACCGTCTCGCCCGGCCGGACCGACAGGTCGAAGTCGGTGACGGCGGCGGTGCCCTCGCCGTCGTAGCGGAAGTCGACGTGCTCGAAGTCGAGCCGGCCCTTCACGGCCGGCACCTCGGTCTTGCCGGCGTTGATCTCCAGGTCGGGCGCCTGGAGCACCTCGCCCGCGGAACGCACCGACTCCAGGCCCTTGGTGATGATCGGCGCCAGGCCCATCAGCATCGTCATCGAGCCGGTGAGCGTGGTGAAGAACGTGCTGAGCATCACCACGTCGCCCGCGGTGATCGGCAGCCAGGCGTAGTACGAGATCAGCGCGGCGCCCGACAGGAAGCCGATGCCGATGGTGTTCAGCAGGATCCAGGCGATGGCGCCGAAGTGCCCGTTGAGCAGGTCGAGCCGTATGCCCGCCGACAGGACCTGCCGCAGCGTGCCGTCCACGCGGACCAGCGCGGCCCGTTCGAGGCCGTGGGCGCGCGTCACGGGGATCAGGCTCGTCATCTCGCCGACGCGCGACGAGAGTTGCTCCACCTGGCGGCGGTACTTCTCGTTGTGGCTGCGCAATCGGCCGCGCAGTCTGCGGACCAGGAGCGTCGCGGCCGGGACGAGGACCACGAAGGCGGGAAGTGCCGCCGGGACCCGTACCGCGATGACGACCAGGCCGCCGACGAGCGTGATGACGGCGGCGAGTCCGGTGTCCGCGCTCTGCTGGACCGACTGCTCGATGTTCTCGACGTCACGGATCACCTTGGTCTGGAGAGCGCTGGCGCTGACGCGTGAGTGGTAGCCGATGGACAGCTCCTGCATACGCCGGCACAAGGCCGAACGCAGGCCGGTGCCCACGCGCCGGACACTGCCGTGCATGCAGCGGACGTAGAGCAGATGGGTCGGGTAGTTCAACAGCAGGACCACCGTCACCACGAGGGTGTTCGCGCCCATTTCGGCGATGGGCCGCTGCTCCACGACGATGTCGATGATGTTGGCCGTGATCAGCGGCAGCAGCCACACCGGGCTGTGCTTGACCACGAATGCCAGCACCGCGGTGAGAAGCCGCAAGCGGTCTTCCCGGAAGAGGTAGGCGAGGGTCCGCACCGGATGTTCCCCCTGGTAACGGTGTTCCAGGGGACCTTGCGGAAGAGCCATGACAGCAGCACTCCAACGTCCAGGGAATGAGTTGGATTGACCTTGCCCCCGAAATGGATCGAACACTCACCGAAATGTCGATAGCGGGTGGACTCTTCCCTTTTCCTTCAGGTTCGCGGTAATTCATATACATGGTGAGAGTAGCCATGTATGGGGCCAACTCTTTCCGAAACAGCGGCGGTGTCATCCCCCAGCGGTCCGATTTCGCAACTTCCGTATAGTCGCGCAACACTGCATGGCGTGCGCCCCCGTGTCATTCCGCCGGGCGTTCGCAACCACGCGCCTCGGCCGGTCGGGTGACCGGGGGCGCGAAAGGCGCGGGGGCGCTCCAGGCAAATCCGTTCTAAATCGCGCCAATATCGAAAGCGCGTGCTCGAATTCCGCTCGATATATGACGAGTTGGGGTCACTGCGTCATGCCGCTCTGGCACATGCCAACACTCGGACCATGGACAGCAGATCCGGCGCCCCGCCCGCCCCGCTCCCCTCAGGTCCCGCACCGACGCCCGCGCCCCACGCCGGTGCCTGGCGCTTCACCGTCCCCCCGGACGACCTGTCGGTGCCGCAGGTCCGGCACGCCGTCCGCGACCTCCTCCGCCGCAGAGCGGCCCCCCTGTCCGCCGACATGCTCGGCAACGCCCTGCTGATCCTCTCCGAGCTGGTCACCAACGCCGTCCGGCACGCCGCCCTCCTCACCCCCCAGATCGGCGTGGAGGTGGCCCTGGACGACCACTGGCTGCGGCTCTCGGTCGAGGACGGGCACCCCTACCGCCCCCGCGCCCTCGCCGTCACACCCGACCGGCACGGCACGGGAGGACGCGGCCTGCTGCTCGTCAAGGCGACCGCCGCCGAGACCGGCGGCTCGTGCGGCGTCGAACCCACCGCGGCGGGCGGCAAGGTGGTGTGGGCCGCCCTGCCGCTCGACCGGCTGTGATCCGGGACCCGGCCCGCGCCGCCCTCACCACCCGGCGGCCGGGCCGGTGACCTCCCTGATCCCCGGCAGCGCCGCGTCGAGCACCGTCCCGAACCACGCCGAGAACGGCCCGCCCGCCCGCAGCCGCGCCAGCTCCCCCGGTGTCACGAATCCGGTCTCGGCGACCTCGGCCGGGTCGGGTCGCAGCGGCGCCGTGACGACCCCCGCGTACAGGTGGTTGAACTCCTGCTCCACCAGGCCCGACGCCGGGTCAGGGTGGTTGTAGCGGACCGTGCCCGCCGTCCGCAGCAGGTCGGGCGCCGCGCCCAGTTCCTCGGTGGTGCGCCGCGTCGCCGCGAGGAAGGGCTCCTCGCCCGGCAGCGGATGGCCGCAGCATGTGTTCGACCACACACCGGGGGAGTGGTACTTCCCGTGCGCGCGGCGCTGGAGCAGCAGCCGCCCCGCCCGGTCGAAGAGGAAGACGGAGAACGCCCGGTGGAGCTGCCCGGGAGCCTGGTGGGCCGCCAGCTTCTCGGCCGTGCCGATGGTCGTGCCGTCCTCGTCCACGAGTTCCAGCATGATCGGCTCCGCCGCGACGGCGCTGCTGTGGGGCATGGCTACCTTTCCCTCGGTTCCCGGAGCACGCCGTAACGGCGCATTTCCCGGGTTTTCTGGCTTTCCCCGGATCTGCCCGGTTTCCCGGCCAGTCTGCCCCACGGCCCCCCGCGCGCGGGCCCGCTTGCGGGATGACGCGCCTGTCCCCGCCTCCACCCGCGGGTGGACGCCCCGCCTCGTCCCGCAGGCCGGGAGCGGGTTCCCGGGCGCGCATGGTGGTGCCCGCATCGCATAAGGTCGCCTCGGTCCCCCGCGGGAGCCATGCCGTGGGAGCTGTGCCATGCGAGCCTGACGTGAACGCCGGGTTTCCTCACTCCAACGCCATTCTTGCCGCACGGTGGTCATCGGATAATCTCTGCCGACGTGCGGGCCGCAGAGAGCGGTTCCGCCTCAAGGAGTGAGTCAAGCTGTCGACCGCGATCCTCACCGGTTCGCCCCTTCCCGGGTCGCCCCTCGAAGACGACCTGCGCGCGCTGGGATTCACCGTCACGGTGGCCGACGACGCCGCCGCGTTGACCGACGCCCTCGCCACCGCCCCGGCGGGCGGACGCGTCGCGCTCGTCGATCCGCGCTTCACCGGCCACCGGCACAGCCTGCGCCTGGGACTGACCGATCCACGCTTCGACGCCGCCGCGATCCCCGGCGCCGTGACCGCCCGCCCGCAGGCGCGCCCCGCACTGGCCGCCGCGCTCGGCGGTGCGACGGCGCGAACGGCCCCGGCCGCGACGCGCAACCCCGTTGCGGGCGGCGCCCGTTCCGCCGCACGCCCGGCCACCGCGCCGCTCGCCGACCGGGTCGCCGCCGCCGTCGAGGCGTCCGGCACCGCCGTCCACCGCCCCGAACTCGGCGCCCTCGTCGCGGCCGTCCCCGCCACCGAGGCGGAACGGGCCGAGGCCGCCGCAGCCGTCGCCGCCGTGGACGACGAGGCCGTACGGCTCCGCTCCGCCGTCAAGTCCCGCGACGGGTTCGTCACCACGCACCTCGTCAGCCCGTACTCCCGCTACCTCGCCCGCTGGTGCGCCCGCCGCGGCCTGACGCCGAACCAGGTGACGACCGCTTCCCTGGTCACCGCGCTGATCGCCGCCGGCTGCGCCGCCACCGGCACCCGCACCGGCTTCGTCGCCGCGGGCGTCCTCCTGCTGCTGTCCTTCGTGCTCGACTGCACCGACGGCCAGCTCGCCCGCTACTCCCTCCAGTACTCCACCCTCGGCGCCTGGCTCGACGCCACCTTCGACCGCGCCAAGGAGTACGCGTACTACGCCGGACTCGCCCTCGGCGCGGCCCGCGCCGACGACGACGTGTGGGCCCTCGCGCTGGCCGCGATGATCCTCCAGTCCTGCCGCCACATCGTGGACTTCGCGTTCAACGACGCCCACCCCCCCGCCGCGGGCAGCGGCGGCACGCGCGCACCCGCCGTCGCCCTGTCCGGACGCCTGGACAGCATCGGCTGGACGGTGTGGGCCCGCCGCATGATCGTCCTGCCCATCGGCGAACGCTGGCTGCTCATCGCCATCCTCACCGCGCTGACCACGCCCCGCGTCACCTTCATCGTCCTGCTCGCCGCCTGCGGGTTCGCCGCCTGCTACACCACCGCGGGCCGCCTGCTGCGCTCCCGCCGCCTCCCAGGACCGACACCGCAGGCCGCCCTGACGCTGACCGGCCTCACCGACAACGGCCCGCTCGCCGCCCTCGTCAGCCGCCTCCCCGCCAGGCGCGGCCCGTTCCCCGCCCCCGCCTGGGCGCTCGGCGGAACGGCGCTGCTCGTCGCGACCGCGCTGTGGTCGGGCACCGACGGCGGCTGGGTCACGGTCCTCGCCGCCGCCTGCTACGCCTTCGCCGCGGGCCGCGCGCAGGCCGCGCCCCTGCGCCGCCCGTTCGACTGGCTGCTGCCGCCGCTGTTCCGGGCCGGCGAGTACCTGACGATCCTGGTCCTGGCGGCCCGCAGCGAGGTGAACGGAGCCTTGCCGGCGGCTTTCGGCCTGGTGGCCGCTTGCGCCTACCATCACTACGACACGGTGTACCGCCTCCGCGGCGGTGCCGGGGCGCCTCCGCCCTGGCTGGTCCTGGCCACCGGCGGCCACGAGGGGCGCACCCTCCTGGTCACCGTCGCCGCCGCCCTCTGGGCGTCGGGGCAGGGCTTCACCGTCGCGCTGACCGTCCTCGCCGGGGCGCTGGCGCTCCTGGTGCTGGCGGAGAGCATCCGATTCTGGGTCTCCTCGCAGGCACCGGCCGTACACGACGAAACAGGAGAACCCGCATGATCGGCCTCGTGCTGGCCGCCGGCGCCGGACGGCGTCTTCGCCCCTACACCGACACCCTGCCCAAGGCACTGGTGCCGGTCGTGAACCACGAGGGCGAGGACGCGGACACCAGAACCGTGCTCGACCTCACGCTGGCCAACTTCGCCCAGGTCGGCCTCACCGACGTCGCGGTCGTCGTCGGCTACCGCAAGGAGGCCGTGTACGCGCGCAAAGCCGCGCTGGAGAGCCGGTACGGCGTGCGCCTCACCCTCGTCGAGAACGACAAGGCGGAGGAGTGGAACAACGCCTACTCCCTGTGGTGCGCCCGTGACGTGATCGCGGAGGGCGTCATCCTCGCCAACGGCGACACCGTCCACCCCGCCTCCGTCGAGCGCACGCTGCTCGCCGCGCGCGGCGGTGACCGCCGCATCATCCTCGCCCTCGACACGGCCAAGAAGCTCGCCGACGAGGAGATGAAGGTCGTCGCGGACCCCGGGCTGGGCGTGCGGCGCATCACCAAGCTCATGGAGCCAGCCGAGGCCACCGGCGAGTACATCGGCGTCACCCTGATCGAGCCGGACGCCGCCGCGGATCTGGCCGACGCCCTGCGCACCACGTTCGAGCGCGACCCGCAGCTGTACTACGAGGACGGCTACCAGGAGCTGGTCAACCGCGGCTTCCGGATCGACACCGCCCCCATCGGCGATGTCAGCTGGGTCGAGATCGACAACCACGAGGACCTCGCCAGGGGACGGGAGATCGCGTGCCGGTACTGACCCGTCTCATCCCGTCCCCCGTCTCGGTGGACATCGCCGCCGGGGCGCTGGACAACCTGGGCGGGCTGCTCGCCGACCAGCGGATCTCCTCCTCGGGACGGCTCGCCGTCGCGATCAGCAACGGCTCGGGCGCCGCCCTGCGCGACCGCCTGAGCCCGGCCCTGCCGGGCGCCGACTGGTACGAGGTCGGCGGCGGCACCATCGACGCCGCCGTCCAGCTGGCCGACGCGATGCGTTCGGGCCACTACGACGCCGTCGTCGGCCTCGGCGGCGGCAAGATCATCGACGCCGCCAAGTACGCCGCCGCCCGCGTCGGCCTGCCCATGGTCGCCGTCGCGACGAACCTGGCGCACGACGGCATCTGCTCGCCGGTGTCCACGCTCGACAACGACGCGGGCCGCGGCTCGTACGGCGTGCCGACGCCGATCGCCCTGGTCGTGGACCTCGACGTCATCAGGAACGCCCCGGTCCGCTACGTCCGCTCGGGCATCGGCGACGCCGTCTCCAACATCTCCGCCATCGCCGACTGGGAGCTGTCCCACCGCGAGACGGGCGAGCAGGTGGACGGCCTCGCCGCCGCCATGGCCAGGCAGGCGGGCGAGGCGGTGCTGCGCCACCCCGGCGGCTGCACACAGGACCCGTTCCTCACCGTGCTCGCCGAGGCCCTGGTCCTGTCCGGCATCGCCATGACGATCGCGGGCCACACCCGCCCGTCCTCCGGCGCGTGCCACGAGATCTCCCACGCCCTCGACGTCCTGCACCCCAGGCGCTCCGCGCTGCACGGGGAGCAGGTCGGGCTCGGCGCCGCCTTCGCGATGCACCTGCGCGGGGCGCACGACGACTGCCGGCTGATCGCCGGCGTGCTGCGCCGCCACGGGCTGCCCGTGCTGCCCGGCGAGATCGGCTTCAGCACCGAGGAGTTCGTGACGGCCGTCGCCTTCGCCCCGCAGACGAGGCCGGGCCGTTACACCATCCTCGAACACCTCGATCTGACCACCGACGAGATCAGGGACGCGTACGCGGACTATGTCAAAACCATCGGTAGCTGAACTCAGGCCGGTCGTGCACCCCGCCGGGGTCAAGGACCGGCGCAGCGGTGAGCACTGGGCCGGGCGCCTGTACATGCGGGAGATCTCGCTGCGCTGGACCAGGCACCTGGTCGGCTCGCGGATCAGCCCCAACCAGCTCACGTACCTGATGGTCGTGGCGGGCGTCGCGGCGGGCGCCGCCCTGCTGATCCCGGGCCTGGCCGGGGCGGTGCTCGCCGCGCTGCTCATCCAGCTCTACCTGCTGCTCGACTGCGTCGACGGCGAGGTGGCCCGCTGGCGCGCGCAGACGTCCGTCACCGGCGTCTACCTCGACCGCGTGGGCCACTACCTGGCCGAGGCCGCGCTGCTCGTCGGCTTCGGCGTACGGGCGGCCGACGTCTTCGCGGCCGAGGAGTCCGCGCCCAACTGGCTGTGGGCCTTCCTCGGCACCCTGGCCGCGCTCGGCGCGATCCTGATCAAGGCGGAGACGGACCTGGTGGACGTCGCCAGGACCCGCAGCGGTCTGGCGGCGGTCAAGGACGAGGCGGCGACGCCCCGGTCCTCCGGTGTCGCGCTCGCGCGGCGCGCGGCGGCGGCCCTGAAGTTCCACCGGCTGGTGGGCGGCGTCGAGGCGTCGCTGCTGATCCTGGTGGTGGCGGTGCTCGACCTGATCGGCGGCGACCTGTTCTTCACCCGCCTCGGCGTCGCGGTGCTCGCGGGGATAGCGGTCCTCCAGACGCTGCTGCACCTCGTGTCCATCCTCGCGTCCAGCAGGCTGAGGTGACATCCGTGGGCACGGCACAGCTCAAGCTCGGCGCGGTCGTCCTCACCATGGGCGACCGGCCGGAGGAACTCCGCGCGCTGCTCGACTCGGTGGCGGCCCAGGAGGGCGAACGGATCGAGGTGGTCGTCGTCGGCAACGGCGCGGCGCTCCCCGGCCTGCCCCCGGGCGTCCGCAGCGTCGAACTCCCCGAGAACCTCGGCATCCCCGGTGGCCGGAACGTGGGCATCGAGACGTTCGGTCCTGGGGGCAGTGCGGTCGATGTGTTGCTGTTTCTGGACGACGATGGACTACTTCCAGACAAAAACACGGCGCAATTGGTTCGGGCGGCGTTCGCGGACGATCCGAAGCTCGGCATCGTGAGCTTCCGCATCGCCGATCCGGAGACGGGCACCACACAGCGGCGGCACGTGCCCAGGCTGCGCGCCTCCGACCCGATGCGCTCCTCGCGCGTGACGACGTTCCTCGGCGGCGCCAACGCCGTGCGCACCCAGGTGTTCCAGCAGGTCGGAGGCCTGCCCGACGACTTCTTCTACGCGCACGAGGAGACCGACCTCGCCTGGCGCGCCCTGGACGCCGGATGGTCCATCGACTACCGCGCGGACATGCTCCTGTACCACCCGGCGACCCCGCCGTCCCGGCACGCGGTCTACCACCGGATGGTGGCCCGCAACCGCGTGTGGCTCGCCCGCCGCAACCTGCCGCTGCCCCTGATCCCCGTCTACCTCCTGGTTTGGGTGCTGCTGACCCTGGCACGCCGTCCGTCGGGCAGCGCGCTCAAGGCGTGGTTCGGTGGCTTCGCCGAGGGCTGGCGCACGCCGAGCGGTCCCCGCAGGCCGATGCGTTGGCGTACGGTATGGCGCCTGACCCGTCTGGGACGCCCCCCTGTCATCTGACAAGCTCGGGTCTGAGACCATCCCCGTGCCGCTGTACGGCGGCAGTGCCTACCGCCTTTGCCCTGCGAGGACGAGAGTTACCAGGTGAGCGAGACCACGCGCGAGAGTGCGCCCCCACGCGCCGTACCACTGGCCGAACTGGCGGCCAGGCACGGCCTGACCGTCAGCGGTGCGCGGCCTTCCCTTTCCGAGTACATGAGGCAGCTGTGGGGGCGCCGGCACTTCATCGTCGCGTTCTCCCGGGCCAAACTGATGGCCCAGTACGGCCAGGCGAAACTGGGCCAGCTGTGGCAGGTGTTCACGCCCCTGCTCAACGCGTGCGTCTACTTCCTGATCTTCGGACTGCTGCTCGGCGGACGCGCCGGGATGACCAACCGGGAGTACATCCCCTTCCTGGTCACGGGCGTGTTCGTCTTCACCTTCACCCAGGCGTCGGTGATGGCCGGGGTCAAGTCGATCTCGGGCAACCTCGGGCTGGTGCGCGCCCTGCACTTCCCCCGCGCGTCGCTGCCCATCGCCTTCTCGCTCCAGCAGCTCCAGCAGCTGCTCTACTCGATGATCATCCTGGTCGTGATCGTCGTCGGCGCCGGGCACTACCCGGCCCTGACCTGGCTCCTGGTCGTCCCGGCGCTCGCCCTCCAGCTCGTCTTCAACGCGGGCCTGGCCATGATCATGGCCAGGCTGGGCAGCAACACCCCCGACCTCGCCCAGCTGATGCCCTTCATCCTGCGGACCTGGATGTACGGGTCCGGTGTCATGTTCCCGCTGCGGGCGATGGTCGAGGGCCGCGCCGACGGCCCGAGCTGGGTCGCCACCGTCCTGGAGGCGAACCCCGCCGCCGTCTACATGGACCTCATCAGGTACGCGCTGATCGACAGCGACATGCACAACGCCATACCGTCCACCACCTGGTTGTTCGCCCTCGGCTGGGCCGTGGTGGTCGGTGTCGGCGGATTCCTGTTCTTCTGGAAGGCGGAGGAGAAGTACGGCCGTGGCTGACAACACCCCGGCCCTGGCGGCCGACGACGGGCGCAAGCCGACCGTGATCGCCGAGGACCTCCACATCGTCTACCGCGTCTACGGCGCCGGGAACCGCGGCAACGCCACCGCCGCCCTGCGCCGCATGATCCGCCGCGAGCCGTCCCGCCGCGTCCGCGAGGTGCACGCCGTGCGCGGCGTCAGCTTCGTCGCGTACCGCGGCGAGGCCATCGGCCTCATCGGCACCAACGGCTCCGGCAAGTCCACGCTGCTGCGCGCCATCGCGGGCCTCCTGCCCGCCGAGAGCGGCCGGGTCTACACGGACGGCCAGCCGTCGCTGCTCGGCGTGAACGCCGCGCTGATGAACGACCTGACCGGCGAGCGCAACGTCATCCTCGGCGGCCTGGCCATGGGCATGTCCCGCGACCAGATCCGCGCCCGGTACGACGACATCGTGGACTTCTCCGGGATCAACGAGAAGGGCGACTTCATAAGCCTGCCGATGCGCACCTACTCGTCCGGCATGCAGGCCAGGCTGCGGTTCTCCATCGCCGCCGCCAAGGACCACGACGTGCTGATGATCGACGAGGCGCTCGCCACCGGTGACAAGAAGTTCCAGCGCCGCTCCGAGGCCCGCGTCCGCGAGCTGCGCGAGGAGGCGGGCACCGTCTTCCTCGTCAGCCACAACAACCGGTCGATCCGCAACACATGCGACCGCGTCCTGTGGCTGGAGAAGGGCGAGCTGGTGATGGACGGCCCGACCGACCAGGTGCTGAAGGCGTACGAGGAGGAGACGGGCAAGTAGCCCGCCGCCCCGCCCGACCACCGCCCGGAACCACGGGGGCCCGGCCGCGTGTCCCCGGCCGGGCTCATCAGACCATAAGGTAAAACAGCAGACATGACGACCACGGCGTGCTGGACGACGAGGGGCCGCCCGTGCTGACGGCGACACCGGGCGGCGGCCCCGGCGGCACGGGGGAGAGCGGCGGCACGGAGGACCCCGGCGGAGTGCTCGCCAAGGCGGCCCACGAGAACTTCCCGGTCGCCCCCCGCTTCCTCCCCCGCGCCTGGCGTGACGACCTGATGGCCGTCTACGGCTACGCCCGCCTCGTGGACGACATCGGCGACGGCGACCTCGCGCCGGGCGACGGCGACGCCGTGCTCCTCGGCCTCGACACGGACGCCGTCACCGACCCCCTCGCCATGCTGGACGCCGTCACCGACGACCTCCACCGCGTCTTCGCCAGCGCCCACGGCGGCCCCCCGCCCCGGCACCCGCTGGTCCGCGCCCTGATCCCCACCGTCCGCCGCGCCCGCCTCACCCCCGACCCGTTCCTCGACCTGATCGAGGCCAACCGGATCGACCAGCGCGTCAGCCGCTACCCCGACTGGGACGCCCTCCTCGACTACTGCCGCCTGTCCGCCAACCCGGTCGGCCGCCTCGTCCTGGCCATCACCGGCACCGCCACCGAGGACAGCCTGCGCCGTTCCGACGCCGTCTGCACCGGGCTCCAGATCGTCGAGCACGTCCAGGACGTCGCCGAGGACCTGCGCCGCGACCGCGTCTACCTGCCCGCCGACGCCATGCGCCGCTTCCGCGTCACCGAGGACGACCTCGCCGCGCCCACGGCCAACGCGTCCGTGCGCACCCTGGTCGCCTGGACGACCGACCGGGCACGTAGGCTGCTGGACGAGGGAGCCCCGCTGGTGGGGAGCCTGCACGGGCGGCTGCGACTGCTCCTCGCCGGCTTCGTCGGCGGCGGACGCGCCGCCGCCCAGGCCATCGCCGGCGCCGGGTACGACGTGCTGGCGGGCCCACCCCGACCGTCCAAGGGCGGCCTGCTGTACGCGGCGGGAACGACACTGCGAAGAGGAACGTGAGCTTCAATCCCGTGAGCCCCGCACCCAGGAGAGCCCCGCTGCCGCCCGCCGTCTTCGCGGCCTACGAGTACTGCGCCGCCGTCTCCACCCGGCACGCCAGGAACTTCAGCTACGGCGCCCGCCTCATGCCCCTGGCCAAGCGCCGCGCCCTCTACGCCCTCTACGCCTTCGCACGGCGCGTGGACGACATCGGCGACGGCACCCTCGCGCCCGACGTCAAGGAGACCCGCCTCAACGGCACGCGCGACCTCCTCCAGCGGGTCCGCGACAAGCAGGTCACCGAGGACGACACCGACCCCGTCGCCGTCGCCCTGGCCCACGCCACCCGCCGCTTCCCGATCCCGCTGGGCGGCCTCGACGAACTGATCGACGGCGTGCTCCTCGACGTCCGCGGCCACGCCTACGAGACCTGGGACGACCTGCGCCACTACTGCCGCTGCGTCGCCGGCGCCATAGGCCGTCTGTGCCTCGGCGTCTTCGGGACAGCGCCCGGCGCCCGCGGCACCGCCCGCGCCGCCGAGTACGCCGACACCCTCGGCCTCGCCCTCCAGCTGACCAACATCCTGCGCGACATCCGCGAGGACGCCGCCAACGGCAGGACGTACCTCCCCGCCGAGGACCTCCGCGCCTTCGGCTGCGAGGACGGCCCCCACCTCGACCCCGCGCCGCCCGGCGCCGACTTCCCCGGGCTGGTCCGCTTCGAGGTACGCCGCGCCCGCGAGCTGTTCGCCCAGGGCCTGCGGCTCCTGCCCATGCTGGACCGCCGCTCCGCAGCCTGCGTCGCCGCCATGGCCGGCACGTACCACCGGCTGCTCGACCTGATCGACGAGGACCCGCACGCCGTCCTGCGCGGCCGGGTCGGCCTCCCCGGCGCCCAGAAGGCCGTCGTCGCCCTGCGCGGTCTGACGGGATTCGACACCCGCCGCGTCGCGCGGGCGGGCCGCACATGACAACGCCCCCGGCGCCGCGCACGCCCCCGCACACCGCGGTCGTCGGCGGCGGCCTCGCCGGGATCACCACCGCCCTCGCCCTCGCCGACCGCGGCCACCGCGTGACGCTCCTGGAGACCCGTCCCCGCCTCGGCGGCCTCGCGTTCTCCTTCCGCCGCGACACCCCCGCGGGGCAGATCACCGTGGACAACGGCCAGCACGTCTTCCTGCGCTGCTGCACCGCCTACCGGGGCTTCCTCCAGCGCATCGGCGCCACCGCCCTCGCCCCCCTCCAGCGCCGCCTCGACGTCCCCGTCACCGACGCCGCCACGGGCCGCACCGGCCGCATCCGCAGGACCGCCCTGCCCGTCCCCCTGCACCTCGCGGGCTCCCTGGCGCGCTACCCCCACCTCTCGCCGGCGGAACGCGCCGCCGTCCCCCGCGCCGTCCTCGCCCTGCGCCGCCTCGACCCCGCCGACCCCGCGCTGGACGACCAGGACTTCGCCTCCTGGCTGCGCCGCCACGGCCAGAGCGACCGCGCCGTCACCGCCCTGTGGGACCTCATCGGCGTCGCCACCCTCAACGCGCGGGCCGCCGGCGTCTCCCTCGGCCTGGCCGCCATGGTCTTCCGCACCGGCCTGCTCACCGAGCCGGGCGCCGCCGACATCGGCGTGCCGGACGTGCCCCTCGGCGAACTCCACGACACCCTCGCCCGCACCGCCCTCGACCACTCCGGCGTCACCACCCACCTCGCCACCCGCGTCCGCCGCCTGCGGCCCGCGCCCGGCGGCGGCTGGCGCGTCACCGTCAGCTCACGCTCCCTCACCCCCGCCCCGCAGCCCGCCAGGGAACTGACCGCCGACTCCGTCGTCGTCGCCGTCCCACCCGACGCCGCCCGCGCCCTGCTGCCCCACGACGCCCTGCCCGACCCGTCCGCCCTCGCGGCCTTCGGCACGGCCCCCATCCTCAACGCGCACATCCTGTACGACCGGACAGTGCTGCGCCGCCCGTTCCTCGCCGCACTCGGCAGCCCCGTGCAGTGGATCTTCGACCGCACCCGCCCGGCCGGTGTCACCGACGGCCAGTACGTCGTCCTGTCGCAGTCCGCCGCCCAGGAGGAGATCCAGCTCCCGGCCGACGTCCTGCGCAAGCGCTACCTGCCCGAGATCGCCCGCCTGCTGCCCGCCGCACGCGGCGCGCGCGTCCGCGACTTCTTCGTCACCCGGGAACGCGCCGCCACCTTCGCCCCCACCCCGGGCGTGGGGCGGCTGCGCCCAGGACCGGTGACGCGCGCCCCCGGCCTGCACCTGGCCGGCGCGTGGACCGCCACCGGCTGGCCCGCGACGATGGAGGGCGCCGTACGCAGCGGCCTCGCCGCCGCGCGCGCCGTCGCACCCTGACGGCGCGTCCCGTGACCCCCCTGACCACCCCCGCACCGCCCGCACCGGAAGTCCCGCCCCGAGCAGCACGCACGCCCAGCGCCAAGGAGAGCATGTGAACGCCACGGAAGCCCAGCCCGCAAGCGCCGTCCCGGCGCTGCTCGCCCGCGGACGGGAACTGGCCGCTCCCGCGCTGCGCTCCGCCGTCGCCAGGCTCGCCCCGCCGATGGACACCGTCGCCGCCTACCACTTCGGCTGGATCGACGCCGAGGGCCGCCCCACCGACGCCGACAGCGGCAAGGCCGTGCGGCCCGCCCTCGCCCTGCTCTCCGCCGAGGCCGCCGGAGTCCCCGCCGCCGCGGGCATCCCCGGAGCGGTCGCCGTCGAGCTGGTCCACAACTTCTCGCTGCTCCACGACGACCTGATGGACGGCGACGAGCAGCGCAGGCACCGCGACACGGTCTGGAAGGTCCACGGCCCCGCCCAGGCCATCCTGGTCGGCGACGCGCTGTTCGCCCTCGCCATCGAGGTGCTCCTCGAACCGGGCACGCCGGACGCCGCCCGCGCCACCCGCCGCCTCGCCACGGCCAGCCGCCGCCTGGTGGACGGCCAGGCCCAGGACATCGCCTTCGAGCACCGCGAGCGCGTGAGCGTCGCCGAGTGCCTGGAGATGGAGGGCAACAAGACCGGCGCCCTGCTGGCCTGCGCCGCCGCCGTCGGCGCGGTCCTCGGCGGCGCGGACGACCGCGTCGCCGACGCGCTGGAGGAGTACGGGCAGCGCCTCGGCCTCGCGTTCCAGGCCGTGGACGACCTGCTCGGCATCTGGGGCGACCCGGCCACCACCGGCAAGGCCGCCTGGAGCGACCTGCGGCAGCGCAAGAAGTCGCTGCCCGTCGCCGCCGCGCTCGACGGCACAGGACCGGCCGCCGGGCGGCTCGCCGCGCTGCTCATGGCGGACGCCAAGAAGTCGCCCGAGGAGTTCGAGGACTTCGACGAGGCCGAGTTCGCCACGCGGGCCGCGCTCGTCGAGGAGGCGGGCGGTCGCCGTTTCGCCGAGGAGGAGGCGCGGCGGCAGTACGACGCCGCGCTCGGCGCGCTGGACGGGCTCGACCTGCCCGGCGGCGTACGCGGCCGGTTCGAGGCGCTGGCGGACTTCGTGGTGGTG
The DNA here is from genome assembly GCF_047200595.1 of Streptomyces sp. MS19. Classification (NCBI taxonomy): domain Bacteria; kingdom Bacillati; phylum Actinomycetota; class Actinomycetes; order Kitasatosporales; family Streptomycetaceae; genus Streptomyces; species Streptomyces sp. MS19. The sequence continues at coordinate 21,229 of NZ_JBJZOH010000001.1, read as the reverse complement.
CGCACGAAGTGAGCGCGCCCCCGGGCGTCACCCGTCCGTGAGGAGCGCGCGGCGCAGCCCCGCCAGGTCGGCGGCCGTCAGCCCCAGCGCGTCGCCGAAGTACCCCGCGGGCCCGCCCCAGGCCGCGTCGATCTCGTCGAACGCCGCCGCCAGGTACTCGGCGCGCGCGTCGAACAGCGGCGCCAGCAGCTCCCCGACCTCGGCCGCGAGCGCCTCCGTCAACGGCGCGGCGCCGCTTCCCCGCGGAACGGGGTACCGGCGGTGCGGCGCGTTCGACTTCAGGTAGTCGGCCACGATCGCGTCGCGCTCCACGCCCACCGCCAGCAGCGTCAGCGCGACGGTCAGCCCGGCCCGGTCCTTGCCCGCCGCGCAGTGCAGCAGCGCGGGCGTGCCCCCGCCCGCCAGCGCGCGCAGCACGCGCCCCAGCTCCACCGTCCGGTGCTGCACCATGTGGCGGTACGAGGTGACCATCCGCCCGGCCGCCCGCCCGCCGTTCAGCGCCTCCCGCAGCTCCGCGACACCGCCGTCCCGCACCAGCGCCCAGAACTGCGCGCCGTCCGCCGGGTCGCTCAGCGGGACGCCGACGTTGCGCACGCCGGGCAGCGCCACGTCCGGGCCGTCCAGCGCCTGGTCGGCGGCGTTCCTGAAGTCGAAGACCGTCCGCAGTCCCAGGGACGCCAGGAAGGCGCGGTCGGGCGCGGTCGCCGCCGCCAGGTGGCCGCTGCGGAACAGCCGTCCGGGCCGCACGCGCCGCCCGTCCCCGGCCGGCAGGCCGCCGAGGTCTCTGAAGTTGCGCACGCCGGTCAGCACGGGTTCGCCGGGCTGCGGTGCCGTCATAGGACCCTCCTCGCTCGTCAGGCAGGGGCAGCGAAACCCTACGGCCCCCGGACGCCCCCGCCCAGAGGCCCCGGCCACGCCGTCCGGCCGCTCCGCGGCGTCCGTCCGCGCCCGCGGGGCGGGAGACCGCGCACGTCCCCGACACGGTGGCCCCGGCACGCGGGCACCCCGCGCAGGTGCCACCGCCGGACGTCCGCGCACCCCGGCGCGGTCCGTGCGGGGCCCCTGCCCGGCGCCCGGCCCCGGGCGCATGATGGGACGTGTGACCGATGCGCTTTTCCCCCGCGACCGCGCCGAGGTGGCGCCGGGGGCCGTGCACCTGCCCGACTGGCTCGGCGACGCCCGGCGGCACGCACTCCTCGCCGCCTGCCGCGACTGGGCACTGCCGCCCGCCGGGCTGCGCACGGTCCGCTTCGGCGGCGGCGTCATGTCCGTCCGCCAGCTCTCCCTCGGCCGCCACTGGCACGCGGGCGGCTACGCCCGCACCGCCGTCGACGGTGACGGCGCGCCCGTCAAACCGTTCCCCGCCTGGCTCGGCGCCCTGGCCGCCGCGGCGGCGGCCGACGCGGGCTTCCCGCCGCCCTCCGACCCCTACGACATCGCGCTCGTCAACTTCTACGACGCCTCGGCCCGGATGGGGATGCACCGGGACGCCGACGAGCGCTCGCCCGCGCCCGTCGTGTCGTTCAGCCTCGGCGACACGTGCGTCTTCCGCCTCGGCGGCACGGAGCACCGGGGCCGCCCGTGGACCGACACCGAACTGCGCTGCGGCGACGCGTTCGTCTTCGGCGGCCCCGCCAGGCTGGCGTACCACGGGGTGCCGCGCACCCGTCCGGGCACCGCGCCGCCCGGTCTCGGGCTCGCCGGGCGCCTCAACATCACGGTCCGCGCCTCCGGCCTCGACTGACCGCCGGGACGGTGCCCGCGGTCAAGGCAGCCGCTGCCGTATTCACCCGTAGGGAGGTGGCGAGGGGTGGCGATTGGCGGAACTGTAGCTCTGCGCAGTGGTGTTGAGTCATAGCGTGGCCTCGGCACATTGATCCGCCCGATAAGGACACCGATGCCAGAACAGCTACGCACCGGGGCAGCCACCGGTCGCCACAGCCGGCCCGCCGGCACGGCACCGGGCGCGGGAGAGTTGGGGTGCAGGCGCCGGCTGCTGCGCCTGGCCGTGCTCCCCGCCGCCCTGGTCACCGCCGTCTCGACGGTCACCGTCGCGTACCTGCTGGTCAGCGGCGGGCCCCAGCGGACCGTGGCGGGCGGCCTCGCGCGCTGGGCGGTGCCCGCGGCCGCCGCGGTGCTGGTGGGCGCGGTCCTCGCCGGAGCGGTCCTCCTCGCCCTCACCGAGGCCAGGCTGCACGCCGGGCGGCTCACCGCGCTGCGCCGCCAGGCCAGCCGCGGCCGGGTCGAACTGCACGCGCTGCTGCGGAAGGTGGAGCGCGGCGAGCGCATCAGGCCGCCCGAGGGCCCGCCGCCCGCCGAGCCGGACGACGCCGACGCGTACCGCAGGCTCGGGCACGAGATCGCCGCCGCCGGGTACGCGGCCGAGTCCGCCGTCGCCCAGGCCGCCTCCCTCGCGGGCGCGGTCTACGCCGGAGACGAACGGGTCGAGGTGTTCGTCAACCTCGCGCGCCGCATGCAGTCCTTCGTGCACCGCCAGCTCGAATACCTCGACGAGCTGGAGAACGACGTCGAGGAGCCCGAACTCCTCAAGGGCCTCTTCCACATCGACCACCTCGCCACCCGCATCAGGCGGCACGCGGAGAACCTCGCCGTCCTCGGCGGCGCCGTCTCCCGCCGCCAGTGGACCCGGCCGGTGTGCATGTCCGAGGTGCTGCGCTCCTGCATCGCCGAGGTCGAGCACTACTCGCGCGTCAAGCTGGTGCCGCCCTTCGAGGGCACGGTGCGCGGCCACGCCGTCGCCGACGTCGTGCACCTCCTGGCCGAACTGGTCGAGAACGCCACGGAGTTCTCCGCCCCCCAGACCCAGGTCCTGCTGCGCGTCCAGCGCGTCACCGCCGGTCTCGCCATCGAGGTCGAGGACCGCGGCCTCGGCATGACCGTCACCGAGCAGAACCGCATGAACGCCATCCTGTCCGGCGCCGAACGGCTCGACGTCGCGCAGCTGCTGGAGGACGGCCGGGTGGGCCTCTTCGTGGTCTCCACGCTCGCCAAGCGGCACGACATCGTCGTCCAGCTCCAGAGCAACATCTACGGCGGCGTGCAGGCCGTCCTCGTCCTGCCGCCCGAGCTGCTCGGCGACGAGTCGGAGGGGCACTACGTCCCCGGCCGCCCCGTCACGCAGGCGGGGGACCAGTACGCGCTGCCCGCGCCGCTGCCGGCCCCCGCCGGGTCGGGGGCCGACCGCGACCCCGCCGTACCGCCCCGGCCCGCACAGCCCCCCGCGGCGCCACCGGAGGCCGGGACCGCCCCCGCGGAGCCGGCGGACGAGGAGCGGCCCGCCGCCTCCCCGGCGCCGGCCGCCGACCGGTCGGACCGGCCCCCGCTGCCGCGCCGCCCCCGCCCGCGCCACCTCGTCCCGCCCCCGCGCGACACGGCCCCCGCCCCCCAGGCACCCCGGCAGTCCGCCCGCGACGGCGGCCAGGACGCCGTCCCCGCCCCGCTCGACCCCGGGCTCACCGCCGCCTTCCGGCGCGGCGCCCGCCTCGCCGAGGAGGATGGGGACAGATGACCCGCCCCACACCGCCCGCCATCCCGCCCGCCACCCCGCCGAGCGCACCGGCCGCGCCGTGGTGACCGACACGCCCTGGCCGCCCAGGACCGACCCGTCCTGGCTGCTGGCCCACCTCGCCGACCGCCTGCCGCAGGCCCGCAAGGCCGTCCTGCTCGGCAGCGACGGCCTGCCCCGCGCCGCCCACGGGCTCGACCCCGAGGACGCCGACCAGCTCGCCGCCCTCGCCTCGGGACTCCACGCCCTGGCCAGGACCGCCGGGAGCGGGCCGGCCGCCACCGGCGGCCGCGTCCGCCGGATCACCGTCCGGCTCGACTCCGGGCTGCTGATCGTCACGGCCGCGGGACAGGCCGCGGCGCTCGCCGTCCTCGCCGACCGCGACGCCGACGCCGCCGCGCTCGGCCACGAGATGGCCCTGCTGGTCCGCAGCGTCAGGGCCGCCCTCGCCATCCCGCTGCGCCAGAGGGCCAGGGGATGACCGCGACCGGCACGCCGCGCGCCACCACGGCCGTGGCGTCAGGACCCCTGCTCGACGAGGACGCGGGCCGCCTGGTCCGTCCCTTCACCGTCTGCGGCGGGCGCACCAGGCCCGCCGCCCGCCTCGACCTACTGAGCGTGGTCACGGCCACCGGGCGGCGGATACGCCGCAGGCTCGGGCCCGAGCACGCCCAGGTCCTGCGCGTCTGCCAGGGACCGGCGTCGGTCGCCGAGATCGCCGCGCACGTCGGCCTGCCCGCCGCCGTCACCAAGGTCCTGCTCTCCGACCTGCTCGACTCGGGAGCCGTCACCGTCAGCACTCCCGCGTCACCGGGCCGCTTCGTCACGGACCCGGCCCTGCTGCGGGCGGTGCTGCACGGGCTGCGGCAGCTCGTGTGACGCCCGCCCCGGGCGGGGGCGGCCCGTATCCGATCCACGCAAGGAACACCATGTCCACGATGGGCTTCGACCCCACAGGCCGGCTGCTGCCGACCCCCGACGACCCGGACGCACCGGCCCGCGCGGAACGGCTGCGGCAACTGGGCGTCGGCGCCGAGGCTGACCCCGCATTCGACGCGGCGGCGCGCGACCTGGCACGCCTGGCGGGCACGCCGCTCGCGCTGGTCACCTTCGTCGGCGAGCGGCACCAGTTCTTCGCCGGCCTCTACCCCCCGCCGGGGCAGGGTGAGAGCCGTACGGCCCCGCGCGACCGCGGCTTCTGCCCGTACGTGGTGGTACGCCGCAAGGCGCTGGTGCTGGACGACGTGACCGACTACCCGCGGTTCGCCGGGAACCCGGTGGTGGACGAGGAGGGCATCCGCTCCTACCTGGGCGCGCCGCTGCTCGACCTGGACGGTCGCGCGCTGGGCACCGTCTGCGTGCTCGACCGGCTGCCGCGCCCGTGGGGCCGTCCAGGCCTGGAGAGCATCAAGGCCGCCGCGGCCGAGCTGTCCGCGCGCATCCTGGCCGGGGCGGCGGGCTGAGCCGGCCCGCTCCCTCCCCGACGGGCGCACGGCATGGCGGACGGCCCGTTCCCCGGCCCGTCCGGCACGCCGTGCCGTGCCGTGCCCGCGCGAGGCGTCCCCGTCAGGAATCGGTGTCGCCGCCGAAGCGCGCCCGGTAGCCGTCGAGGTCCTCCTCGGTGATCTTCGCGAACAGCACCGGCGGAACGGTGAACGCCGTCCCCGCCGGGACCGCGTCCAGCGCCCGCGCCTCCTCCGGCGACACCCACTGCGCGGTGTCGTCCAGGGCGAAGACCGCGCGCAGTGTGCGCGCGCTGGACGGGATGATCGGCTCGGACAGCACCGCGTAGAGGCGGATGAGGTTCATCGCCGTGCGCAGGGTGAGCGCGGCGGCGTCCTCGTCGGTCTTGATCTCGCGCCAGGGGGCCTTCTCCTCCAGGTAGGAGTTGCCCGCGCTCCACAGCGCGCGCAGCGCGAAGGCCGCCTTGCGGAACTGGAGGCCGTCCAGGTGCTCCTCGTACTCGGCGACCAGCCGCGCCACCTCGTCCCCGAGGCGCCGCTCGGCGTCGCCCGCCGCGTTCCCCGCCGGTACGGCGTCGCCGAAGCGCTTGCGGGAGAACGTCAGGACGCGGTTGACGAAGTTGCCCAGCGTGTCGGCGAGGTCCTTGTTCACGACCGAGGAGAACAGCTCCCAGGAGAACGACGAGTCGTCGGACTCCGGCGCCCCCGCCATCAGGAAGTACCGCCAGTAGTCGGCGGGCAGCAGGTCGAGCGCCGTGTCGGCGAAGATGCCGCGCTGCTGCGACGTGGAGAACTTGCCGCCGTAGTACGTCAGCCAGTTGAACGCCTTGACGTAGTCGACGCGCTTCCACGGCTCCCGGGTGCCGATCTGCGTGGCGGGGAACATCACCGTGTGGAACGGGACGTTGTCCTTCGCCATGAACTCGGTGTAGCGCACCGAGTCGTCCGCCCCGTACCACCACGAGCGCCAGTCCCGAGCCTCGCCGGGACCGGCCGCGTCCGCCCACTCCTTGGTGGCGCCGATGTACCCGATCGGCGCGTCGAACCAGACGTAGAACACCTTGCCCTCGGCCGCCAGGTCGGGCCACACGTCCGCCGGCACGGGCACGCCCCACTCCAGGTCGCGGGTGATGGCCCGGTCGTGCAGGCCCTCGGTCAGCCACTTGCGGGCGATGGAGGAGGCCAGCGTCGGCCACTGCTCGCCGTGGGCGTCCACGAAGGCGGCGACCTCGTTCTCCAGCTTCGTCTGGAGCAGGAACAGGTGCTTCGTCTCCCGGACTTCGAGGTCCGTGCTGCCGCTCACGGCGGACCGCGCGGACACCAGGTCGGTCGGGTCGAGGACGCGCGTGCAGTTCTCGCACTGGTCGCCGCGCGCCGCCTCGTAGCCGCAGTAGGGGCAGGTGCCGACGATGTAGCGGTCGGGGAGGAAACGGCCGTCGGCGGGGGAGTAGACCTGGCGGGTGGTCCGCTCCTCGATGAAGCCGTTCTCGTGCAGGCGGCGGGCGAAGTGCTGGGTCACCTCCACGTTCTGCGCCGACGAGGTCCGGCCGAAGTAGTCGAAGGCGAGCCCGAAACCGTCGTAGATCGCCTTCTGCGCCTCGTGCTGCTGCGCGCAGAACTCCGCGACGGGCAGTCCGGCGGCCTTGGCGGCCAGCTCGGCCGGGGTGCCGTGCTCGTCCGTGGCGCAGATGTAGAGGACCTCGTGCCCGCGCTGCCGCAGGTAGCGGGAGTACACGTCGGCGGGGAGCATCGAGCCCACCATGTTCCCCAGGTGCTTGATCCCGTTGATGTAGGGCAACGCACTGGTGATGAGGTGTCGGGCCATCCTCGGATGCTCCAATGATCGAGAGAACGCGCGCAGTGACGAGGTCACGGAGGGTGACAAATCACTGTTGTGGACATCACGCATCCTACCGATGCGCGGAAGGGCGGCCCCACCAGGTTTCCCCGGCGGGCGGGCCGCTCAGACCGCTTCCGGCAGCCGCTCCGGCGGCCCCGGCCTGGCGTAGAACCAGCCCTGCGCCGAGTCGCAGCCCAGCTCCCGCAGCCGGTCCGCCTGCGTGGACGTCTCGACGCCCTCCACGGTCACGGACAGCTCCAGCGTGTGCGCCAGCGACACGATGCCCTCGACGATCTTGAGGTCCACGGGGTCGGCCGGCGCCCGCTGGAGGCCGAGTGTGAAGGAGCGGTCGAGCTTGAGCGTGCTGGCCGGGAGGCGCCGGAGGTTGGCGAGGTTCGAGTAGCCGGTGCCGAAGTCGTCCAGCGCGATGCCGACGCCGAGGTCGGCCAGCTCGCGCAGGGGCCGCAGCTCGTTCTCGTCCGCGCGGATCATCGCCGTCTCGGTCACCTCAAGGCACAGCGAGCTGGGCGGCAGCCCGGCCTCCTCCAGCACCGAGATGGTGTCCTCCACCAGCTCCGGGTGGTGCAGCTGCCGCGGCGACAGGTTGACGTTGACCTTCAGCGGACGCGGGCCGCCGATGCCGCGGACCTGCCACTGGCACGCCTGCCGCACCGCCTCCTGGAGCACCCAGCGGCCCAGCGGCACGATCAGGCCCGTGTGCTCGGCGAGCGGGATGAAGCGGTCGGGGCCCAGCACGCCGTGCCGGGGGTGGCTCCAGCGCACCAGCGCCTCGGCGCCCTCCAGGCTGCCGTCCTCCATCTTCACCAGCGGCTGGTACTCGATGAAGAACTCGGCGCCCTTCAGCGCGGCGGGCAGGTGGTGGGTGAGGTGGTGCCTGCTGATGGCGCGCGCGTCCGAGTCGGGGTCGGCGACGGCGTACCTGTTGCCGCCCTCCGCCTTCGCGCGGTACATGGTGATGTCCGCGCTGCGCAGCATCTCGGCCGAGCTGAGGTGCCGCGCCGGGCCCTCCACGACGCCGATGCTGGCCCGCACCATCAGCTCGCGGCCGCCGACGTCCACCGGTGTGGACAGCGCGTACAGGGCGCGTTCCGCCAGCTCCGTCACGGTCTCGGGCGACGGCGGGTCCAGGACGAGGGCCACGAACTCGTCGCCCCCGATCCGCGCGAGCATCTGCCCGGGGCCCGACGCGCAGTCGTGCAGCCGCTCGGCCACGGCGATCAGCAGCTGGTCGCCGACGGCGTGGCCCAGGCTGTCGTTCACCGCCTTGAAGCCGTCGAGGTCGAGGTAGCACAGGCCGATGCGGGCGGTGTCGGAGGCCCGGGAGAGCGCCTGCTCCAGGCGCTCGAAGAACAGCGAGCGGTTGGGCAGGTCGGTGAGCGCGTCGTGCGTCGCCTGGTAGCGCAGCCGCAGGTTGAGCAGGCGCCGCTCGGAGACGTCCTCCATCATCGCGAGCATGTAGCGCGGCTCGCCGTTCGCCGCCCGCAGCAGGGAGACCGTCAGGTTGGTCCACAGGACGGTGCCGTCCGTGCGGCCGTACGACTTCTCGACCTGGAAGTGCTCGCGCTCGCCCCGCATCAGCTCCCGCTGCATCCGCCACACCTCCGGCGGGTCCTCGGGATGCGTCCACTCCAGGATGGAACGGCTGCGCACATGGTGCTCCGAGCCGCCGAACATCCGGGCCAGCGCGTCGTTCACGTCCAGCACGCGCCCGCTCATGTCCGCCAGCGCGATGCCGAGCGCGGCGTCCTTGAAGACGGCGCGGAAGCGCGTCTCGCTCTCGTGCAGCGCGCGGGCTGTCTCCCGCTGCGCGCTGAGCGCCGCACGGGACAGCGCCTCCTGCTCGGCGCGCGTGCGCTCCTGGAGCGCGGCGGCGTACCCGGCGGCGATGGCGTGCTGGAGCCGTGTGCTGCGGGCGCGCGCCTCGTCGGCCGGCAGCTCGGCGGGATCGGAGCAGTACAGCGGCAGGTAGGCGTCCACGACGCCGAGGACGCGGGGCAGCGCCTCGGGCACGGTGCAGTGCGCCGCCACCAGCGCCTCGCCCACGGCGCGGCCCGGCGACGGGTCGAACGGGCGGGCGCGCAGCGCGTCGGCGAGCCTGCGGGTCAGTCCGGCCATCAGCTCCTCGAACTCGGCCCTGGTCATCGAGGTGGCCGTGTCCGCGTAGACCGCGCGGCACCAGATGCGGGCGAACCGGCGCAGCCCGTCCGGCGGTTCGCCGCCCGCGCCGTGCTCGTGCGGGCCGAGGGGCCCGGTCGGCGGGTTCACGCCTTGCGCCCCACGCCGGCGAAACCCGCGGCCGCCACCGGGTCCTCCTCGTCGGCGGGCCCGTCGGGGCGCCACTCCGGCAGGGGGACGAGGCCGGGCTTGACCAGCGCGAAGCCGTCGAAGAACCGCTCGGTCGCGGCCCTGCCGCGCATCACGAGCGTCGCGCCGCCGCGCCGGTACACGTCGCTCAGCTCCGCACCCTGCTCGTGGGTGGCGAGCCCGGCCTCGGTGGTGGCGTGGGTCAGGATCAGCAGGCTGCCTGGTGCGAGGGCGTCCCGGAGCGCGGCCACGTGTCCCTCCGGCTTCTCCTCGTCGGGCAGGAAGTGCAGCAGGGCGACGAGCAGCAGGGCGACGGGCCGCCGCAGGTCGAGCAGCCGTTCCGCCTCCGCGCAGCCGAGGACGGACGCGGGGTCGCGGAAGTCGGCCGCGGCGATGCCCGCCCGCTCGTCACCCGCCAGGACGGCGCGGCTGTGCGCGACGGCGACCGGGTCGTTGTCCACGTACAGGACGCGGGCGGCGGGGTCGGCGGCGCGGGCGACCTCGTGGACGTTCCCGAAGGTCGGGATGCCCGAGCCGATGTCGAGGAACTGGGTGACGCCGTCGGCGACGGCGTACCGGACGGCGCGGCGCATGAACGCCCGGTTCGCCTGCATGATCTTCGGCAGGCCGGGGAACGCCGCGATCGCCTTGCGGGCGGCGGCGCGGTCCGCGGCGAAGTTGTGGGAGCCGCCGAGGTAGTAGTCGTACATCCGCGAGACGCTTGGCACGGTGAGGTCGATGCCCTGCGGCGCCCAGCCGGGTCGTTCCATCGGCGCCTCCAAAGTCCCCTGCGCGTGCGCGGTTTGGCCCCCAGACGGTCGAGCCTAACGACCCGGTGCCTGGTGAGGGAAGGAAACGCGGGCTCGACGTCCCCCGGTCGTGGGGTTACTAGAGCATCTGTCCTGATACGGGTCGGGCCGTGCGGCGGCGGTCAGATGGAGACGCCCTTTCCGCGGAGGTACGCCAGCGGGTCGATGTCCGAGCCGAAGCCGGGGCCCGTGCGGATCTCGAAGTGGAGGTGCGGGCCGCTGGAGTTGCCCGTCGAGCCGGACCGGCCGAGGCGCTGGCCGCCGCTGACGGGCTGCCCCGCCGAGACGGAGATGGCCGACAGGTGGGCGTACTGGCTGTAGCGGCCGTCGGCGTGCCGGACGATCACCTCGTAGCCGAACGACCCGGCCCAGCCGGCGGAGACGACCTCGCCTGCCGCGACGGACTTGACCGTGGTGCCGGTGGCGACGGGGAAGTCGACGCCCGTGTGGTAGCCGCGGGACCAGGAACTGCCGGTGGCGTGGTAGGCGGTGCCGAGGCCGGCGTTCACGGGCGCGCTCCAGGCGGCGGCCTGCGCGGCGCGCTCGCGTTCCGCGGCCTCGGCGGCTTCCCGCTCAGCGGCCTCGCGTTCGGCCGCCTCGCGTTCCGCGGCTGCGCGTTCCGCCGCCTCCTGTTCCGCCGCCGCCTGCTCGGCCGCCTCGGCCTCGGCGGCCGCTGCCGCCTCCGCCTCCTCGGCGGCGGCCCGTTCGGCCTCCTCGGCCTCCGCCTGTGCCGCGGCCTCCGCCGCCTCGTCGCCGCTCTCGGCCTCGGCCTCGGCCTCCCGTTCGGCCTCCTCGGCGGGCTCGGCCGCCCCCGGGGCCGACGCGGCCTGTAGCGCCAGCCGCTGGCCGGGGAAGATCAGGTCGGGGTCGCCGCCCACGACCTGCCGGTTCAGCTCGTAGAGCGACTGCCATCCGCCGCGCACGCCCTGCGTGGCCGCGATGCCCGACAGGGTGTCGCCGCTGACCACCCGGTAGCGGCCCGCCTCCTGCGCCGGCCGCGCCGGGACGGCGGTGGCCTGCGCGGTCGCGGGCCGTGCCTCCGCCCGCTCCGGGGCCTCGGTCTGCTCCGGTGCCGGTTCCGGCGCCGCGAACGGCGCGGGGCCGCCCCTGGCCAGGCCTGCCTGGCCCGAGCACGCGGGCCAGGCGCCGGGGCCCTGGCCCTCCAGCACCTCCTCCGCGACCGCGATCTGCTGCTCCCTCGTGGCGAGGTCGGCGCGCGCGGCGTACCGCGTGCCCCCGAACGCCTCCCAGGTGCTCTGCTGGAACTGGAGGCCGCCGTAGAAGCCGTTCCCTGTGTCGATGTCCCACCGGCCGCTGCTCTCGCACTCGGCCACCCGGTCCCAGGTGTCCTCGGAGGCGGCGGACGCGCCGCTCGCGCTGATCAGCGGCAGCGCGAGCCCGGCGCCCGAGGCGGTCACGGTGAGCGAGGCGCGGGAGACGGCGTTCGGCCGGTAGCGGCGGTGGCGTCCACGGGTGGTCACGGGCGGTCCCCTCCTTGGGCACACGAGGCCCTGTCGCCCATCTATTTCCGTCCCTGGCAAGGGAGTTGTCAGAGCGGACCCACCATAGGGGCGCGGAATCGCGCTCGGCAAGGTGCGCACCGGGGGCGCGTGAGGGGTGCGCCGGTGCGCCCGAGGGGGCTTCCGGCGTTACGGGCGGGGTGCAAGGAAGGGGGACCCGGCGGGCGGCGGAAGGGAAAACTCGGAGGACGGGAAAAGCTGTGACGGAAGCGGGGCCTGAGGCGTGTCCCGGGGCGGGAAAAAGGGGCCGGGCGCGGCTTTTCCGGCGCGTTCCGGCGGCCTCTCGGTGACATTTTCCCGCCCGCCGGGACGCCCGGAGAACGCGGCGCGGGAAGGCCGTGGGATGAGGGCATCGGACGGCGCACGGTCGCATTCGGGCGGATGTCCGTGCTCCGCCTCGGTGTGCGGCACGGACCGGCCCGCGCGCGGAGAAGAGCGGGCCCCGGGGAACGGGACCACACCGTTCCCCGGGGCCCGGCCCCGCGCCACGGCCTAGCCGTCGCGGTGGACGAGGTCCGCCTGCGGGCGGGCGGCGGCGGGGGTCCGCGCCGCGGACGTCCGGAGCGCCCCCGCGGCGGCCGGGACGGTGGCGCGCTCGGGCGCCGGTTCGCTGCCGGGCGCGGGCAGGTCCCGCCTCGGCGGCTTGAGCACCAGCAGGATGATCCCGAGGAAGGAGGCCGCGACGATGCCGTCCATCCAGTAGTGGTGCCCGGTGCCGACGACGGCCAGGATCGTGACCGCCGGGTGCAGCAGCCACAGCCAGCGCAGCCGCGTGCGGCTCGACACGATCAAGGCGATCGCGATGACCAGCGCCCAGCCGACGTGCAGCGACGGCATGGCCGCGAACTGGTTGGACATCGAGTCGCCCTCGGGCTTCCCGTACACGGCCGGGCCGTACACCATGCTGGTGTCCATCAGCCCGCTCGTGTGGAAGAGGCGGGGCGGCGCCAGCGGCACCAGGAGGTGCAGCACCAGCGCGGCGGCCGTCAGCCAGGTGAGCACCCAGCGCACCCAGAGATAGTGGCCGGGGCGGCGCCAGAACATCCAGACGAGGAAGAGCGCCATGGCGGGGAAATGCACCGTGGCGTAATACACGTTGATCGTGCGGATGACCGGTTCGAAGTGCAGCAGGAGATCCTGGACCCGGCCCTCGTGGGGAAGGTGCAGGAAGCGCTCCAGGTTCCAGACGTGCTCCGCGTTGTCGTACGCGTCGGCGAACTGGCCGTTGGCCACCCGCCGGCCGTATTTGTAGGCGGCGTAGAGAACGGTCACGAGCAGGAGTTCCCGGACGAGCGGTGGTCTCGCCGACTGGGCGGGCCGTTCCCGGGAGGTGAGGGCACGTTTCAGCACACCTGTACGTCGCATAAGGCTCAATTCCCGAAGGGCAGGATTCCTGGGCCGTGGTGTGAAACGCCAGCGCCTCCTGCGGCCCTTGTTCGATCTTCACTTCTCGGCGTGAGTTTACGGTGCCGCCCGGTCCGGGCGGCGCTGGGCGTACGCCTACCCGCTTTCCCCGGCCTCACGTCAAACCCGAACGGCCCTCCCCGCCCGGCCCCCGCCCGGCCCCCGCGCCGGCACCACCACGGACGGGTCCCGCCGGTACGCGCGGCGGCGGTCGTCCGGAGGGCCCGACGGCAGGCTTTGTCCTGCCAGAGGAAAAAGTCCAACTGAATCGTGCCGAAGTTCTTCCCAGCCCGGAGACACGCTGCTATGTTCCCCTCGCAAGCCCGGCGGGGGATCTCGACGCCGCCGGGAACCGAGGCCGACGGTGGCGGGAGGGGCAGATGAGGCGGATGACCGCTCGTCCCGCGAACTCCCACCAGGCGAGACTGCTGCGGCTGCTGCGCGACGGCGGCCCCAGCTCGCGCGCCCAACTCGGCGACCACATCGAGCTGTCCCGCTCGAAGCTGGCCGTCGAGGTGGACCGGCTGCTCCAGACGGGCCTGGTCGTCGGCGACGGCTTCGCCGCCTCGCGCGGCGGACGCAGGTCGCACAACGTCCGGCTCGCGCCGCAGCTGCGCTTCCTCGCCGTGGACATCGGCGCGACCTCCATCGACGTGGCCGTCACCGGTCCCGAGCTGGAGATCCTCGGGCACCTCACCGAGCCGATGGACGTGCGCGAGGGACCGGTCGCGGTCTTCGAGCAGGTCCTCGGCATGGCCGCGAAACTGCGCGACGCGGGTCTCGCCGACCGCTTCGACGGCGCCGGGATCGGTGTGCCGGGACCCGTGCGCTTCCCCGACGGCGTCCCGGTCGCACCGCCGATCATGCCCGGCTGGGACGGCTTCCCGGTCCGCGAGGCGCTCAGCCAGGAGCTGGGCTGCCCCGTCATGGTCGACAACGACGTGAACCTCATGGCGCTCGGCGAGCAGCACGCCGGGGTGGCCCACTCCGTGCAGGACTTCATCTGCGTGAAGATCGGCACCGGCATCGGCTGCGGCGTGGTCGTGGCCGGACGGGTCCACCGCGGCGCCACCGGCAGCGCGGGCGACATCGGGCACATCCAGGTGGAGGCCGAGGGGCGGCAGTGCCCCTGCGGCAACCGGGGCTGCCTGGAGGCGCACTTCGGCGGCGCCGCGCTCGCGCGTGACGCCGAGACCGCCGCCCGGGAGGGCAGGTCGGCCGAACTGGCGGCCAGGCTCGCGGCGAGCGGTGAGCTGACCGCCGCCGACGTCGCGGCCGCCGTGGCGGCGGGCGACGTCGCCTCGCTCGACCTGATCCGGCAGGGCGGCAGCCGCACCGGGCAGGTGATCGCGGGCCTCGTCAGCTTCTTCAACCCCGCGCTCGTCGTGATCGGCGGCGGCGTGACCGGCCTCGGCCACACGCTGCTCGCCAGCATCCGCACACAGGTGTACCGGCAGTCGCTGCCCCTCGCCACCGGGAACCTGCCCATCGTCCTCGGCGAACTCGGCCCCGCCGCCGGGGTGACGGGCGCCGCCCGCCTGATCAGCGACCACCTCTTCAGCTACACGCCGACCTGAGCTCCGCCCCGGCCCCGGCGGCCGGCCCCGCGACATGACCGACAGCACCGATCCGTACCACCAACAGAACCCGAACCACCCGCACAACCAGCACCACCGGCAGTATCCGCGTCACCAGCAGTACACGTACAACCAGCAGGACCCGCACCAGCCCGCCGTCTCCGGCGTCACAACAGCACACACGCGCAACAGCACATCGCGCAACGCCACTTCCTCCCCGGCACGAGCCGCGCGCCGCGGGAGTGGTGACATCCCCGCCCACCACGACAACAAGGCACCACCTCACGTTCCGCCGCCGAGCACCACACCCGCGGAACGGCGAGATCCCGCAGGACCGCACCACAGGCAGGACCCCACCACAGGGCACGACCGCACCACCGGCACCTCCCGGGCGCGCACCCCTCGTCCGCGGCGGCACCGGCAAGCCGCAGCACCCAGCGCACGACAGCTGGCCCTGGCACCACCGCACCATCCCGCATCATCCGCATCACCGTGCCCCGGCCCCGGCCCGTACGAGCCGCGTACCCGCCCGGCCGCCGGACACACGCACCACCCCGTACACCACCGCCACGCGGCGACACACCCGCCGCACGGCGGACCGCGACAGCGCAGCGCCCCGCACAGCCGCCAGGAGGCCCAGCAATGGCAAGCGCGCCACCACCGATACTCACCCTGACCGGAATCACCAAGTCGTTCCCCGGCGTCCGGGCGCTCGACGGCGTCGACCTCGACGTGCTGCCGGGCGAGGTCCACTGCCTGCTCGGGCAGAACGGCGCCGGCAAGTCCACGCTCATCAAGGTGATCTCGGGCGCACACCGGCCCGACGAGGGCGAGATAGCCTGGAACGGCGAGCCCGTCCAACTCCTGCGCCCCACCAGCGCCATGAGCCTCGGCATCGCCACCATCTACCAGGAGCTCGACCTGGTCGAGCACCTCTCCGTCGCCGAGAACGTCCACCTCGGCCACGAGAACGCCCGCGCCGGATTCGTCCGCCGCGGCGCCGCCCGGCAGACCACCGCCGCCCTGCTCGCCCGCCTCGGCCACCCCGAGATCAGCCCCGACCGCATCGTCGCGACACTCTCCGCGGCCGGCAAGCAGATCGTCAGCATGGCCCGCGCCCTGTCGCACGACGTCAGGCTGATCGTGATGGACGAGCCGTCCGCCGTCCTCGACCCGGACGAGGTGAACAACCTCTTCCGCATCGTCGCCGACCTCACCGCCGACGGCGTCGCCGTCGTCTACATCTCGCACCGCCTGGAGGAGATCCGCCGCATCGGCGACCGCGTCACCGTCCTGAAGGACGGCCGCGCCGTCGCCCGCAACCTCCCGGCGAAGTCCACGCCCACCCGGGAGGTCGTCGCCCTCATGACCGGGCGCGACACCGACCAGGTCTTCCCCGACCGCCCCGCCGGGGCCCCGCCCGCCGCCGAACCCGTGCTGCGCATCGAAGGCCTCACGCGCGCCGGGGAGTTCGCGCCCGTGGACCTCGACGTGTACCCCGGGGAGATCGTCGGCCTCGCCGGTCTCGTCGGCTCGGGCCGCTCCGAGATCCTGGAGACCGTCTACGGCGCCCGCCGCCCCGACGCGGGCCACGTCACCGTGGCGGGCAGGCGGCTGCGCCCCGGCAGCGTCACCTCCGCCGTACGGGCCGGGCTCGGCCTCGCCCCCGAGGAGCGCAAGGCCCAGGGCCTGTTCCTCCTCGACTCGGTGACGCGCAACGTGTCCATCTCCTCCCTGTCACGCTTCGCCCGCGGCGGCTGGCTCAACCGCTCCGGCGAACGCGCCGCCGCACGGGCCCGCACCACCGAACTGTCCCTGCGACCCGACAACCCCGACGTCCAGATCCGCACCCTCTCCGGCGGCAACCAGCAGAAGGCGGTCCTCGCCCGCTGGCTGCTGCGCGAATGCAAGGTCCTGCTCCTCGACGAGCCCACCCGGGGCGTCGACGTGGGCGCGCGGGCCGAGCTGTACGCACTCATCCGCCGCCTCGCCGACGACGGTGTCGCCGTGCTCCTGGTCTCCAGCGAGATCCCGGAGGTCCTCGGCCTCGCCGACCGGGTGCTCGTCCTGCGCGAAGGCACCGTCGTCCACACCGCACCCGCCCGGGAGCTCGACGAGCACCGGGTCCTCGATCTCGTCATGGAAGGGAGCCCGGCGTGACCCACGGCGCCACCTCCGAACCCGCCTCCCCGGCCGCCGAGCCCGCGCTCGACGCGCCCGCGCCGCAGCCGGGCGGGAAGTCCCCGGGCACCGGCGGCCCGCGCGGCCGCGTCCAGCTGGGCGGCCTGTTCAACGTCCAGACCCTGTCGCTGCTCGGCGTTCTCGCCGCCCTGTGCGTCGTCGGCGCGATCACCAAGCCCGACCAGTTCCTCGACACGGGCAACGTCCAGCTGATCCTGACCCAGGCGTCGGTCATCGGCGTCGTGACCGTCGGCGTCACCTTCGTCATCATCAGCGGCGGCATCGACCTGTCCGTCGGCGCCATCGTGGCGCTCGCCTCCGTGTGGTGCACCACCGTCGCCACCCAGGAGTTCGGCTTCTGGGGCATGCTCTTCACGGCCCTGCTCGTCGGCCTCGGCTGCGGACTCGTGAACGGCACGCTCATCGCGTACGGCCCGATGGTCCCGTTCATCGCCACCCTCGCGATGCTCGCCTCGGCGCGCGGCCTCGCCCTCCAGATCACCGGCGGCAACACGCAGATCGTCACCGTCGACTCGGTCCTTGACCTCACCAACCGCGACTCGTACGTCCTCGGCGTCCCGCCGCTGGCGATCATCTTCGCCGCCGTCGTCGCGCTCGGCTGGCTCGTCCTCAACCGCACGACGTTCGGCCGCCGCACCGTCGCCATCGGCGGCAACGCCGAGGCCGCCCGCCTCGCCGGCATCTCGGTGAAGCGCCAGCGCCTCATGATCTACGCCCTGTCCGGCATCTGCTGCGGCATCGCGGCCTTCATGCTCGTCGCGCTCTCCGGCTCCGGCCAGAACACCAACGGCAACCTCTACGAACTCGACGCCATCGCCGCCGCGATCATCGGCGGCACGCTGCTCACCGGCGGCCGGGGCACCATCATCGGCTCCGTCCTCGGTGTCCTGGTGTTCACCACCATCACCAACCTCTTCATCCTCAACAACCTGGAGAGCTCGTCCCAGCAGATCGCCAAGGGCGCGATCATCATCGTCGCCGTACTCCTCCAGCGCCGCACCCCGTTCGGGCAGACCTGACGCACCACCGGGCACGCCCGCCGGCGCCCCGGCACCGCACCCCCCCTTTGCCCACGTGTCCCAGCCGGCCCCGCACCCCCACGCACCGCCCCATGACCTCCGCACCCCGCACGACCGTTACCGATTTCCTGTCCCGCACGGAAGGCCACACCATGAGATCTCTGCCCCGCCCCAGCCGCCGCGGCCTGCTGTTCGGCGGCGCCGCCGCCGCGTCCGGCGTCGTCCTCAGCGCCTGCACCAGCAACGACACCAGCGACGGCGGTGACGAGGAGGCGACCCAGGCCGCCGTCACCGACGAGGAGTCGGGCGCGCCGGTCACCATCGGCTTCGCCGGCCCCCAGGCCGACCACGGCTGGCTCAACGCGATCAACGAGCAGGCCAGGCGCCGGGCCGAGGAGTACCCGGACGTCACGCTGAACATCACCGAGGGCTCCAACGACACCGCCCAGCAGATCGGCCAGATCGAGGCGCTGATCAACGACCAGGTCGACGTCCTCGTCATCCTGCCCGCCGACGGCAGGTCGCTGACCCAGATCGGCCGCACCGCCATGGACGCGGGCATACCGGTCATCAACCTGGACCGCATCTTCGACTCGCCGCAGTCCTACCGCTGCTGGATCGGCGGCGACAACTACGGCATGGGCCTGAACGCGGGCCACTTCATCGGCGAGCAGCTGCGCGACGTCCCGAACGCCCGCGTGGTCGAGCTGTCGGGCCCCGACAACCTGGCGCTGACCGGCGAGCGCACCCAGGGCTTCGACGACGCACTCGCCAACTACCCGAACATCGAGAAGGTCGCCCGGCAGGCCGCCGAGTTCACCGTCGAGTCGGGCCAGGAGGTGATGGCCGGCCTGCTCCAGGCCGTCCCGGAGTTCAACGCCATCTGGAACCACGACGACGACCAGGGCGTCGGTGCCGAGCGCGCCATCGAGCAGGCGGGCCGCGACGAGTTCATCATGGTCGGCGGCGCCGGCTCCCGGCACGCGATGGAGGCCATCCAGGCGGACAACTCCGTGCTGAAGGCCACCGTCCTGTACCCGCCGACCATGGCCGCCTCGGCGATCGACCTCGCCCGCGCCCTCGGCCAGGCCAGGGGGATCGGCGGTCTCGCCGAGTTCGAGATCCCGTCCTCCATCACCCTGTACTCCGCCGTCGTCACCAGGGACAACGTCGAGCAGTACCTGCCGACCGGCTTCAACTGACGGACTTCGCGCGCCGGCCCGGACCGGGCCGGCCCGGAACTGACGGATGATCCTCGCTACGGACAGGGAACAGATGCCGAAAACCACCCCCGCACCCCCGCTCGGCGTCGGCATGGTCGGCTACGCCTTCATGGGCGCGGCCCACTCACAGGGCTGGCGCTCCGTCGGCCGGGCCTTCGACCTGCCGCGCACCCCCGTCATGGCCGCCGTGTGCGGGCGTGACGCGGACGCCGTGTCGGCCGCCGCCGCCCGCCACGGGTGGGCCGCGGCCGAGACGGACTGGCGCGCCCTCATCGCACGCGACGACGTCGATCTCGTGGACATCTGCACCCCGGGTGACAGCCACGCCGAGATCGCCATCGCCGCCCTGGAGGCCGGCAAGCACGTGCTGTGCGAGAAGCCGCTCGCCAACACGGTGGCCGAGGCCGAGGCCATGGTGGCGGCGGCCCGCGCCGCCGAGGCGCGCGGCCAGATCGCCATGGTCGGCTTCAACTACCGCCGGGTGCCCGCCCTGACCCTGGCGCGCAAACTCGTCGCCGAGGGCCGCATCGGCACCCTGCGCCACATCCGGCTGCGCTACCTCCAGGACTGGGGCGTGGACCCGGACGGCCCGCTGGTGTGGCGGCTGCGCAAGGAGGCGGCGGGCTCCGGCGCGCTCGGCGACCTGGGGGCGCACATCATCGACCTCGCCCACTACCTGACGGGCGAGGCGCTGGTCTCGGTCTCCGCGCAGGTCGAGACCTTCGTGAAGGAACGGCCGCTGCCGGACGACCCCACCCGCCGCGGTGAGGTCACGGTGGACGACGCCGCCCTGATCGGCGGCCGGCTCGCGTCAGGGGCGCTGGCCTCCCTTGAGGCGAGCCGGTTCGCCACCGGCCGCAAGAACGCACTCGCGGTCGAGCTGAACGGCTCGGACGGCGCCCTCGCGTTCGACCTGGAGCGCCTGAACGAACTGGAGTTCCACGACCACACGCTGCCGGCCGCGGAGAGCGGCTTCCGCCGCATCCTGGTGACGGAGCCGGACCACCCGTACCTGGAGGGCTGGTGGCCCCCGGGCCACGGCCTCGGCTACGAGCACAGCTTCGCCCACCAGGCGCGCGACCTCGTGCACGCCATCGCCGGGGGCACGCGGCCCGAGCCGTCCTTCGAGGACGGGCTGCGGGTCCAGCGCGTCCTCGCCGCCATCGAGGAGAGCGCCGCCAAGAACGCTGTCCTCACGCCCGTACCCACCGCCCCCGAGGCGTAGCCCCGCCCGGGGAAGGAGAACGACATGTCCCGCAAGTTCACCCTGTTCACCGGCCAGTGGGCCGACCTGCCCTTCGAGGAGGTCTGCCGGCTCGCCCGCGACTTCGGCTACGACGGTCTCGAACTCGCATGCTGGGGCGACCACTTCGAGGTCGACCGTGCGCTGGCCGAGCCCGACTACGTGGCCGGCCGCCGCGCCCTGCTGGAGAAGTACGGCCTGGAGTGCTTCGCCATCTCCAACCACCTCGTCGGCCAGGCCGTCTGCGACAACCCGATCGACGAGCGCCACCACGGCATCCTGCCCGCCCGCATCTGGGGCGACGGCGAGGCCGAGGGCGTACGGCAGCGCGCCGCCAAGGAGATCGCCGACACGGCGCGCGCGGCCGCCGCGTTCGGCGTGGACACCGTCATCGGCTTCACCGGCTCGTCGATCTGGCACCTCGTCGCGATGTTCCCGCCCGTGCCGCCCGGCATGATCGAGCGCGGCTACGAGGACTTCGCCGAGCGCTGGAACCCGATCCTCGACGTCTTCGACGCCGAGGGCGTGCGCTTCGCCCACGAGGTGCACCCCAGCGAGATCGCGTACGACTACTGGACGACCAAGCAGGCGCTCGACGCCGTGGACAACCGTCCCGCGTTCGGCCTGAACTTCGACCCGAGCCACTTCGTGTGGCAGGACCTCGACCCGGTCAACTTCCTGTACGACTTCCGCGACCGGATCTACCACGTGGACTGCAAGGAGGCCCGCCGCCGCCTCGACGGCCGCAACGGCCGCCTCGGCTCGCACCTGCCCTGGGGCGACCCGCGGCGCGGCTGGGACTTCGTCTCCGCCGGGCACGGCGACGTGGCGTGGGAGGACGTCTTCCGCATGCTGCGGGCGATCGGCTACGAGGGCCCGATCTCCGTGGAGTGGGAGGACGCCGGGATGGACCGCCTGGCCGGCGCCCCCGAGGCGCTCGCCCGGCTGAAGTCGTACGACTGGCCCGCGCCCACCGCGTCCTTCGACGCGGCCTTCGGCGGCGGCGAGTGACCGGCCGCTGACCGGCCGACCCCGCGGGGGGGGGGGGGGGAGGGGACGGGCGGGCCCCCCGGCCCAC